>JAETPW010000029.1 GCA_021771025.1 Clostridiaceae bacterium
AATTCATTTGTATCACCAAACAAATTTTAACGTAATTTTTATTTTATATCAATAATTTTTACTTATTTTTCAATACTTTGAGCAATTATTTTTTCAAAATCATGTTTTTATCCTGGGGAAAATTTTGATTTTCCCCTCTTCTAAAAAATAAATTGAAACTTAAAATAATTTTACTACTTTTCTCAGCTAATCATCGCCTATTTCTTTATCTGGAATTCTTCCCCATCTTCCATTATCTTCTTCTAATTCAATTCTTTTATCTATTTCTTCATCTGTTAAATGATATGTTTGCTTTAAAAACTTACGATAATTCGTATCATCGTGTTCCATTCCTTTTTTCTTTTCTTCTACCGTAGTATAATTCAAATTCGTTGGCATATTTTTCACCGAATGATAAGTATAAAAACTAAGAGGAATCCCTACACAAGTTCCTATAGCAATAGCAATTCCAAGATCTTTCAATGTTAATGGTTTGTTTTTAACTTTTCTTTTTTTCTTGATTGCTGTATTGGTAGCAGGTTTTGTCTTTGCCTTTGGCACTACATTTGGTTTGGCGTTTGTTTTTTGAGCCTGTCTTTTTACGTTATCCCTAAACATTTTAGATTGATCAACTTTAGACGAACTACTAGGAGAAATGTTTCTATTTCCTTGAGAAACAAATTTTGACTTTGTTGGATTATTAATTTGTTGAATTAATTGTTCTACTCTTTGTATTTCATTTTTATCACCATTCTCTTTTATCAGTTTGTCTCTATAATAATTAAGGTAATCTAAATATGTTCCTGAATCACTCATTTCATTCTCCTCCTTTTATCCTAAAAGTGGTGAAAACTAATCTTCACCACTTTTAAGTATACCATTATAAAATTATAATTTTCCTTCATGCTTTAACTTTCGAATATCTTCAACTATCATAGCTGAAATAACCTTTGCTCCACCAGTAATGATTAATTGTTCATACAACTTTTCATCTTCAACATGAGCAAAAACATCATCTTTTATTCGATAAAGAAATGTGACTTCCAATTTTTTACTCTCAACTGTATCAACATCAACTGCATAAAAATACTCTCTTCCTTCAAATTCAAATTGCTCTACAATATACATTGTTTTTCCTTGATACTCAATTGTTTTATCTTTCCAATCTACTACTAGGCTTTCTTTCATTCCCATATGAATCTTCCTTTCTTTCTTTTGTCTATTTTTCCTCTTCTATATCATCCTCTATGCCAATATCTATATCTACTTTTTGTTCTGAATTGCGTTTAATTCCTAACCCTATAGTAGATCCTAAAGAAGTCACTGCCGCAGCAATTGGTCCTATAAAATCTGGTTTTATAAAATTAATGATTTTTGCCCTTAAAGTTGGTGGTTGTAATTTCATCATTTCTTGTGCTTTGTCAGTAACATCTGCTAAATGCTCATACAAATCAGCATGACTTTGATTATATTGTACTGCATTTTCATGAATAGCAAATTGGGTAGCATGATCGACTCCAGCACCAGAAACAGAGTGTGCATCTCCTACAGCATCTTGCAATTTTTGAGTAACTGTTGCATTTTCTTCCCCTGAAATTAGTTTTCCTATATTTCTTAATTTATCAGAAATTCCTCCGTTCAATATTCCATTAACTTTTTCGGCAGATGCATTTCCTAATTGTTGTGTTAATTGATCATCAGCAACATATCCTTCATTCATATGGCTTACTGTTCCACCGTTTCCTCGCATTGCTGCTACTTCTCCACGGTTAAAAGTATCATTTACAATACTATTTCCAGTTCCTTGAATATCATTATCGGTCACATTATCCATACTTTGACCTAAATCAGTCTTTTTCTGATTAAATTGATCTGCAAATTGATTTACTTTTTCTACATCTTTATTATTACCTTGTGCATTTTTTAACTCTTCAGCCATATCATTCATATTAGTAACCGTTCGATAAAGTGATGCTCCCGCCAAAGCTGCTACACCAACATTTCTTATTGTATTATCTCTTTGATCTGAAACAATTCTAGCAGGGGATTGTTTCATATTAAATGGGCTCCTTAATAATCCAAATTTTTTATAAGTATATTTTTGACCTACTTCTTCCATTTGTGCTTGCCCTTTTGCTGCTACACTTGGATCGTTCATAGCTGTACCTGCAATTTTCATTACTTCTGCATTAGCATATTCATTTAAAGCTGGCATATATTCTTTTGTTGTTGAATTTCTCTTGTTAAAAACATTTAAAAATTTATTACCTGCAACATTTCCTTTATACATTGCACTAATTCTATCTTTTCCTCTTCTCGCATTCTTAGAACGTAATTCATTATCTTCTGCTTCTTTTCGATTAATATCAATAAGCTCATTTAATTCTTTTAGTTCTTCCTCTTCTTCTTTTGTAAATGGATAATGTTCATTTCTATCCTTACCTTCTCCAGCTTTAGCCAATATCTTGTCTCGACGTTGTGTCATTTCTGCTATCGTTTCCTCTAATTTCTGGTTTTCTCGATTAGCTAGTGATCTTAAACTTCTATTTAGTGCTTTTAAAACAACTGCGTTTGGTTTTAAGTCGATGATATTTTCTTCTGACAAATAGTCTGCCATTTTCTTTAAATCTTTTACTGGCATCTCATTAAATTGCTCAGTTATCGCTTTTACTATTTTATTTTCCCCAGTAACTGCTCGTAGAATAGGTTTTGCTAAAAAATATGATCCTGCTGCTACCGTTCCTGCGCCTATCCAGCCAACTGGTCCGGTAAGAATTCCTGCTGTAGCTAATGCCAATGCCACTGAACCTGGTAATGGTAACAATGGATTTTCAGAAATAGTATGTCTTTTTTTAATTTCAGGCATATCCATAAATTCTTGCCTAAAAATTTGTAAACCAGTTCTCTGTAAGCGAACTTCTTCAGGCTTAAAATCAGTTTGTTGATTACCCTTTTTTATCGATACATCTTCTCCTAATTTAACTTCAGGTACATCTGGAACTGGATTAATATTAATATTTTTATAGTTTCTATCTTCATCTTTCATTTGTTTTGTAACATCATCAATAATTTTCTTTTTTTCTTCATCTGTCAAATCTTTTCCTTTCAATTTGACATTTGGAATATCTGGAACTGGATTAACATTAATATTTTTATAGTTCCTATCTTCGTCTTTCATTTGTTTTGTAACATCATCAATAATTTTCTTTTTTTCTTCATCTGTCGATTTTTTCGTTTTTGGTTTAGTCTCAGCAGAATTTGTCTTGACTATAACTTTACCTTTTTCTTTATTTTGCTTCCCTTTTTCCTCTAAAAGGTCTGATAAATCCGATTCTAAAGCCTCCAAATATTCTGCATATGCTTGTTCGTCATTGAATCTACCTTCTTTACTGGCTTTTTCTAAATCTGCTTTTGCAATTTCAATTTCTTTTTTTAATTTTTCTTCCTTAATTCTAAATTCTGTTTGTTTACCTTCTCCCGTGAAAACTTCTAATTTATCTTGTGATAAATTTTCTAGTTGCGCTAGTCTCATTCTTTTAGAAGGTATAGATTGTTCAATCAGTTCAGCAGTTTGAAAATCTTCTTCTTCTCGAGCATTCTCTACTTCTAATTCTAATCTTTCTATCTCTTTTTTTAGATTTTCGATTTCTTTGTCCAAATCTTTGATTTCTTTAATTTGTGCTTCTAACTGTGCTAATTGCATCCTCTTTGCAGGTATAGATTGACTAAGTAATTCAGCAGTTTGAAAATCTTCATTTTCATTTGCATTTTCCACTTCTGCTTCTAATTCTACAATCTCTTTTCTCAATTCTTCCGCTCTTCTTTGTAACTCTTCCATACAATACCCCTTTCATCGTACTATACATACACTTTTCTTTAATACATCTATTTATAATTATAACAAAACATTGACTTTTTGGCAATAGTTTTATGTTAATTTGTCTGTTTTTTAAAGAAAATGTAATATTTTGGTAATACTGTAATATTATTTTTTCCCTTCTGGAACAAAAAATAAATGCTTTAGACTTCTTTCTGCCAACTTCTGATACCTCTCCTTCTTATCCCTAATCTTCTTCCCCTCCCATTCTGGCAAAATACCAAAATTAGCATTCATTGGCTGGAACTTATGATTAGGGGTAGAAATATACTTAGCCAAACTGCCAATCATCGTATAAGCAGAAAACGTAATTGGAAGATAATCTATCCTTTGTTTCTGACTTTGGTAGTACGCTATTGTATTTAGTGCAACTACCATCCCTGACGAAATGGATTCCACATATCCTTCTACTCCAGTCAATTGCCCCGCAAAGTATAGATTAGGATTACTTTTTAGTTGATACGTTTCTGTTAATAACTCTGGTGAATTTAGATAAGTGTTTCTGTGCATAACTCCATATTTAACAAAATCGCCCTGCCCTAAGCCGGGAATTAATTGAAATACTCTTTTTTGTTCACCAAATTTTAAATTGGTTTGAAAACCTACTAAGTTATATAGTTCTGCCTGTTTGTCGTCTTGGCGTAATTGTACTACGGCATAGGGTCTTTTCCCTGTTCTAGGATCGTCAAACCCCATTGGCTTTAACGGGCCAAAACGAAGGGTATCCATTCCTCGTTTTGCCATAACTTCTATTGGCATACAACCTTCAAAAATTTCTTTTTTTTCAAATTCATGAAGAGTGACTACTTCTGCTTCTACCAATGCTTTCCAAAAGGTTTCGTATTCTTCTTGATCCATCGGTAAATTAATATAACTTGGTTCTTCTCCTGCTAACCTCTTTTTCCATTCTTCCATCGTTTCTTCTTTTTTCTTTTCTTGGGAATAACGATCACCATAAAAAGCAACCGAAAAATCAATACTTTCCTTGGTTACGATAGGTGCTGCTGCATCATAAAAATACAATTTATTTTGCCCGAGTTAATTCTGCTATTTCTTCTGCTAAAGGATCAGAAGTAAGCGGACCCGTAGCCACAATAGTAATGGATTCTTTTATTAAGTCTGATAGAGTAGTTGGTAGACCTTTTCCTACCTCTTCTGAAACTATCTCAATGAGAGGATTATTTTTTATTTCTTCTGTTACTCTTTGTGAAAATTCTTCTCGATCTACTGCTAACGCCTGACCTGCTGGTACTTTTGTTTCATCTGCTATACGAATGAGCAAAGAATCTAATTTTCGTAACTCCTCTTTTAATAATCCACAAGCATTAGTTAATAAATTCGATTTAAACGAATTGCTACAAACAACTTCTGCTAATTCTGAGCTATGGTGTGCAGGAGTATATTTTTTTGGTTTCATTTCGTATAATTTAACAGGAATTCCTGCTTTGGCAATTTGATAGGCAGCTTCTGTTCCAGCTAACCCTCCGCCTATTATGGTTATATATTCTTTCACTCTTTTTCTCCTTACTCTTCTATCTCATAACCTTCTTCATTTTCATACTCTTTTTGGTGATCTATGGTATGTTTTTCTTTTACTTCAGATAAACGTAATTCTGCTAATTGTTTTTTAAGCAGTAGGATCTCCTTATCAGAAGGTATTTCATAACATTCCATTTTAAGCGTATCGTATAAATCAAGAACTTTAACTAGTCCCACTATCTTCTGTTTTCTATCTTTAGTTTCTTGAATTAACTCCATTAGACTGTCAATTTGATTGTGTATACTTCTTTCTCTTCTAAGATCATCACTGCGTGATAGTTCTTCTTCCCATCTCATTTTTTTCCATCCCCTTTCTAAAAAACAACTAGGGAAAAAAAGGGCGTCCCCTCTTTTCCCTTTTCCTTTTCCTTGCTTTTTTAGCTTACGAAAATAATTGCATAATTTCTTCTTTGGATAGTTTATTGACAAAGGTAGTTTGTGTACTTAGCATATGGTCAATTAGGTCTGCTTTTCGGTTTTGCAACTCATAGATTTTTTCTTCTATGGAGTTTTTGGTGATTAGTTTGTAGACCTGTACATTGTTTTTTTGCCCTATTCGGTAGGCTCTGTCTGTTGCTTGATTTTCTGCTGATAGGTTCCACCATGGGTCATAGTGAATGACCATGTCTGCTCCGGTTAAGTTTAGCCCAGTTCCTCCTGCTTTTAAGGAGATTAAGAAGACCTGAATGGATGGATTTTCATTAAATTCTTCTACAAGCTTGATTCTCTCGTCTACTTTGGTTGCTCCTGTTAGTTGGTAGTAAGATATGTTTCTTTGGCTTAATTCTTTTCCGAGTATGCTAAACATAGAGGTATAGGTTGAGAACAATAAAATTTTATGTCCTGAGGATACCGCTTCTTCTACGATTTCCATACATTGTTCTAGTTTACTACTGGTTCCTTGGTAGTTTTCGATAAATAAACCGGGGTGGCAACAAACTTGCCTTAATCTGGTAAGCGCTGCTAAAATTTTTATTTGGCTTCGTTCAAAACCTTGCTGATTGATTTGCTCAGCTACTTCTTGTTTGGCTTGTGCTAAATACGACAAATACAGCTTTTCTTGTTCTTCTTGCATTTCATTTTTTAGTACAGATATGGTTTTGTCAGGAAGTTCGGTTAATACTTCGCGTTTTGTTCTTCGCAAAACAAATGGTTCAATGAGCATTTTTAATTTTTTCATGGCTGATTCATCTTCGTCTTTTACGATGGCCGTCTCATAAGTAGATTTGAATTTTTTATAGGTAAATAAGTAGCCCGGCATGACAAAGTCAAAAATAGACCATAATTCTGCTAGTGAGTTTTCAATAGGGGTTCCTGTTAAGGCAAAACGGGTATCTGCTTTTAACTGTTTCATGGCTTTGGCATTTTGCGTATTACTGTTTTTTAAGTATTGTGCTTCATCGGCAATGATATAACGGAATAGATAATTTTTTTCTTGATAAACAGCTATATCACGTTTTAATAGATCATAAGATGTAATTAAAACGTCATTTTGCTCTAAGTTCTCAATTTGTTTTTTTCGTTCTGCTGCTGTTCCATGAACGACTTGTACTTGTAAATCGGGTGTGAATTTTTGCGATTCGTTTAGCCAGTTTAAAGTTAAGGAACTTGGAGATACCACTAAACTGGTTTTTCTTTTTGTGTTTTCTATTTGGTCATTTTTTTGAGCTAATGATTCTTGTACCAGTTCTTGTTCTTCCTGATTGATTTGCTTTCCAACTTCTTGCTCTTTCTGATTGATTTGTTCTCCCACTTCTTGTTCTTCTTGATTGGTTTGATTCCCAACTTCTTGCGCTTCTTGATTAGTTTGCTTTCCATATTCATCCGTTTGTTCCTCATTTTTACAAGATTGTTGATAAGCTAGCAATATAGCTAGTATTTGGATGGTTTTTCCTAATCCCATGTCATCGGCTAAAATCCCACCAAAATGATAATGATCTAACACTTGTAGCCATTGATAGCCTATTTTTTGGTAGTAACGTAAATCAGCTTGTAGATGATGCGGTAAAATAATTGGCTTGTCAATAGTTTCTTGTTCTAATTCTTGAACAATTTCACGATATTCTTGGTTTTTGATGACTTCTGTTCCTTGCATACCTTTTAATAACTGATTTAAGTATAATGTGCGATTAACGGGTAAAACAATTTCTTTTTGTTTAAGGTCTTGTGAAGTAAGATCCATACCAGTGACTAATTGATCCATAAAACGCAACTCTTCGTTTTGTTCTAAATCAACAAATGCTCCATTTTTTAAACGATGATATTTCTTTTTTAATCGATATTGTTCCATCATGGATTCTAGTTCTTCTGGATCAATTTGTATATGGCTAAGGTCGATGGATAGTAAATCATTTTCCACTTTTACCCCTAACGATTCCATTTTTGGTTTTATGATTTGCTTTGTTTTAAAACGGTCAGTAATCAAAACCTCAAATTTGTTCATATAGTATTCAATATCTTCGGTTAAAAACTCATAGATTTTCTCTTCTTCTGGCAAAATAAAACGTAAATTTTTAACGTCTAGCATAAATCCTGTTTGATGGAATACGTTTAACGCTTTTGTTTCTTGTACCATATTACGAGGAAAATCCATGTCTTTTTCCTCGGCCAGTGGATTAAATTCTTGGTTTTCATAACAAAATCTGACTTCTGCTATTAAGTAGTCTTGTTCATCAAAATCCAGAAAAACTTTTACGCCTAATTCTTTTGGCTGATAGACTTTTATTTCTTCTTCATTTACATTTCCTAAACGGATAGCTTGTTTTACTTTTGGCATAACAATGGAAAATAGTGAGCGTAGATCTTCCTGATGCAAATGAACTTCGGTTAAATAGTTTTCACGGAAGACTTGGGCTAATTTAAGTGTAGATTGGACAAATTCTGGTGTACAACGATAAAACCCATCGTTTATCCAAACATAGGTGTATTGTTTTCCTTTTTTAATGACTAGTTTAATTAATTCTACATTTGGAATAATCTCATAATCATCTTCTTCTCGTTTATTTAAGAGAAAGTACATATCAGGATTTTGATCCAAAAAGGTAATTTCTTTTTCTTCGTAATCTTTCTGGATTTTTATGGTATTTCCCTGACAAACAGTAAAAAAGTCATCTAAACCACTTGGGCTAAGAACAATACTACTTTCACTTAAGGCTTTCCCATAGTAGCGATAATTACTATTGGCATTGGAATTTGCGTATTTGATTACTTCCGCATATTGCATAATGAAACTAAGTAGTTCCCTACTTTCTTCTGCAAACATTTCTTTGGTATGGATAAATTGTAATTTATCTCCATAACGATAAAATTCTTTTTGGGTCATATGCTCATAAAAATCCACTAAGTTTTTGATTTTGTACATTCTTTTATTACCCATTTTAAATTCTAGTTTCATTTCCCCAGAAAACCTGTCATATAACAGGCGTGGCTCAATACGAATGGTTCCTTTATGTTTTAAAACCATTGGTTCATCTGATTCTTCAATTCCTTCAATCTCTTCGTGATAAAAGGTATTCACAATTTGTTTGAAGTTACGGTATTTAGTATCTTCTGGTTTGATGGATGGAAAAGGAATGGTATTTTTACTGAATTTTTGAGCAAGTTCTTGGAGTGCATTTTGTTTTTCCTCTTGACTTGACTTAGCAAAAGCTAATAGAGTAGCTAATGTGTGTTTACAAACCCCATAATGGTTTTCGTAGTCTGGGCAGTCGCAAGAAATGTCGATAATTTCTCCACGTTCTACTAATAAATAGGTTTCGTAGAGTTGAGTTCCTGCTACTTCTCCTTTAATCTCAAAATTATTCTCGTCAATATAATTTTCTTCATTTTCTTGGAATAAAAAAACTTGCCCATTTCGGCAATATTGATGGGCTTTTTGTGTTCTTGCTGTTCCGGCGTCTTGAGATAGTTCTTCGATAATTTTGGGATTTACTTGCATGATTTTTCTCTCTCCTTACTGACTATCTATTATAGCGTAGTTTTGAGGTTTTGGCAAGTAGTCATACACAAAAAAATAAACAAAGATCGCCACAAAAAACGACTATCTTTGTCTACTTGTTTCTTTTTCTTATTCTCTTCATTTCTCTAACACGCCCCCTGCTTTTCTTCATAATAAGCAGCAATTAAATCATCCAATTCAATACTAAGCTGGTAAACAATGCTATAGTCTTGTCCCTCTTCTATACTCTTATTTAATTTATCTCTCAATTTACAAATTTCATCATTTAACATTCTGATCTCTCCTTTTCCTTCTGTTTCTCTTTCGTACACTTATAAATTACCATATTTTCCCTTTTACGTCAAGATATTTGCTCGCAATTTCTGAACTTTTGAACGACCATTCTAGACGTTTTTAGACATCGGTTTACACAAAAAAACAGCATCAAAAGAGATTCTCTTTTGATCCCGTTTTTTCTTCTCTTTTTTTATCCCCATTTTTCTTCGGTTTAGCACATAGTTATTCACTTTTTGTGCTTGCGTTTTGACAATCACTTTTAACAATTGACAAAATCATATGATCCTCGCTAAAAACTTCCGATAAAATTTGGGTTAAATAGTCTACTGTTATGCTTCCGATTTGTTCTAAATAGTCGAAACTACAAATTCCTTTGAAGTAATCGGCTAGAAACATTCTGGCAATATCAGCTACATCATTGTATTCTTTCAGGTAATCACCATATAATGTTTTACGAATACGATTTACGTCTTCTTCCTGAATTCCTTGTTCTTTGATGGTGTTTATTTCTTGTTTTAATTCGGCTAATAATCTCTCTGGATCTTTTGCCTGACCTGTTAATAAAAGATGAGCATAGGTGTAGGAAAACTCATATTCTAAAGTAGGGCTAGATAAGATCATTCCTTCTTCATATAATTTTTGGTATAAAGGGGAACTGTCTCCTATTAGTAGATTCAGCAAAATTTCAATGGCTAAATGTCTCTTGACTAATTCTTCTGGATTTTTTGTTGTGTTTTGCGTAGCTGCCATATCTTTGATTCCTATGGTATAGAGTGGCTGACTAACTTCCATGATTTGTTCTACTTTTGGTTTTACAATGGTATCTGGTTCTTCTGGATATATGCGTTTGATTTCTCCTCCTGCTTTTACTTCGATTAACCTTTTTTTCACTTCTTCTAATAAACTCTCTGGTTCAAAGTCTCCACAGATGACCATGGCCATATTGGCAGGATTATAAAAAGTTTGATAACATTTGTATAAAATATCTTTATCGATTTGGGAAATGGTTTCAATACTTCCGGTGATGTCTAATTTTACAGGGTGATTGTGATACATTGCTTCTAATGCGTTTAGGTAGACTTTCCACTGAGGATAATCTTCATACATCATGATTTCTTGACCAATAATCCCTTTTTCTTTTTCGACGTTTTCGTCAGTGAAATAAGGGTGTTGAACATAGTCCATTAGTTCATCTAGTGCTTCTTTAAAATGATCTGTACAGTCATATAAATAGGCTGTATGATCATTTGTAGTATAGGCGTTGGCATTTACGCCTAAAGCGGTTAATACGTCTAAACTGTTGGTTCCATTTTCTTGTTCAAACATTTTGTGCTCTAAAAAGTGAGCAACTCCTTTAGGTACTTCTGTTACATCAGTTTCGCCGGGAACAATAAATGTACTGTCATTTGATCCATAATGAGTACCCCAAATGATGAATTTCTTTTGGAACCCTTTTTTGGGAATAATCATAACGGTTAAGCCATTATCTAATTTTTCTTGGTAAACTTTTTCTTTTACCTTTAAATTTTCTACTATTTGCATAGATAAATCTCCTTCCTGATACGCTTGTTTTTACTAATAATCGTTTTGCCTTGAGTTAACTTAAAAACTTTTTTCGAAAACATGAGTTTTCGCTTATCGCAGTAAACAAAATAATGATGAATGTCTCGTCAACTATTCTTAGTCTTTTAAGAAATAAATCGTATCTATGGTTACTTTGTGGGCAATGTCAATAACGTCTTGCTTTGTTACCTGACTAATTCTATCAGAATATTCTTTGAGCGAATGTTTGGTATTCATTAATTCTTGGGCAAAATAGTACATTAATTCTGTGTCTTGCTCATCATTAACTGATTTGATGGCAGATAATAGCCCTTGTTTGGCATTTTCTACTTCTTCATCCGTAAAATCACCTTGCTTCATGGCTTCTAGCTGTTTTTTGATGATTTCTACTGTTTTTTCGTAGTTAGGAATATCAATTCCGCAACTGATAAAGATATTATTTTTATTTTTCACATAACTAGAACTTGCTGAATAAGCAAGGCTTGCTTCTTCTCTTACTTTTTGGAAAAGTTTAGAATTAGCACTTCCACCTAAAATACTATTGTAAATGGTGGTAGGGTACTGCAAATTTGTATCTTCTATCGCAAGATCTAAGCCTATCATCAATTTGCCTTGCGTAACTTCCATGGATTCTTGCACTACTTTTTCTGGCACAGGAGCGTCTTTGGGTTTGCTACTGATACTCACAAATTGTGGCTTTCTAGCAGCTAATTTTTGGATATTGGGATTTTGGTTAACCCACTCTTTTATTTTTGGGTTATCTCTGCCAGATACAAATAGATCAATTTTACTTTGGCTTAGTAGTTGCTGATATGATTGATATAAATTTTCTGCATTTATACTTTCTAAGTCTTCTACATAGCCATAACGATAAAGTCCAAATGGCTCATCTTTATACATTTCTTCTATACAGCGATCCATAGCGTATTTGGCTTTATTGTCAATTTTGGATTCAATGATTTTCTTTAGATTATCTTTTTCTTGTTCTACATACTCTGGTTTGAATTGATTAGTCCCATCGGTGTATGGATCAAATACTAATTCTAAAAATTTTTCTAGTGAGTCTTTTAGCATATTTTCGTCTCCGTTTGGAAGAAAGTTGTCATTTATACTTTCAAAGTAGAATTTTAGAACTTGATTGTCTCCTCGTTTATCTACTCCACAATCAAAAGTTGCTCCATACATTTCTTCTAAAGTTTTACTGATTTCTTCCTGCGTTGGCATTTGTTTGCTTCCTCTTCTTAGCACTGTAGGAATTAAGGCATTTTTTGTTACGTTTTCACGGGTTAGGGTTGTGGTAATAAAAATTGCCATTAAATTTGTTTTAAATCGATCATTAGGAATTTGGTGCAACGTAATTCCTTCTTTGATTTCATTTGGTTTATATTCCATTTGGTATCCTCCTTTTTCTTACCCAGTTATTGATAGTATTGGTTAATTTTTCTTTTTCTATTCAGGCTTTTCCTATTTTTGATGTTTTGTTAAAATAAGGGAGAAGTTCGAGTGTAACCCAAACTTCCCCCTTCTCTTTTTTCTATGTAATTAGAATTTCCTTTTTCTTGCTGCCTCTGATTTTTTCTTTCTTTTTACGCTTGGTTTTTCGTAGTGCTCTCTTTTGCGGACTTCTTGCATAACTCCATTTCTTGCGCATTGTCTTTTGAACCTTTTTAAGGCATCTTCTATATTTCCATTATTAACTTTGATCTCTGACATTTCAATTTCCCTCCTTCCAGCCATTGGAATCGGTCATGTGGGTAAACCTTTCATAACGATATTATTATAACGTATACAAGCTTGGTTGTCAATAGTTTCCAAGGTGAATTTATGAAAACAACGCTCCTATCCAATTAAACAAGGGATTTTCAAATAACAATTCCCTCATCCACCCATTGGTAAAGGGAATAAACCATAAAGCAAACCCCAATAAAATAACAATAATAATGGTAAGGACTATGGCAAATATATCTTTTTTCGTCATTTCTTTGAATTCTTCTCGTTTTGGTCTGTCATGGTAGAGTTGTTTGACTAATTCTACTAATCCTTCAAATGTTCCCATTGTGGATTTTTGCTTTTTTTCTTTAGCTTTAACATGATTTCGCCCATTAGATGAATTGGTTTCTTCTTCTGAACTTTCCGCTCCTGTGTTTTGCTTACTCGCATAAGAATGATTTCTGGCATAGCTATTTCTGTCTACACTATAGGTTTGATCAGAATACGTTTGCTCCCAATCTCGTTTTGTTTGTTTTTCTATTTCTAAATCGTATTGCTCACGCAAAAATTCATCGGAAAGAACGTCATAGGCTTCATTAATTTCTTTTAATTTAGTTTCAGCAAAGGCCTTCTTTTTAACGTCTGTTTGAATATCTGGATGATATTTTTTGGCTAATACTTTATAGGCTTTTTCGATGATTTCAAGGGAAGCATTTTGATTGACTTGTAAAATTTCATAATAATTTTTCATAACCTTCTCCAAACTTTTTCTTCTCGTTATTTCGTTTTTAATGATGCTTTACTATACAAATGAATTAGCTCTGGGCTAATCGTAGACAAATAGTAGAAAGATCAATCATATCTGTTTGTCCATCTTGGTTGATATCTCCTGCTCTGAGAAAAGCACCTTCTAGTATATATTGTTCATATTGTGCTAAATGTAAAATAAGACTCGATAAATCTTGTAAATCAAACTTTCCGTCTCCATTCAGGTCTCCGGTTACGACTAAGGTATAGGTTTTTCCTGCAAAGGTAGCTGTCATTCCTGTTTTTACTTTGCCTGTTGGTGTACTTAGACTTGCTTGAACACCCAAATTTTGAATAAATTCTTCTACAGTAGTTCCTGGTGCTATTTGCGTAATATAGCCATCTGCGGTAATGGGATAATAGTCACTTGGTTCATTGGGAAGAATGTTATTAACTGATATTTTGGTGACTGTTATATTTCCAACTAAATCACTAACTTGAATGGTTTCTTCTGTATTAGCAGAATATGTTTTGGTTAATGATAACTGATCTTGTGATAATGTCCATCCATCTACTGCTTGAACTTTTTCGTTTGCTTTGATGGTAACGACTACATTTTGTTTGGTTGGAACCGATGGGCTATATTCTACTTGTAAAACTGGTGCAGTTTTATCTATATTTTGAATCGTAATTTGCTTTGTGATGGTTTTTCCACTTACGCTTTCGATACTCACTTGTTCTTGCGTATTTTGACTATATTGTTTGGTTAATTCTTTTTGATTGCTATTAAGTGTCCAGCCAGTTAACGGTTTAAGAGGTAAATTGGCTATTATGGTCACTTGTATATTTTGATTAGTTAACTTCGTTTCGCTATAATGAACTTCAACAACTAATTCTTGGCTAACCTCTATATTAGTGATGGCAATTTTTTGTGTTGTTTGATTTCCTGCTAAATCTTTAACAGTAATGGTTTCCTCTGTATTTTGTAAATAACTTTTCGTTAGTTCCATCTGATCATCAGATAATGTCCATCCATCTATGGCTTGTATTTCTTCATTGGCTGATATCGTTACTTCGACTGGCTCTGTTGTTGGCTCTGTTGTACTATACGATACCGCCAAATTAGGAGCCACACGATCAATATTGGTTACATTAATGGTTTGAGTTGTACGATTACCAGCTAAATCTAATACAGTTATTTGCTCAGTCATATTTTCTGAATAAGATTTGGTCAATTTCATTTGATCACCAGACAATGTCCATCCTTGAACTGGCCTAATTTTTTCATTTGCTGTTAGGGTCACCTGCACATCTTGATTGGTGTTTTCAAAAGTACTATAAGCAATCACTAAAATAGGAGGAGTAGTATCTGTCTGCTCTGAAAGATTATTAATCACTATGGCATATAAATGAGAAGACCCTAATTCGTCTTTAACGTATATATTAAACGTACAATTATGTTCAATGGTAAAAGTTTTTGTAATTTCACGAGCAGGACTAATAGGAACTACTAATCCATTTCCCTTAAAATAGTTAATATCTAAGTTTTCCCCTTCTGCTGTTTTCATCATGACAATATTTGCCGAAACGTCTGTTACTTTTACGGTAAGTTCGTTTAAGTTGTCTGGGTTTTGAGTGGCTTGAATGGAAATCGGATCTGGCTCTACTGCTCTTACTTGCAAGGTTTGGGTATTTTTGATTTCGTCTTGGATAAAAATGGTATAGATTCCTTGTGCACCAACGGTATAGTCAGTGGTTACTTTTTTCCCTTTTGTAAATGGAATAGCTGTTCCTTGCGTTTCAAAGTAAGTATCACTGGTTACTTCAGAGGTTAAAGCAATCTTAATGGTAACGATGTCTAAAATAGTATTCGCTACTTCTAGATGAATTTGGTAAGGATTATTTTCATTTACTGTTGCTTTAGCGGTTATGGGAAAAGTTTTCGTTAAAGCGATTTTACGGGTTGCACTACTTCCAGCTTGATTTTCAGTATAAAAGAAATAGAGACCTTCTTCTGCCACTGTATAAGTTGTTTGTATTGATTGTGATGGAGTAATTGAAATTTCAGTTCCCTGAACAGTAAAATCCACTTGATCTTCCACATGTGTGACTTTTGCTACTTTCAATTTTGTGATAGTAGTTTGTGAATCTTGCACGCTAAGGTGTACTAATAGTGGGTTAGTTTGATCTTTGGTGACGGTTAGTACTGGTGCAGGTATGGTTTCTTTCATGGTTTGTTCTTGCCTACTACCATAGGCTTGCGTAAGCGATGTTTCTATGGTTTGTATCGTTTGCGTTTTTGCCTTTAACAGTAGAGAAATGATCAGTATTGTAATGATGAGAACTATTCCTGTTATGGATAAAATTATTTTTTTATATTTATGATTTTTCATGTTATCACCCTTTTCTTTTTTATTATAACATTAGTGTAGAGAGAAATCTAGGTATTTTTGAAAATTATCTTATGATTAATCATTTCCACTTATTTCCTTCTAAAGAAATTATAGTTGTAACAGGACTTTCCGTAGTTTGGTATTAAATTGAATTTTTTAGATAACTTTAAGCTTAGAGCCATAAGCTTTTAATTTTGTCAACTTTTTCTTCGTTTTCTCTTGCTTTGTTTTACTTTGTGTGATA
>JAETPW010000030.1 GCA_021771025.1 Clostridiaceae bacterium
TAATTTAACCTTCCATAGCAGGGTCAATTTAAAACCCTTAGGTCCCTCACATGGAAGCCTGTTATCGGGTTTTAAGCCTAACGTGGGTCTTAGGGAACTGTCAGGTATAAATTAATGTTAGAACAATTGACCAAACTTCCCTTTTTACACTACTCTACAATAAATAGGTCTGTGAATAATTACCAATTGCTCTTAATCAATAGTTTCCAAAATATCTCTTATCACTTCACCCGCTATCAATAACCCAGCAACAGATGGAACAAAAGAAATACTACTTGGCGTTTGTTTTCTCTCTTCTTTTTGGACTTCTAGCAACCTTGGTTTTGGCACTTCGGTAGAATACAAAACTTTTAACTTAGTAATTCCTCTTTGGCGTAATTCTTTTCTCATGACTTTCGCTAATGGGCAAACTGAGGTAGAAAAAATATCCTCTATACGAAATAAAGAAGGATCCATTTTATTTCCTGTTCCCATACATGAAATAATGGGTATTTGTCTTTTTGTCGCTTTTGCGATTAACTTAAGTTTTGTCGAAATCGTATCTACTGCATCAACTACATAAGTCCACTTTTCTTGCTCTAGTAATGTTTCTTCCCCTTCTGCAAAATCAGTTCTAGCATAAGTATGAACCTTAGTTTCTGGGCAAATATCCAAAATTCTTTCTTTCATTGCTTGTGCTTTATCTTTTCCTAATGTACTATGTAAAGCATGAATTTGCCTATTTAAATTGGTTTCTTCTATTTTGTCTCCATCAATTAAAGCAATTTCTCCTATTCCGGCTCTAGCTAACCCTTCACAAACAAACGAGCCGACTCCTCCAATACCATATACTGCTAGTTTTGCTTTTCTTAATTTGGATAGTCCTTCTTTCCCGATTAACCATTCTTCACGTTCAAATTGGTTCATTTTAAATTTCATTCCCTTCTTGCTCTATTCTAAAAAGCAACATAGTATGAAAGAATTTTTTTCTTCCATACTATTTCTTCCTTTATTTAATTTGGATTAATTCGTAATCAGAAGTTCCTAATCCTATCTTTTCTCCATGCTCAATTTGGCTTTTCCAATTTGTTTCGGGATGACTAAAGTGGAAATGATCTATTGCTTCCGTTTCTTCTTCTTTGCTACGTTTTCGCTGATCTCCCATATGACTATTTAAAAATGCTTCTTGCTGATTGGCTAAATCTGCACAGGCTTGGTCTAAGGCTACCATATCAAATGAAGCAAGCATCCCTATATTAGGAATAATTGGTGCATCATTTTCTGCATGACAATCACAATTTGGGGATACATCACAAATTAAACTAATATGAAATTGTGGTCTATCTTTCACAACAGCATAGGCATATTCTGCCATTTTTTTGTTTAGTACATCCCCTTGTTCATCGTTTGGCGCATAAATGGCATCAAAGTTGCAAATACCAATACATCTTCCACATCCTACACACTTCTTGTGGTCAATATGGGCTTTCCCTTCTTCGTCATAAGAAATTGCACCATGGGCACAAATTTTGATACATTGTTTACATTTCTTACATTTTTCCCATTCTACTTTTGGTTTTCCACTATTGTGCATTTCCATTTTTCCTGCTCGGGAACCACATCCCATCCCTACATTTTTGATAGCTCCACCAAACCCTGTCATTTCATGACCCTTGAAATGATTTAAGGAGATGACAATATCAGCATCCATAATGGCTCTTCCTATTTTGGCTTCTTTAATGTACTCTTGGTCAATTTTCACATAGGATTCGTCTGTTCCTTTTAGGCCATCTGCTATAATCACATGACATCCAGTAGAAAATGGAGTAAATCCGTTTAGGTATGCACTATCGATATGGTCTAACGCGTTTTTTCTGCCTCCTACATATAAGGTATTACAATCAGTTAGGAACGGTTTTCCTCCTAATTCTTTAACAACATCAGCTACTACTTTTGCATAGTTTGGGCGTAAGTAGGCTAGGTTTCCAGGTTCTCCGAAGTGAATTTTGATGGCTACGTATTTTTGATGAAAATTAATTGTTTCTATACCTGCTTTTTTCATTAGTTTTTCTAGTTTTTGTAATAAGTTGTATCCCGGTTTTGCTCGAAAATCGGTAAAATATACTTTGGCTTTTTCTTGCATTTATTAGCGCTCCTCTCTAAATTGGTTTTATTTTATTTAGTATACCATAAATTTTTGTTTTGTGCTATACTATTAGAAGTTTTTATTAGTCTATGGCTAGTGATTAACACTTTTACACTTATATGAAGAAATATCCTTTTCTGAAAAGTGAGGAAGGATGAACATAAAAAAATACCTAATAATAAAGACAAAACAAATTAAGGAGTTTAAAGTATGTTAAAATTACCAATCATAAAAATCAAACAAAATATGCCACTAGAAAGTATCGTTAAAAAAGCGTTGCAAAAGAACAACATTCAAGCAAAAGATGTGTTAAGCTGGGAAATTTTAAAGAAATCAGTAGATGCACGTAAAAAGAATGATGTTTGTCTAATTTATTCTATTGGCATTAGGGTTAAAAATAAAAATAACTATTCCCATTTAGAAAAAGTGGTAAAACCTACCCTTCCTAGCCTTTCGTATAAGCGAAATAGTTCTCTTTCTCCTGTTATTGTAGGAGCAGGTCCAGCAGGGTTATTTGCTGCTTTATGGTTAGCAGAGGCAGGAACGAAACCCATTATTTTAGAACAAGGAAAAACCGTTCAGGAAAGACAAAAAGACGTAGATAATTTTTTAGCTATGGGAACGCTTAATCCTTTTTCTAATATTCAATTTGGTGAAGGAGGAGCCGGCACTTTTTCAGATGGTAAACTAACGACTGGTATTCATTCTCCTTTTTGCCATGCTGTTTTGGAAACTTTTGTCAAGTTTGGGGCACCTTCTTCTATTTTGTATGAAAGTAAACCCCATATTGGTACAGATAATTTGGTGGTATTACTAAAAAATATGCGTGAATACATTCAAAATAAAGGTGGTACTTTCTATTTTGAAACAAAGGCCGTTGATTTTGAGACAAAAAAGGGAAAAATAACCAGTGTAATAGGAGAAAATGTAAGAGATCAAAAGAAACTAATGTGGGAAACCGATTGCATTATCCTAGCTATTGGTCATAGTAGCCGAGATACATTTCAGAAAGCTATGGATATTGGGTTATCTTTGGTTCCTAAAAATTTTTCTGTTGGAGTACGAATAGAGCATTTACAAGAAAAAATAAATGAAGCTCAATGGGGTACAAAAACTTCTTTAAAACTTCCTGCTGCTGATTATAAATTGGCTTATCACAGCCCTTCTGGTCGATCTTGTTATACGTTTTGTATGTGCCCAGGTGGCACCGTTATGGCTTCTTCTAGTGATTTAGGTACAATCGTTACGAATGGAATGAGTAAATATGCACGAGACGGAATAAATGCCAATAGTGCTGTATTGGTTAATGTTACTCCTGATGATTTTCCGGGAAATTCTCCACTTCGTGGCTGTATTTTTCAGCGTCAATTAGAAGAAAAAGCCTTTGCCTTAGGTGGAAGTAATTATTTTGCTCCTGTTCAGCGAGTAGAAGATTTTCTTCTTAATCGCCCTACTACTCACTTAGGGAATGTAAAACCTACCTATTTACCCGGAGTAAACTTATGTAATTTAACAACCATCCTTCCTGAATTTGTATCTTCTACTTTACGTGAAGGAATTTTATATTTTGATCGCAAATTAAACGGTTTTGCTGATCCAGATGCACTATTAACAGGAGTAGAAACACGAAGTTCCTCTCCTGTTCGTATCCTTCGTAATGAACAATTGATGGCTAATATTAAAGGAATTTACCCTTGTGGTGAAGGAGCAGGATATGCTGGTGGAATCATGTCTGCTGCCGTTGATGGAATTAAATGTGCTACTGCCATTCTTTCTACTTCTTCCATATAATTTTAGTTAACTGTTCTACCAAAAAGTCTACCTCTTGTTTTGTGTTAAAATCTCCAAAAGTAATTCGTAGGGCTCCTTGTGCTAATTGACTGGGAACCCCTATTGCTGTTAATACATGAGAAGGAGCACTGTCTCCTGAAGAACAGGCAGATCCCCCTGAGGCACATATTCCTACTTGGTCTAATTTATACAATAATTCACTTGAATTAACATGAGGAAAACAAACATGACAATTTCCCGGTAAGCGATTTTCCATACTTCCATTAACCTGAAGATCAGGAAAACGAAGCCTCATTTGGGTTAAACAATCATCACGTAACGTTTTTAGTTTTTTCTGGTAATCCGGCAATTGCTTTTCTGCTAATTCACAGGCTTTTCCTAAGGCAACTATTTCAGCTACATTTTCAGTTCCAGCTCTTTTGTTTTTTTCTTGATGCCCTCCATCTAAAAAACGTTCTATTTCAATCCCCTGCTTAATATATAATGCACCAATTCCTTTTGGTGCATATAATTTATGACCAGATAAAGACAATAAATCTATTCCCATTTGCTTTACCTTAATTGGTATATTTCCTACTGCTTGCACAGCATCTGTATGAAAATAAATGCCATGAGAGTGGGCTAATTTAGCTATAGCTGAAATTGGCTGAATGGTACCAATTTCGTTATTCGCAAACATGATACTAATTAAAAAAGTCTCCGGTTTTATCGCTCTTTCTAAACTATCTAAACAGATAATTCCTTCTTTACTAACATCAAGATACGTTATCTCAAATCCTTGTTTTTCCAGTGCATGACAGGTATTTAAAATAGCTGGATGCTCAATTTTAGAAGTTATGATGTGATTCTTCTGTGGACTGGTAAATGCGCTGGTAGGGTCTGACCCTTCCAGCCTATTTTGATAGGCTAATCCTTTTAGTGCCATGTTGTCACTTTCTGAACCACAACTGGTAAAGTAAATTTCTTTTGCTTCTGCTCCAATGAGTGAGGCAACTCTTCTTCTTGCTTCTTCTACTGCTTTTCTAGCAGTCCTTCCTAACCCATAAAGGGAAGATGGATTTCCATATTCTACACTTAAAAAAGGAAACATTTCTTCTAAGACTTCCTCTTTTACTCTAGTTGTTGCTGCATTATCAAAATAACAAACTTCCATGTCATATTCATCCTTTCTCTTCTATTATATTCATTTTCTATGCCTTTATGTTCTCTCTTCTGCTAATGCTTTTTTTATTTCTTTCATGTGTTCTTTTGCAGAGTAGTAGCCGTACTGATAACAACTATCTAACTTTTCAACATCTAATAATCCTGTTTTATCGGTTTGAACGGTAAGCACATAATCACTACTGGCTAAACTTTCCTCTGATATTTTGTTTCCCATAATATCTATGGTTCTCATGGTGATGTCCATCACATTACTGGTTTCATCAATATCGTCTGCTTTGAAGTTTACCGCTAGTACTTTATCTACCCCTTGTTTTTTTACTTCTAGTACAGGAATATTATCTAAAATTCCCCCATCTAAAAAACGATGCTGACGAAATAAACAAGGACAAAAAACCCCTGGAAAACTACTACTTGCTCTTACTGCTGTTCCTATAGGAATATCAGTGATATAGGCAGAATTGTTTTCTTCTCCTAGAGGGATTTGATTGGTAAAAATATATTCTCGGGCTTTTTCTACATCTACTGATGGAATAACCAATGGTAAGGGAATATCCTTACAGGTACGAATTCCTTTGCGAAGCGCTAAATCATGATAGGCTTTTTCTAGCCCTTCTCCTGTGTTGAAGCCATATAGTTGCACTTTTCTATTGCGCATAAAGTTGCTGACCCCTGTTATGATTGGGTTTGTGTCAATGGTTACTAATTCTTTAGCATATCGCTTAAAGAGAACATAAATGTAATAAGGACTGTACCCCATCGCATACAATGAAGCTACTAAACTTCCAGAACTAGTCCCTCCAATAACATCTATTGAAATTTGATTTTCTTCTAACGCTTTTAATACGCCTGCATGGGCAATTCCTCGAATTCCACCACCTGCTAGTGCAACACCTATTCTCAATTTTCACACCTTCTTTACTCTCGCTTCTAGTATTTACCAAATTGTATGTTTTTAAACTAGGTATGGTGAATTCGTGAAAAAGTTGGGTTAAGATATTGGGTATTTTTGAGAAACATTTCACATTTTGTCAAAGAAAAAGAACTACTAATTTTTTATTAATAGTTCTTTTTTCTTTTTAGTTATTATCATTTTCTAGTATTTTTTCTAAATCTTCTTTTAATTGCACTATATCTTTTGTGATAATATCCCAGATAAAATTTAGCTTTATTCCTTCATAATCATGAACGATTTTATTTCTTAAATTCTTTATTTTTCATATACTACAACTCCTGTTTCTTTTATTTCTTTATCAATTAAGGAATTTTCTATTATTTCATATTTTTCAAACCCATCAACTTGCTTTTGTAACTTTTCTTCTATTTGGCAAATTAGTTTTAATAGGGCAAAACCTTTTAATTTTGAATTTGTATCTATGATCAAATCGATATCACTTTTTTTTGTGGCTTTTTTCTTTGCATAGGATCCAAATAAAATTACTTGATCTACTGGCTTATCTTTTAAAATTTCTTCTAACATTCTTTTTATTTCTTCAATGGTATATATTTTCTCACTCATCCTATCACCTTCCTTTTATTTTTAGAAATACCCTGTCCCTAAAATGGCAATTTTACCTTTTTTTACCCCGTCCCCAAAATGGGAAAATTGAGAAAGTTAAGAATTGGTATAGTACGATTGCCCATATCCATATTGAACCTGATAATATTTGCCTACAAATTGTGGATTCAATTGTCCTGGTAAAGAATAAGTTGGCTCTAATAGGATTTTGCCTTCTTCATTAATTACTCCCCATTTGTCTCCTTGCTTGATTCCTGCAAACCCATATTGATTTAGTTCTGTTACTTGATCGTATTGACATTCGATGACTTGTTTTCCGTCTGGAGTACTAAATCCCCATTTTCCTGCTTTTTGAGTGGCTATTAGATCATGAGTAGGATAAATTTGTGTATTGGTTTTTGCTGTTCCGTTTAAGTCGAAATATAAGGTTTGTTCTTGATTTTGTGCTATGATATATTCTTGTTCTGCTTTTTCCACTTTTAGGCTTGGTTCTTTTAGGGTTCCTACTAATTTTCCTGATTGATCATAAAAATCGGTTTGTTTTGTAGAAGTTATCGTGGCTTGGGTTATGTTGGCTTCTGCTATTTTTTGTACTGAATCATATTTCATTTCTGTTTTGGCATTACCTTGTGTATCTATGATTCCTAATTTTCCGGATGAATTAGCAGCAACAAAGTTGGTTCCATAGAGTTGTTCGATATAGGTATAATCTTGTTTGGTTAGTTGTTCGTCTTCACGATATAGGCTGAATTTTGTGGTGTTGTTTTCGGTTAATATGTGAATTTTTATTTTTCCTTCTTCTGCTGTTGTATTTAAGATGACTAGGTTAGGATTTATTGTAGTTTCTTTCCCTTGTTTGTCATATACTTTTATTTCTCCTGTTTCTTGTTTAACGTAAAAGTAGTCTCCATTACTATCGATTTGTGGATATTCAATTGAAATTACTTTTTCTCCTTCAGGTGTGTAAACACCATATTTTTTCCCTTTTTGAACAATTAACATATCTGTATTAGTATCATACGTAATGGATTGATATTCATTTTGCAATTTAGCTTCTTTATTTTGGAATAATCCATACTGACCATTTTTTGCTGCTATTAAAAATACATTTTGACTATCTCCTATATCCCCTATTCGTTCTAGTTCATTAAACTCTGTAGGTAGTATTTCTTCTCCTGAAAAAGTTTGATATCCATAACGATACCCTTGATCTGTTTTTTGGCTAACTAGATATCCATCTTCATGATATCCTTTTTCTTCATCGTAGTAGCCATCTGCTTTGATTTGATCGTAGTTTGGCTTTACCATGATGGCTCCGTTTTGGTTAATGACTCCGTATTTTCCTTCTTGCTTAACTAATAGTTCTCCTTCTTTATATGGCAATGTGTCTATTTCTTCATAAATGGCATTAGTCAATTGTTTTCCTTCTAGATTAATTAACCCTAACTTTCCATTTTCTTCATAAGTTAATACTTGCTTTTCGTAAATAAGATCTGTGGATACATTTTTTAGTCGTAAAGTATTCACGTTTTGGTAATTGGTAAGAATTGATTCGGCTTTTTCGTTTAAAACTGATTTGGTTTCTCCTTGCATCACTAAAAAGACTGCTTGTGTAGGATTAGGAATTTGCACTTCATCGTAGTTAGCAGGGATAATGCTGTTCCCTTTGGCATCTATTACACCGTATTTGTCATTTTCTTTGATGACAAAGTAGGAATAATCAGTAATTGATGTTACTTTATATTCTCTGCTTTTCCCCATCCAGTTTTGCCAAATAAAGTATCCTCCTATTCCTAAAATAACTAAGATGATAACAACCATAAGAGTAAAAATTACTTTTTTCTTCATCTCTATTTCCTCTCTTCTCTTCTTTTCTTTTTATTTTTTATTTCTCTTGCTACTTTTATTTTCTTATTTTTCTCTTTTTTTCGCTATTTTTAATTTTTTCCTGTCTTTCCTTTCTGTTCTTTCTTATTATTTTTGGTTTTTTTCTGTTTCTATTCTTTTTCCAGTTTACCTTGTTTGTCTTTTTTTATTTCTTCTTCATTTTTTTCTTGTTCTAGTTCTGATGTAATAGGATGATTTTTAGCTGCTTTTACTTTCATGATTCTCTTGTCTTCTTGTTCTTCAATTTTATAGGTTATTTTTTCTGTTTCAATGATTGGTGCTTCTTCTTGTTCTGGAATTCTTCCCATTTTTTCTTGTAGAAAACCGGATAAGGTATCATAATCTCCTTCTGGAATATCGGCACCTATTAATTTGTTCACATCATATATGGTCATACTTCCACTTAATATATAGGTATCTTGGTCGATTTTCTCATATTCTTGTTCGACTTCATCGTATTCATCGTAGATGTCTCCTACTAATTCTTCTAGTATGTCTTCCATGGTAACTAATCCTGCTGTTCCTCCATATTCATCAACAATGATTGCCATTTGGATATTGTTTTTTTGCATTTCTTTAAATAATTCATCAATCATTTTATTTTGAGGAACGAAATACGGTTCTTTCATGATGGTTTTGACTTTGAATGATTTTTTGTGAATGTTTTTTAGAATATCTTTCATGTATAAAATTCCTTGTATTTCATCAACTGTTTCTTCATAGACAGGAATTCGGCTATAACGATAATCCTCTTCAGCAACTTGCTCTAATAGTTCTTCTAAACTAATGTTTTTATCCACAGCAAAAATATCGGTACGATGTGTCATGATCTCTGAGGCAGTGATGTCATTAAACTCAAATACATTGTTTAGTAATTCTTTTTCTTCTATCTCTATGGTTCCTTTTTCTTGCCCTTGGTCAATCATCATTTTTATTTCTTCTTCGGTTACGGTTTCTTCTTCTCGTTCCCCTACACCAAATAATTTAGATACTCCATTGGTAACTATAGTCAATAATTTAACAAATGGCGCTGTGACGGCTGATAAAGTTCGAATAAAACCAATGGAAGCAAATGATATTTTCTCGTAATTTTTCATGGCTAAACGCTTAGGCACTAATTCCCCGAAAATTAAGGTAAAGAAGGATAAAATTATGGTAATGAGTATAATGGAAATTCCTTTCCATACTTCTAAACTAAAAAATGGCATCCATTGGGTTAAAACAGGAGCTAGTCGAATAGCGAAGGCATCTGAAGCAAATGCACTAGATAAAAATCCGGCTAACGTAATGCCTATTTGGATTGTAGCTAAAAATTTACTTGGGTTTTGTAACATTTTTTCAATTTGTTTTGCTTTTTTATTTCCTTCTTTTGCTTGTTTTTCAATTTTGGCATCATTTAAGGAAATAAAAGCAATTTCACTAGCAGCGAAAAAAGCATTGATTAAGATTAAAATAGCTAATACAATTATTTGGGCTAACATAAAATTTTTCTCTCCTTTAGTTTGAGTAATTTTGTTTTTTGTTTATTATACCCATTTTCTTTGTTTTTTTCAATTGTTTTTTCAAAATTGGTTACTAGATAATGGTTTCACACTAAAATAGCTCTGAACCCAAGTCATCTATAGTATTTTTCAGATCAATTTACGACTGACAGTTCCCTAAGACCCGCGTTAGGCTTAAAACCCGATAACAGGCTTCTTTGTGAGGGACTTAAGGGTTTTAAATTGACCCTGCTATGGAAGACTAAATTGATCTGAAAAATACTACAGATGACTTGGGTTCAGAGCGGACTCATTCCTCAAAACCAGTAACAAAATTGTAATTATTCTATTGGCTCTATTTCCGAATATACAATATCTATCACTTTTTTTAAAATATCTTCTGGCAATTCTTCTACTGTTTGATAGGCTCGACTAGTTAAATCCAATGTTCTAATATGCTCGCATAATATTACTCCTGTTGTCTGTGTTCTATCATCTAATGGAATATGCAAAGGGAAATGATTATTAGTATTTGTTATAGGACAAACAATTGATAATTTTGCTTTTTGGTTAAAAAAATTATTACTAATAACTACTGCTGGTCGATATCCTGCTTGCTCATGCCCAGACTGTGGATTAAAACTAATTTTTATAATTGATCCTTGTTTTACCATATTTCTCCTCCCTCTGGCTTGCCCCAGTTCATTTCTACTGGATCATATTCACCATGATAATCTTCAAATAATTCTTTTATGTTCTTTCTTTTTTTATCATTTGCTTTTTCAATAATAAGCTTATTTTCTTCAACTAAAATGACAATTTGTTCATTTTCTTTCCATTTAACAGTATCTAATACAATTTTAGGTATCCTTATTCCTTGACTATTACCCCATTTTTGAATTGTTGTTGTCATATAGATCAACTCCTTTCATATATACATAGTATATACCATATTATATGTTTTGTCAATCTTATTATACCTATTTCCACACCTAAAAAGTAGATTTTCTCTATTCAATCCTAACTATGATAAAAGATCTTTCATAAAGATATAGTTATAGATTTCTCTGTAAATTCTCCGAAATATTGTTAGAAAATAAGATAATTCCTATAAATTTATTTTCTAGAATAGAAAGAGCAGAAAAATCCATAACTATATCCTTTTGAAAGTGGTTAAAAAAATACTATTTATGGGGAATGACAAATCATACCTCTTCGTTCTATCTTTCTCTAACCACTTTCAAGAGAATACGTTTAGCTTCCTGTTACTGGTAACTTCTTTATCGTAGGTAATTTTTCTAAATCAGTTTGTATTTGTTTTTCACTAACAACTATTTCTGGTTTATCTTCTTTTTGATTGGTTACGGTAATGGTGATTGTTTCGTTAAATTTTAGTTCAAATTTAATCCATTGATCACTTATCTGGTAACCATCTTTTGTTTTTACTTCCTTAAAATAATAGATTCCTGGTAAAACATGGTCAAGATGAATTTCTCCTTGCTCATCTGTTACTAAGTTAGTATACAGTTTTTCTTTTTGCTCGTTATAACAATCAAAAACAATTCCCTGCATTTTTTCGTTTGTTTCTTTGTCTTTCTTAATTAGCTGAATTTTAGTCTGGTTTTCTGGATATTCTTCTAGTATTCCTTCTTTTGTTTCTTCATAGGTTGCCGCTGTTAGGGCATAGTCCTGATAGTTCCCTGTTACAGGTTTGGCATAAAATACTGGTTTTGTTTTAAGCTTTGTTTGTACTTGCAATTCAAATTTTCCTGCTTGTTTCAATTGTTCTATTGGTAGTAAAACTTTAAATTTTTCTCCAGAAGAAAATTCTTGTTTTGTTTCATTGGATAAACTAGTTACTTTAATTCCTTCTATTTCATTTTCTATTTTAGTAAGTAATACTTGATAAGAAGTGGTTTGACCATTAGCTTTAATTTCATAAATTTGGGAAAGATATTTACTATCTATCGAGTCTGGTTTAAACCCTTCTTGTACTCGCTCAATACGAATTGTATTATTGATTTGAGTTTCTTGTGATTGCTCGGCTTGAGAGACAATTTGTTTTAACGCATTTAAGGTTCTTTGCCCCGCTTCTCCAATTGGTGCATAATCATTTACTTGGTTTCCATGAACATAACAATAAATTGCCTGTTTAGTTGCCGTAAATGCTTCTTCTTTGGTTTGACAACCTAATTGTTCTATTGTTTTATACGGGTAACCATTTACTACATAGCGCCATAACCTAACATCATGAACAGCTTCCTGAACAGATACATCATAAGAGATTTGATCAGTTACTCCTTGTTTTGTTTTATCTAAGCAGTAGGCAGGGTAAACTTCTCCATTTGCTTCATAATAAGCATAATAAGCCTTTACTACAACTCCCTTATAGGTTAATAAACTTCCGCAATCTCCACCTGATTTGATTTGAACTGAATTAAGTGAAATGGCTTGGGAGGAATAAAAAAGGGAAAAACTATAAAGGGTAAGTAAACTAAATATAATGGTACCTATTAATATCATTTTTTTGTGCATTAACACGATAATACTCCTTTCTTTTTTCCATGCTGTTATTTTTGTTCTACAGCTTGGACGCATCTTCTGTATTCTGGTTCGTTTTCTACACAAGTAATTAGTGTAATGGTATTTTCTTCGGTGGTTTGTAAATTTGTCCAATCGGTATCTGGAATAATTTTTTGAGAAATAACGCGATAAGTACAGTGAAAGTCTTGGTAATGATACTTGATGATGTCATCTATTTTTACGTTTTTTAAATTGGCAAAATAATTAACTGGATAGCCTCTATTATGGGCTGCTAGCCCTATATTGCCATAAGTAAGATTTGTTTCATCAAAATGACCTATGTAAGAATCCATGATTTCTTTTGTTGTTCCTTCTCTAATTTCTGCTGTTAACGAAATGGATGGTATTTCTAAATACCAATTGGACAATACGTTTTCTTTCGTAGAAAGGAGTGGGGTTTTATCAGATTCAATAGGCTTACTTCCTATTGAATTTTCTTCTGGTGTTTCTTCTTCAATAGGATTAATTTCTAGCTGTACTTTTACATAATCGGATCTTTTTCCTAATTCTGTTGTAGGGGAAAATGAGAATTGCGGAAAAAAAGTTGATTTCATAAAAATCAGAATCATAAATACTACAATAGTTAAAAGTAAGCTTAACCCATTGATACCTCTTTTGGAATACATTAACATACCATAAACTTCACCTGCCTATTTTGAATTTGTTTTTGTGGGGAATTATTTTTTCGAAAAAATAAATAAGATGTAAAGTATCTAGAATAAAATATCTTATGCTAAAAAGATAACATAATTTTGACCATTTGTAAAGTTCTTTTCATCGCAAAATTCGACAATGTGTTACTGGTTAAGACTTTTACACTAAATTAGCTCAGAACCCAAGTCATTTGTGTATTTTCCGGATAAATTTACGTCTGACAGTTCCCTAAGACCCGCGTCAGGCTTAAAACCCGATTACTGGCTTCTTTGTTAGGGACTTAAGGGTTTTAAAATGACCCTGCTATGGAGGATTAAATTTATCCGGAAAATACACAAATGACTTGGGTTCTGAGCGGACTTATTCCTCAAAACTCTTAACTAGTAACCGACAATGTAACTAAAAATGGTAACTAGTTTTTCTTTTCTCTTGAATTTCAAACTAAAAAGTGTTTTATCTCAAAATTAATCAACATTTTATGATAGCACACTTTTTTCTATTTTTCTAGATCTAAATCAAAGTAAAATCTTACCCCTTCTTCTTCATTCATTACACCAAAATCATTTCCATAATTTGTCATAATCGCCTTGACAAAGGCTAATCCTATTCCCGTTCCTCCTTGATTACGATTTCTTGATTTGTCTACTTTATAAAAACGGTTCCAAATTCTGGCCATGTCTTCTTCTGAAATTGATTCGCCTGTATTGACTACATTGACTGTGACTTTTTGTTTTTCAAGATTGATTTGGTTACTAATACGGATATATTTCTGCCCATTTATTTCTTGCACATTTTTTATGGCATTGGTTAAGTAGTTAGAAAATACTTGTTCAATGTAAAAATCATCGGCAAAAACAGAAATAGATTCTTCGTTTTCCCATTCTACTTGGACTTGTTTTTCTTCTAACATGACCTGAGATTTTCGTACTACTTCTCTTTCTAATTCTAATAAATCAAAACTAGTATTATTGAATTGCCTTTTGCCATATTCTAATTTCATTAATTCTAATAATTGTTTGACTAAACGATCCATTTTATTGGTTTCGTCTAAAATCACTTCTGCATAGAACTTTCTACTTTCTTCATCTGAGTTAACATTTTCCACTAAGCCTTCGCTATACCCTTGAATTAAAGCAATTGGCGTTTTTAATTCATGGGATACATCTGAAATAAACGATTTTCTCATTTCATCTATCTTAGATTTTTCTTCAATATCTCGCTCTAATTCAATGTTACTGTTTCTCAATTGACGAATGGTTTTTTCTAATTTAGTAGACATGACATTTATGCTTTTTCCTAGATCATTAATTTCATCATCTGCTCCTGTATTATGATATTTATGACTAAAGTCTAAATTGGCCATTCGTTTAGCAATTTGATTTAATTCTGAAATTGGTTCCGTAAATTTTTTGGAAATGACGGAAACCATTACCGCAGCTAGTAAAATGGTAAATCCAGCAATGAGTAATAAGAAATTGTTAGATATCTTTACACTATCTTGAATGGAAGTCACAGGAACACGAATATACAAATAATAGCCATTGTCTAATTGCCCAGATAAAAGAACATACGTTAATCCATTTTTAAAATCTCTTTGTTGCTTGATGACAAACTTGTTTTCTTTTTCAAGCACCTTGCCAGAACTAAATTTATCAATCTCCTCTGTAGTTCCTCCAATAACAGAATAAAAATTTTTACTTGAACTATAAATGTTGATATTATCGTCATCTTTGATTAAAATATCAAAATTATTCCTTACGGCTACTTTTTCTAATTCTGTTTCTAAATCTAATTCGTGATCTTTTCCATTATAATAATCATTTAACGTATGATAAACATCTTTTAATGTATTTTGCTTACTATACAAATAAAATTTTTCTAAAGCAAAGTTGTTCATGATAATTAAAAAGGTAATGACAACCAAAACTGTAGCACTAAGCGTAAAAAACAACTTTGCTTTAACGGATTTACTTAATCCTTTAACTTCTTCTATCCATTTACTCATTTTACTTTTCCTTTTCAATCTATTATACAGGTTCAAGTGAAAACACCTGATTTACTGTTATTAGCTTTTATTTTACTTCAAATTTATATCCTACCCCTCTCATGGTTTTGATGTATTTACCTTTTTTGCCTAACTTGTGACGGATTTTTTTAATGTGACTATCTATGGTTCTTGAATCTCCATAATAGTCATAGTTCCATACATTATTTAAAATCTTATCACGAGAAAGGGCAATATTTTCATTTTCCACTAAATAGGTTAGGAGCTCATATTCACGTAGACTAAGTTCTATTGCTTTTCCATCAATAGTAACTGTTCTTCCTTCTTGATCAATTTCTATTCCCCCAATGTTTTTTAATTCCTTTGTGTCTCCTCCTGTACGTTTTAAAATAGCTTCCACACGGGCAACTAATATTTTGGGACTAAACGGTTTAGCAATATACTCATCTACTCCTAGTTCAAAACCAAACAATTCATCTTGCTCTTCTCCTCTAGCCGTTAACATGATGATGGGTACTTTTTTATTTTCTTGGCGAATTTGCCTAAGAACAGACCAACCATCTAGTTTTGGCATCATCACATCTAATAAAATTAAGCTAATTTGTTCTTGATTTTGCTCAAATACTTCTAATGCTTTTTCTCCATCTTCTGCTTCTAAAATGGAATATCCTTTGGAAGATAAAAAATCTTTTATGAGTTTTCTCATTCTTGCCTCATCATCAACAACTAATATCGCATTTTGAACCATATCGTTCACCCTTTCTGTTTGGCTTTTTCTATTGCCTCTTATTCTACTTAGATAGGCTTTTTCACCAAATCATTTTTTATGATTATATCTCAGAATTATGTCTATTTTGTGAAATTTTTTAAAACAAATTTAAACTATTTTCTAAATCTGGTCTTTCGCTCATATTTAATACTCTCCTAAATTGTAATTTATCGAACTTAACTATTCTGTCGCTATGAAGCCGACTTACGCACAGTAACCTCTGCACAGACCAACCTAGCTATATGCTCCGCTGTTTCGTTTGTCAGTAGGAAGAACATTCTTTTCTTTTGCATTTCAGCAGGCAGAGAAGCGATTATATCCTCATACTTGCCAGCATTGTCTCCGTAAATACGTGCCAAAACCCCCGACTTACGAAACACCCAATTCATTACAGTTTTCTTCTCTAGTTGGTATGAAGCAGCATAACCGCTCTTTGCTTCCTTGATTACAAGGTCACAGCCTTGTTTAATAAGTTTGTTATTAAGTTTCTCGACAAATGCTTGATATTCTGGTGCAACTGCCGATAGAAACTCTTTGAACGAACCCTTTTCTTTTGCCATTACCTTTTCCCTCCATAAAATTCTAATCTAAATAGAAAAGTTTGTTTTGTATTTTTCTCTCAAAAGTTCTATAAGATTGAATAAAACATCTCTTCTTTTCTAAAAAACATAAACAAAAAAAGACACTAGTGTGCCTTAATTTTTAACATGTACGGTTTTTGTATCATAAGCTAAGTAAACATTCTCTTCACGAAGTATTTGAATGATTTTATAATTAATTTTTTGTTTTTCCTCTAAAAATGTAGCATAATCTACTGAATTGGTATAACTATAGATTAATAAATTGATTCCATTTTCTGTGATATTATCAAATTTAACAATAATAGAATCATCAATGACATCATCATGTTGTTTTAACATCTCACGTATACGATCAACGACGCGATTTACTTTTTCTAAAGGAGTGTCTAGTTCCAATACCAAATTGGTTTTATATCTTCTTTTTTCCATACGGCTCCAATTGATGATGGAAGAATTCGTAATGATTGAATTTGGTACATTGACCAATGAATTTTCAAATGTACGAATACGCGTACTTCTAAAACTAATGTCTTCAACTGTTCCTTCATAATTATCCATTTGAATCCAATCGCCAACTATAAAGGGCTTGTCTAGAAAAATCATTAAGCCACCAAATAAATTTTTAGCCGTATCTTGGGCAGCTAAAGTAACAATAACACCACCAATTCCTAAACCAGCAACTAATCCATTTAGGTTAATTCCTAATTCGGTAATCACAATAAATCCTGCAACAATATAAATAATCACTCTGGCTACTTTTAAAATGAAGATAAAACTAGAATCTTCTGGATCACGATTCATTTTCTCTTGTAGCTTTTTGGCTAATGTTGATTGGGTAGTAAAACTTTGAGCTAGCCCTTTGGCAAACACAATGGTACTAATAATCCTAAATGCCTTAGTAACAATCATCATCACTATATCGTCAAGGCAAAGCGGTTTCTTCAAAAATAGAATAGCCAAATACACCCCTAATATAGAAATAAAAATACGTAGTGGATGATAAAAGGCACTGTCTTTTATTCGGTTAGCCTTTGCCTTTTTCCACTTAAATAAACGTATAATTCCATAGGCTATACCACTACTAAATACACGAAAAAATAAGATAATGGCTACGGCAATTACTATATCCATAATCTTAATTGCCGTAATATTAGCAATTAAATCAGCAATTTGTTCCATTTCTTTTTCCTCCTCTTACTTGATTAATTTTTCATCAATTTATTACTTTTTTCTTATTCTAATCACATATTAACAAAAAGAATTGTACTTGACAAGTTACTAGATAATAATTTTATACCAAAGTAGCTCTGAACCCAAGGTATCTGTAGTATTTTTTAGAGAAATTTACGTCTGACAGTTCCCTAAGACCCGCGTTAGGCTTAAAACCCGATAACAGACTTCTTTGTGAGGGACTTAAGGGTTTTAAAATGACCCCGCTATGGAGGACTAAATTACTCTAAAAAATACTACAGATACCTTGGGTTTAGAGCGGACTCACTCCTCAAAACAATTATCCAATAACCTTAACCACTACTTATTTAGCCAAATCCATATATAGTAGAATAAGCAAAAATATCCAAAAAAGAAACGTCCCCAATTGGACAAAAAGCAAAATGTCCAAACAGAAACGTCCCCAATTGGACACCTATCCCATATAATCTCTTAGCTTTTTACTTCTACTTGGATGTCGTAATTTTCTTAGTGCCTTGGCTTCTATTTGTCTAATCCTCTCACGGGTTACATTAAACTCTCTACCTACTTCTTCTAAGGTTCTTGATTTACCATCTTCTAAACCAAATCTTAGCTTAAGTACTTTTGCTTCACGTGGTGTTAATGTATTCATGACGTCTTCTAGCTGTTCTCTTAATAGAGTATAAGAGGCTGCATCATGAGGAGCTGGGCTATCTTCATCTTGAATAAAATCACCTAAGTGACTATCGTCTTCTTCTCCTATTGGTGTTTCTAATGATACAGGATCTTGTGCTATTTTCTGAATTTCGGCTACTTTTTCTACCGAGATTTCCATTTCTGCTGCTATTTCTTCTGGGGTAGGTTCTCTTCCTAGTTGTTGCAATAAGTGTCTTGACGTACGAATTAATTTATTGATGGTTTCTACCATATGAACTGGGATACGAATGGTTCTTGCTTGATCGGCAATGGCTCTAGTTATGGCTTGCCTAATCCACCAAGTAGCATACGTACTAAATTTGAATCCTTTAGTATAGTCAAATTTTTCTACTGCTTTAATTAACCCCATGTTTCCTTCTTGAATTAAGTCTAAAAATAACATTCCTCTTCCTACGTATTTTTTCGCAATACTAACGACCAAACGTAAGTTAGATTCAGCTAGTTTTTGTTTGGCTTCTTCGTCTCCTTGTAAAATCTTTTGGGCTAAATCTAGCTCTTCTTCAAAGGTAAGTAAAGGAATTCTTCCAATTTCACGTAAATACATACGTACAGGATCGTCTACATTGACTCCTTCGTAATTGGTTTCAGTAATTTCATCTAATTTTAGGTCTTCTACTTCTTTTAAGTCTTCAATGTCTGGTTCTTCTTCAAAGTCATCTGGCAATAAATCTACACCAATTTCTTCAAAAGCATCAAAAACAGAGTCAATTTGTTCTGGATTAACATCATCTAATTGATTGGCTAGATCTTCGTATGTTATTTTTCCTTTTTCTTTGGCTTGCTTTAACAAATTTTGTACTTTTTCTTGTTTTAACTTTTCGTTTTCGTCTTGGTCAATGGTTTCGTCTTCTTCCTCTAGTTTTGCTTTAATACCAGCATGTTGTTTGATTTCTTTTTTTAAGACACGAACTGCTTCATCTTTTTTTTCTTTTTCTGTTCCTTCGTTTGGCTTTTCTTCCTTTGCTTTAGCATCGTTTTCTTCTTTTACTGCTTTTTCTTTTACTGTTTTTTCTGATGTTTGGTTTATTTCTGTTTCTATCTTTTCTGATTTAGCTAAATTTTCTTTGTCTTTGCCTTCTACGTTTTTCTTTTTCATTTCTTCTTTTGCTTGCACGCGTTTGATGGATTTTGGCTTAACTATTTTCTCTTCTTTTTGAACTCCTTGTTCTTGCTTTTCTTCTTTTTTTGGCATTTTTCTTTTCACCCCTACTTAATTTTGGCTAACTGGATAATAATATCACTTAGCTCTTTTTCTAATTCCTTCTTTTTGCCTTCGTCCTCTATGGTATCTAATAAAGATAAAATCTCGAATTTTCTATCGGTTAATTTATCTCTCTGGTAACTTTGCATTAAATCATCAATGGCTTTTTCCATGTCATCTATTTCGTAATCCTCGGCTAAAATAGCTGTTACCCTACTTTGTTCTTCGTCTGAAAGATGATCGATAAGTGTATTAATATTACTATTTCCTTTTTCAAATTCTTCATACAATTTTTGCACAATTTTACGATTTATTTCTTGTTTGAAGTCTTCTGGATTCATATATACTTTTATGATTTGGTATAAATTTAAGTTTCCCGTAAGTAAAATAGAAAGTACAGTATCTTCTCGTTTTTTCACAGCAGGTGTAATGGTAGTATCTTCCTTTTTTTGATGAATGGCAACCGGTTTTGGTTTTTCTAACACCTTTTCTCCTTGATGATGAGAATAGGCAAGTTTATTTACTTCTGCATATATGGCTTCTTTGGATATTCCATATTCACCAGCAATTTGTTCCATATAAACTTCGCGTTCGATTGTGTTTTCGATATTTGCCATGATTTTGGCAATTTGGTTTAAAAATTTAATTTTATCGTTAATATTTTCTAGATTAAGGTGTTGTTTTAACACTTTTACTTTGAATTCAACAACAGAAAGTGCTTGATCAATTAGATGAAGAAATCTTGCATTTCCGTACTTAATGACATATTCATCTGGGTCTTTTGCGCCTTCCATTTGGAGTATACGTAAGTCACATCCCATGGTTTGCAAAATTTCCAAGGCTCTCATTTTAGCAGTAAGACCTGCTTCGTCTGAGTCGAAACTTAAGATAATTTGTTCAGCATGTTTTCTGAGTAAAAAACCTTGTTGCTGAGTCATAGCTGTTCCTAAAGATGCTACTACATTGGTAATTCCTCTCTGATGTAGGGAAATGACATCCATATATCCTTCTACGATTAGGATTTTTTTTAAGTCACCCTTTTTGGCTACGTTTAATCCATATAAATGTCGCCCTTTGCTATAAACTATATTTTCTGGTGAGTTGATGTATTTGGGTTTTGAATCATCTAATACTCTTCCCCCAAAAGCTATCACTCGTCCTCTTACATTACAAATAGGAAACATTAAGCGATTTCGATAACGGTCAATGTATTGCCCTTTATCATTTTTATTCACCAGTCCTGATTCAAGAATCTCTTTTTCTCCAAATCCTTGTTTTTTTAGGTTCTTAAACAATTCGTCAAAACGACCCGAAAAGCCAATTTGAAAGGCTTCTAACGTGGATTGTGTTAATTTTCTTTTTTTGACATATTCTTGAGCTATTTTGGCTTCTGGCTTGTACAAATTTTGATGATAAAATTGAGCAGCAAATTCATTGACTCCATAAACTTTTGCCTTTAGTTCTTCTTTTGCTGTGTCAACATTATTTTGCAGGGTAGGAAGTGCGATGTTTGCTCTCTCGGCTAACATTTGCACCGCTTCAACAAAACTTATTCCTTCTATCTTCATGATAAACGAAATGACATTTCCCCCTACTCCACAACCAAAACAATGAAAAATCTGTTTATCTGGCGAAACAGAAAATGATGGTGATTTTTCATTGTGAAACGGACATAATCCAAAATAATTTCTTCCACTTCTTTTCAAACGAACGTATTGGGATATACTATCTACTATATCGTTGGATTGCCTTACATCATCAATGATTTCATCACTATATCTTGCCATTTTTCCTCACTTTCTTTTATCATTGTTCTATTTTCTATACGTAATTATATTATTCGACGTATTTTACATAAATCCTTCTTGTCGGAGAAAAAAAAGTAAGTTTTTGGCATTCCCTTTTGCCACTTCTTACTTTTTTTCTTCTTGTGTTAATCTATTACATTTCAGAATAACTTCCTTTGCTTTTTGACACTCTATTTCTTTTTTTATTTTGGTAATTGTTTAGTAACACTTACGTAGAATAGTTACCATTTATGTACCAAATTATTGATTTAGTAACATCATTTTTTGATCCAATTTATTAATCATTTTAGCATAAGACACCAATTCCTTGGAAGCTGCCTTACTTAATTCTGTAGTCGGTTTATATTTTAGTTTATGTTCTAAACTTGCCCAAAAATCCATTGCCATGGTACGGATTTGAAGTTCCACTTTAACATACATCAGTTTTTGTGAGAGCATAACGGGTACTTCTAATACTAAGTGGTAACTGGAATATCCACTTTTTTTAGGCTTAGCCACATAATCTTTTTCTTTGATAATATGATAGCCTGGCAGTTTCTCCACTAAATGACGAATAGAATAAATGTCTTTTTTTAGTGGACAAATTACACGAATTCCTGCTATGTCATTAATTTCTTGAATCATATCGTGATAGGTCAGTTCTAATTTTCGGTCTTTCATTTTCTTGATAATGCTTTCTGGACTTTTTAAACGAGTTTGAATATGATCAATCACGTCCATGTCATAAAATAATTTATATTCTTCTTTCACGATTTCCAACTTATTAACTAGTTCTTTCATAGCAACCGAATAAATAAACATCACTTTTTGAAAGGACTTTTCGTTTGGTTCTAACTTTTCTTCTATGGCAAGAAAATTTTCGATTTTAATCAGATCGCTCTTTTCTTGTTTTTGCATTGGCATACACTCCTTAATTTCTTTCCCTCTTTAGTATATGCTTATTGTAGTGAAGAATTGTTATCAAATGTTATTTTGTTTGTGTCTTTTGTGTGAAAAAAGAGGGTGTCCTAAAATAGTAACCCGAAAACCAGAAAATCCAGCTCGATAAGAGTTGGATTTTTTGGTTTGAAAATTTGATTACATTTTTTGATAACGAAATGGCTTTTGCCATT
>JAETPW010000070.1 GCA_021771025.1 Clostridiaceae bacterium
TGCATAATGTATATGACGCAACAACTTACGGAATAGAAAATTTCGGTGAAAACATAGCTGTCATGGGTTCCAGTCAAGGCGGGATTTTAGCTGCAATGGCGGCAGGTAGGGACACAAGGTTAAAAGCCGTTTTTCCACATAATATCATGCTGACTACATTAAAAGAAACTATGAGCTTAACAAAATATCCCGCATGGTCGCACTGTTTTATGGGGCTGATACAGTGGGGCTTTCGTGTAGGTGGAAAATTGCTGCCTAACTACAAGGTTCCAGGAGACGCTTACTTAGACTATGACAGAGTATTTTATAGTGAACAGGCAAAACAAGATTGCTTAAATGACCCTATGCTTTTACCCTATTATCCTTTAAGATTTGTCGCCAGCTTATTTAATGCTGACTTATCGTGCCTGGAGAATGGGGCTATACAATGTCCTGTTATTTTAATTACTGCCAAAGGCGACCCGCTTTTTAGCTTTGATTATACCAACAAAGTATTTGATTTAATTCATGTACCGCAAAAGGAATTACTTGCTTTAGAGCTTAATCGTCACATGATTTTTAATGAGGACACGGACACTACAATAAACGCATTGGAAGCTACCTTGCATAAATATCTTGGATAGCATATTGATTATATAATCAGTAAATGTTATACTTTTCATGACGATATAAATATTTTAGTCATAAGGAGGTTATGAGTTTGCCACGATTTACGGAACAAGAAAAAGAAATCATAAACAGTAAACTTTTGATAGAGGGAGAAAAGCTGTTTGCATTACACGGCTTAAAAAAAGTAACAGTTGATGATTTAGTAGCTGCTGTAAACATATCAAAAGGTTCTTTCTATGCTTTTTATCCCAGTAAAGAACATCTATATGTTGAAATCAATTTTCGCTTACAAAAAGAGTTATTTACAAGTATAGAAACAACCATTAAAAAGAAAAAGTATAAGAACCATAGAGACTTAGCAAAGGACGTTTTCATGCTAAGTTTAACGGGGGTGATTACTTCGCCTATTCTTTCACAGATTGATTTATTTTTAATGGACTATCTGCAAAGAAAAATATCGTCAGATATTTTTGAAAATCATATGTACAGTGATATTCGTATATTGGAGATATTGGAAGATTTAGGGGTTGTATTTTTGGTTCCGCATACGGTTATTATAAAATCCCTGTATTCTGTTTTATCCTGTTTGGAACAATTCAAAGAGGACGAAGAACTGAATATGATACAAAATCTTTTAGTGAATGGTATTATTCAGCAAGTAGTAGCAGAGTAACAATTTTGTTTGGTTATTTGACAGGCAGGTAGCCAAAC
>JAETPW010000071.1 GCA_021771025.1 Clostridiaceae bacterium
ATGAAAAACAAAATAAACATAGAACAATATTTATCTGCTATGAGATATACAACAAGAAAAGAACTAACAGAAAAAACCGGACTAGCAGATAGAGAAGTAAGAACACAAATAAGTAAACTAAGAGAAAAAAGAGTGGTAATTTCAAACAGTTACAGGAGTGGCTACAAGCTTGCGAGAGAATATAGAAGTATGTCAAGAATTGAAAGAAAAGAAGAAAAAGAACAGATAAGGCATAGCCTAAATTCTAAGAAATCAAGAATAAAATCAATGAAAAAACAGATGAGAAAAGAAATAGCGTATTTAAAAAAAGCAGAACAAATAGATCTCGAAGAAGAAAACGACAGTCATATACCACACATCGATTAAAAAATAATTTAGTAGGAGAAAGTTATGACAAACGAAGAAATGTTTGAACAAAACATGAGATTAGCATACAAATTAGCTAATAAGTATTTAGTTAATTATGCTTATGAAATAGAAGACATAAGACAAATGGCATTAATAGGATTATGGAAAGCTGTCTTAGTATATGACAGCCAAAAAGGTAAATTTAGCACATTCGCTGTTAGTGTAATTTTGAATGAAATAAATCATTACTTAAAAAAAATAAAAAAAGAATATCAAGAACTCAGTTTAAGCACAATAGTTTTTGATAACGTAACTCTTGAAGATACAATACAAGACTCAAGAAATGACATTGAAGATTTAGAAGATAACATTGAGAGACAGAAAATAAACAAAATAAAGAACGAAGAGTTAAAGAAAATGAAAGAAATACATCAAGAAATATATTTTTGCTTAGAAAAAGGAATGAATCAAACTGAAACAGCAAAAATGTTTAACTTATCACAAGCTGAAATTTCGAGAATACAAAAAAGATTAATAGAAAGAGTAAAAAAAGAGTATGCAAAAAAATAATTACACACAGTTAACGCGGAATATGTGTACAAGCAATTAAAAATAATCTCTGTAATGGCTGTCAACAACTAGAAGATGAAAACTTTAAAGGACAAGAAAAATGCGAGTTAACAAAAAATTCAAGGCAAAAAATAAAAGAAACTCTCGGAATACAAGAAAAAATAAAGGAAAATTAAAATGAGTGATTATATTAAATTACAAGAACTAGAACATAAACATTTTATGAATTGCTTAAAAATAATGAGGATATGTTTAACAAGCGGTAGATCAGTAAAAGAACTAGAAGAAGAAAATAGCAAAATAGATGAACAAATAACAGAATTGAGAAATGAGCTAGGACTTTATACCATCAGCGACGAAGAATTAGAAATAATATTAGAAAATAAAGGAGAATA
>JAETPW010000003.1 GCA_021771025.1 Clostridiaceae bacterium
AGCTGGGTAGCTAAGTTCGGAAGGGATAAACGCTGAAAGCATCTAAGTGTGAAGCCCACCCTAAGATAAGATATCCCATACCATAAGGTAGTAAGATTCCATGTAGACGACATGGTTGATAGGTTGGAGGTAGAAGTGTAGTGATACATGAAGCTGACCAATACTAATAAATCGAGGGCTTAACCACAATTTTAAGAAAATCGAAGAAATAAAGAAAGACTAAAACGAAAAAATTTCACCTATGTATTTTTGAGTGTGCTATAACACACGATAATTTTCTAGTGACGATGACATTTAGGGTAATACCTGTTCCCATTCCGAACACAGAAGTCAAGCCTAAATGTGCCGAAAATACTTGCGGGTTACCCTGCTGGGAAGATAGGTTGTTGCTAGATTTTTTTTATTTAATTTGAATTTGAAAAAGATAAAAATGAGAAATAGACATCTATTTTTGATTTTTATCTTTATTTTTAGTTAATATTGTGATAAAATAAATAAAAAAATCAGTAAGAGAAAGTATTTGTACCACTCAAACCACTCAGTATTTAAAAGAAGCGATAAAGGCAATCAAAAGATTAAGAGAACTAATAAGCCAAGGGAAAATAGATCCTAAATACGAGAAATACGTAAGAATAAGAATGGCACTCATTGTATTGCAAATGGGGTGGATTATTGAAAGCATAGCAGAAAATTCTTTATATCAACAAAAGTACAATAGGAAAGAACAAATAGAAGAGTGGGAAAAGGATAAGCAAATAATACGATAAGAAAGAATTAAATTATAATAAATACTTTGATAAGAATAAAGGAAACTAAAAAACAATATAAATGTAGATTAAAATTTTTTAATTTTAACTATTTATAAGTTTCAATATTTAGCAATAAAGTAAGGAGGAAATATGTTAGTTTAAAAATTAACATATACTAAAAATATGGAAAAAAAAATGAATTACTATCTCTTAATGGGAATACAGACAAGAAATGGTTTACCAACAGAAGAAATAGATGATGAAATAGTAAGAAGAAAATATGAAAAAGTATATCAAGCAAATAAACAAGTATTAAACAGATTACAAGAACAAGGAAATAATCCAGCAAGCATGGAAAAAGCAAAGGAATTTTTACAGCAATTAAAAGAGGCATATTTACAAATAGCAACAGAAAAAGCAAGAGAAGAATATGAATTACCTTATCTAAAAGAAAGAGTGGTCAAAACACAAATAGGAAGACTAATAGAAAAAACAGGAGGAAATCCTCTTGGTAGTATAGAAATTAAAGAGAGAAACAAAGGAAATAGAGCTGCCGAAGTGAGAAAAGAAAGCAACTACTTAGAATATACCCCTGAATATGAAGATGAGCAAGTCAAATTATTAGGAATCGAAAAAATAAAATTCCTAAATGGAAATGAATATGAAGATTCTATCCAAAGCTACACAATATTCATCAAAGAAAAAGAAGATAACCTATCGCTAGGCTATGATTTTTACTCTGCCATTGATTTAAATCAAATGCCTAAACAAGTATATAGAATAGCTTTATATCAAGCTATTCGAAAAGGAATGATAGAAAAGCAAAACTACATAGGAACAATTGAAAAGGATAGTAATGGACAATATTTTGAACTACGAGATAATGGAGGGCAAGATGCAGCAAACAGAAGAGAGTTTCAAAAGTATGAAGAAAGAAGAAAAATAGCTACACAAAATCAAGAACAAGAAGGAGTAAGATAAATGGCAAAAGTAACATGGAAAGCAGGAACATTTCTTTACCCACTACCAGCCGTCATGGTAAGCTGTGGTACGATGGAAAAATCAAACATCATTACCGTAGCCTGGACAGGAATCATCAATACTAACCCTGCCATGGTCTATATATCAGTACGCCAAGAAAGATATTCCTATGAACTAATCAAAAAACAAAAAGAATTTGTCATCAACTTAACCACTAAAAACTTAGTAAGAGCAACCGATTGGTGCGGAGTAAAAACAGGAGCAAAAGTAGACAAATTTAAAGAAATGCGCTTGCACAAAGAAAAAGCACAATATGTCTCATGCCCCATGATCGAAGAAAGTCCAGTATCAGTAGAATGCAAAGTAAAAGAAATCAAACACCTAGGCTCACATGATATGTTCATCGCAGAAGTACTAGCCATTCACGCAGATGAAGCCTATATTAATGAAAAAGGAGCATTTGATATCAGTAAATGTAACCTAATCACTTATGCCAATGGAAATTACTTTGCCTTAGGAAAAAAGCTCGGAAAATTTGGATTTTCCGTAAAAAAGAAGAAGAAAAGAGGGAAATAAAGGGGACGCCCTTTTTTTCCCTATCAAAAATTTCCCTACCGAAATAAAAAAAGATAAAAATAAACTACTTTTTTTCCTAAATCCATTGACACCAGAGGAAAAAGATGGTAAAATATTCTAGCGTATGTAGATATACATACGCTCACATCGTTTTAAAAAAGTTATAAGGTTGAAAAATACGGAGGTGTATCGAAATGGCAGCAAAAGGTCCAAGAGAAAATATTACATTAGAATGTACAGAATGCAAAAACAGAAACTACACAACAACAAAAAATAAAAGAAACAATACAGATCGTTTAGAACTTGTTAAATACTGTAAATTCTGTAAAAAACGTACCACACACAAAGAAACAAAATAAATTTTAGGCATTTTAAGGAGGAAATAAAATGGCTAACAAAAATGCGAAACCAAGCAAAGAAAACAGCAAAAACACGAAAAAAGTCAAAAACGAAAAAAACAAAAAAAGTTTTTGGAAAGATTTTAAAGCTGAATTAAAAAAAGTTGTATGGCTAAGTCCAAAACAACTAGCCAATAATACAATTGCCGTTTTAACCATTGTTTTATTAACAGCACTAATTGTATTTGTTTTAGATTTATCATTTGAAGCAATGAATAAATATGGAGTTAACCAATTGAAAAAAGTAATTAGTACAAGCAATACCGTAGAAAATTCTAATAACGAAACAGAAAACACAGCAGAAAATACAGGAAGTGCAGACACTAATGAAACTCCAGAAAACCAAGAAAATCAAGAACAAAATAATGAATCATCAAATGAAGAAAACAACAATCAAGCAGAAAGTGGAGAAAACAGTACAGAAAATCCAGAAGCACAAAACAATGAATAAAAGAGCAAAAAAGGAGGCTTAAACGAAATGTCTCAAAAAGATTATGATATGAATCCAAGATGGTACGTGGTACATACGTATTCTGGTTATGAAAATAAAGTCAAAACAGACTTAGAAAAAACCATCAAAAATAGAGAATTGGATGAATACTTTTTCGATATCATTGTTCCTATGGAGGAACAAATTGAAATCAAAGAAGGAAAACGTAAAACCAATTTAAAAAAAGTATTTCCAGGATATGTATTAATCAAAATGATTGTTACCGAAGAAACTTGGTATATCGTTAGAAATACCAGAGGAGTAACCGGATTTGTAGGATCAGGAACAGATCCCATTCCTTTAACAGAAGAAGAAATTCGTAGTATGGGATTTGAAGAAACGTCCATCAATGTGGATTATGAAGTAGACGAGCAAGTACAAGTCATGAATGGTCCATTTGAAGGATTTGTCGGTACAGTCCAAGAAATTAATAAAGAAAAACACAAAGTTAAAGTTTTGGTTTCGATGTTTGGAAGAGAAACACCAGTTGAACTAGAATTTTCACAAGTGCAAAAATTAAAATAATCAAAGTCTAGAGAAGGAGGTGCCAAACAAAAATGGCAGAAAAAGAAATTACTAATGTAATTAAATTACAAATCGAAGCAGGAAAGGCAACACCAGCTCCACCAGTAGGATCAGCATTAGGATCAAGTGGTGTTAATATCATGCAATTCGTAAAAGAATTTAATGATAGAACAGCAAACCAACCAGGAATGATCATCCCAGTTGTTATCACAGTGTACAAAGATAAATCATTTGAATTTATCACAAAAGTACCACCAGTAGCTGTATTAATCAAAAAAGCAATCAAAATTGAAAAAGGTTCAGGAAAACCAAATAAAGACAAAGTAGCTAAAATAACAAAGGCACAAGTCAGAGAAATTGCTGAACAAAAAATGCCAGACTTAAATGCTGCATCCATCGAAACTGCAATGAGCATGGTAGAAGGAACAGCAAGAAGTATGGGTGTAGTCGTAACAGACTAATTAAAAAAAAGAAAAGTGGGAGAGACTAAGAAAGCTTAGCTCGTTAAAACCAAAGGAGGATTAAAATGAAAAAATTAGCAAAAAGATATGCTGAAAGCCAAAAATTAGTAGAAAAAGAAAAACAATATGAAGTCAAAGAAGCATTAGCATTAATCGAAAAAATGCCAAAAGCTAAATTTGATGAAACTGTTGAATTACACGTAAAATTAGGAGTAGATTCTAAACACGCTGATCAACAAGTTAGAGGAACTGTAGTACTTCCAAATGGTACAGGTAAAACACAAAAAGTATTAGTGTTTGCTAAAGGACCAAAAGCAGAAGAAGCACAAAAAGCAGGAGCTGACTTTGTAGGAGCAGAAGAATTAATTCCTAAAATTCAAAATGAAAACTGGTTTGATTATGACGTAGTAGTAGCAACTCCAGATATGATGGGTGTTGTAGGAAGATTAGGTAAAGTGTTAGGACCAAAAGGATTAATGCCAAACCCTAAATCAGGAACTGTTACTATGGATGTAACAAAAGCCATCAGCGAAATTAAATCTGGTAAAGTAGAATATCGTTTAGACAAAACAAACATTATTCACTTAGGATTTGGAAAAGTTTCTTTTGGAACTGACAAATTAGCTGAAAACTACGAAACCATTATGAACGCTATCATCAAAGCAAAACCAGCAGCAGCTAAAGGACAATACATCAAAAGTGTAGCCATTACCACAACAATGGGACCAAGTATTTTTATCGACCAAAAATAGAAAATAAATTAGTAGCCAAAGACAGTAGGCAAACATAAGCCCTACCGAGGTAGAAAAAAGATAACACTCTTTTTCCCTCGTGTAGGAAAAAGAGTGTTATTAACTTTAACCATAAAGTGAGGAAACTCACCAAACAAAACCATTAGGAGGTGAAAAAATGGCAAGTGAAAAAATCTTAAACCAAAAGAAAGAAGAAGTAACAACATTAGCCAATGAAATGAAAGAATGTAAATTAGTTCTATTAGCTGATTATAGAGGAATTAGTGTAGAAGACGTAACCAATTTAAGAACAGACATTAGAAAAGCAAACGCTGAATACAAAGTAATCAAAAACAACATCACCAAAAGAGCATTACAAGAAGCAGGGATTGATGGTCTTGATGAAGTATTAACAGGACCAACAGCTGTAATCATGAGTAAAGAAGATTATTTAGAACCAGCAAAAGCAATCTATGAATTCAGCAAAAAGAATGACTTTTACAAAATCAAAGGTGGAGTAATCGAAGGAAAAGTAATGACAGCAGAAGAAATCATTACTATTGCTAAATTACCATCAAGAGAAACATTACTATCTATGCTTGCTGGAGCATTATTGGCAAATATTCAAAAATTTGCAGTTGCTCTTGATCAAGTTAGAGTACAAAAAGAAGAAGGAGCAGAAGCTACAGCAGAACCTGTTCAAGAAACAGTAGAAGCACCAGCAGAAGCATAAGAACGAAAAAGAAAAATAAGAGTGGTGAGCTTAAATCACCAAACCAAAAAATAGGAGGATTTAAAAATGATTAAAGAAGAAATGATTGAAGAAATCAAAAAAATGACAGTAGTAGAATTAGCAGACCTAGTAAAAGCAATTGAAGAAGAATTCGGAGTATCTGCAGTAGCAGCAGCTGCACCTGCAGCAGCAGCTGGAGCTGGTGAAGCAGCAGCAGAAAAAACATCTTTTAACGTAGTATTAAAAGAAGCAGGAGACCAAAAAATCAAAGTTATCAAAGTAGTTAGAGACGCTACTGGATTAGGACTAAAAGAAGCTAAAGAATTAGTAGACGGAGCACCTAAAACAGTTAAAGAAAACGTATCTAAAGACGAAGCTGAAGAATTAAAAGCTAAATTTACAGAAGTAGGAGCTGTTATTGAATTACAATAATTAACCGAAAAGAAAATAATCACAAAGAAGTTCCTTTGTGATTATTTTTTGTCCTTTTAGGGACGTTTCTGTTTTGGACATTTCAAAAAGTAGAAATGACTAAATAGGTATATAGTTAATACCCTTTACACTACTTTATCATACTATACCTAACTTATGGTAAAATGTCCCAAACAGAAACGTCCCCAAAAGGACACAAAAGGACAAAATGTCCCAAACAGAAACGTCCCCAAAAGGACAAAATAGTAGGAAGTGAAAAAAATGAAAAAAATAGGAATTATATTAGCCGAACCAGAAGAGTTTGAAGTAGTGAAAGAAAATATGGAAAAAGCTACCGAAAAAGTAATTCAACATGTATCCTTTTGGCTAGGAAATTTAGAAAACAAGTCTTGTGTCATTGTTAAAGCTGGAGTAGGAAAGGTAAATGCAGCACGTATAACGCAAATGATGATTGATTATTTTGAATTAGAATACCTATTAAACCTAGGAGCAGCAGGAGCCCTTGATCCAAAATTAGAAATTGGAGATATTGTCATTGGAAAAAAATTGGTTCAACACGATTTTGATATCACCGCTTTTGGTCATTCCAAAGGATATATTACCGGAGTGGGAGACGCTGTAAAAAGTGATGAAACATTAATCCAAGGCATAAAACAAGCACTAGATCATTTAGACGAAAGAGATTATCGAATCATGATCGGAACGATCGCCACAGGTGATATATTTTGCACAGAAATCAGCATGAAAGATAAAATCTATGCCAAATTTGATGCCAATTGTGTAGATATGGAAGCAGCAGCTATTGGACAAGTTTGCCACCTAGCCCAAATACCGTTTTTAGCCATCAGAAGCATTTCAGATACGCCAAATGGAGACAATGCAATGACCTATGAACAATTCGTAAAATTAGCCTCTAAACGATGTGTAAGTATATTGAAAGAATTTTTTCGTGAGAATCCATAAAACACAAAAGTTCATCAAAAATTCACACAAAGAGGCTTGTATAAAAACAAAGAATTAGGATATAATCTAACTAATGAGAAAGGAGTGATTTTTGTGGAAAGAAAAATCAAAGTTGTCCAATACGGGGCAGGAAAAATGAGTGTTTACACCATGAGATATGTTTATGAAAAAGGGGCAGAAATAGTAGGAGCAATAGACGTTAACCCAGATGTAATTGGAAAAGATATCGGAGAAATTATGGGAACAGAGGCTAAGGGAGTAAAAGTCGTTTCCGTAGAACAAGCAGAAAGTATGTTACAAGAAACTAAGCCAGATGTGGCCATTGTCACTACCATGAGTTTAATGAGTGATGTAAGAGATGCCTTGATGTTATGTGCTAAATTAGGCATTAATGCTATCACAACTTGTGAAGAGGCATTTTACCCAATGAATTCCAACCCTAGTATAACAAAAGAATTAGATGAAATCGCTAAACAAACAGGGTGTACCATTACAGGAAGTGGATATCAAGACATCTACTGGGGACAACTCATTTCGAGTATTGCCGGATCAACCCAAACCATAAAAAAAATAGTAGGTAGTTCAAGCTATAATGTAGAAGATTATGGAATCGCCTTAGCAGAAGCACATGGAGCAGGACTCACCCTAGAAGAATTTGACAAACAAGTAGCTTCTCTTGATCGCATATCAGATGAAGAAAGACAAGCTGTGATTGATAAGGGAGAATATCTACCTTCTTATATGTGGAACGTAAATGGATGGTTATGTGCCAAATTAGGATTAACCGTAACCAGACAAACCCAAAAAACAGTACCACAAACCTATCAAGAAGACATCGAATCATCTACCCTAGGAATGACAGTAAAAGCAGGAATGGCAACAGGAATGAGTGCAGTAGTAACCACAGAAACACAAGAGGGAATTACCATTGAAAGCCAATGTATTGGAAAAGTATATTCAAAAGAAGACTTTGACAAAAACGAATGGAGTATTGAAGGAGAACCAAATACAACACTAATCATAAACCGTCCATCAACAGTAGAATTAACCTGTGCAAGTGTAGTTAATCGTATTCCAGATGTGATAAATAGTAAAGCAGGTTATGTACCAACAGAAGAAATGGGAGAATTGAATTACCGTATAAAACCGTTAAATGAATACGTGAACTAAAAAGCTTACTATTTGTATAGCTATGAATGATAACAAAAAATTAACTAAGTAGTTGAAAAAAATTATAAAAAAGCCTTGATTTTAAGGCTTTTTTATGTTATACTAAAACTAGTTTAAAAAACGGAATAAGTGAGGTGAAATCTTAGGGCAAACCCTAAGAAGAAAGTATGAGCAATTCTGAAACAGTAAAAAAGATAAATCCCCTAATTTTATTATGGAGATCATTTACACAACCATCCCAAGGAATAGAGGAAGATTTAGAAGAAAGCGATACTTTGTCAATAGAGATACAACAAAGTGACAAAATTACAGAAGACGTAAAAAAAGAACTAGAAGAATCATTAAAAAATGTAAAAACAATTAATGAAAGACTAAATATAGTTAACTTTGAAAAAACACCTAGAGTTAGAAAAGCAGAATGGAATACACAAGGAAACACCCAAAGAAATGGAAAAGAGCAGACTCAGGATAATCAAGAACTAAGTCAAGAGAGAGAAGAAGAACAAGAACTTGGTTAACCAAAAAAATACAAGAATTTCAAAATTCTTGTATTTTTTGCTTGACAAATGGGAAAACTCAAGGTATAATAATTATCGTTAGTTACCAATATGGCGAAGTAGCTCAGTTGGCTAGAGCATTCGGTTCATACCCGAAGGGTCATGTGTTCGAATCACATCTTCGCTACCAAAAAGAATGAAGTCTCGTAGAGGCTTTTTTTGTTGCTTAAATCAAATTATACTTCAAGCAAATCAAATCCATAATCAGAAAACAGAATACCACTTTGAGCGTATTCAAAAGCCTTCTGAATATAAGGAATAATATTTTCAGGAAACCCACCAATGGGATAAAAAGATAACTCATCACATTTATTAGGTTCTTGAATAGAAACATCTCCCGAATAATGAGAACAAGACAAGAAATAATCAATACTTTCATCTCCATCTTTTCTGTGCATTACGTGAACTATTTTCAAGTCATCTTCGTTAATTGTTATACCTGCTTCTTCTAGTGCTTCTCTTTTCATGGCTGAAAAAATTGTTTCATTTCCATCAACATGACCTGCTATAACGCTATAATTTCCATCTTCGTACCCAGTATTAAATCGCCTTAATAATAAAAGTTCATCATTTTTTTCCAAAAATAAATGAACGGCTACTCTCATTTTAAACCTTGCCATATGATTTCCTCCATTTTTCACTTAATCGTTAATGTTAAAAATTACACAAAAATAAATAACATATTTTAAGTATATTCTATTTTATATTTTTGTCAAGTAAAATAGAAAAAGTATAGGTATGAAGAAACCAATGAATCAAAACAAACAAGAGCACAAAAGGCATTAAACTTAAATTAGTAAAATACTAATCAAAAGAATCCCTTAATTACTTTGGTAATTGTGGGATTCTTTTAAAAAGATCAATTTTTATTGGTTGTCGAGCAAAATATCCAAAATTCTAGGATAAATCGAAGAAGCATCTTGCTTCCAATGATCAACAATACGTTTTGCTCTCTCGCGAGAACCAGCAAACGTCCTTACTTCAAAAATCGTTTCGTTATTTTCTACAATTTTACATTTTATGGTATAATCATTTTCATTTTTAGGAATAAACTCAGCAATGACAGAAGTCTCTTCAGTAATGGAAGATAACTCTTCCTTAAAAACATTGTCAGCTTTTAATTTTAGTATTCCTGGTAGTACATCTTTCGTAAGTGATAAAGCATTTCTTCCTTCTGATGTAATTTTTAGCACAGGTTCTTCTTCGTCTTTCGTATAAATACCTACTAGCTTTGAATCCACTAAATCGGTTAAAATGGGTTTAAAATAAAAATAATTAACATCATTAATGGAAGAAATCATTTTATACAATCCATCTTCCAACATACCTTCTGGTAACTGATCTAAGATGTATAAAATTAAAACTTTATTTTCAGCCAAAGCAGTAGCATTATCTGAATGAGACATAAATACACACTCCTCACTTTGCTTTTTTGGCATTATATCACAAAAAAAACAAAAAGTAAACTTTTTTCCAAAAAAAGGAAAGAGAGCTTAAATAAAAAAATAAACGAAAAGGCATTTTCAATTCCCCAAAAAAGTAGTATAATCATACACGGAATAACAAGAGAAAGGATGATCAAAATGAAAAAAGGAAAAGTTGTTTTAGTAGGAACTGGTTTCGTAGGAATGAGCATGGCTTATTCTATGGTAAACCGAGGAGGTGTCAATGAATTAGTATTAATTGATATTGACAAAGACAAAACCATTGGTGAGGAAATGGATTTATCTCATGGATTGCCATTTGCTCCACAAAAAATGGTAATAAAAGCAGGAGATTATGAAGAATGTAAAGATGCTCAAATTGTTGTCATCACTGCTGGAATTGCTCAAAAACCGGGGCAAACACGATTAGAATTGGCAGAAACGAATACGAAAATCATGAAAAGTATCACACAAAATATTATGGCAAGTGGATTTAATGGAATTATTATTGTCGCTAGTAATCCAGTAGATTTAATGACCTATGTAGTAGCAAAAGTATCAGGACTTCCAAAAAATCAAGTATTCGGCTCAGGAACAGTATTAGATACAGCAAGGCTTCGCTATTTAATGGCTGATTACTTAAAATTATCCAGCAAAAACATTCATGCTTACATCATGGGGGAACATGGAGATTCTTCATTTGTTCCTTGGGATCATGCGTATGTAGGGTGCAAACGAATAAAAGATGTAATGAAAGATAACCACCATCCAATGAATGATTTGAAAAAAATTCATGAAGGAGTCATTAATGCAGCATACGAAATCATTAACAAAAAAAGAGCCACCTATTATGGAATTGGTATGGCACTTAATCGTTTAGTAAGAGCAGTACTAGATAATGAAAATTCTATTTTAACCGTTTCTACGTATTTACAAGATGGCCAATATGGGCAAGAGGATATATACATTGGTATTCCAGCAGTCATCAATAGTAAAGGGGTAAGAGAATTAGTGGAACTAAATTTAAATGAAGAAGAGCAAGGAAAATTAAACGAAAGTTGCCGTATCATTAAACAAATGAGAATCGATTCGATTGAAAAAATAATTGAAGAAAAATAACTAGTATAAAAGTTGTCTCGCTGTTTAATTTTGGGACCGTACATTTTGCACATGAATGTCCAAAACGTACCCGTCCCAATTGGATAGCGAGACAACTTACCATTCAACTTCTAATATATTATTAAGTAAAGAATCACTTAAATTCATAATAGAATGAATAAAGGTATAATGATTTTGGGTATCGCTATAATCTAATACACGTTTATACCAGTTTGGCTCAAACAATTTTTTACGAACAGAAAAACGAAGATAAAGACGATTTTCTTTTATGGTGATTTCTGGGAATATACCATAATTTTGTTTAAAGTCTAAAAGCATTTGCATAATGTCAGACGTAAAAAGCTGCATGGTGAGAATGGGATTATCTGAATACACATCATAGAGTTTTTCAAAATCATGAGAATCCATTTCAATACGTTCAGTTGGTAACGAAAGGATATTTTTACGTCCACGTGAAGAATTAGGATAAGAACGTTTTAACATTGCATTTTTGCGAACTTTAATTGTACAAGGAAGAAATTTAGGAAATTCTATTTTGATAAAGAAACCAGAAAAAATGGTAGAATAACTAGTATGACCATCTTCATCAGTATAACGTACCTCTGTTTTTACTTCTCCCATGAGTAAAGAACAAAAATCTTTCCATTGGCCTGTAATTTTATCATCTGAAGTATAACGATCAAAATATGGTTCAAACTCAGCCTCACAATAGATAGAAGAAGGAATAGGGGATTGTGGATAATACTTAAAAGTATCGTCATAGGAATGGATAATAGACCCGATTACATTCTTTTTATAATAGTGTACAAATTTAGTACTACGAATAGATCCAATCAGTAGAGCCAATAAAATAGCAAAAACAGTACCAGTAAGTCGGAAAACCGGATGAGAGAAACTAAGATAAAACAGAAAAAAGGCAAGGAGTAAACACACCCATAAAACAAGTTGTAAGCAGAAAGTGGTCCTCTTTAAATTGGATAATGTAGTAAAATGTGTACGATAGAGTTCTTGATAAATCGTATTAAAATTTTTCATTGGTAAACTCCTTTCTAAGAATTGAAATGAACAGAGGTAAGATTATGCGCTGAATCTTCTGCTTCAAATAAAGGTTCTTCTTCAAAATGAAACAAAGAAGCAAGTAGTGAAAGCGGAAATAAGTGAATAGAAGTATTGTAAGAAGTCACTACTGAATTATAAATTCTACGAGCAGCTTGCAATTGGTTTTCAATTTTAGCTAAGCTTTTTTGCAAGAATAAGAATTGTTCACTAGCTTTTAACTCTGGATATTGTTCAGCAGTAGCTAATAGACTTTTGTATTCAGCATTTACTTGTTCAGCATCTGTTAATTTTTTTGTTTTTAAATAACGAGAACGTAATTCAGTAATATGAACCAATACACTTTCTTCATAATCAGTATAGGCTTTAACACAAGTAACTAAATTAGGAATAAGATCAAAACGTTGCGTTAAATACACATCTATACTTGATTTTGCTTGATTTACTTTGTTTTGTAAATGCACAAATGAATTATAACAGTAAATGACTAGCAAAAGAACACAAACCAAAACAAGGCTTAAGATAAACATAAAAACATCTCCTTAGTTACTTTTTCCCTATCATATTAAAAATGAAAGAAAAAGTAAAAAGATATTCGACAAATTTTTTGTCAACAAATCAGGAAAAATTCTCCAAAAACCATTGACATACGGATAAAAGCATTGTATAATAGTTAAGCATGAATGAAGCGTTGAAGCTGAATGTGGCTACATCCTTACGGAACTAAGGGTGGAGGGAACTTCAGTGGAGTATGTCATGGCAAAGACCAGGCGGTAAGTTAACATCTCTTTAGGCGTAGAAGCGGTTAAAGAGAAAAAAAGCATGTATAAATACATACATAAAAAAGCACTTATCCCAAAAGTATCATGCAAATTTGGGATTTTAACTAGGGAACATTCAAAACACCAGAGTGCGTTTTAACTTGCTACGGTAATTTTGATAGCAACATAGCTATCTTATGGGAAAAACCCAAAAATAAATTTTTAAAAGGAGGGAAAATTACAATGGCAAAGGCAACAGTTGTAACAAGTGAAAAAATCAGAATTAGACTAAAAGCGTATGATCATGTAATTTTAGAACAGTCTGCTGAAAAAATAGTAGATACTGCTAAGAAAACAGGAGCAAAGGTTTCAGGTCCAATTCCATTACCAACCCAAAAAGAAATCGTAACGATCTTACGTTCTCCACACAAATACAAAGATTCAAGAGAACAATTTGAAATGAGAACCCATAAAAGAGTTATCGACATTCTTTACCCAACACAAAAAACAGTTGACAGTTTAATGAAATTAGAATTGCCAGCAGGTGTTGACATTGAAATTAAATTATAAGTTTACGTTTAAGCAAACCAAAAAAGCCAAGCTGATCTCACATAGTATATGCGAAATTAAACGATCAGCCAATAGTTAGGAGGAAAATAAAAAATGAAAAAAGGAATCATCGCCAAAAAAGTAGGAATGACACAAATCTTTGATGAAAAAGGAAATGTTATTCCCGTAACTGTTTTAGATGCTACACCAAACATCGTAGCACAAGTAAAAACAAAAGAAACCGATGGTTATCAAGCAATCCAATTAGGATTTGGAGAAATAAAAGATAAACACATCAATAAACCAGAAAGAGGACATTTTGCTAAAGCAGGTCTTTCAAACAAAAAACATTTAAGAGAATTCAGACTAGAAACAGTAGAAACCTACAAAGTGGGAGACGAAGTAAAAGCAGACATCTTCGAAGCTGGAGAAAAAATCGACGTGCAAGGAACATCAAAAGGAAAAGGATTCCAAGGTGTTATCAAACGTCATGGACAACACAGAGGACCTATGGGACATGGATCAATGTATCATAGAAGACCAGGATCAATGGGATCAACATCTACCCCAGGTAGAGTTTTCAAAGGAAAAAAATTACCAGGACATATGGGAAAAGTAACCATTACAATCCAAAACTTAGAAGTAGTTAAAGTCGATATGGACAAAAACGCTATTCTAGTAAAGGGAAGCGTACCTGGACCAAAAGGAGCAATCCTAAAAGTAAAATCAGCTGTAAAGGCTACTAAATAGAGGAAGGAGGAAACAGAAAATGCCAAAAATAGATGTATATGATATCAAAGGGAAAAAAGTAAGTGATGTGGAATTAGCAGATAGCGTATTTGGAATTGAACCAAACGAAAACATCGTACACGCTGTTTTAGTTAACTATTTAGCTAACCAACGTCAAGGTACACAAAGTACAAAAACAAGAGCAGAAGTTCGTGGTGGTGGTAGAAAACCATGGAGACAAAAAGGAACAGGTAGAGCAAGACAAGGAAGTATCAGAGCTCCACAATGGATTAAAGGTGGTATCGCTTTAGGACCAAAACCTCGTTCTTACAAATATACCGTAAACAAAAAAGAAAGAAGATTAGCCATTAAATCAATTTTAAGTGCTAAAGTCTTAGAAAAAGAATTAACCGTAGTAGATAAATTAGAACTAAACGAAATCAAAACCAAAAATATGGTAAAAGCACTATCTGATTTAAAAGTAACCGGAAAAACATTAATCGTTCTTCCAGAGAAAAACGAAAATGTTTACCGTTCAGCTAAAAACATCGAGGGGGTAAAAACAATTTTATTAAACAATATCAATGTATATGATTTATTAAAATACAACAACCTAATTTTACCACTAGACACCGTTAAAAAATTAGAGGAGGTGTACGCATAATGTTACCTGAAGAAGTAATTGTAGCACCAGTGGTTACAGAAAAAAGTAATGATGAATTACAAGAAGGGAAATATACCTTCAAAGTCAATAAAAAAGCAACAAAAGTAGAAATCGCAAAAGCAGTGGAAAAACTATTTGAAGTTAAAGTGTTAAAAGTAAACACCATGACAGTAAGAGGAAAAACAAAACGAGTTGGTTACCACACAGGAAAAACTTCTGATTGGAAAAAAGCCATTGTCACCATAGACACAAATCCAGGAGAAACAAGCTACCTAGCAAAAGGTGGTAAGGAAACAAAAGCAACGAAAAAATTCAAAGATTCAATTGATGAATTTATGGGAGCATAAAAATGGATATGAATCCAAGAATGATTGTTGGTCATCTAAAAATAATGGCTGATCGAATTGGAAGTCAGGATTATCAACTTTCAGAAAGGCAAATCAAAATGTTAACAACATTAATTCGAGAAATTAATTTAGAACAGCCAGAACCCAAACCAGATGATGAATGGGAAAGATAATATCGAGAAAGACCTCGGAAAATAAAGAATATCTGCAAATGGAGCAGGAAAAAATCCATTAATAAGAAAGGAAGATTAAATCATGGGAATGAAACATTTTAAAGCCTATACACCTTCAAGAAGAAACATGACAGTATCAACATTTGATGAAGTTACCAAAAAAACACCTGAAAAATCTTTACTTGCGAAAAAGAAAGAAAAAGCAGGAAGAAACTCTTATGGTAGAATCACAGTAAGACATCAAGGTGGAGGAAACAGACAAAAATATAGAATCGTTGATTTCAAACGTAGAAAAGACAATATGGAAGCAACTGTTATCGGAATCGAATACGATCCAAACAGAAGTGCTAACATTGCCTTAATTCAATACCAAGATGGAGAAAAAGCTTACATCTTAGCACCACAAGGATTAACCGATGGAGATAAAGTTATCTCAGGAGAAGCGGTTGATATTAAACCAGGAAATGCTATGCCAATTAGTTCAATTCCAGTAGGTACTTTAATTCACAACATCGAATTAAACCCTATGCAAGGAGGAAAATTAGTAAGAACTGCTGGGCAAAGTGCACAATTAATGGCAAAAGAAGGAAAATATGCACACGTTAGATTACCTTCTGGAGAAATGAGATTAATCTTAGCAAAATGTAGAGCAACAGTAGGAACCATTGGAAACGCAGATCATGAAAACGTAAAAATCGGTAAAGCCGGAAGAAAACGTCACATGGGATGGAGACCAGAAGTAAGAGGTTCTGTTATGAACCCAGTAGATCACCCTCATGGTGGTGGTGAAGGTAAAGCTCCAATCGGTCACGCTGGACCAATGACACCTTGGGGTAAACCAGCTCTAGGATATAAGACAAGAAACAAAAAGAAACCAAGCAACAAATTTATTGTTAAGAGAAGAAAATAGAAAATAACGAAATCAAAATAACTCTGGAAAGGAGGACATGTAAACATGTCAAGATCAAGCAAGAAAAAACCATTTGTGCAAGAAAAATTATTAAAAAGAATCGAAGCAATGAATGAAACAGGTGCTAAAGAAGTACTAAAAACATGGTCAAGAGCTTCTACTATTTATCCACAAATGGTTGGTCATACCATCGCCGTTCATGATGGAAGAAAACATGTTCCAATTTATATTAGTGAAGAAATGATTGGACACAAACTAGGCGAATTTGCTCCTACAAGAACCTTTAAGGGACATGCGGGAGAAAAAACTTCAAAAGTTGGAAAATAAAAAGAAAATGAAAGAGCGTTGGCTGTTAGCTAAAACGCTAACACCAACTGCTAACCAATCAAGTTAAGGAGGGAAAACAAGTGCAAGAGCAAGAAATCGCTGTAAAAGAAGCAAAAGCAATGCTTAAATTTGCTAGAATTTCAGCAAGAAAAGTAAAAATTGTAGCAGACTTAATTAGAGGAAAAGACGTAAATGAAGCATTATCTATCGTAAAATTCACACCAAAAGCTTCTTCTGAAATTATTGAAAAACTATTAAAATCTGCTATCGCCAATGCAGAAAACAATCATGATATGAAACAAGAAAATTTATATGTAGCAGAAATCTATGCTAACCAAGGACCAACACTAAAAAGAATTAGACCAGCAGCTAAAGGGTCAGCCGTTAGAATCAGAAAAAGAACAAGTCATATAACCATCGTATTACGCGAAAAAGAATAAGAGAGGAAAGGGAAGATATCCCTACTATCGTAAAAAGGAGGAAAAAGTTAGAAATGGGACAAAAAGTACATCCAACAGGAGTTAGAGTTGGAATAATCAAAGACTGGAATTCAAAATGGTATGCCGATTCAAAAAACTTTTCTGACTATTTAGTAGAAGATCAAAAAATTCGTAAATTCCTTAAGAAAAAATTATATGCTAGTGGAATTGCCAAAATTGAGATCGAAAGAACTGCTAAAATGGTAAAAGTTAATTTGTATACAGCAAAACCAGGAATCGTAATTGGAAAAGGCGGAGCCGGAGCAGAAGCAATCAAGGCTGAACTTGCCAAATTAATCGGAAAAGACGTTAACTTAAATATCGTAGAAGTAAAAAACGTAGACACAGACGCACAATTAGTTGCAGAAAATATTGCTGGACAATTGGAAAGAAGAATTTCCTTCAGAAGAGCCATGAAACAATGTATGCAAAAAGCAACTAAAGCAGGAGCTTTAGGAATCAAAACATCAGTATCAGGAAGACTAGGTGGTGCTGATATGGCTAGAACTGAATTTTATAAAGAAGGAAACATTCCTTTACAAACCTTAAGAGCTGATATCGACTATGGATTTGCAGAAGCAGATACAACCTATGGAAAAATCGGTGTAAAAGTTTGGATCTATAAAGGAGAAATTCTTCCAAGTAAGAAAATGGAAGGAGGAGACAAATAATGCCATTAATGCCAAAAAGAACAAAATTTAGAAAAATGCAAAAAGGCAGAATGAGAGGAAAAGCAACAAGAGGAAATAAAGTAACAGACGGCGAATATGGAATTCAAGCCGTAACCGGTGGATTAATCACAGGAAATCAAATTGAAGCAGCCCGTATTGCGATGACACGTTACATCAAAAGAGGGGGAAAAGTTTGGATCAAAATCTTCCCAGACAAACCAATTACATCAAAACCAATTGGTACTCGTATGGGTAAAGGTAAAGGTGCTCCAGAATACTGGGTGGCAGTAACAAAACCAGGAAGAGTTATGTTTGAAATATCTGGTGTACCAGAAGAAACAGCAAGAGAAGCATTAAGACTTGCCATGAACAAACTACCTGTAAAATGTAAATTTGTCAGCAAAGAGGCAGAAAAGGTAGGTGAACATGATGAAGATAAATAAAATGAAAGAAATGTCTTCACCAGATTTAGAGAAAGAATTAGGTGAACTAAAAACAGAATTATTCAAATTAAAATTTAGTTTAGCTACTAACGGATTAGATAATCCAATGAAAATTAAAGAAGTTAAAAAAGATATTGCTAGAATCAATACCATTTTAACAGAAAGAAAAATGTTAGAAAGCAAAAAAGCATAAATCTGAAAAGGAGGATTTAAAACATGGAAGAAAGAAATCTTCGTAAAGTGATGACAGGAACTGTTGTATCAGACAAAATGGATAAAACCGTTGTTGTAGCTGTAGAAACTAGTGTAAGCCATAAAGTTTATGGAAAAACAGTAAAAAGAACTTATAAATTAAAAGCACATGATGAAGAAAACAGTTGCCAAGTCGGAGACAAAGTAAAAGTCATGGAAACAAGACCACTTTCCAAAGATAAAAGATGGAGAGTAGTAGAAATCGTAGAAAAAGCGATACTTAAATAAAAAGTAGCCTAAGCTACCAAAAAGAGAATCAAAAAAGGAGGAAACTTGACAATGGTACAACAACAATCAATATTAAAAGTAGCTGATAACACAGGTGCTAAAGAAATTATGTGTATTAGATGTTTAGGTGGTTCTTTTCGTAAAACAGCTAACATTGGTGATGTCATCGTTGCTTCTGTTAAATCAGCAACACCAGGTGGCGTTGTAAAAAAAGGTGATGTTGTTAAAGCAGTTATCGTAAGATCAAAAAGAGGATTACGCAGAGCTGATGGATCATACATCAAATTTGACGAAAATGCAGCAGTTATCATCAAAGACGACAAAACACCAAAAGGAACACGTATCTTCGGGCCAGTAGCAAGAGAACTAAGAGAACAAGAATACATGAAAATCCTATCACTAGCCCCAGAAGTTCTTTAAGCCGTTAACGACGAAGGAGTTTTACGGATTAAAGATGCAAAAATCACGCAATGCAATGGAGTGATTTCTGCATACCTCAGAAAAGCTCCTACTGCCTAAGTAAAAAGCAACGAAAAGCAATGAAGTGATTTCTGCATACCTTAAAAAAGCTCCTACTGCCTAACCGAAGAACGGCACGCAATAGAGAGTAGTATATATACACAGGTAAAACAATAGAACAAAGAGGCAAGGAAACAGAAAAATCAAAATAACCCAAAAAGCCAATTATAAATTCGAAAAGAAGGAGGCAAAACCATGAGAATCAAAAAGGGCGATACAGTCCAAGTTTTATCAGGAAACGACAAAGGAACAAAAGGAGAAGTTCTAGAAGTTCTTCCTAAAGCAGACAAACTTGTTGTCAAAGGTGTTAATGTAAGAAAAAAACACATGAAACCTAGAAAACAAGGAGAAGAAGGCGGAATTGTTCCCGTAGAATGTGCAATTCCTAGTAGTAAAGTCAATGTAGTATGTCCAAAATGTGGAAAAACCACAAAAGTAGGATATAGTGTAGAAAAAGACGAAAAAGTACGTATTTGTAAAAAATGCGGAGCAAAATTAAAATAAAAAGAAAAAAAGAGAGGAGGATTTAATTCGAAATGGAAAAACTTAGAGAACAATATGAAAAAGAAGTAATCCCAGCATTAATGAAAAAATTTAACTATAAATCAGTTATGCAAGTTCCAAAACTAAATAAAATTGTCATCAACATCGGTTTAGGTGACATCAAAGAAAACCCAAAATCATTAGAAAATGCAATGAATGATTTAATGCAAATTACCGGGCAAAAACCAATCATAACCAAAGCAAGAAAATCAATTGCCGCTTTTAAATTAAGAGAAGGTGTTAACGTAGGTTGCAAAGTAACCTTAAGAGCAGACAAAATGTATGATTTTGTTTACAAATTATTCAATGTAGCACTTCCAAGAGTAAGAGACTTTAGAGGAGTATCAGCAGATTCTTTTGATGGAAGAGGAAATTACGCTATGGGAGTAAAAGAACAATTAATATTCCCAGAAATCGAATACGATAAAGTCGATAAATTAAGAGGTATGGATATCATCTTTGCCACAACAGCAGAAACAGACGAAGAAGCAAAAGAATTATTAACACTTCTAGGAATGCCTTTTAAAAGCTAGAGGTTGGAAGTTGGAAACTCCAACGTCAAACCTCCAATAAGATTAAAAAAGAGGAGGAAATATCAGGAATGGCTAAAAAATCAATGAAAATAAAACAAGCAAGACCACAAAAATACCAAACGAGAGAATACAACAGATGTAAATTATGTGGAAGACCACATGCTTACATTAGAAAATATGGAATTTGCCGTGTATGTTTTAGAGAATTAGCTCATAAAGGAGAAATACCAGGTGTAAAAAAAGCAAGCTGGTAAACCAATATAACCAAACAGAGGAATTTTAAGGAAATCCTCTAATCCAAAAAGAAAAAGGAGGAAAAAAAGTTGAATACTACAGATCCAATTGCAGATATGTTAACCAGAATTAGAAATGCCAATAGTGCAAAACACAAAACCGTAGATATACCTGCATCAAATATGAAATTAGGAATTGCTGAGATTTTATTCAAAGAAGGATACATCAAATCTTTTGAAGAAATCAAAGACGAAAACCAAGGAATGATTCGTATAACACTTAAATACGATGAAAAAGGAAATCGTATTATTGATGGATTAAAAAGAATTAGCAAACCAGGTTTACGAGTATATGCAGCAAAAGAAGAATTACCAAAAGTATTAAACGGACTAGGAATTGCGATTGTCTCTACTTCAAAAGGGCTAAAAACAGATAAAGAAGCAAGAGAATTAGGAGTAGGCGGAGAAGTACTAGCTTACATTTGGTAATCCAAATCAAGATACTAAAAATTAGGTATCATAAACATTGACGAAAAGGAGGAAAACAAAACAATGTCAAGAATAGGAAATAAACCTATTACCGTACCAGATGGTGTTGAAGTAAAAATTGACGGACAAAAAATTACGGTAAAAGGACCAAAAGGAACATTAGAAAGAGAAATACATAAAAATATTTCATTAAAAATGGACGGAAATACCATCAATGTAATGCGTTTGAATGATGAACCAGAAAACAAAAGTGTACATGGTTTAACCAGAACATTGATTAATAACATGATTATTGGGGTAAAAGACGAATTTACCAGAGAATTACAAATCAATGGAGTAGGTTACAGAGTGGCAAAACAAGGAAACAACTTAAACTTAACTCTTGGGTATTCACATCCAGTTATTTTTGATGCACCAGCAGGAATTACATTTGACGTACCAAATGCAAACACAATCATTGTTAAAGGAATCGACAAAGAATTAGTTGGGCAAACAGCAGCCGTAATTAGAACCAAGAGACCACCAGAAGTATATCGTGGTAAGGGTATTAAATACGCTGAAGAAGTAATCAGACGTAAAGAAGGAAAAACTGGTAAATAAAAAATAGAAACCAAACCAAGAAATTAGTTTATTTCTATTATACTATGGGAAAAGCCCATACCTTAGAAAAAAGGAAAGGAGTAACAAAAATGGTAAAAAAGACAGATAGAAAAATGGAAAGAAGAAGAAGACATCTACGTGTAAGAACAAAAATATCTGGTACTGCTGAAAGACCAAGATTATGTGTATATAGAAGCAATACCAACCTATATGTGCAAATCATTGATGACGTAGCAGCCAAAACACTAGTAAGTGCTTCTACACTTGACAAAGAAATCAAAAACAAACACGCCAACAAAGAAGCTGCAAAAGAAGTAGGAACATTAATTGCCAAAAAAGCTAAAGATCTAAAAATTGAAAACGTAGTTTTTGATCGTGGTGGATACATCTATCATGGTGTAGTAAAAGAACTAGCAGAAGCAGCAAGACAAGGCGGTTTGAAGTTCTAGTGTCTGTTTGCGACGTAGGAGCTTATTCAGACACTTGATCCAAATGTGACCAGCATTTAGAAACCTTAAGAAAGTCTGCTTGCGAGTTAAGGGAATTATCCACATACTCGTTTGACAGGCAAACTAAGCATCAGAAAACAAAAAAACAAAATAAAGATGAAAACAAGGAGGGAAAACAAAACCGATGGAAGAAAAAAGCGAATTAAAAGAAAAAGTAGTTGCTATTAACAGAGTTGCTAAAGTAGTAAAAGGTGGTAGAACTTTTCGTTTTAGTGCAGTTGTTGTAGTTGGTGACGAAAACGGACACGTTGGCGTAGGAAACGGAAAAGCAGCCGAAGTTCCAGACGCTATCAAAAAAGCGATCCAAGAAGCTAAGAAAAACTTAGTAGAAGTTCCAATCGTGGAAACAACAGTACCACATGAATACATTGGAAAATTTGGAAGTGCTAGGGTTATGTTAAAACCAGCAGCAGTTGGTACTGGAGTTATCGCTGGTGGAAGCGTTAGACCAGTATTAGAACTTGCTGGATACAAAGACATCAGAACCAAAGTATTAGGAACCAATAATCCAAGAAACGTAGTATACGCTACAATAGAAGGATTAAAATCTATGCAAACTGTAGAACAAGTTGCCAAAAAAAGAGGTAAAAAAGTAGAAGACATCGTATAGAAAATGTATTAACCAAAAATCGATATCTTATACGAGGGAAAAAAGATTTAAGGAGGTGCAAGAAAAGCCATGAAAATAGACGAATTAAAACCAACAACTAGTAAAGAAAAAAGAACAAGAAGAGGACGTGGAATGAGTTCAGGTCTTGGAAAAACATCAGGAAGAGGGCATAAAGGACAAAAAGCAAGATCTGGTGGAGGAGTAAGAAGAGGATTCGAAGGTGGTCAAACACCATTATATAGAAGATTACCAAAAAGAGGATTCACAAACATCCACGCTAAAACCTACACAGAAGTAACATTTACTATGTTAAACAAAGTAAATAATACTGACGTAACTGCTGAAACTTTACTAGAAGAAGGAATCATTGGAAAAATCAATGAGGGAATCGTTGTTTTAGCAACAGGAAAATTAGAGAAAAAAGTAAACGTAAAAGCCGTAAGATTTACAGCAAAAGCAAAAGAACAAATCGAAGCTTTAGGCGGAAAGGCTGAGGTGATTTAGTTGTTTAAAACCATCAGAAACGCATTAAAGACCCCAGATGTAAGAAAAAGAGTTTTATATACACTATTACTTATCGTTGTCTTTCGTTTAGGATGTTATATCACCGTACCAGGAGTTGACAATTTTGCCCTAAACGATGCCATGGGATCAAACGAAGGAATAGCAGGACTAATTGATATTATCTCAGGTGGAGCTTTCTCAAGATTCTCTATCTTTGCCATGTCAATCAGTCCATACATTACGGCATCAATTGTTATTCAATTATTAGGAATGATTATCCCATCTTTGGAACGTTTAACCAAAGAAGGAGGAGAAGAAGGAAGAAAGAAAATTAGTAAATATACCAAAATGTTAACCATTGTACTAGCATTAGTAGAAGGAATAGGAATTTACTTATCTTACCGTTCTTCAGGAATTTTCGTTAACCAAGAATTCTTAACAGGATCATTAGTAGTAGGATCTCTAGTAGCAGGAACATCCATCTTAATGTGGCTTGGTGACCAAATTACTAACAAAGGAATTGGAAACGGAATATCCGTTATCATCTTCACTGGTATTATTGCAGGACTACCAAGTTTTGTTATGATGCTTTGGGGATTAATCATGACAGCTAATGGATTTAGTACAACTGGATTATTATTAGCTATCGGTATCTTAATTGGAGCAATTGTGTTAATAGCAGGAGTTGTCTTCGTACAACAAGCAGAAAGAAGAGTACCTGTTCAATATTCAAAAAAAGTAGTCGGAAGAAAAATGGTAGGAGCACAAAGTACACATATTCCATTAAAGCTAGCCATGGCTGGAGTTATGCCAATCATCTTTGCCTCCTCATTCATGACCTTCCCAGCGATGATCATTCAAATTTTTGTGCAAGATATCGCATCACAAACTGGATTCTTAGCAGGAATTTATAAATTTTCCATCGCAACCTCATCCTCAGCCGTAGGATTAGGATATTCCATTGGAAATGCCATAGTTTACTTATTATTAATTATAGGATTTACCTTCTTCTATACTTATGCTACCTTCAATCCAGCAGAAGTATCGAACAATATTAAGAAAAACGGTGGATTTATTCCAGGAATCAGAGCAGGAAAACCAACTACCGAATATCTATCTTCAATCATCTCTAAACTAACCTGGTTTGGAGGGCTATTCTTAGCATTAATTGCTATCCTACCAATGTTCTTAAGATTTACCAACCTAAACATTGCGTTTGGTGGTACATCTATCCTAATTGTCGTAGGAGTTGCCCTAGAAACAGTGCAACAACTAGAATCACAATTAGTCATGAGGCATTATAAAGGATTTTTAGAATAGAATAAGAAGAGACAATCAAATAAAAGCAAACGAAAGAAAAACGTAAGGATTCGTGGATAATAAAAATAGTATCATTATCCACGAGCCATCGTTTTTTCATCGTTTTTATCTTGTTTATCCACCTAATGGGTAGGCAGGGTAGGGAAATAAAGGGGACGCCCTTTTCTTCCCTATTCAAAATTTCCCTATTTCAAGTTAAAGGGGAAAGCCTAAAAATAATGATTAGTTATCTAATCTAGGTAAGCTTTCCACGTACCAATACGATGAAAGAAAGAACAGATTGGCTTTAAAAGTTAGCAAATGTTAGGGAAAAAATAGGTAAATAAGATAAAGATTATGAAAAAACAATAATCTTAATTCAAAAGATAGGAAGTGTTTACTATGGTCATTATCATGCTAGGAGCACCCGGAACAGGAAAGGGAACAGTAGCAGGAATCTTACAAGAGAAAATGGGAATTAAGCAAGTATCTACAGGAGATATATTTCGTAAAAACATCAAAGAAGGAACAGAACTAGGAAAATTAGCCGACAGTTACATATCCAAAGGAAATTTAGTACCAGATGAAGTAACCATTCAAATCGTTAAAGATCGTTTAAATGAGCCAGACGTAGAAAAAGGAATTATTTTAGATGGATTCCCAAGAACCATCGTTCAAGCAGAAGCATTAGAAAAAATGTTAGCAGAAAAAGGAAAAAAAGTCGATTTAGTCATTAATTTAGTTACCTCAGAAGAAGAAATTATTGAACGACTTGTTTACAGAAGAGTATGTCCAAATTGTAAAAGTATTTTCAATGTCATTCTACATCCACCAAAACAAGAAGGAATTTGTGACAATTGTGGACACGAATTAATCCATCGTGATGATGACAAAGAAGAAACCATAAAAGATAGATTTCAAACTTACTTAAAACAAACAAGTCCACTCATCGAGTATTATGAGAAAAAAGGCGTATTAAGAACAGAAGAAGTAAGCAAAAAAATCAATCGCATGGGAAAAGAAGTGGCAGAAGATATTGTTCAGGAATATCAATCCTAAATTAGACGAAAAAGCAAAAAAGAAATCTTTAAGTTAGTACATCATTTGGGCTCACTCGCACCTGAATACCATCAGGGCAATTAAAGCAAAGGCAAATAGGGAAAAAATAGATAGGGAAAAAAAGGGCGTCCCCATAGGGAAGAAAGAAGGATAACCAGAAATGGTAACAATAAAGTCAAAAAAAGAAATCGAATACATGAAAGAAGCTTGTAAAGTAGTAGCTCTTACGTATCAAGAATTAGAACAAAAAATCAAACCGGGAATGACTACCTACGAATTAGATCTAATAGCCGAAAGCACCATGAGAAAACTAGGAGCAATTCCAGCAGAAAAAGGATATGACATAGGAATTCGCGGAATTCCACCTTATCCGGCATCGATTTGTGTATCCATTAATGATGAAGTTATTCATGGAATACCCCATAAAAACAGAATCATCAAAGAAGGTGACATTGTCAGCATAGATACAGTAGCCTTAAAAAATGGATTTCATGGAGATGCCGCAAGAACGTTTATGATTGGCAAAGTTTCCCATGAAGCTAAACGATTAGTAGAAGTAACCAAACAAGCCTTTTTTGAAGGAATTAAACAAGCTAAAGCTGGAAATCGCTTAGGAGATATTTGCCATACTATCGGCGAATACGTTCATTCACAGGGATATTCAGTAGTCAGAGAATTTCAAGGCCATGGAATAGGAAAAGAAATGCACGAAGACCCAGGAATTCCAAATTACGGAAAAGCAGGCAGAGGAATTAGGCTTGAACCCGGCATGACACTAGCGATTGAACCAATGGTTATTCAAGGAAAACCAAACATTTTAGAATTAGAAGATGGATGGACCATTGTCACAGAAGATGGAAGTCTGGCAGCCCATTATGAAAATACCATTTTAATTACAGAAAAAGAGCCAGAAATATTGACAATCCTTTAAAATTATAGTATACTGGAATAGTTATAAGGCAAAATAGGAATATTTTGCAAAAAATACAAAAAAAGCTCTAAGTAGGAGGGGATATCTTGGCAAAGGAAGACGTAATTGAAGTTGAGGGAACAGTAGTGGAATCATTACCAAATACCAATTTTAAAGTAGAATTAGAAAATGGGCATCAAATTTTAGCTCATATTTCTGGAAAATTAAGAATGAACTACATTAAAATATTACCAGGTGACAAAGTTAAAGTAGAACTTTCACCATATGACTTATCAAGAGGCCGTATCACTTGGAGAGGAAAATAAAACGTTAACAATTAACCCAGATAGACAAAACAGGGAGGAACAAAACTTGCAAACAAACCATTTACATTCTTTCGTTCCAACCTCTACTAAAAAATAGGAGGTGCAAAAAAGTGAAAGTAAGACCATCAGTAAAGAAAATATGTGACAAATGCAAAATCATAAAAAGAAAAGGGAAAATTCGCGTAATCTGCGAAAATCCAAAACACAAACAAAGACAAGGATAAGATCCTAAAAATTGTTGATAACACAAATGAGGTAGCGGCTGGTTCATCGGTCAAACGGTGACGTACCTAAGTTTGTGTTTCTATATATGTTTTAAAGGAGTTTTTCGAAGACCGCTTTCGAAGTGCATTTCACTTTGGAAAACAGAATTTAAGACAAGCTAAAACAAGAAAAATAAATTTGGAGGTGCAAAAACATATGGCTCGTATAGCAGGAGTAGACTTACCTAAAGAAAAAAGAGTAGAAATAGGACTAACATATATCTATGGAATTGGTGTATCAAGTTCTAGAAAAATCTTAGAAAAAGCTGGAATCAATCCAGATACTAGAGTCAAAGACTTAACCGATGACGAAGTAAACGCAATCAGAAAAGTAATTGATGAATCATATCATGTAGAAGGTGACTTAAGAAGAGAAGTTGCTCTTAACATCAAAAGACTTACTGAAATCGGTTGCTACAGAGGATTAAGACATAGAAGAGGTTTACCAGTAAGAGGACAAAGAACAAAAACCAATGCTAGAACTAGAAAAGGTCCTAGAAAATTAGTAAGTAAAAGCAAAAAATAAGGAGGGAAAATTCAAAAATGGCTAATAAAAATACAACAAGAAAACCAGTAGCTAGAAGAAATAGAAAAAACATCGAAAAAGGAGAAGCACACATTCACTCTAGCTTTAACAACACCATTGTTACTATTACCGATACACAAGGAAATACCATTTCTTGGGGAAGTGCCGGAGAATTAGGTTTTAAAGGATCTAGAAAAAGCACTCCATTCGCAGCAGGTCAAGTTGCTGAAACAGCTGCTAAAGCTGCCATGGAACATGGATTAAAAGTAGTTGAAGTATATGTAAAAGGACCAGGTTCTGGTAGAGAAGCAGCAATTCGTGCCCTTCAAACAGCAGGACTTGAAATTAGCGCAATCAAAGACGTTACGCCAATTCCACACAATGGTTGTAGACCACCAAAACGTAGAAGAGTTTAAGAAAATAAAACAGGGAAAAAAGAAGAAGAATCAAAAGTCATTCGTCTTCTTAGTAAATATGTCCCATGCAAGTTAGTGAAAGGAGTAAAAAAATGGCAAGATATAAAGACGAACAATGTCGTAGATGCCGTAGAGAAGGTCAAAAATTGTTCTTAAAAGGGTCAAGATGTTATACTGACAAATGCAGCATTTCGAGAAGAAATTATGCACCAGGACAACACGGACAAAAAAGAGCAAAACTTTCTGAATACGGTACTCAATTAAGAGAAAAACAAAAAACCAAAGCATATTACGGAGTAGGAGAAAAACAATTTAGAAAATACTTCGAAATGGCTTCAAATAAAAAAGGAATTACAGGTGAAGTATTATTACAAATCTTAGAAAGTAGATTAGACAATGTTGTTTATCGCTTAGGATTTGGTACATCCAGAGCTCAAGCAAGACAATTTGTTAATCATGGACAATTTGAAGTAAATGGACAAAAAGTAGATATCCCATCTTACCTAGTCAAAGCTGGAGATGTAATTACCGTAAGAGAAAGCAAAAAAGACAACTCTACATTAAAAATAAATATCGAAGAAAGTGCTACAAGACCAGTTCCAGCATGGTTAGAAAAAGACAGTGAAAAATTAAGTGGTAAAGTAGTAAGATTGGCAGCAAGAGAAGATATCGACCTACCAATAGAAGAACATTTAATAGTAGAGCTTTACTCAAAATAGTAGTGTTTAAAAGTAAGTGTAAAGGTTTCATCAAAACGTTGAAATTTTACTTGAAAAACCTAAGCAAGTTTTTAGAAAGTTTGAGAATGGATTTCTCATATTAGGAGGTAAAAATGATAGAATTTGAAAAGCCAAATATTGAATGTCTAGAGGTTGATGATGCAAATAACTATGCAAAATTTGTATGTGAACCATTAGAAAGAGGTTATGGAGTAACCATTGGAAACTCACTAAGAAGAATCTTACTTTCATCACTTCCAGGATGTGCGATAACAAGTGTAAAAATAGAAGGCGTATTACATGAATTTTCTACCATTCCCAATGTAGTGGAAGATGTACCAGAAATCATTGTAAACTTAAAAAACGTAAGACTAAAAACAGACGATAATGACGAAAAGATCTTACGTATAGACTTCAAAGGAGAAGGAGTAGTAACAGCAGCAGATATCCAAACAGACGGAACAATCGAAATCTTAAATCCAGAATTACCAATTGCAACTGTTTCAGAAGGTGGACAACTAAAAATAGAGATGACAGCCGAAAAAGGAAGAGGATACAATTCTTCTGATAAAAACAAAAAACAAAACCAAGACATCTCTGTATTACCAATCGATTCTATCTTCACTCCTGTAAAAAAAGTAAATTACCAAGTAGAAAATACCAGAGTTGGGCAAATGGTAGACTACGATAAATTAGTCATCGAAGTCTGGACAGACGGAAGCTTAAAGGCTCATGAATCATTAAGCCTAGCAGCAAAAGTCATGACAGGGCATTTAGAACTATTTATTGATCTATCAGAAGCAACCAAAAATACACAAGTTATGATCGAAAAAGAAGAATCCAAGAAAGAAAAAGTACTAGAAATGTCAATTGAAGAATTAGAACTATCTGTTCGTTCATTCAACTGCCTAAAACGTGCAGGAATTCAAACAGTAGAAGATCTAATCAATAAATCAGAAACTGACATGATGAAAGTAAGAAATCTAGGAAAGAAATCATTTGACGAAGTAACCGCAAAATTACATTCATTAGGCTTAGACTTTGCACAAGAAGATGAGTAAAAGCAAAGAAGAACATAGAAATCAGGGAGAAAAAAGCAAAAAGCCAATACTCCCATGAAATTTAAGTAAAGGAAGGTGAAAGAATTGGCTACCAACAGAAAACTAGGAAGAACAACAGATATCAGAATGGCAATGTTAAAATCATTAACAACTGATTTACTAGTACACGGAAAAGTAGAAACTACATTAGCCAGAGCTAAAGAAGTAAAAGCAATCGCAGATAGCCTTATCTCACTTGCCATCAAAGAAAAAGATAACTTTGAAGAAGTAGAGGTAAAAGTAGTAACAGCTAAATTAGACGCTAAAGGAAATAAAGAAACAGAATTAGTAAAAAGCAAAAATGGTAAAGAATACCTAAAAGTAGTTAAAGAAGAAAGAATGGAAAAAAGACAAAAAGATATGCCATCAAGACTAAATGCAAGAAGAAAAATGATCAGAAAATTAAACAAAGTGAAAGATTCTGAAGGAAAAAATATCGATGTTCCAGCAAAATTATTTAACGAAATTGCCCCTCAATATGCAGGAAAAAACGTTGGCGGGTTTACTCGTATCGTAAGAGTAGGACCAAGAAGAGGAGACGGAGCAGAAGTTGCTATTTTACAATTAGTTTAAGAGAAAAAATGTCGCAAATGTATCATTTGCGGTATTTTTTTGTCCTTTTGGGGACGTTTCTGTTTGGGACATTTTGTCCAAGTACATTTTGGACTTTTTTTCAATAGAAATAGTGGAAGTAAAAGGGGATTGAATATAGTAACTCCCTAAAACATTTTAACGTCAACATTGCACTATTATTTCAGTTTCATTTTTATATTTTCTTGTTTATGATAACAAGAAAAAAGTAGAAATCAAATAAACAGATAACTTGGGTTCAGTGCTACTTTAGTGTAAAAACATTATTTTGTAACTATCTTCTAATTAAAAAAGTATTTTACAAAAACGGATTTATTTGTTATACTAAAAACGATAAAAAATGAGGAGAGATAAAAATGGAAGAACTAATTGATGTTTTAGATGAAAAAGGAATTCATACGGGAAAAGTAGTAACTAGAAAAGAAGTACATACACAAGGACTATGGCACAAAGTGGTTGTAGTAGCCATTATGGATAAAAATGGTCATCTATTGATGCAACAAAGATCCAAAGAAGTAGAAAAAAACAAGGAAAAATGGGATGTAACTGCAGCAGGGCATATATCAGCAGGGCAAACATCAAAAGAAGCAGCAATAAGAGAAGTATTAGAAGAAGTTGGAATAAGAGTAGAGGAAGATGAACTAAAGTATAGGTTTACTTATAAAAATGAATCTTCCAGCAAAAAAGATTTTATCGATAATCAATTCTTTGATTTTTATCTTGTACAAAAGGATAAAATACCATTAGAAAGGATTAGCATACAAGAAAGTGAAGTGCAACAAGTAAAACTATGTAATTATCAAGAAGTTACCCAAATGATCAAAGATCAAGTAGTAGTAAAAAGAGATGCTGTTTACCAAGACTTATTGAAATACTTAAAATAACAAAATCGAAAAAAAGGGAAGGAGCCTATGTAATTTATTACATAAAAAGAAACAATGAACTTAATTACCGCTATTATTTTATTTAATGTACTAATTTTAATTTATCAAATCATCATTGAAATATTTACCATTGCTTGTGGGATTAATGGAATTAGCCTAGATAGAGCTAAATTTCAAGTAATTTCGCTTCTAACTGGTACAGGGTTTACCACTCATGAAAGTGAAACAATGCTGTTAACTAAAAAAAGAAGAAAATTAACAGAAAGAATTATGCTATTTAGTTATATTTTCAACATTTGTATTGTCTCGATTTTTATTAATATCTTCATTTCATTTGCTAATACTACCATGAATGAAGTAAAAATAGGAGTCGTTCTTACTATATGGAATTTAATTCTGATCGGATTTCTCAACCATTCACGTACGATGAAAAAGATGCTTGACTGGTTAATTGTAAAAGTCATGAACTATAAAAACAAAAAGAAAGACAATTTTATTTCGATTTACGATACCTATGGTAATAAAGTAATCGCTGAAATTGAGATTAAACATTTGCCAAAAGAATTACGAAATAAAACAGTAGAACAAAGTAAGATTAAATATACACATAATATTCAATTATTAGTCATAAAAAGGAAAGAAGAGATCATATCTGAAGTTTTACCAACCACAATGATAAAAGAAGGAGATGTCATCATTGTTTTTGGTAAATTGAAAGACATAAAAGAATTATTCATACGAATGATGAAACGCGAAGAAAAAGAAGAGAAACATCTTAAAAAACTGGATAAAATCAATACCCCAAAAGAATTTGCTTCTTCTATGATTAAGGAGTATCAAGAAAAACAAGAGAACCATTAAACAAGAAAAACATATAATAAACCATAAGGAGGCAGCAAAATGTTAGAATTCGTTTGTAACACCATATTCTGGACCTTAGCCCTTTATGGTTTATTTGAAATTATCAAAACTATTTTACAATTACATACCTTTACTAAAATGAAAGCAGATGGTACCTATGTTATTATTGCCGTTAAAAATCAAGAAGAAAAAATAGAAGGCTTTTTACGTGCGACTCTTTTTAAAATTTTATATGGAAGAGAAGAATACCTAAAAAATATTATGGTAGCCGATTTAGGGTCAACAGATAATACAAAAGAAATAGCCAAAAAACTAGCTAAAGATTATGAAATACTAAAAGTAGTGAGTTGGAAAGAATGTGAAGATCTCATGGATAATATTGATAACATCTAAAATGCAATTGTCATAAAATGTCGAAAACTTTTTCGGTGAAATTGGAGAAAAGTATTGACAAAGAAGGATAGAATAAATATAATATGGTTACCATAAATAAGGAGGCGAAGAAAATGAAAGTAATTACTAGAAAAGTAAAACAGAATAAAACAAAGAATAACCATAAACTAAAGAAAAAAATGAGCGTTATTTATGACTCTAAATGGAAGATGATGTTCAATTCTGTACAAGAAAGAAAAAAATTTTTAATGGCAATAGAAGAAGCTGAAGAAGACATAAAACAAGGAAATATGCTAACTAGTAAAGAAATGTGGAATGAATTTAATCAAAAATTCAATCTAGAATTAGAAATGTAACAAAGAAAGGAAGAAAAATATTTACCAAATACACTATACAAAACGATTTAGCAAAGACATGGAAAAAACTTATTTGTATATCAGAAATCAGTTAAAATCAAAGATAGCTGCAGTTCGTTTTATTCATAAAATAAAAAAGGAAACAGAAGATTTATCTTATTGTGCTAGATCCTATTATTTAATTCATCAAACTAAAAATCATCAAAAAGAAAGACGAAGATTAGTCGTAAACAATTTTATTGTTATCTATGAGATTAATTTAGTGAGTCAAGAAGTATATTTACTTCACTTATTTTATTATCGAAAAAATAACTTATATTCTAAAAAATAAAAATATTATTTCTCATCAATAAGCCAAAAAAAGAAAAGAAAAAACCGAACAAACGGATTGAAATTTTGTTCTCTTTATGATACACTACAAGAAAACCAAAAGAGGAGAAAAGCATTGGAAATTAAAGGCGAAATACAAGATATTATCTATCAAAACGAAGTAAACAGTTATACCATAGCCACCTTCCAAACAGACGAAGAAGAAACAACAGTAGTCGGTTATTTACCATTTGTCACAAGTGGAGATAGCTTAATATTAGAAGGTAAATTCATCGAACACAAAGACTATGGAAGACAATTTAAAATAGAAACATTTCAAAAATTAATGCCAGAAACCTTAGCTGCATTAGAAAAATACCTTTGCAACGGAAATATCAAAGGAATCGGAAAAGCAACAGCCAAACGAATTATAGACAAATTTGGAGAAAACACCTTATCTGTATTTGAATATGACCCTATCCGCTTAGCAGAAGTCAAAGGAATAACAGAAGAAAAAGCCAAAGAAATGGCAGAAAGTTTTTTAGAAAACCAAGAAATATGGCAAATTGTAGGTTTTTTAGATCGCTTTGGAATAGGACCAGAACACGCGAAAAAAATTTACAACTTGTTAGGAAGAAACAGCATAGAACAAATAGAAAGTAATCCCTATTTATTAATTGACCTAACCAGAGGGGTGGATTTTAAACAAATTGACCAAATGGCATTAAACTTAGGAATTAATTATGATAATGAAAAACGAGTACAAAGTGGAATAAAATACGCCTTAATTCGTACAACCTATAATGGCCATTCTTGCACGCTCAAAGAAAACCTAATCGATTTTGTGATTTCTCTTTTAGATGTTACCACAGAAACAATAGAAGATAATATCATCAATCTAAAAGTAAAAGGAGAAATAAAAATCCAAAAACGAGATGAGGGAGAATGGATATACCTAAGCAATTTTGATGAAACAGAAGAAGAAATTGCAAGAAGACTAATGATTTTAGACGAAAGCAATAATGCAAAAAAAATAACCAATATAGAAGCGGCATTAAAAAAAATAGAAGACAAATCAGATATGGATCTATCTGAAAAACAAAGAGAAGCAATTAAAGCCATCAATGAGCATAATGTAACCATTATCACAGGAGGACCAGGTACAGGAAAAACCACCATCATCAAAACAATCATTGAATTATACGAAGAAAGAAGTAAAAAAGTCATCTTAGCCGCCCCTACAGGAAGAGCAGCCAAAAAAATGACAGAAGCAACCGGAGAAGAGGCCTCTACTTTACATCGTTTATTAGGCATTGGAAAACTAGATGATGAAGGAATTTTCAGTAAAAATAGTGATTATGAAGGGGCACCCATTGATGCCGACGTTGTAGTAGTAGATGAGTTATCCATGGTAGATATGTTTCTAATGAAGTATTTACTAAGCTGTATTTACCGAGGAACCAAATTAATTTTAGTTGGTGATAGTGACCAATTGCCGTCTGTAGGACCAGGAAGTGTATTAAAAGATATTATTTCCTCAGGTAGAATAACCACAATACACCTTGACAAAATATTTAGACAAGCAGCCCAAAGTAGAATCATTCTAAATGCTCACCGTGTTAATCAAGGAGAATCTTTCTTAGGAAAAGAAGATTTAGAATTAGAACAAGGAACCAAAGAAGATTTCTTCTTTATCAAACATAACTTGCAAGAAAAAATGTTACAAGAAGTTATTTCTCTTTGTACAGGGAGACTAGAAAAATTCGGCAACTATGACTTTTTCCAAAATATCCAAGTACTTACTCCTACCAAAAAGGGATTATTAGGAACAAGAGAATTAAACAAAGCCTTGCAACAAGTATTAAACCCAAATGTAGATCATCTACCAGAAAAAACAAACTCAGGAGCCATTTACCGAGTAGGAGACCGCATCATGCAAATCAAAAACAATTATGATATTACTTGGGAAAAAAAGCCACAAAGTGCTTTAGCAAAAACAGAAATAGGAAGTGGTGTCTTTAATGGGGAAATGGGAAGTATTACAGAAATAGACGAAAAAGAAAAGGTCGTAAAAATTCACTTTGATGACGATAAAATAGCTTGGTATGAATTTTCAGAATTAGACCAAATTGAACATAGTTATGCCATAACCATCCATAAAGCACAGCGGAAGTGAATTTGATGTCGTCATTTTACTAGCACCAAGTTCATCGCCTATGTTATTAACCAGAAATTTACTCTATACAGGAATTACCAGAGCAAAAAAACTACTCATCATCATTGGTAGTGAAAAAGTAGTTGACTTCATGATCCAAAATGTAGACAGCAAAAAAAGAAACACAGGACTAACCAATCGATTACAAGAATAAAGGAAAAATAAATGAGAAATAAAGGAGGAAAGAAACAAAAACAATAGTAGAAATGTTTTAGAAAAAATACTAGACCTAATTTATCCACAAGTGTGCGGAATCTGTGGAAAGCTAGACACAAACTCACTTTGCGGAAAATGTCGAATCCAATTAGAAGAACACAAACAAATCCAGACGAATCAACCAAAAGAAAGCGAAGGAGAATTTCAAGAATTTATGTCCTTATTTTCCTATGAAGGAATCATTCGCGATCTACTCATTGACTATAAATTTAAAGAAAAGCCATACCTAGCAAGAACTATAGGAAATTTCATCATTGACCAAAAAACAATCCAAGAAAAAATACAAACCTATGACCTACTTATACCAGTTCCCATCAGTAAAAAGCGAAAAAAAGAACGAGGGTATAATCAAAGTCTATTACTAGCAAAAGAAATCAAAACAAACTCAAAACAACAAATCAATAACCAATGTTTAGTAAAAGTGCAAAATATCATCGAGCAAAGTAAATTAACAAAAGAAGAAAGAAAGCTAAATATACAGGGCGTATATAGGTTAAAAAATGAGCAAACGATCGAAAACAAAAAAGTACTACTCATTGACGACATTTACACAACAGGAAGTACAATAAAAGAATGTTGCCAGACACTAGCAAAAGGAAAACCAAGTAAAATAGGAGTTTTAGTGGTAGCTAAAGATGAATTAACAAGAGGAAACGAAAGGATGATAGAAGTATGAATGATATAAAAAATGAAGAAGTGAAACCATTGAAATTTGTTTAACCAAGAATTCGAATTAACTAAAATTTATTTTGGTAAAAAGGTTTGTAAAGTAGAAATTCCAGAATAAAAAATAGAGGAACTAAAGAAAAGATCAAACATTTAAAACTTCCGGTATTGTATTGACACCGGAAGTTTTTTCTGGTATTAATATAATAAGATTAATTATCTTTGAGGTAGTTAAAATACTTTATGAATAAGCTATTAATTATTTTAATATATGTAGTTTGTACTATATTGATAAATCTCTTTCCTGCACTTGCAATTGAAATCTATGAGACAATGTTGAGCTGTTACTTAACAATAATAGTGGAGGAGATGAAATCAATGAAAAATAAGGCTAATGGTGTACACTCTAGTAAATATGTAGGTTAAGATTATGTCGGTAAGTACAGAATACGATTAAATATTAAAATTTAATAGATATAGAGTGCTAGGTTCAAATCCTAGGCCTACACCAAGAGGATCGAAAGAAAGGTTCTCTTTTTTATTTATATGTGATTGACAAGAACAAAAAAAGATGCTAAAATAAGCACTACAAATGAATCTAGTTGTGTGATAAAGAAAATCCAGTAGAATTTTATGGTTAACAAATAGAGAGGTAATGGCAGGTGGAAATTACCAGAACATAAAATTTGAATTACCATTTTCAAAATGACTAGCGTGTAGCTACGAACAGCCAAGAATAAGGCAATAGTTATCTATTGTAAATAAAGGTGGTACCACGAGTCAATTCGTCCTTTAAGTAAGGATGAGTTGACTCTTTTGATTTTAGGAGGTGATGTTATGACCCAATGGTTTAGAATGAAAACAATAATCCAAGGGTTCTTCTACCATCATTCAAAGCGTAAACTAACAAAATAAAAAAGGAGAGAAAAGTAATGAATGATTTAGAAATAATCAAGAGAAAAGCGGTACAAATTTTTTCAGAAGAAGAATTAGAAAAGAAAATAAATAGTGGAAAAAAACTAACCATAAAATTGGGAGCAGATCCTTCAAGACCTGACTTGCATATAGGTCATAGCGTAGTTTTGCGAGTGTTAAAAAAGTTTCAAGATATGGGGCATGAAGTTGTTTTTGTGGTAGGAGACTTTACGGGAATGATTGGTGATCCATCAGGTAAAAATAAAACTAGACCAGCATTAAGTTTTGAAGAAACAAGAAAATCGGCTGAAACATATTTGGCTCAGGCAAGTAAAATTTTAGATAAAAATAAAACGAGAATTGCCTTTAATTCAGAATGGTTATCAAAAATGAACTTTGCTGATGTAATTCAATTGGCTAGCAAATATACAGTAGCTAGAATTATGGAAAGAGATGACTTTAAAAATCGCTTTGAACACAATATGCCTCTTTCTATGCACGAATTGTTGTATCCACTTATGCAAGGGTATGATTCTGTTGAATTAAAAGCAGATATTGAAATTGGAGGAACAGATCAAACGTTTAATTTATTAGTGGGAAGACAATTGCAAAAAGATTATGGGCAAGAAAGTCAAGTCGTTATGACATTTCCTTTATTAGTTGGACTAGATGGAAAAGAGAAAATGAGCAAGTCATTGGATAATTATATCGGGCTTACCGATTCACCGTTTGTGAAGTTACAAAAATGTATGAAAATACCCGACAATTTGTTAAAACAATATTTTGAGTTAGCTACTGATTTAACAAATGAGGAAATAGAATCAATTATGGGGTTAGCGATTAGAGAAGCACATTTGAGATTAGCAAAAGAGTTAATCAAAATGTATGATAATGATAGTGATTTTGGACCAGCAAAAATACAATATGAGAAAATAGCTAAAGGTGAAATACCTGACAATATACCAGAAATTAACTTGAAAGAAGAGAAAATGAAGATAGTAGATTTATTGATAAAAGTAGGCTTTACTGAGTCTAAAAGTGAAGCTAAAAGAATGATCCTAGGGAATGGAATTAAGATTGAATCTAGCGTTAAGGATAAAGCGGATGAAATAGTTGAGATTAAGAATGGTATGGTAATTCAATGGGGAAAAAATAGGTTTGCGCGAGTGAGAAATAATAGAGTTTAAAAGAAGAGTGTTACAATTGATAAGGCTATGAATAGTAAATGATGATTAAGTATTTCGAAAAAATAATACAAAATGAGTTGAAAAAAATCGAAGTTATGGTAAAATAAGGGTAATAGATTAAGAAGAGAATGACAAAAGTATATAATGTAAAAAATTAGCTAATAATAAGTAATATGAAAACAGTCATATGAACGTAAAACAAAGGAGGAAATAATGGAAGATTTAGTAGAAAGCATATTAGACTATGTAAGATCAGATTATACCGATTATGCAGTCATGATCAATGGTGAATGGGGATCTGGAAAAACTCATTTTTGGAACAATAAAATTCGCAAAAAAATCGAATCCATGCAACTCAATGGCAAACGTTACACCACCATTTATATGTCGCTTTATGGAATTTCTAATTTAGAGGAAATCAGTAAAAAGATTTTCATTGAAACAACACAATTGATGGACAAAAATTTAAGAAAATTCATGGATGCCAATGGGCAAACAACGATTCCTGAATATGCAAAAACAGGATTAGATATGGCCAACTTTTTTGGTGTTACCCAAAATGGCGATAAAATCGATTATGCCGACTTTTTCTCCACAGATGATAAAGTATTATGCTTTGATGATTTAGAGAGGGCAAATGTTGATGTAATAGATATTTTAGGGTATATTAATAATTTCGTAGAACATGATCACATCAAAACCATTATCATTTGTAATGAAAAAGAATTATCCACTAAATTAAAAAGTTCCAATCTAGAAATGAAAACCTTTATTGCTACGTATTTGCTAGATAAACAAGGAGAACTAAATAAAAGCGATAAACCAATGGTAGAAAAAATACAAAGCAAAATAGAGCACGTATTTGATAAAGCCAATGACTACGAAAGAATCAAAGAAAAATTAATCGGGGAAACATTTGAATATGCTCCCAAATTTGATTACATCATTAATGGAATATTAATGAGATATGAAAATGATCCAGAATTAATCCGTTTTCTCCGCGAAAATACAGGACTTATCATATCTACCTTTGAACGAAGTGGAACAAGAAACTTAAGAATTCTAAAACACGCCTTAAATGACTTTAAAAAGATTTTTGAAATGGTAAACAAAAGTTACCCAAATACCAGTCATCGAGTTATGCAAACCATGTTAATCTTTACCATTGCCATTTCCTTTGAAATCAAAGCAGGAAAAGTAACTAAAGATAAATTCATTAACATTGATGACAACGAAGAATACCGATCAATTTTGGTATCTTCCCGTATATTAATGGATAATCGCCAGTTCTACATCAAAGAATTCGACAGTAACTATTATTACAACTTTAAAGCAGAATATCGATTCTTCAAATTTATTGAATATTACATCAGAACCAGAATCTTTGATATGAAAATCTTTAAACATGATATGGAAACCATTAGAAATACCATCGACACAGAAAATCTACCGGGCTACAAACGCTTACTAACCGAAGAATACTGGAAAATTTCAGACGACGAATTCGATGGGGTAATCAGGTCAGTTGTTGAAGACGTAAAACAAGGCGAACTAGCCCTAATCGATATGGTCAAAATCTATGCTTATTTTAGTTATTTTTCCAAGAAAAATTTAATTGATTATGATAGTAAAACCATAAAAAGCATTTTCTTTAATGGAATGAACTTAGCCTCATTAAAATCAGAATATTGTCCAAATGTAGAAGAAGAACTAGGAAAAATTGCTTTAGAAGAGTTCACAGAAGATATGGAAGAAATCTTAAAACATTTCCATACCTTAAATAATCAATTATTAGATAAAATGTATCGTGAACAAGCAGAAGAAATTTTCAAATGTATCCCAATGAAAATGGAACAGTTCTATGAAAAATTTGATAAACAATGTATGAATGTACCAATCTTTAAATATTACGATCCATACCAATTGTTCCAAAGAATTTCTTGTGCAAGCAATGAAGATATTGTTTTAATTAAAGAAAAATTAGTCAATCGTGCAGACAAAAATCCAAAACAAATTGAAGCGGAAATGAAAAATATTAAATTATTAAAACAAATTTTAGATGATTACTTAAAAGAAAAAGAAACTACCATCAAAATTGTCATGTTAAAAGAATTCTCGAGAGAATTAGGTTATATTTTAGGAAAATATAAACCAACCTTTTTGCCTAGAAAAGAAGATAAAGAAGAAGTAAACGAAACAGTAGAAGGGTAAAAAGATTAAACACAAGGAAATCATTTTTCATGAACCAAAAAACAAATGATAAAAACAAAAAATTAATGTATAATTTTTTCCTCAATTGTCATAATAAGAGTAGACATAAATTTTAAAAGGAGGAAAAATATGAAAGCAACCGGAGTGGTAAGAAGAATAGATGATTTAGGAAGAGTAGTCATTCCTAAAGAAATAAGAAAAACATTAAGGATAAAAGAGGGAGACCCATTAGAAATATTTACCGATAGAGAAGGGCAAGTCATTTTGAAAAAATATTCTCCAATAGGTGAACTTTCAGAATTTGCTGCAGGTTATGCAGAAACATTATCGAAAACAACAGGGCACATTGCTTGTATTACAGACAAAGACACAATCATAGCCGTATCAGGAGGAGCTAAAAAAGAGTTTTTAGAGCAAGATATTAGTCCAGAGTTAGAACGTTTAATGGAAGACAAAGAAATTTACACCAGCAAAGAAAATAGTGATGTATCTATGCCAATTACCAAAAATGATAATAAAGAAAGAAAATTCAATGCACAAGTAGTATACCCAATCATTTCTAACGGAGACACCATCGGAAGTGTTATTCTATTATCAAAAGATACCAATAACAAAATGAATGAAGTAGAAAAAAAGGTAGCTCAGTCTGCTGCTACATTTTTAGGAAGTCAAATGGAAATATAGGAAAATAAGCATTTAAACGATTAGCAAAAAGAAAAGACTAGGTCTGTACACCCTAGTCTTTTTATATTTGCAATTAAAGAACTCTTTTGCAATTGCTAAATATATATTAGCATATATTTTATCATATGTCAAATTGTAAAAAGAAGTAATATAGGGAGATTTCGCACTTTTTTTGCAGATAGCTATATGCTAGAAGTATTGAAAATACTGCATTGCGAAGAATAATGTAAAAACAATCTTAAAAACCGTTGATTTTCCAAGAAAAAATTTTTGATTCGTTATTACTGATGGTTTTGTTCAAAATTTGACTTTTATCAAGATCTAGTGTATAATAATACCAATGTTTGCCAAAAAGGCAAAGGATGAGATTTTGTTTAAAAACCTAAAAAAATGGGTAAAAGAAAAAGAGAAGCGGTTCGGAAACGGAAAAAGATTAACCCAATAAAGATCAAACTATCCAAGAGAGGATAAAATGTGATCAATCATCACGTTATTTTGAAGTGCAAAAACAAATGAGAAGGGTAAAAACTACCCATTATTTTTAGTGATTTTAATAAAATTGAAACAAGAGAATTTTAAGAAAGAGAAAGGAAGAAAATTATGACACAAGAAAATAATCATCAAGAAGAAAGAAAAACAAATCAAACAACCGAAAGGAACGAAAGACCAAGAAGGCAAAGAACACCAAGAGAAACAGCACAAAATGAAGGAGAAACTACTCAGAGAACTACCCAAAGAACAACAAGAACCCAAAGACCAAGAAGAAACAGCTATACCAAAAACGAAACGATAGCTGATGCGAACACTACTGCACAAGTTAACCAAATAAAAGGAGCAGAGGAAGAAAAAACAGAAAATACAGTAGGAACCAGAAATAGAACTAGAACAAACAACAACAGAAGAACAAATGCAGAAAGAAATAGAGGAGAAAATCAAAGAGAAAATAACTACCGCAGTAATACCAATACAAGAGAGAAAAAAGACAACTCCTTATTCAAATCCTCTAAACTAAAAATCATTCCTTTAGGAGGACTTCACGAAGTAGGAAAAAACATTACCGTATTTGAATACGAAGACGAAATCATTATCGTAGACTGTGGACTATCTTTTCCAGAAGACGATATGTTAGGAATTGACCTAGTTATTCCTGATATTACCTATTTAATCAAAAATCAAGAAAAAATCAAAGGATTAGTCATTACCCATGGTCACGAAGACCATATAGGAAGTATTCCCTATTTCCTAAAACAAATTAATGTACCAATCTATGCCCCAAGGCTTGCGATTGGACTAATTAAAAACAAGTTAGAAGAACATAAACTATTAAGAAGTACCAAATTAAACGAAATAGTCCCAGGGCAAACCATTAAATTTGGAAAAAACTTTACGGTAGAATTCATTAGAAGTACACACAGTATTCCAGACTCCATGATGTTATCCATCAAAACACCAATAGGAACCATTCTACACACAGGTGACTTTAAAGTAGATTATACGCCAATTGACGGAAAAGTAATGGACTTTGGGCGTATTGCAGAACTTGGAAATGAAGGAATTTTAGCCTTAATGTCAGACAGTACTAATGCAGAAAGAAAAGGATTTACCATGTCTGAAAGTTCAGTAGGAGAAGTATTTGACAAACTATTTATTCACTGTACCAAAAGAATTGTCGTAGCAACTTTTGCTTCTAACGTACACAGAGTACAACAAATTGTCAATTCAGCCATCAAATATGGAAGAAAAGTAGCCGTTTGTGGTAGAAGTATGATCAACATGATTAACACAGCACGTGATTTAGGCTATATTGAATGTCCAGAAGATTTATTTATCGATATTGACCAAATGTCAACCTATAATGATGAACAATTAGTCATTATCACAACAGGAAGTCAAGGAGAACCAATGTCAGCTTTAACTAGAATGGCAGCAGGAGACCACAGAAAAGTAAAAATCACACAAAATGACTTAGTTATCATATCAGCGAACCCAATACCAGGAAATGAAAAATTGGTATCTAAAGTAATTGATGACTTAATGCAAATTGGAGCAGAAGTAGTATATAGTGCCTTAGCAGATATTCACGTATCTGGGCATGCTTGCCAAGAAGAACAAAAACTAATTTTAGCGTTAACCAAGCCAAAATTCTTTATACCTGTCCACGGAGAATATAGACAATTAATGTCACATGCAGAAACAGCTCAAAACATGGGAATACCAAGAAAAAATATCATCTATCTATCAAATGGTAGAGTATTAGAAATTGACCCAGAAGAAGCCAAATTAACAGGAAACGTACCAAGTGGAAGAGTGCTAGTAGATGGACTTGGTGTAGGAGACGTAGGAAATATTGTATTAAGAGATAGGCAACATTTATCACAAGATGGACTAATTGTTATAGTATTAACCATGGACTCAAATACCGGAGAAGTAGTAGCAGGACCAGATGTTATCTCAAGAGGATTCGTGTATGTAAGAGAATCCGAAAACCTAATGGATGAAGTAAAATCAGTGGTAAAACACGAAATCTCTAAATGTGAAGAAAGAGGAGTTCGTGATTGGGCAACGATTAAATCAACAGTGAGAGACAATTTAAGAGATTACTTATTTGTGAAAACAAAGAGGAATCCAATGATTATTCCAATTATTATGGAAGTATAAAAGAAGAAAGGTAAACTTTCTTCTTTTATGACATAGAAAAGTTATGATGTCTTAGGGGCATAAGTCTAATTTTTTTATGTTACTCTAAATAAACACACATAAGCAAATAAAAAAATTGAAAAAATTGCATGTTAGTAAAAAATATAAATTAGAAGAAAGGAGATTGTGTTAGTATTAAACTTAACACATGCAGAAAATAATGGAAGAAGTGAATCTAAAGGAAATAGCAAAAGAATTTCAAGAAGGAAAAACATTAGAACAATTAGAAGAAAAATATAGAGTAAGTAAAAATAAATTAGCAATTCTGTTACCTAACTATTTCGCAATGAAAAGTGAAGATTTATCAGATATAGAAACATTTAAAAAAGAATATGAATCTAGTGAAGGAAGAGATAAGAAAGTTAGAGTAGCTAAAAAATACGGTCTTACCATACGACAAGCATCTATGTTAATTAGACAAGTTAACTATAAGACACCAAAATCAGGAGAAAGCAAAAAAAGAAAGTTAGACGAAAGATTATCAAGGGATCGACTAAATCCAGTATCTCAAAAAATAATGAGTGAATATGAAGATGGATATACTCCAGAAGAAATTTTAATGTTACATGATGATCTGTCAATAGTATCGATAAGACAGAAATTAAGATATGGATATCAGGCAATAGGGCAAACAATGAAAAGACAATTGAAAAAAGAGATAGTCGAAAATAATATTCAACATTTTTTAAGAGAAGGAAGAACATTAGAACAAATATACACTTCATTACAAGAAACAGGAAGAATTATTCCCAAAACAATAAAAGAGAAATATTTTCAAGAAATAATACAAGCCCAAGCAAAAAGTGATGAGTTGGAAATATAATTACCTTGATTTTAGGCAGAAAATATAGTAAAATAAGTCTATCCATAGAAAATAGAAGTAGGAGGAAGCCAAATGAATTACCAAGAATTAGCCAACCTAATATTCCCAGAAGCAAAAGACATTAGTTATTACGAAGAAAAATACCCAGAAAGAAACCTACCAGAAGGAGCCATCGTTACTAGAATAGCTCCAAGCCCAACAGGGTTTAGCCACATAGGAGGCTTATACCAAGGGCTAATTGCTCGTAAATTAGCTGATCAAACCAAAGGCGTATTTTTCTTAAGAATAGAAGACACAGACCAAAAAAGAGAAGTAAAAAATGGAACCAGCGAAATTGTAGAATCATTAACCAACTTTGGAGTAGCACCAGACGAAGGAATGATCAGTGAAACAGAAAGCAAAGGAGAGTATGGTCCATACAAACAATCAGAAAGAAAAGAAATCTATCAAGCTTATGCCAAATATGCCATTGCTCAAGGGAAAGCTTATCCTTGTTTTTGTACACCAGAAGAAACAGAAGAAATCAGAAATAAACAAGAAGTAGCCAAAATCAGACCAGGATATTATGGCATTTGGGCAAAATGCAGAAACTTAACCCTAGAAGAAATGGCAGAAAAAATTAAAGCAGGAGAAAAGTATATCATCCGTTTTAAATCACCAGGAAGAGAAGATCGAAAAATTCAACACAAAGATATCATTAAAGGTAAAGTAGACTTCCCAGAAAATGATCAAGACATCGTCATCATCAAAGCAGATGGCTTGCCAACTTATCACTTTGCCCACATTGTGGATGATCATTTAATGAGAACCACTCACGTTATCCGTGGAGATGAATGGCTATCCTCTGTACCTTTGCATTTACAATTATTCCATGAAATGGGATTCAAAGCACCTAAATATGCTCATATTGCTCCTATCATGAAAAACGATAACGGAAATAAACGTAAATTAAGTAAGCGAAAAGATCCAGAGGCAGCAGTAAGATATTATGCAGAAATGGGAATTCCACCAGAAGCGGTAAAAGAATACTTATTAAATATTGCTAACTCAACCTTTGAAAACTGGAGAAGAGCAAACCCAGACAAATCAAGTGATGAATTCGAATTAACCTTAACCAAAATGAGCGTAAGTGGAGCCTTATTTGATATGGTAAAACTATTAGATGTAGCCAAAACCGTTATTTCCAAAATGACAGCAGAAGACATCTATCAAGAAACCGTAGCATGGGCTAAAATTCACGATCTCAGCTTAGTAGAATTACTAGCAGATAAAGAATATGCTCTACAAATTTTTGGGATAGAACGTGGAAACAAAAAACCAAGAAAAGACATCAGCAAATGGTCAGACGTAAAAGAAAATATTGACTATATGTATGATGAACTATTTGAACAAAACCAAGACGAATATCCTTTGCAAGTCATTCAAGACCCGGAAAAGATCAGTCAAATTTTACGTTTATATGAAGAAAAATATTATGACGAAAATGACGACAAACAAACTTGGTTTAACAAAATCAAAGCATTAGCAGGAGAAATGGGATATGCTGAAGAAGTAAAAGAATTCAAAGCAAATCCAGAAAAATACGAAGCACACGTAGGCGATGTAAGTACAGTATTGCGTGTAGCCTTAACCAAACGAATCAATACACCAGATATGTATGAAATTATGCAGGTGTTAGGAAAAGAAAGAATCATGAACCGATTTAAGCAAGCAATGAAAAAAGTGTCCAATTAGGGACATTTCTGTTTGGGACATTTCTGTGTATATACAATTAAAGACGAGTACATTGAAGGCAAGAAATGCCCCCAATGTACTCTTCCAATTTAACAAAAAGAAGAGGATTACCATTAATTAACCATGAGAACTAGATAAAACTGAAGTCAAAATTGGACGAAAAGGAGGACATTATGCTATATGAAGTAGGAGATATTGTCAGAACCAAAAAAACACACCCTTGTGGAAGCAAACTATGGGAACTAACAAGAGTAGGAGTTGACTTTAAATTGAAATGCCAAGGGTGTGGGCATATCATCGTATTGGAACGAGAAAAAGCAAAAAAAATCATCACAAAAATAGAGAAAAAGGTAGCAAAAGAGGAAGAATAAAAGATATTGCTAAAAAATTTTTTTAGTATAATATAGTTACAGTAAATACGAAGGAGATAAAAACCATGGAATTGAACTATAAAAAAGCAGAATTAAGCGATATAGACGAAATAGTAGAGTTAAAAATCAAACAAAATAAAGATATTTGCCAGCAAGACAAAATACCATTTGAGCAGGAAGAGATAACAAGAGAAAGCATTAAAAAAATCTTATTACAAGAATTAAATAAAACCATTCATTTTTTTATAGCCATAGATAAAAATGAAAATAAAGCAGTTGCTTGTAGTGGAGTAGTTATCTACCAAATGGTTCCTTCTAGTATATTTCTGAATGGGCTAAAAACCTATGTAACGAGTGTTTATACAGAAGATAATTATCGATGCAAGGGAATACAAAACAAATTAATGGAAATGATTTTAGAATTTCTGAAAAAGAAGGAATGTACAGAAGTAGAACTTGATGCAGATAATCCGTATGCCGTAAAATTATATGAAAAGTTTGGATTTAAAAAATATGATATTAAATATCGATTAGATTTATAGGATAAAACATTTTCTATTTTCCATTTTTCTATCACAAATGGCAAAATTCGACATAAGATATACTATAGTATCAAAGAGGTACTATATTGGAGGTGACTGATATGGAACCACAAGAAAACGTATATTGTTATGACAACCAAAATAAGCCATGCAAAGAATGTTGTAGAAAAATAAAATGTTTAGGTGTAGTTGCTTCTATTTTAGCAGTTGCATTATCTTTTGTCCTTGGATTATTAATTGGTGCAGCATTAAGTGCAGCCATTTTAGCGGCTTTACCAGCAATCATAGTATTAGCAGTTATTTTAGGATTACTTCTTATTTTAACTCTTATTCTTATGGGCTGTAATGCTTGTAAAAAAGAGAAAAAATGTTGTTGTTGTAAATGTAAATAAACAATCATAAAACAAGAGGAAATTTTCCTTAAAGGGAAATTTCCTCTTTTATGATGTTCCATACTTGATCCTGATAAATTTTTCGTTCAGCAGAAAAAGGTAAAGTAGGAATATCGCCAATAGGATTCAAAATAGACTGAATTTGTTTTGTGGCTTCATCTACTTTCGTAATAGCTATTTTATCCGCTTTATTGGCTAAAATTAAACAAGGTAAACCAGAACGAATGATATAATCATACATCAAACGATCATTAGCGGATGGGCTATGGCGAATATCCACCAAAAAAATAACTAAGGCAATCTCTTTACGAGAAAATAGATATTCCTCAATGAAAGAGCCAACTTGTTCTTGCTCTTTTTTGGACATTTTGCTAAATCCATAACCGGGAAGATCAACAAAATAAAATAAATCATCCATACGATAAAAATTAAGTTGACGCGTTTTCCCCGGTTCACTACTGGTTCTTGCCAATTTTTTGCGGTTAATCATGGTATTGATAAAACTAGACTTTCCGACATTGGATTTGCCCACTAAAACAATTTCAGGAAGACCTGTTTTCGGGTATTGTTTTGGGCTAACTGCTGAGATTTCAAATTTTGGTTCTTTAATATTCATGGTTCTCACTATAGGTTAGTTTTCAAAGCTAACCTAATTCCTTTCTCAAATTGATAAACTAGTATAAAAGTGAGTTTATCTTCAATTTTTTATGATTAGTTCTTGACGTTTAGTTGATAAATAGTCAGATAATCAATAGAAGTAATTTCTTGAAATTCAATTTCCTTATCTTTAGCATAATGTTCCTTTAAAAAAGTAGAAATCATAGCCAAATGAGATAAATCCTGATGATCAATTAAATAATAATGATCATGAGTTAACAAAGAAGAATAAAGACCATCAATTTCATATTTTTCTTTAAAACGATAATATTTACTATCATACATAGACCAACTTCCTAAAGGGTGAATATTTTGAAGAATTCCTTTAGGAGAAGTAGTAAATAGATTAGTTTGATAATAGCGTAATTGCAAAGCACGAGTAGGATAAACATAAGCATTTTCAGGATGACGGTTAAGGTAAGTAATCAACTTATTATAAGTCGCTTCATTATATTCGATATTTTCCCAAGTATCACTTATCGTAAAAAAAGCATAGGATAATGACTGAGCTAACAATAAAAAGACAAGTACGATATGAATAGTAATATGGCTAAGCAATAATTTACTCGATAGTCGACTGTTAAGAAGTAGCAAAAAAGCAGGAATAAACAGCACAGGATAAACTACACGAAAAACATCTCTTCCTAATACAATAAATAACAAAAATTGCAAAATCCCGGGGAACAACAACCAAAACTTCTTTTTGGGGCTAGCTTTCAAAGTAAGGCATAAAAAGAGATAGATGAGTAGTAAATAAGTACTAGGTAGCAAAAAACAAAGGGCAAAAAACTGCTTACTATTCTCAAAGATAGAATGGAAAAAAGAAATTACATCAAAATGAAGGAAACGAGATATTCCATTCATCTCTTGATTCATCAGATTAATCGAAGCAACACGATCATGAGAAAATACCATTTCATCACCAGCTGAAAATAAATGAAATAAGCGTAAATCATTTTCAGACCAACCAACTTGATCAGTTATTTGATTAGTTTCTTTAAAATAAGCAGTATCATTTAATATGCTACGTTCTTTATCGTATTGGTAATAATAAGATTTACGCTCATCTTGATAACCTTGCCAATGAAAAAAGAAAAGGATGCCATATACCATAAACAAAACAAGATTAATGCCGATAAACATACGCAAAGTAGAAAGTCTTCTCTTCGCTTGGTGGTGACGCATTATTTCATAAATACCGATGCCAATCGCAAAGAATAGATAAGAAATAAACACAAGATGACGAATCAGAAGAGCTAGTACAAAAGTAATCATCAAAATGACAAAATCAGATTTCCTACGAAACGTATAATAGGAAAGTTGATACACTAAACTAAGTAGCAAATAACAATAAGCAACAATAGTGTATTGCAACTTCAGCGTAATAAGTACATAAACAGGAACAATAAAAAGGAACAAAACCAAATAACGAAGACGGGAATGTTTCTGTTTTTGCAGGAAACGATAAGTCAGAATAGTAAAAATAATCAGTTGGCTACCCACTAAGAATAAAGCATACCAATTTAAGGAATGAAAAAGCCCAAACAAAAAAACGAATAAGTTAGCTAACCAAACATGAACATAAAGTACATGACAGTCAGATTGCCCATAATAACCCGCTAGCATTTCTTGGATCATATAATCATCAATTTCATTGTATTGAATGAGGTGTAAACCAAACAAAAGAAGAGTGATCAACACAAAGACAATACCAATGCTTATCCATTTTTTCATGAAAAAGGTCATTCCTTTCTTGTTTTGACTAGTACTAGTTATTGGTTAATAGCTTTTAGGAATAAGTCCGCTCAAACCCCAAGTCATCTATAGTATTTTTTAGATAAATTTAGTCTTCCATAGAGGGGGCTTTTTAAAACACTTAAGCCCCTAATAAAGAAGCCGGTTATTTAAGTGTTAAGCCTAACGTAGGCCTTAGGAAACTGTCTACCTAAATTAAAAAGGGGACAAAGGCTGGTTTTGGTCAACCTGTCCCTAAAAAGGTAATTTTACCATTTTTTACCCCGTCCCCAATTAGGTAAGCTAATTTAATTTTTCTAACCCACCCATATATGGTCTTAATACTTCTGGTACAGTAACTGTGCCGTCTGGCTGATAATTGTTTTCTACAATGGAAATTAACATACGAGGAGGAGCAACTACGGTGTTGTTTAGGGTGTGAGCAAAGTATGTTCCGTTTTCTCCTTTGATGCGTATACCAAGTCTTCTGGCTTGAGCATCTGTTAAGTTAGAGCAACTTCCTACTTCAAAGTATTTTTGTTGACGAGGAGACCATGCTTCTACGTCACACGATTTTGCTTTTAAGTCGGCTAGATCACCACTACAACATTCTAGGGTACGTACGGGAATATTCATACTTCTGAAAAATTCTACGGTATAAGTCCACATTTTTTCGTACCAATTCCAACTATCTTCTGGTTCACAAACCACAATCATTTCTTGTTTTTCAAATTGATGGATACGATATACGCCACGTTCTTCTATTCCATGAGCTCCTTTTTCTTTTCGGAAACAAGGAGAGTAGGAGGTCATCGTGTAAGGCATAGCTTCTTTTTTTAAGATTTGGTCTTTGAATTTTCCAATCATGGAGTGCTCACTTGTGCCAATTAGGTATAAATCTTCTCCTTCAATTTTATACATCATAGCATCCATTTCTTCAAAACTCATGACCCCTGTTACTACATCACTACGAATCATATAAGGAGGAATACAGTAGGTAAACCCTTTATTTATCATGAAGTCTCTAGCATAGGTTAAAACGGCAGAATGAAGGCGAGCTACATTTCCTAATAGGTAATAGAAACCTTGTCCAGCTACACGTCTAGCACTATCTAAATCTAATCCATTTAAGGCTTCTAGTATTTCTCCATGGAAAGGGATTTCGTAGTCAGGCACAATTGGTTCACCGTATTTTTGAATTTCTACATTTTCACTATCGTCTTTTCCGATCGGAACAGATTCGTGCATAAAGTTAGGAATTTTCATCATACGCACTTTGATTTCTTCGGCGTACTGTGCTTCTAAAGCTTCATTTTTTTGTAGTTCTTCATTAATGGATTGAACTTTTGCTTTTATCGTTTCTGCTTCTTCTTTTTTTCCAGCCTGCATTAAGCTTCCAATTTGGCTACTTAAGGATTTTCTTTCAGCACGTAGGTTGTCACCTTTTAGTTTTGCTTCACGATTTTTCGTATCTAAAGATAAAATTTCATCGACTAAAACAAGTTTATGATCTTGAAATTTTCGTTTGATGTTTTCTTTTACCCTATCTGGATTTTCTCTTAGTAATTTAATGTCTATCATACTTTTTCATCCTTTCCATCTGCACAAGGACTATATTATTTTTTTAAGGTAAATAGTCCAATCGATTTTAAACTTTTCCATTTTATTTGAATAACATTATCACTGGATAATGGTTTTAAGGTTATCTAGACCCTTAACTTAAGGGACAATGATTGTCCACTATTAGGTAATTAGGAAAGATAATTTTTTTCCATGTCTTTGCTAATCACAAAACGAAATTTTTGCCCAGTTATGTTATCAGGTCTGTCAGGAATTGCTTCTAAAAACATTTTTTCAGGTCTTACCCAAATGGCACGTCCATCTTCTCTTGGGTATAAAGGTTTATAAACGACCATTCTTTCTTTTGTTTCAGAATCATAGGCAATGTTTTCGACAAAATAATAGTTTCCTTTAAAATGACGATATACTCTTCCGATTTGTACTTCTTCCATTTACAGATACCTCCTTGTTATGGATTTTGTTTCCATTTAATTTACTTTTTTAGTAACGTTATTATACAATATTTTTACATAAATAGCAAGAAAACGGGCAAAATAAAATAGAAGGTAAAGAGAAGAAGATACGATAAAATCAACTTGACTTTTTTTTATGGTCACACTAAAATGAAAGATAAGATAGGAGTGGTAAAGATTGAACGATAAGGAAATAAAGGAAATGCAAACAGCGTTAGAAAAAAATCAAGACAAAATGGTATTAATCGAATTAACAGGAATCGTAGAAGCAAACTGGAAAGAGAACCAGATCAATTTGCAAGTAACAGAAGAAAAAATCGTAATAACGAAAAAAACGGAAACAATAGTAGCTTTCAATCTTCATCAACTAATGAAAACTAAACGAGAAACAAATAAAAAAATACGATTTGAATTTGATCCATTGCAAACCGTAATTTTGACCATAATGGAATAAAACACCATTATTTTTTGAATGTATTAGCTAAATTTTCACATAAATCCAAATACAAATTTCGATGTTCTTCAGGAATAGAGTTTAGTAATTCACCGAAAGTGGTATCTACATTACTTAGGTTAATTCCCAATACAAGATAATCTAAATTAAGTGCTAAAACAGAGGCAATTTTAGTAATAGTGGATAAACTACAAATACTTGTTCCACGTTCAATTTCACTCACATAAGAGGGAGATACATCAATCAATTCAGACAACTTTTCTTGTGTTAGTTTTAGTTCAACTCGTTTATTTTTCATTCGTTTTCCGATTTCTACATAATTTAATTCATCCGTTTTTTTCACCTCATATATTATACCATATTGTATAACGAAAAAAATTCCAATAAAACCAACTATAACTGTTGAAGATATACTATGACTGTGATAGAATAAAGAAAAAAAGGGAACGAAAGAGGAGATAAAATGAACAAAGTTAAAAGAAAGTATCAATTAAAAAAAGCTCAAAAAATAATGGGGGATTACTTTAATTGCTTTAGTCATCACCATCATCGTACTTCTTATTTTAGCAGGGGTAACGATTGCTACATTGACAGGTAATAATGGAATATTAACCAATGCTAATGAAGCCAAGAAAATGACCAAGATAGGAGAAATAAAAGAATTACTTCGGGATCAAACAAGCAGAACAAATTGAGGACGATAACGTAGTAGAAAACTATGACAAATTAATTCAAAAACTAGAAGAACATCCTGAATATCTAATCATAGGAAATACCGTCAAAGCCAACTATCAGAACTTTACTTGTGTAGAACAACAACTATTAGTACAAGATGCACACGTAGAAATAACAGGGGAAAACACAAAACCATATGGTAGTATAGAAAAAGAAATGAAAGACGGAAAAGTGATATTAACGATTTATGGCGTAGATGATGATACAGACATCAAAACAATCATTAGCCCTAATGGGGAAGAAAAGAAAATTAATTATGAAGAGGATAGAATTATTAATATAACTGACTTATTAACAGAGGTAGATCCATACGTTCAAACAACAGTAAAAAATTTTCACCATTATTTAAAAGAAATAGTTTATCATGTACAAGATAAAAAAAGTGAAGAAATAGATTTACAAAAAGATAAGAAAAATATCATCGTAAATACTACTTGGTATTGGGGAATAAAGAAACCAAAGGTAATAAATCAATGTTTTGAAAATGGATTTTCTGTTTTAACAAATGGAAATGATAATAAAAGTGATCTAAAAATTATTAAGAGTTATGAACAAGGAAGTGCAGAAGAAATTCAAAATACTAAGATACTAAAATCTAATGAAATCACGTCACAAGACATCAATAGTAGTGAACAGGGGGAAGATGGCAAATCAATTACAACGATCAAGTAGAAGTATGGAAAAAAGAGATAAAAACAGATGGAAGTGAAAGAGATTTAATTGGCTGTTGGAAAGGAGAAAAAGAAAATAAATGGATTGACCTTCATAATGAAAATATAGAAAATAATACAATATTCCGTAATAGTATTTATCGCCTTTCCGGAACGCGTAGCTTAACGTATGAAGTAACCCAAAACGGAACATACACATTTACATTAGTGGATTTGTGTGGGAATAGAGCTGAATTAAATGTTGATGTAAATGAATTATAAGATATAAAAGAAAATGAAGAAGATAATTAAAAATTAAATTGGTCAGTGATGTCTGACCAATTTGATTTTATAAAATAGGTAAAACTTTAAGAGGGGCATATAATTAATGAATAAAATAATGTACCCAATTTTAAAGAAAGATAGAGAATATTTCACTAATGAAGTGGAGCATATTCTCTATTTTTACACCAAAAGACAAGATAATCAAAGATAAACTTAATATCAAAAATGAATGATAAAATTAACAAAATCCAATGACAAAAATTATTTTTTATTGTATAATATAAAAGTAAAGATGAGTAAGACAAAAAAGCAAAGCTCAAAAATAAATAGCAAAAGGGTTTATGGGTATCCACGGAAAAACCTAAATAGATTATACAAGGAAAATATGCTAGCAGACAAGCTAACATAAGCAAAGAAAAATGAAATGTATATTAATGAATAAAAATACTCCTATAGCTTTAATTGAATACAACACTACCTATCACGCCATGGAAAAAATAGATAAAGAATACAACATAGACTATGCACCTCTTTCTTTCATCAATGCGAAAAAAAATAGATCATTAAATGAAGTAAAAGTATTGAACGAATGGTTTAAAAGTAGAGGAATTCCATCATGGAGAAAAGACTTAGAAAGACTATTAGAAAGGCTAAACATTACCTCACCAGATGAACTATTAACGAAAGCTTTTGCCTTATCTTTATCAGACCAATATTGGATAAAAGAAAAAGATAGTCATATCGAATGGAAAGATATTAACTTTTTCATGAATGATTTTGAATACAAAGGTTATCTAGCAGCCTCTTTAAGTAGCATAAACAAAACGGAAAAAATTAGTCTTCATTCACCTAATAATACAACAGATGGAATGTTACAAAAAGGCTGGATAATCGAAAATGGGAAAAGAATTCTAGTAAAGGGAACATATGCACCAAGCAGACAAGAACCAATCAATGAATGGTTAGCCTCTACCATAGGAAAAAGGCTAGGATTTGATTATTGTAACTATACTGTTGAAATTTCAGACAATAAAATTATTTCAAAATGTGAAAATTTTGTTCATGAAAACGAAGAAATAATCACCGCAAAAGACATCTTTTCATCAGAACAAAAAAATAATAACGTAAGTGACCTAGAACATTATATTAACCTATTAGAAAAACACGAAGTGCCAAATGCAAGAGAAAATGTAGAAAATATGCTTATACTAGACTATATCATGATGAATGACGATAGGCACCTAAGAAATTTCGGGGTAATAAGAAATGTTGATACACTAAAATGGGTAAAAACGACCCCTATCTTTGATACAGGAGAATCAATGCAATGTAGAAAGTTGACTAGCGAAATCAACTTTTTAGATGGAGAAGGCAAGTTTTTTACCAATACAGAACGAAAATTTTCTACTTATTTAAGAGAAATAAAAGAAATAGAAAGAATTCCCTACCAAAAACTAAATAGAGTACAAGAAGAATATAAACAAATGCTAATAGATACTCAAAAATACACAGAAATAACAGAAGAAAGAACAGAAAAATTAGTACAAGGACTAGCATTAAGAATTGCACTTTTAGGAAAACAAATTGAAAAAGCAAAACATCGGTTAATGAGAAATCAAGAAAAAATATACTTAAACATAAAATGGTAATACTAAATAAATACAAGTATTACCATTTTATGTAGTATAACTATTTGTTACTGCTTTAGCTAAAAAATAAGAAACCAACAAGAAATACTTAGAATAAAAAAGGAAAATAATGGACAAACTAAACCCAAAAGGAGAAATATTATGTTTTTTGAAATCATTCAATTTTTCGTTTACTCTGCCCTAATCATTCTAATTTCCAAATACATTCTCGTAAAAACCTTACGAAAATTAGCAGAAAACTTAAACTTAAAGCCACAAACAGTAGGAGATATTGCAGGATATGCTACCTCAGTTCCTGAATTGTTAACGATTGGTGCATCTAGCTTTAGGAGATTAATGGGAGCAAGCATTTACAATATTTTAAGTTCTAACATCATCAATTTAATTCAATACTTAGCCTCTGTTTTCATGAGTAAGAACAAAAAGGCATTTCAAAACAAAGCAATTTTAACCGATATAGGGCTAGTCATCATAACGATTATTATTCCGATCCTATTCATGTGGGCTAATATAGAACTAAACCTAAGTATTGTACCTATTTTCATTTTACTTTATTTTCTATTTCGTATCATCAACCAAAATGTTCACAAAGTATACCTGAAAAAAGAAGACGAAAAATTAGCCAAACAAATCGAAGAAGAAGAGCAAAAGGAAAAAGGAAACACCAAAAAGACATTATTGTATACCATTACATTATTAGGTACAGGAATACTTCTATTTGTGATTGGAGATGCTCTAGGAAATACCTTAGAAAACTTAGCCAATACTTTTGGCATTTCTCAAACATTTCTAGGAATTTTATTAGGATTTGCTACTAGCTTGCCAGAATTAATTACCTTTTTTGAAGCACAAAAACATTATCAAGAGCAAGAAGCAGACGATATTTTAGGAGTGGTGGAAGCAACTAATAATTTATTGACGTCTAATATATTAAACTTGTTTGCCATTCAGTCGATTGGAATCCTCATTTTCCATATTTTTCATTAAATTCGTTACAAGTGCCTGATCTTATTGAAGGAGTTTTCTTTAAGGAGGTCAGGTCTTTACCATTTATTAGGGCATCCACCTCAAAAGTGGACTAAATCAAAGTGGATGTGAATTATTGCTGTTACTATTTACCGTTTGCTGTAATTCTATCCGTGTAAAAAGGTAAGCCTAGCTAATGGTGATCCTATTAATTTAACCTTCCATAGCAGGGTCTTTTTAAGACCTTTAGGTCCCTCTACACCGAAGCCTGTTATCGGGTTTTAAGCCTAACGTGGTCTTAGGGAACTGTCAGGTATAAATTAATAGGATCACCATTAGCTAGGCTTACCTTTTTACACTACTCTACAATTTATACGGCTGTAAATGGTAAAATTTTCACAAAGAATTCACAAAAAAATGAGCAAAAGGTATTGACTTTTGCTCATTTTGGATATAATATAATACAAGATTAGCAATCGAAACAAAAGAGTGCTAAAAGAGGTGAAAAAAACATGGAAGACAATTCCTTAGATAACCGCAAAAAAAAGGTATTACAAGCTATTGTCGAAGAATACGTCAATACAGCAGAGCCAGTTAGTTCTACTGCTCTAACAGAACACGAAGAACTAAACTACAGTAGTGCAACCATCCGTAACGAAATGGCAGACCTAGAAAAAGCGGGATTTTTAGAAAAAACGCATACCTCAAGTGGAAGAATACCATCTGAAAAAGGCTATCGCTATTACGTAGATGAATTACTCAAAGACGACAATATCAGTCTAGAAGAAATCAAATACATCAGTGAAAAACTCGAAACAAAAGTAAACGAAATAGAAGAACTAACCAAAATAACCACAACCACCATTTCAGAAATAACTCACTATACCACGGTAGCCATTGGACCAGAAAAAGAAGCACAACTAATTGAAGAAATGAAATTTGTCTTATTAGGGCCAAGAATGTTAATGGCTATCATTTTAACCAACAATGGAATGATCAAAGAAACCATCATTAAATTTGAAGAAGACATCACAGACAAGCAAGTAGAAACCATAGGCTATATGTTTAACCAAAAATTAAGAGGGCAACCGCTTGCCGTAATTGATGTTCCACTAGAAGAATACTTAATTAACGAAATGAAATACAGCGTAAAAGTCATCAAACCAATCATCGAACAAATCAAAAAGGCCATAGATCAAGACAGGCAAATTTATTTAGAAGGAGCCAACAAATCATTTGACTTACCAGAATTTAATAGCCTAGAAGTAGCCAAAAACTTTGTCAACGTGATTGACGAAAAAGACTTAGTAGCCGATATGCTAAATACCGGGTTTGCCGAAGACATCAATGTCTATATTGGAGAAGAAAACGAGAAACAAGAACTAAAAGATTTTAGCATAGTCACTTTTAAACACCGAGTAGGGGACAAAGACTTAGGCACAATAGGAATTATTGGACCAAAACGAATGAACTATTCGAAAGTCATTTCTGTCATGAAATATATCAATAATAAATTAAACAATAAAAATATAGAGTAGCCTCAACAATAAATTTCATCATTCAATAAAATAAAGTTCATCATTTAATCTAGGTGAAATTTTAAAAGTTACTCATTTTAAGAAAGGAGGATATGTTGGCAATAAAGGCTAACATATGCTAGAAATTATGGAAGAAAAAGAAGAAAAGAAAATCAGCGAACAAGAAGAAAACAAAAAAGAAAAACAAAACAAGCCAGAAGAAAAAGATAGGTTAAAAGCAAAACAAGAAGAATTAGACGACGTTACCGATCGTTACAAACGAATTTTAGCAGAATTTGAAAACTACAAAAAAAGAAGTCAAAAAGAAAGAGAAAACCTATATGGATCTATCCTATCAGAAATAGTAGAAACCATTTTGCCCGTACTAGACAACCTAGAAAATGCAGCAAAAGCTGAAACCAAAGACGAAGAATACAAAAAGGGAGTAGAAATGGTATTAAAACAATTACAAGACGTGCTAAAAGCACAAGGAGTAGAAGAAATTAAAGCCTTAGGAGAAACCTTTGATCCAGAAGTACATGAAGCAGTAAGTAGCATACAAGATGACACCAAAGGAGAAAAAGAAATCGTACAAGAATACCGTAAAGGATACAAAACAGGAAGTAAAGTCATTCGTCATTCCATGGTAGTCGTAGCCAATTAACCGAAGAGCAGGATTAATTCAATGGCTATGTCAACATTCCATGGCAGTCATAGCTGATTAACTAGTTAAAAGGACAAAGAAAAGAACCCTTATTTAAGTCATGCTAACAAATTTGCCAAGAACCAAAATGATCGTTGAAGATAATGAAATGAAATAGACAAGGAAATGGGGATCAAGATAATTTTTAGCATCCAGTCTAGTAAGATCTCGAAGTTTACTAATAGGGGAAAGGGAAAATAGGTTTAGCTTTGAAAACTAACCTATGCTAGAAAAAATGAAACAAGAAATTGAAAGAAAATACGCCTTAAACCAAATACCAGAAAACTTAAGGATAGAAAAGGCAGAAATAATAGAACAAGGATTTATTTATCGTGATTTTTCAACCATCATTCGTGTAAGAAAAATCACTCCTGTATATCCTCAAAAAGAAGAGCCATACTATATCTATACCGTAAAAACAAAAGGAGATATTAACTATACAGGAGATTACACCCTAGGGCAAAAATACGAAATAGAAAATGAAATCAGTAGGGAAGAATATGAAAAGGTAATTCCTCATCGAATTAGCCAAAAAATAATAAAAACCAGAATAGTAGTACCAATCGAAAATCAGTTAAAAGTAGAAATAGACCTCTATGACGATTACCTAACTGGTTTACTAACAGCAGAAGTGGAATTTCCTGATCAAGAAGCAGCAAAGCATTTTCATCAACCAGAATGGCTAGGGGAAGAATTAGGGTATAAAGAACTATCCAACCGAAAACTAGCCGAAATGACAAAAGAAGAATGGCAAAGCAAAGTAGGACCAAAAAGAATAAAACAAAATGAAAATTTAATTGTTAAGCTAAAAGAAAAAATAAAACAAAATGGAAACCAATAGTGCCATTACCCTAATCAACGACCAAATTAGGGAAGATGCCAATGAAAACTTGATTGTCAAGCTAAAATAAAAAATAAAATAAATCAAAACTAAATCAGTTATTTAATTTTAATCAAATAAATTTACCCAAAGGGTAAAAAAGAAATGGATACCACCATTTCAAGAAGTCAAAATTTAAGGGAGGAATTAAAAATGGGAAAAATTATAGGAATTGACCTAGGAACAACAAACTCATGTGTAGCCGTTATGGAAGGAGGAGAAGCAGTCGTTATACCAAACGCAGAAGGAAATAGAACAACTCCATCAGTAGTTGCCTTCAACAAAAACGGAGAAAGACTAGTAGGACAAATTGCTAAACGTCAAGCCGTAACCAATCCAGACAACACCATCATTTCTATCAAAAGAAAAATGGGAACATCAGACAAAGTAAAAATTGAAGGAGATACCTTTACTCCTCAAGAAATATCAGCAATGATTTTACAAAAATTAAAAGCAGATGCAGAAAACTATTTAGGGCAAAAAGTAACTCAAGCCGTTATTACCGTACCTGCATATTTCAATGATAGTCAAAGACAAGCAACCAAAGACGCAGGAAAAATTGCCGGATTAGAAGTATTAAGAATCATCAACGAACCAACAGCAGCAGCCTTGGCCTATGGAATGGACAAAGAGCAAGACCAAAAAATATTAATCTATGACTTAGGAGGAGGAACATTTGACGTATCTATCCTAGACATTGGAGACGGAGTATTTGAAGTATTATCAACAAGTGGAAATACCCATCTAGGAGGAGATGACTTTGATGAAGCCATCATCAACTACCTAGTAGCTGAATTCAAAAAATCAAATGGAATCGATTTAAAAGCAGACAAAATGGCAATGCAAAGACTAAAAGAAGCAGCAGAAAAAGCAAAAATTGAACTATCAGGAGTACAACAAACGCAAATTAACCTACCATTTATCACAGCTGATAGCACAGGACCAAAACACTTAGACATTACTTTAACAAGATCAAAATTTGAAGAACTAATCCATGACCTAGTAGAAGGAACAGCAGGACCAGTAAATCAAGCACTAAAAGATGCAGGTCTATCAGCAAATGACGTTCATAAAGTATTACTAGTAGGTGGATCAACCAGAGTACCAGCAGTACAAGAAATGGTTAAAAAGATCATGGGAAAAGAACCAGACAAGGGAATTAACCCAGATGAATGTGTTGCCATTGGTGCAGCCATTCAAGGTGGAGTACTTTCAGGAGACGTAAAAGACTTAGTATTATTAGACGTAACCCCACTATCATTAGGAATTGAAACCTATGGTGGAGTATTCACTAAATTAATTGAAAGAAACACAACCATTCCAACCAAAAAATCACAAGTCTTCTCAACAGCAGCAGACGGTCAAACATCAGTAGAAGTACACGTTCTACAAGGAGAAAGAGAAATGGCAGCCTACAACAAAACATTAGGAAGATTCCAACTAACAGGAATTCCAGCAGCACCAAGAGGAGTACCACAAATCGAAGTAACCTTCGACATTGATGCTAACGGAATCGTACACGTATCAGCCAAAGACATGGCAACCGGAAATAGCCAAGACGTATCCATCACAGCATCAACCAACCTTACTGATGACGACATTGAAAAAGCTGTAAAAGACGCAGAAGCCCATGCAGCAGAAGACAAGAAAAAGAAAGAAGAAATCGAAGTCAAAAACAATGCAGAAAGCTTAATCTACAACAGCGAAAAAACACTAACCGACTTAGGAGACAAAATTAGTTCAGAAGAAAAAGCAAAAGTAGAAACAGAAATAGAAAGCACTAAAAAAGCATTAGAAACAAACGACACCGAAAAAATCAAAGAAGCAACCGAAAAACTAACCAAAGTATTCTACGAAATGTCAGAACAACTATACAAAAATGCAAATCCAAACGGAGCAGCAGGAGTAGATCCAAATGCAGCAACAGGAGAAGGACCAAAAACAGACGAAAACGGAAACGTGTACGATGCAGACTACAAAGTAGAAGACGACGGAGACAAAAAATAAGAGAGAAAAGAAAAAAGACAGGTAGGTAGGGAAATAAGGGGGACGCCCTTTTCTTCCCTATCTAAAATTTCCCTCTTTCTCCTAATTTAAAAATAGAAAAATCAATACAATAGAAAGAAGTTATGGGATAGGGAAGAAAAGGGCGTCCCCCTTATTTCCCTACTTACTACATAAAATGGAGGAAGTTAATCAATGGCAGGAAAAAGAGATTATTATGAGGTATTGGGAGTTAGCAAAACAGCGACAGATGATGAATTAAAAAAGGCCTATCGAAAATTAGCCAAAAAATATCATCCTGATGCCAATCCTGACAATAAAGAAGAATCAGAAAAAAAATTCAAAGAAGTAAATGAAGCATACGAAACCTTATCAGACCCACAAAAACGTAAAATGTATGACCAATTTGGACCAGATGGACCACAAGGGTTTGGCGGAGCAGGAGGACCTTTTGGTGGACAGGGCGGATACTATTCTTATAATGGATCAGGTTTTGATGGATTTGGTGACTTTGGCGATTTAGGAGACATCTTCTCCTCATTCTTTGGAGGAGGCTTTGGAGGAAGGCAATCGAGAAAACCAAATGGACCAAGAAAAGGAGCAGACTTAAACCTAAATATAGACATTTCCTTTGAAGAAGCCTATTTAGGAATCGAAAAAGAAATTGTTATCACAAGAAACGAAACCTGTACAACTTGCCAAGGAACAGGAGCAAAACCAGGGACCAATCCAATCAAATGCCCTGAATGTCAAGGTTCTGGTCAAGTAAGGCAAGTACAAAACACCATTTTAGGGCAAGTTCAAACAACAAGAACCTGTTCTACCTGCCATGGAACAGGAGAGATCATACAAGAACCTTGTGAAACCTGCCGAGGAAAAGGAACCATTCGAAAACAACCAAAAATCAAAGTAAAAATACCAGCAGGAATTGACGACAATCAAACAGTAGTCCTACGTAACGAAGGAGACCCCGGAGAAAAAGGTGGACCAAACGGAGACCTATACATCACCGTAAGAATCAAACGCCATAGTATATATACCAGAAAAGGAAATAATGTTCTATGCGAAGTGCCAATCACCATCACTCAAGCAACATTAGGAGCAGACCTAGAAATTCCTATGGTAGATGGAAGTAAAGAAACGTATAAAATACCAGAAGGAACACAAACAGGCACTAAATTCACTATTCGTAATAAAGGATTTAAAATGGTTAACTCTTCTGCACAAGGAGATTTCATTTTCACCGTCACTGTACAAACACCAAAACGATTAAGTAAAGAACAAAGAGAATTATTGGTTCAATTAGCAAAAACGATGAATGAACAACCACCAGTAAAAAAACGTGGGTTGTTTGGATAACCAAAAAAGAAACTCATTGTGAAGTATCACTTATTTAGTAGCTACTAAATGAGTAAGTACTTTACGATGAGTTCTTTTTAGAAATAAAATAAAATCATTTTAATTTATCACTTAAGAACGAATAAATATTTTTTTAATTTCAGAAACATACATCGTATGATAATCTTTTTCGCTATACCACTGATCATCAAGAGAAGAATCAATAAAACAATCAGGTAGCATATCTTGAACATATAATTTTTGGGCAATAACAACTAAATTAGCCTCTTCAAAACAAGGTGTTCCCTCCATAAAACAAGGTGTCAAACTGGAATTTTTCACCTTATCTTCATCTCTACCTGAAACAGTACCTAAATAAGACAAAGTTTTACGATAAGACTCATCAAAAAAACAAAGGGAAAAAGTATCATGAGAATCGATAAACTCCTTAGTATAACGCTGAGGACGAATAAAAGTAAAAGCCACAGGCTTTCCCCACATAATCCCTAAACTTCCCCAAGAAGCAGTCATGGTATTTATTTTTTCTTCATCACCAGCAGTAACTAACATCCAATCTTTTCCAATTTGATTAAAGGGATTTATTGTTAAATCATTAGCTGATATTTCTTTCCATAAATTCATTTTTTAACCTCCTATTTTTTCTCTTATTATACTATGTAAAAGGGGAAAAATAAATACAATAAAATAAAAATGAAAAAATAGGAGCCAAAAGGGTCATAGCATATAGAAAAATTTTTTCTATATGAATAATCAATAACTTAAAAACTAAGAGGTTAACTCCAGCACAAAAAAGCCAGAACTAACCTCTAATATATTTAAATAATAACATTTACATCTCCTGCTCGGAGCATTTCCATAACCATATTTACATTCTAATATATTTAAACAATAACTGTGCTACTAAACTTAAAAAGAATTGATTAATTCCACTTTATATTCTAATATATTTAAATAATAACTTAACATTTTAACAATATACAAGAAACCAAGTCGACCTTTATATTCTAATATATTTAAATAATAACGTACAAACATAGCAGAATTGCCAAACAATTTAACAGTCTTTATATTCTAATATATTTAAATAATAACAAAACAGAAAATATAAATTCGTAAAAAATTATAACTTTATATTCTAATATATTTAAATAATAACAGGTAGCCCAACAACCCCACCATTTTTCTATATTTTCTTCTTCCATTCTGTCGATCTATACCAATCATACCACAAATTATCATAAAATCAATAACATTTTCAAAAAAGTTAATATGACTAGCTTTTCAGCATCTGTCGTACTCCCCAATTTTTTACATTATTAAAGGTCGACAGATTTATCTAAAAAACGAAAAAGAAACTTCCCATAAAAACATTCTCTCTCAAAACAAAAAATACCTCAAACACTAGACATTACTCCCAAAAAAAGATATAATAACCTTAGCAAAATCAAGAGAGGATACAAAAAGGAAATGAGAAAAAAAGTATTATTCATCTCCAGCACAGGAGGGCACTTAAGCGAATTATTAGAACTAAAACCACTATTTGAAAAATACGATTATCACATCATCACCGAAAAAGATAAAGCAAACGAAAGTCTAAAAGAGATATACGGAGATAAATTATCATTTTTGCCCTATGGTACAAGAGCTAAACTTTTGTCTTATTTAGTTAAGTATTTTCTTTTATGTTGTCAAACAGTGTATTATTATTTTAAGATTAGACCTAAAGTAATCGTAACCACAGGAACTCACACAGCTGGGCCAATGTGCTTATTAGGAAAACTATTGGGAAGCAAAATTATCTATATCGAAACCTATGCCAATACTAATCAAAAAACAGCAACAGGAAGATTATTATACCCAATTGCTGATTTATTTATCGTGCAATGGGAAGAAATGTTAACCATTTACCCCAAAGCAGTATATGGAGGGACAATCTATTCATGATTTTTGTAATGTTAGGAACTCAAAATAATAGTTTTCATCGTTTATTAGAAAAAATAGATGAATTAATTGAAAAAGAAGTCATTCAGGAAGAAGTAATTGTACAAGCAGGATACACAAAATATGAATCAAAGAATATGGAAATATTTGATATGATCCCTAGAAATGAATTAGAAAATTACCAAAAGGAAGCAAGTTTAATCATTACTCATGGAGGGGTAGGATCAATTGTTTCTTCATTAAAACAGGGAAAAAAGGTAATTGCTGTACCTCGCAAGCACGAATATGGTGAACACGTAAATAATCATCAACAAGAGATCATCAAAGAGTTTGAAGAAAAAGGGTATATCATTGGTGTTTCAGGAGTAGAAGAATTACCAAAAGCATGGGAAAGATTAACTACCTTTAAACCTAAACCATATCAAGCGGGCAATCAAAAAATGTTATCGCTTATTGAAGATTTTATTGATTCTCAAATGACAAAAGAAAAGAAGTAAAAAGTAGCAAAATAAGGAGAACCAAATGAACATTAACGATAATACCACAAATCAAAACCAAGAAAAGACTAACCATCAAGAAAAAGAAACAAAATCAAAAAATAAAGAAAAAGTAGCTTTAACACAAAATCAAAATAGCAAAAGAATTCTGCAAAAAGGATTGAATTCTATCGCTTTTCCGATAGTAATAGGAATAGGGCTACTCATAAAAACAGTATTTTTTTATACACAAACTATAGCAAGTACAGAAGGTCTAGCTATGGAAACAATGATAGGAACGACTATTATTTTAACTACTCTTACCTGCTTTCTAGCAATGTTACCAAATCGTGCTAGAATTTTAACAACATTAGGATTAGATGCTGTCTTAAGTCTGATTTTATGGGGTGATGGGTTATATTATCAATACTCCAATAATGTATTATCCGTTTCCCAAATTACCAACTTACAATATGGAGAAGAAATCATGGGAACTCTTCCTATGTTACTACAGGTAAATCAACTGATCTATATGATCGATATCTTAATTGTCATTGGATTAATCCTAGGAAAAGTAATCTCCATTAGCCAAAAACCAAAAAAATCAAAGAAACAAAGACTAGGAAAAATCCTATTTGGCATAATAGGAAGTATTTTATTTGTTGCCACCTGTGTACATTATGGGGAAAAGGGAATCGATAAATCATATAATAAAGACCTACAAATTAGAGAAGCAACCATTTTTGGATACCATCTGCTAGATATAGAAAGTATGATCAATAGTAAAAAACAAGCACCATTTAAGACAAAACAAGAAATGCTAGCTATTTATGAACCGCTAAAAGAAAGGTATGAACAAAATTACGGAGATCAGGTAATAGAGGGGTTAGAAGGAATAGCCAAAAATAAAAATGCCATCATTGTACAATTAGAATCATTTCAAGAATTTGTTTTGCACCAAACCATTGATGGGCAAGAAATCACACCAAACTTGAACCGCTTTTTAACAGAAAATATTGAATTTACAGATATGCACATGCAAAGTTACTCATCTACCGCAGATTCAGAATTTTCAACAATAACCTCTTTCTATCCTATGGAAAATGGAATGTCATTTAGCCGCTATGATGGAAATCACTATGATGATATTTTTGCTATGTTCCATGAAGCTGGTTACCAAACAGGATATATGCACGGAAATGTCCGGATCTTTCTGGAATCGAAATAATGTGTATAAACGTTTGCCGGTAGATCATATCGACTTTATTGATCAATTTGAAGACACATCAGAAATGGTAAATGGCTATCTATCCGATGAACTACTATATATTCAGGCTGTACAAAAACTAAAAACGAGGCAAACACAAGATAAACCGATTTTTCAATTTATTGTAGCTGCCTCTTCGCACACAGGGTTTGGCTTAGAAGGTCTGCAAGACAGAAGCAAAATTTCCATTGATGTAGGAAAATACCAAGACACATATTTTGGTCATTATCTAGAAGCGGTAAACTATGCAGACTATGCCTTTGGTGTATTATTAGAAAAATTAAAACAAGAAAATTTATACGAAGACACGGTCATTTTAGTTTTTGGGGATCATAATGGGCTACCTATGGTTAACGAAGAATTAGAAGACTTTCTACAAGAACGTCATGGAGAAATAAAGGAAATTGACCGAAAACTAACCTATACACGAGTAGCTGCTGGCATGAGAATTCCGGGAATAGAGCCACTAAAAATCAATAAACCAATTAGTAAACTAGATATTAAACCAACTTTCTCTATTCTTTTTGGTCTATCAGACGGAATCTCATTAGGAACTAGTTTTTTTGGAACCAAAGATTACGTTTCTTTAAACAACGAAAGAATTATTGCAGAAGATAGTTATTTTGACGAAGTTTGGTACAAGCGATCAACAGGAGAAATCATTGACGAAGAAAATTGTGCAGAAGACCAAAAACAAAAATTAATCCAAAGAGTACAAAACATGAAAGAAGAATTAGCCATTTCTTTATCAACCAATATTCATAACCTGCTAGCACAATAAAAGGAAAATAAGAAAGGATGTCAGGCATGGAAGAAGAAAGAATCATCAATCCAGAACTAGAAAATCAAGGAGAAGAACGCTTAGAAAATTCATTGCGTCCGAAAACATTAGAAGAATATATAGGGCAAGACAAAATAAAAGAACACATGAAAATATATATTGAAGCAGCGAAAAAAAGAGGAGAACCACTAGATCATGTTCTCCTTTATGGACCACCGGGATTAGGAAAAACAACTCTCTCCAATATCATTGCTAACGAAATGCAATCCAATATCAAAATTACTTCCGGACCAGCCATAGAAAAACCAGGTGACTTAGCCTCTATTCTAACAAATTTATGCGAATATGACGTCCTTTTCATCGATGAAATACACCGCTTAAGCAAAAGCGTAGAAGAAATTCTCTATCCGGCCTTAGAAGATTACACACTAGATATTATGATCGGAAAAGGACCAAGTGCGAGATCAATTCGCTTAGATCTACCCAAATTCACTTTAATTGGAGCGACCACAAAAGCAGGATCATTAACCACACCATTAAGAGACCGATTTGGCATAGTTGATCGACTAGAACTCTATAATGAAGAAGATTTAACCAAAATCATCAAACGATCAAGCCATATCTTAGACGTAGAAATACAAGAAGAAGCAGCCATAGAAATGGCACGAAGATCAAGAGGAACACCAAGAATAGCCAACCGACTACTAAAACGAGTAAGAGACTACGCATCAGTCATCGGAAATGGAACAATCGATCTAAAAATAGCCAAACACGCATTAAACAAACTAGAAATAGACGAATTAGGTCTAGATGATATCGACCGAAAACTCCTAGACACCATGATCACCCAATATGCCGGAAAGCCAGTAGGAATAGAAGCATTAGCAGCAACCATAGGAGAAGAATTAGACACTATAGAAGATGTCTATGAACCATACCTAATCCAAATTGGATTCATTGCTAGAACACTAAGAGGAAGAATGGTTTTACCACCAGCGTATCATCATTTAGGGTACCCTTATTTAGGGGACTCAGGGAGAAGGAACTAGGGAACTAGGGAAAAAAAGGGGACGCCCTTAATTTCCCTATCCAAAATTTCCCTGTTTTAACAATAGCAGTAATATTCAGCAGTAAATCAATAGGGAAAAAAAGCATAGGGAAGAAAAGGGCGTCCCCTAAGGGAAAGGATATAAATATGAGGAACAAAGCAAAAAAAATAGCCATATTTGCTTTCTTATTTGTGATGATATTATCATTATTACTCATCAAACCAATTGAAGATTTAGATGAAATATGGAATTATAATACAGCCAGAGCAATTGCCTCAGGCTTAACACCTTACCGAGAAGTTAGCATGATCACCACTCCATTTTTACCCATGATAAATTCTCTTTTTTTGCACGGGATAGCCAATCAAGTGATTACCATGAGAGTGTTAGCAGCTTTATTAGGAGCAGGAATTTGCTATTTACTTTACCGTATATTTCAGCACATTTGGCACGAAACCAATATCAGTTTAATAGCAACAGCAGGAATAGGGTATTTACTTCATGAATTTTTCTGTTTAGACTATAACTTTGCCAATCTTTTTATCGCTCTCCTATTGTTGCTGATTACGATAAACCAAAATCAAAAACAACAATCCATACAAGAAATCACTCTCCAGAAGAATAAACAAATAGGAATGGGGTTATTAGCGGGAATAGCGATAGGAATTAAGCAAACAACAGGACTTACCATTTGCTTAATTACCTTACTACTACCTCTGCTAGAAATACGAAAAAAAGAAGACTTAAAAGCATATGGGAAAATAACAGCCTATCGCATAATAGGAATGGCGATTCCCATGATAGGATTACTAGGATATTTAATCATCACACAATCTTTACCTGACTTTATTTCCTACTCTATACAAGGAATATCAACATTTACCAATCAAATCCCATATGAACGATTATTAGAAAGCGACAAAACAGAAATAAAAATACTAGCTAGATTAGTACCAATCTCATGGCTTATTCTATTAATAACAAGTATAATCACAAGAAAAAAACACCAAGAAAGAAACAATTGGCTAAGTATGCTAGGATATGGACTAGCCATGATTATTATGATCTATCCTATCTCAGACGAAATACATTTTATCATTGGAAGCACAATTTTTATTCTAGCCGATATAGCTATTTTAGGAAGCTTTGGAAAATATGTCCTACAAAAATTAATCATCAAATTCCCCAAACTACACCTAAAAAGAACCTATAAAATCATCACATTATTGCTATTTTTAGGAATCTATGGCTGGATAGCAAGTAAAGGCATAACCAACCTAAGGAAATACGATACCTTAGAAAAAAACGAAACAATCGCTCACTACCAAGAAATCGAAATAAAAGACTATTTAAAGCAAAGAATTAATGAAATAGACCAATACATCACCGAAAAAAACAAGCAAGGAAAAACAGTGTATATCCTAGATGCAGAAGCAGCAATTTACCAAATCCCATTAAACCACTATCACAAAAACTTTGATATGTTCTTAAAAGGAAACTTAGGAAAAGAAGGAGAACAAGGAATAATCAAACAAATCCAAGAACTACAGCAAGACCCTAACAACCTATTTCTCATTCGTCATCCAGACTGGCGACAAAATTGGCAAACACCAATGGAAGTTATTCAGTATGTAAGAAACAATTTCATTAAAACGGGAGAAATATCGTTTTATGAAGAATTTCTTCCTTCTGGGGACGGTTCCTAAAACGAAAAAATTTTCCTTTTAGGGACAGGTCTATTAAGAAAGATAGAAAAGACCAAGAAATGGGAACCATTGATTTAAACGGAAAAACTCCATTAAGAAAAAATAAAAATAGATAATAGCAAACGGTAAGACGTGTCCCAAAAACGAAAAAAACTTCGTTTTGAGAACCGTCCCCAAAACGAAAAAAGGAGATTAGCATGGAAAATGGAAAAGAAAAACTAACGAAAAACCAAATCATCACACTAGTTGTTATTCTCCTTTTACTAATAGGAGCATTAGCACGTTTCTTAGGGTTAGGGTCATATCCTAATGCTCTAAATGTGGATGAAGCGTCTAGTGGATATGAGGCTTTTTCTCTTCTTCGTTTTGGTATGGATCGTAATGGCAATTCTTTTCCTGTTTTTTTACAAGCTTGGGGAAGTGGGCAAAATGCACTTTATACCTATTTATTAATTCCTTTTATTGCTTTTTTGGGGCTTAGTGAACTTACCATTCGATTACCTATGGCAATAGTAGGGTGCATCAGTTTATGGATGTTTTACCAATTATTGAAAAGAATAGGAAACCAGAAAATAGCGATCATTGGCTTGTTTTTTTTCAGTATTTGTCCTTGGCATATCATGAAAAGTAGATGGGGGCTAGAGTCCAATCTGTTTCCTGACTTGATTTTATGGGGAGTTTATTTTCTAGTCAAAGGAATTACAGAAAATAAAAAAGGTTTTTTCTATGGTAGTTTTGTTCTCATGGGATTGTCAGCTTATAGTTATGGAACTTCGTATTTTTTCTTACCATTGTTTGTGATTCCTACTTTAATGATACTTGTTAAACAAAAGAAGATAAAGCTAAAAGACTTTTGGCTAGCACTAGGAACAATCAGTTTAGTCACTTTACCGATGATTTTATTTGTGATTATTAATACATTTCACCTACCACAAATAGAAATATTGGGAATTACCATTCCTAAACTAGAAGTCAACCGTTTTCAAGAGATAACTTCTGTGTTTTCAACTGATTTCTTAACACAAAGCCTACACAATTTTACCGAAAGCATGAAAGTACTCATTGCCCAAAATGACCATTTACCATGGAATGCGATAAAGCCGTATGGAACAATTTATCTATTTTCTAGTGTTTTTACCATCATTGGATTAGTAACCAGCTTACGAAGAAAAAATAAAAGACCCTATGAATATTTAATCCATTTATGGTTTATCATAGGAATATTACTTACCTTTATTTGTGAACCCAATATTAACCGCTTAAATATAATTATGATCCCTATTATTTATTATACCGTACGAGGCATAGAAGAAGCGATTCCTAACAAAAATAAAATCATTCCTGTAGGAATAACGATAATGTATTTGATTTCGTTTGGATTCTTTATGGTGGACTATTCACACGAAAATGCAGATGAATATTACACGTTTGAACAAAACCTGCAAGAACCACTAGCGTATGTGAAAGAACAAGCAGAAAAGAGGAATAGACCAATATACATCACCAGTACCATAAAAGAACCATATATCTATGTACTATTTTATACTCAATATAATACAGATGAATTTGTCAAAACGGTCACATATGCTAACCCAAAAGCAGAATTTAGACAAGTAATTTCATTTGGAGAGTATCATATAGAAGAAATAGATGATGAAACCATTAACCAAGCAGAAGAGGGAAGTTTATTTTTGCTAAGTAACCAAGAAGCAAAAAAGATAGAACGAGAAAATGTCATCAAAAAAGAGTTTAAAAAATATACCATAATAGAAAAAAATTAAACATAAAAAGGAGAAGAAGGAAAAAAATGAAGTTATTAATGCACACCTGTTGTGCTCCCTGTAGTATTTATTGTATAGATAGCTTAAGAGAAGAAGGAATTGAGCCAACTGTGTACTGGTTTAATCCCAACATTCACCCTTATCAAGAATATAAAATGAGAAGAGATACCTTAAAAGAATATACAAAATTGATAGGAATACAAAGCATATTCGAGGAAAACTATGGATTAAGGGAATTTTGCCAAAATACCATACAAGAGTTAAACCATCGTTGCCAAAACTATTGCTATCCAGTAAGACTAGAACAAACGGCTAAATATGCTAAAGAAAAAGGATATGAAGCATTTACTACTACATTACTAGTTAGCCCTTATCAAAACCATGAAGCTATTATCAAAGTGGCGGGCCAAGTAGCGGAAAAATACGAAATTCCTTTTCTTTATCGTGACTTTCGTGTAGGGTTTAGGCAAGGGCAAGATAAAGCAAGAGAATTGGGATTGTATCGCCAAAAGTATTGTGGATGCGTTTTTTCAGAGGAAGAAAGGTATTTACGACGCAAAAACTAGAAACCAACAGAGGATTTGTGTGAGTTTTAAATCCAGAAGCAAGCAATTTATCGACACACAATTTTGAAGAGATTAGTTTAGAATAATTAGTAAAACTGAAAGTGATAAAACATTAAAACAAAAAGAAGAAGTGACTATTAATTAATATTCTTATTTATGGAATATAATCTTATTAAAAGAAAGGTGATTTTTTTGAACAATATAGAAAAATTGAAAGACTTAATTATCTATCAGAGCAAGAATAATGAAAATATATCAGTAGAAGTTCTATATGATGAAGAAGATTTTTGGTTAACTCAAAAGTCTATGTCTAAATTATTTAATGTTGAAGTAAATACGATAAATTATCATTTAAAAGAAATTTTTGAAAGTCATGAATTAGAAGAAAAACGAACTATTCGAAAAATTAGAACAGTTCAAAATGAAGGCGGTAGAAGTGTTTCAAGAGAATTATCTTTTTATAGTCTAGATGCAATAATAGCTGTTGGGTACAGAGTAAATTCTAAAGAAGCAACAAATTTTAGAATTTGGGCTACAAACACATTGAAAGAATACATAAAAAAAGGTTTTGTATTAAATGATGAATTATTAAAAAATGGACCTAAATTTGGAAAAGATTATTTTAAAGAACTTTTAGAACGCATTCGTTCAATTAGGACAAGTGAACGTAGAATATGGCAACAGATAACAGACATATTTGCAGAATGCAGTATTGATTATGATAAAAATTCAGAAATAACACATCAATTTTATGCAATGATTCAAAATAAATTCCACTTTGCAATTACAGGAAGTACAGCAGCGGAAATTATATATCAAAAAGCAGATCATACCAAAGAGAATATGGGATTAACGACTTGGAAAAATTCTCCAGATGGAAGAATATTAAAATCTGATGTAATGATTGCTAAAAATTATTTAGAAGAAAAGCAAATAAAAAGATTAGAAAGAGCAGTGACAGGATATTTTGATGTTAGAAGATTTAGTAGAAAGAGAAAATACCTTTACTATGGAAGAATTTTCAAAAAGTGTTAATGAATTTTTAGAATTTAGAAAATATGATATTCTAAAAGATAATGGAAAAATTTCTAGAAAAATGGCTGAAGAAAAAGCTGAAAAAGAGTATAATGAATTTAATAAGACACAAAAAATAATATCAGATTTTGATAAATTATTGATTGAAGCGAAAAAGTTAAAAAATAATTAGTTTCGTAAAAAATATTATTTTTTTAATATAATAAAAGTAATGTTTTTTATTGAAAAATCAACATATATAAGCAATTTCCTATGTGTCGATAAATAGTGTACTCAGAGGAGGAACGCTAGTTATGCTACAATAAGATAAAACTAAATTGAAATTGAGAATGATATTAAAACAATAAATTTTGATAAGTAGAAGTAGGAGGAATTTTGATGAAAAAAGAAGTTTTTAATAAAAAACTAGAAGAAGCATTAAATTATTTTCTACAATATGATTTTGAAGGGATTAAAAAAGAAAAATTAATGGAAATCGTAAATGAGTTATATGGCTATTATAGACAAATAGTAGAAGATCAATGTGATGAAAGAGACAAAAGAAGATTTAGAAATAATATGGTGTTAGGGTTAAATGAGACAGAAACAAAAAATGAAGAGGATAGATTAAAGAGAGATAATATAACATGCTTAATGAAAGATGAAGAAGAAGTTATTTCATATGTTTATGGTGCGTATATAGCAAACAGAATAGCACATCAATTTAAAACAAATACACGAAGAAGAAAGATGGACTTAAATCAGGGAAATAGAATTGCAAAGAAATCATATGCATTAAAATCACTATTTACTAAATATATTATAGATGGATTAAAAGAAACTTCTCGTTATGAATTTGGGTGGGGAAAAGATGAAAAAACTGGACATATAGCATTAAGTATCAACATAACTCCGTATTCAAATAAAAAATTATATGAATATCATAAAAGAACAGACAGAAATGTTGATAATATTTATATATCAATACATATTATTGATCCAGAATTGACAAATGCGATTAGAGATTTGCCAGAGAATATATTGATAAAGGGAAATAAACCCACAGAAATTTTAAACCAAGCAGATGATATTAGAAAATTGTATAAAGACTTGGAGAGAGAGGAAAGATGATAGATTATAGGAAAAAAATGGAAAGAATAGAATATGCTATAAATAATCATGAATATAAAAAAGCTTTAAAAGCTTTGGCTACTATAATAATGATTTTAAATATAGAGATAATAAAGAAAAATTATATAAAAGATTTTAATAAAATGAATTTTTATGATGCAATGGAAGTTTATCGAATGAAAAATAAAGAAATATACAATATAATGTTAGATATTAACTATATTTATGAATTGACTGAAGAAAAAAATAAAATAGAGTTAGATGATATTTTAGAACTAAAAGAATTGTGTAATAAATTGAGAGAATTTTGAGATGAATAAGTTGGTAGAATTTGATTATGATCAAACATTAGAAAGATAAAGGAGAAAAATATGGTATTAAAAAATAAATTAGGAATAGATGCCCAAATGAACTTGCGGAAGAAGAAGCTTTGAAGCAAATTGATAAAATGTCACAATGAGATAGTAGATTTAAATGAAGAACTAATAGAAATAATATAAAAACCAATTTACAGTATGATACCTGAAAAAACGTTTTATAATGTACAAAAAAAACTAATAGAAAAAATCGAAAAAGAAGATAAGTATAGTAGACTACATTTTGTTGTTACTAGTTTAACTGATATAACAATGGAAAATGGTCTTTGGATGCTAAATAAATATGGTGGTGAATTGCTAGAAGATATTTTTATAGCTATGGAATTAGAAGACTTCTATGCTAAAAATATTGCAAAAATAGGAGAAGCATATGCAATAGAATTTAAAATTGATATAGATAAGGCTTTTAATTGAAATAATTAAATGTATGTAAGAAAAATTAATACTTTTAAAGGATAAACATATTTTCTCGGAAAGTCATATATTAACAAATATCAAAGCAAAAGATATTGTAAAAGCAGAAAAAATAATAGTTTAATAAAATAAAAAGATTTTAGTGATTGAAATATAAATAGAATAAAACAACTTCATGAAATTTATCATAATAATGAAATTGTTTTTCTAGTGCAGAGACGAATTAATTAGACTAATTTGAATGCTTAATGTTAAGTGAAAGGCTTCTATTTTTGAAGTATAAAAATTTAATAGTTCTTTAAGAGGAAAACTGTAGAAGCTGAATTAAAAAAATGTCTACTAAAGTAAACAATCTTAAGAGGAGATATTCGATGGAAAATGAAATTACTAATTAAGAAAGTAATAAAATTATAATATATACATCAGATGATGGACAAGTTAAAATAGAAGTAAGATTAGAAGACCAAAATGTTTGGCTTACACAAAATGCTATGGCAGAACTTTTCAATACAACTAGAAATAATATTACAATACATATAAAAAATATTTTTGCAGAAGGAGAGTTGGAAGAAAAAGCAGTTAGTAAGGATTCCTTACTAACTGCAAAAGATGGCAAAAAATATAAAACAAAATTCTATAATTTAGACTTAATTATATCAGTCGGATATCGCGTGAAATCAATTCGTGGTACGCAATTTAGAATATGGCAAACAGACAAAAAATGATAGTACCATGATAAAAAAATAATTACAAAAGGTGTGAATAATATGATAGAGTATGAAAAACTATACAATGAAGTAAAAAACAACCTCTCAGAAAAAAGGTTCAACCATTCCCTAGCAGTTGTCAAAAGAGCAATCGAATATGCACGGAGTATATCACGTAGAACCAGAAAAAGTAAAAATAGTAGCCATAGCCCACGACATGGCCAAAGAACTAACAAACGAAGAGATACAACAAATTACAGATAAGTACAATATTGAATTAGACGAAATCGAAACAAGGAATAAAGACCTAATCCATGCCAAAATAGGAGCATACCTAATGAAAAACGAATACCATTTCACCAACGACATGGCCAATGCCATAGCCTATCACACAACAGGAAGAGCGGAAATGAGCCTACTAGAAAAAATAATCTATCTAGCAGATGCTACAGAAGAAACCAGAGAATATTGCTCTCACCATTATGTGGATATCATCAAAAAAGATATTGATCAAGGAATCGTTGAAATTCAAAAATGGGTAATGGGTCGACTTCTAGAAAGAAATAAACTTATCCATCCCAATAGTATTGAGTGTTATAATTATTACATTGAGCACAATAAAAGCAAAAATGAAAGTAATGAGTAAAAAAGGGAAGAAGGGAAAAGATGTTAAAGAATAAACTAGGAATAAAAGATGAAAGAGAACTAGCCAAGAAAGAAGAAAAAATAACAAAATTAAAGGCAATAAACCTATTCCAAACGCAAAAATTAGAAGAAACAGAAATAGGTACATTTAGTGACTTATCCAAAATTCATCACTACTTATTTGAAGAAATATACGAATTTGCGGGAAAAATAAGAACAGAAAACATATCCAAAAGTAACTTTAGATTTGCATCAGCAATGTATTTACAAGAAGCATTAAAACAAATAGATAAAATGCCACAAGCTAACTTTGACGAAATTATCGATAAATATATTGAAATGAATATAGCCCATCCATTTAGAGAAGGAAATGGGAGAAGTTCAAGAATATGGCTAGACAGGATCCTAAAAAAAGAAATTGGCAAAGTAATCGATTGGAGCAAGGTAGATAAAGAAGACTATTTACTAGCCATGGAAAGAAGTCCCATAAAAAGTACTGAAATTAAAATTCTTCTAAAAAAAGCATTAACAGACAAAATAAATGATAGAGAAATATATATGAAGGGAATAGAGGCAAGTTATCATTATGAAGGGTACAACACCTATAAAATAGAAGAATTAGCAAAGAAAAACAAACCATAAATAACTGTAATAAAACCATTTTTAAAGAGCAGAAGAAATATCCAAAAGGTCGAATCAGCAGCTAGACAAATAGCGAAATGTCCCAAACAGAAACGTCCCCAAAAGGACAAAGGAGGAAAGTAGTGAAAAAATTAGTATTAATCGATGGAAACAGCATCATGAACCGTGCCTTCTATGGCATCATGGGAAGTAAAATGTTAATGACAAAAGACGGAAAATACACCAATGCCGTCTATGGTTTTCTAGCCATTCTATTCAAATTAATCGAAGACGAAAACCCAGACTATATGGCAGTAGCCTTTGACCTAAAAGCACCAACAGCAAGGCACAAAATGTATGAAGGATATAAAGCAACGAGAAAAGGTATGCCAGATGAACTAGCAGAGCAAATGCCAGTGATCAAAGAAATATTAAGAGCCATGAACATAGATATCATAGAAAAAGAAGGTTATGAAGCAGACGATGTATTAGGGACACTTTCTTGCTATGGAGAAAAACAAGGGTTAGAAGTGATCATTCTTTCCGGAGATCGTGATACCTTCCAATTAGCAACTGATCAAGTTACCATTCGTATTCCACGCACAAAAGGAGGGAAAACAGAAACCGATTGTTTTGACCGAAATAAAATAAAGGAAACCTATGGACTAGAACCCAAACAACTCATCGAAGTAAAAGGATTACAAGGGGACAGTTCAGACAATATTCCAGGAGTACCAGGAATCGGAGAAAAAACTGCCCTTTCCCTAATCCAAAAATATGGTTCGATCCAAAACCTATATGACTTATTAGCCAAAGGAGAAGCAGAAGTAAAAGGAAAGCAAAAAGAAAATCTAGAAAATAACCAAGAATTAGCCGAACTTTCCCGAACCCTCGGAACCATCAATTTGGAAGTACCCATAGAAGATACCTTAGAACAATTCAAAGTAGAAGAATGGGACAAGCAAAAGGTATACGAAATGTTTAAAGAATTAAATTTTAAACGCTATATCGAACGATTTCATTTAGCCGAAAATAAAGGAATAGGCCAAGAAGGAAATGAGAAAGGTGAAGAAAATAACAATAAACCAAACCAAGAAAAAGAATTATACCAAATAGAAGATAAAACACTAACTGAAATCATAAACTTAATTAAAGAACAAAAAGAAATGATCTTCTATCTATCCAGTATCCCAGAAGAAAACGCACAAAATAACCCAGCAAAAATTATTTCCGAACGAATTACTTCAATTAGTATCTACAACAATAAAGAAAATAAAGCCTATTATCAACTATTTGTCAACGAAAAAGATATCGGAGAGTTAAAAGAAATCTTAGAAGATGCTAGCATTAGCAAAATTGGTTTCCACTTAAGTAAAACCTACATTTTATTAAAACAAGTAGGAATTACCTTGCAAGGGTTAATATTTGACGCCAAAATAGCAGGATACTTACTAGACCCAACCGTACACAAACTAAGCCTAATAGAATTAGCTGACAGATATTTAGAAATAGAAGAGCAAAACACAAAAGAACTACAACAAGAAAGGCAAATTAACTTATTTGACCAAATGGAAGAAAAAAAGGTAGAAGAAGAAAAGCAAAAAGAGCAAAACAGTCAAGAAAATGAAAAAAATAAAGAAATTCAAGAAAACACCTACTTCTCTTACCTAATTGCCAAACTAAACCAAATACTAACCCAAGAATTAGAAGAAAGCCAAAGCTTATCCCTTTTTGAAACCATAGAAATGCCAACCGTAACGGTACTTGCTGATATGCAATGGAACGGAATACATGCCAATCAAGAGGAATTAACGAAATTTGGTGAAGAACTAACCAAACAGCTAGAACAAAAAACAAAAATTATATACGAAATGGCAGGAGAAGAATTCAATATCAACTCAACCAAACAACTAGGAGAAATCCTTTTTGAAAAAATGAAATTACCAGTAGGAAGAAAAACTAAAAGCGGATATTCAACCGATGTAGACGTCTTAGAAAAATTAAAACAAGAAGATCCAATCATCCAAGAACTACTAGACTATCGCCAACTCATGAAACTAAACTCCACTTATGTAGAAGGACTAAAACCATACATCAATCCAGTCACCAAACGAATCCACTCCTTCTTCCACCAAACCATAACAGCAACAGGAAGAATCAGTTCAACCGAACCAAACCTACAAAACATCCCAACACGATTTGAACTAGGAAAACAAGTAAGAAAAATATTCGAACCAGAAGAAGGAAACATCTTCATTGACGCCGACTACTCCCAAATCGAACTACGAGTATTAGCCGATATGTCAAACGACAAACACATGATAGAAGCCTTCCAAAATAACCAAGACATCCACAAACAAGCAGCCTCCAAAGTATTCAAAACCCCAATCGACGAAGTCACCAAAGAACAAAGAAGCAACGCAAAAGCAGTCAACTTCGGAATTGTCTATGGAATCAGTGACTTTGGATTAGCTGAACAATTAGGAATACCAAGAAAACTAGCCAAAACCTATATAGAAGAATACCTAGAAGAATACGCAGGAGTCAAAGAATTCATGGAAAACATGGTAGAACTAGCCAAAAAGCAAGGCTACGTAGAAACCCTATTTCACCGAAGAAGATATATCCCTGAACTAACCTCCAAAAACTACACCGTAAGGCAATTCGGAAGTAGAGCAGCCATGAACAGCCCCATCCAAGGAACAGCAGCCGACATCATGAAAATAGCCATGATCAATGTATTAAGCGAAATCCAAAAACAAGGGCTAAAATCAAGAATCATCTTACAAGTACACGACGAAATGATGATCGAATCACCAAAAGAAGAAGCAGAAACCATGAAAAAAATCCTAAAAGAATGTATGGAAAAAGCAGCAACCCTAAAAGTTCCATTACTCGCCGAAATCTCCGAAGCTACTAACTGGTACGATTGTAAATAAGATGAAAAGTTAGCCTCAACTTAGTCCCAGGTTGGGGACGGGGTAAAATTTGGCAATTTTACCCAAAACAGGGACAGGGTGATAATAGCAGGAAAATGATAAATAAGGAATTCTAAATGGGGAAACTTAAAATAAGGAAACCCAAAATAAGGAATACTCAAAGAAAGGAAACTTTAAATAGGGAAAACTAAAATGGGAATACTTAGAATAGAATACTTTAAATAGGGAAAATACAGATAGGGAAATTTTAGATAGGGAAGAAAAGGGCGTCCCCTTTACTTCCCTACAAAGGAGAGATACTTTTGAGAAAAAAACAAAAAAGAAAAGGAAAAGCGTTAGTGATTTTGGTAAGTTTACTAGCTATAGTCGTGTTTTTGTTGTGTTATTTTCAAGTGCCAAATCAAATCATGAAACGAATGTATCCCAAAAAGTACCAAGAGTTTGTTTCTTATTATGCTAATGAGTATCAAGTTGAGGAAGATTTAGTTTATGCCGTGATCAAAGCGGAAAGTAATTTTAACCCTGAGGCTCATTCTCATAAAGGAGCTAAAGGATTAATGCAACTGATGGAAGATACGGCTAAAGATGTAGCGAAAAAAACGGAACTTGCTAATTCATTAGATCAAATTACGGAAAGGTTAAGTGAGCCAGAGGTAAATATTCAATTAGGTACCAAATATCTTTCTGTTTTACTAGAACGTTATCATCATAAAGAAGTGGCACTAACCGCATATAATGCAGGAATAGGAACGGTTGATAATTGGATTGAAAAGGGAATTATTAAAGCAGATGGAAGTGATATTGAAAATGTTCCCTATCAAGAGACAAATCAATACGTACGTAAAATTTTGAGGGATCACCAAATTTACCAGAAATTGTATAAAAATGATTGAAAGTAACATAAAAGTGTGATAAGATAACACATGATAAAGATTCTCTAAAAAGAGAAATATACAAAAAATACCTATTCATAATTGAGGAGGAAAAAAATGAAGGGAAAAGAATTAAAAGAAAATCGGAAGGATGAAATAAGCGGAGTAATACTCGAAAAAGGAACTCTGCAAGAAAGAAGTTCACCGACAGCATTTTTTTATTTTGATGAGATAAAACTGCAAGAGAACAGTAAAATAAAAAATGAAGAATGGAAAGAAATAAGTACGAACACGATCAAACAAACTATTTTCCTTATGAACCAGAACGAGGAAGAAGAATTTTTTGTCATCCATATTTATTATGAATTGCAAGAATTTAAGGAAATAACCAAGGACTATACAATAGCTTCCCAAAAGAGATACGCAAAGCAAATAGATATTTTAGTGATAGGAAGTGAAGAGTCAATTTCCACGACAAGAAGATATAAACAAGAAGATTACAAAAGGGAATTGATAGAAGTGGATTTAATTCAAAAGGCAAAAACTGAAAGAGAAAAAGAAAACCGTCGAGAGCAAAAAAAGTTTTCGAGAGAATGGGGAATTTTCGGGAATTGGATGCCAAAAGAATTACTTAAGCTAAATAGTAAGGAAAGTACCTTTAAAATGGGTGAGGCGGATCTATCTGTTACGGCTAGGAGTAAGTTAATCAGCCGGAAAAAAGTAGTTAAATACTCGGTAAAAGGAATAGATATTACTATTTATCTACCAGTTAAGTTATACGAAATAGAAGTAAATCTATTTCGTCATCAAAAAGAAATAATGATGACAAAAAAGTATATCTTAATTCTTTAACCAGTAAAAGCAATCCCACTGGGATTGCTTTTACTAAGTTAACAAAAACAACAACCAAACCACTTGCCAAAACACAAAAAATGAAATAAAATAGAAACAAAGAGAAAAGCAAAAAGGAGAACAAAAAACCATGATAATTGAACAAGCTTTATTCGCCATTGTAGCATTCACCTTATTTATCTATCTGTTTTTTAAGATGTTCAGAGAAAATGATACAAGTTATATTATCGTATTAATTTTACAAGCCATAGGGATAGCCTTAAATTTTTTAGAAGTGTTATTCCAAATTAAATTAAACTGGATATTCATGATCATAAAATATATAGTAGCAATTTTACTACCAATTGGCGTGATTTTATTAGAAAAGCAAGGAAAACCTTGGATTGAAATAATCAATATTCTTAAAGCTAAGGTATACTTTAAATTAGAAAATAATAAAAAAGCAAAACAAGTCCTAATCGATCTAATCGATAAAATACCAGAAAATTATCAAGGTCATAAATTATTAGCTGAAATATATGAACAAGAAGGCGGAATGAGAAAAGCCATAGATGAATATGTTCAAGCTATTGATAGCAATAAAAAAGACTATAATTCTTATTATAAAGTAGCTGAACTATTAACTCAATTAGATAAATCAGATGAAGCAGCCGAAATGTTAGTTAATTTATTAAACAAAAAACCAGAATATTTACAAGCAACAGAATTATTAGGAAATATTTTGATCAAAAAAGAAATGTACAAAGAAGCGGCTAATATATACCAAGAAGCGTTACGTTATCATCCAGTTAATTATGAAATACACTACAATTTAGGAATGGTATACACTATGCTCAATGATTTTGAAAATGCTAAAATTTGTTATGAAAAAGCAGCAGAGATAAATTCACTAATATATAATGCTAAGTATTCTCTGGCGGAAATAGCTTTAATTTATAAAGAACTTGATGAAGCCGAAAAATACTTCATGCAGGCCATTGAAGAAGAGGAACTCGCAGCAGATGGATATTATGAACTAGCCAAAATATCACTGATTAAAGGGGATAAAGAAATGGCTATAAAATATGCCAATACTGCGATTGATAGTAATTCCAAGAAAATAGTACCAAAAGTAAAAAAAGACCCTATTTTTATTCCCATTATGGCTAAACTATCCATTCCGTTTAATTTAGAAGAGCCAGAAACGGAAGCAAAACTAACAAAAGCAGAAGGAAAAGTAAAAGAACATTTAGAAGAAATGGCAGAAATTACAAGGCATTTAAGTTATAGTGATATAGAATTATTAAATTATAATAAGAAAAAAGAAGAAACCAAGAGAGAAGAAAATTCAAAAGATAGACAAGAGGAAAATGATCAAAGAGAAAGGCAAGAGTAAGATAGAAAAAGCCTTTGCTGTAAACCCGCCTGATTTAAGCTAAAAAGTTTAAGCAGGCAGGTTTATTTTTTGGTCATTTAGAACAATAGGAAATTTTTTAAATCCATACATAAAATTCCTGAAAAACAATATACTAAATACAAGAAAACAAATAAAAAAGAAAGAGGGATATTATGAGTGAAAAGAAATCATTTGCTGTAATTGGCGGAGATTTAAGGATGATAAAATTGACTAAAATGCTTGCCAAAGAGGGTAATTTAGTATATACTTATGGTCTAGAAAAAGCAGAAGAATTAAAAGGAGTAGACAACATTATTTTCTGCGACAAATTAACAGAAGCCATTAAACCAGTAGAAGTAGTCATTGGACCAATACCTTTTTCTAGTAATGGAAAAGAAATCAATACACCATTTAGTGACCAAAAAATTTCTATTCGTGAACTTATGCACATCTTAAATGCCAAAATTTTAATTGCCGGAACAATTACACCAGAAGTGTATGACTTAGCCAATGATGAATATATCGAAATAATAGACATCATGAAACGTGAGGAATTAGCCGTCTTAAATACCATTTCTACAGCAGAAGGAGCTATCGAAATTGCCATCAGTAATACCAACAAAATCATTCATGGAAGCAAAGTTTTAGTATTAGGATTTGGAAGAATTGGGAAAGTATTAGCCAGAAAATTAGCAGGGCTTTCAGCAATAGTAACTTGTGCTGCCAGAAAAGATGAGGATATTGCATGGATTAAAGCCTATGGGCATAAATCCACAAACATCAATACCTTAGGAGAGAATCTTGCTGATTTTGATATTATCATCAATACAGTTCCTCATATGATTTTAAATGAAGAACGATTAACCTATGTAAAACCAGAATGTTTACTCATTGACCTTGCTTCTAATCCCGGAGGAATTGATAAAAAAGTGGCCAAAGAAAAAGAACTAAAATTAATATGGGCACTAGCTCTGCCAGGAAAAGTAGCTCCTATTACGACAGCAGAATTTATTAAAGACACCATTTATAATATCATGAAAGAAATCTATAAAGAAAGTCGTTAGAGAGTTAAAAAATGATTGCTAAGTTTTTGCTTTATTCTACTGATAAGAAAAGGAAAAATATTACTAGCGATAAAAATTAAAAAAAGTTATTAAGTTGAAACAAATAAATCTAACCAAAGAAAGGAAGAAAAAAATGAACGAATTAATTCAAGCACTTATTTTAGGAATTGTCCAAGGGTTAACGGAATTATTACCAATTTCAAGCTCAGCACATTTAAACTTAATCCCTTGGGCATTCAATTGGGAAATGCCAGCAAGTTTTGATGTCGCTTTACACTTTGGTACATTACTTGCCATCGCCCTATTCTTTTTCAAAGACTGGATTGCTCTAATTAAAGGAGGATATAATCAAGTCGTTAAAAAAGAAAAATCCACAGAAGGAAGAATGTTTTGGTACATTGTGATTGCTACCATACCAGGAGGAGCAATAGGATTTTTATTAGATCACTTTGTGGGAGACAGCTTAGGAAAAATGCCATTACTCATTGCCACTGCCTTAATTGTAATGGGAATTATATTATACATAGCCGACAAAAAAGCACCATCCAAAACCAAATATAAAGACATGACATTTAAACAAACTTTTTTAATTGGATTATCCCAAGCACTAGCCTTCATTCCCGGAGTATCCAGATCAGGAGTAACCATGACAGCAGGAAGAATTATGGGAGTAGAACGAGAATCCACTGCCAAATACTCATTTATGTTATCAGCACCAATTGTGTTAGGAGCAACTCTTTACAAATTCAAAGACTTTGTTTTTGGAATGCCATTTGTAGTAGGAGTGTTAGCTAGTTTCTTAGTAGGGTTAGCTGTTATTAAATTTTTATTACAATATTTGCAAAAAGGAAGCTTTAAAATTTTTGCTATTTACCGAGTAATTTTGGGAATTGCGATCATAGGCTTATATCTAACAAGAATATAATGTCTAATGGGGGACGTTTCTGTTTTGTCCAATTGGGGACGTTTCTGTTTTGGACATTTTGATTTTGTCCAAAGGGGGATGTCTCTTTTTGAGATATTTTTCTCTTTGTCCAATTGGGGATGTTTCCTTTTTTGGACTTTTTTGCTTTTTATCCAATAGAACACGTTTCTATTTGACTGTTTTTCCTTTAATTGAATCTTCTTTATTAGTTAGTAAGATATTTTTATAGGTGTACCTAATTTTGTGCTATAGGATAATGGTTTTGAGGAATTAGTCCGCTTTGAACTCAAGTCATCTGTGGTACTTTTTAGATAAATTTAGTCTTCCATAGCTGGGTCTTTTTAAAACCCTTAGGTCCCTCACAAGAAGCCTGTTATCGGGTTTTAAGCCTAACGCGGGTCTTGGGGAACTGTCAGACGTAAATTTATCTAAAAAGTACTACAGATGACTTGAGTTCAAAGCTATTTTAGTGTAAAACTAGTAGTTACAATTCACAGTTTGATGAAAATGGTAACTACTAGTAACAATTTTGCGTAAAAGTAGGTTAAATACACTTTACAAAGTAAGAAAAAGATGATATAGTATACATAATTTATTTCAGCACAAATGTGCTACCTATTTAATTCAATTATTTATTCACTCTATTTTGTTTCTTTTAAGTTCTTTCATTTGATTTTAAGTTATTTTAGTTGAAAGTATCTATCAAAATGTTTATAGTAACTGTTTAGGGGAATGTTTAATTTTGCTTTTAAGGAATTATTGTTATTAGCAGTTACCATATATAGATGGCATTTCCAAAATTCCCAAACAAAAAGAGAATAAGAAAAAAATTTATTTAAAAGGAGGTTTTACGTCTCAAAAGAGAAAATGGTAGTTTATTTTGTGCAAATAAAAATACTAGGTTTATATCAATCAAAAAACAAGTAAAAACAAGATAAGTTAAAAAAAGTCTAGAAAATATTTGAAAAATCTAGCTTTATGTTTGTTGTGAATAACTTGTTTATTTGGTATAATAGAAAGGAAGTTATAGATGGCAAAACAAACACCAAAACCATTAAATCTAAAAAATGATATTGTCTTTAAAACATTTTTTTCACGAAAAGGGAACGAAGAGTTTCTCATTGATTTTTTATCTGCTTTGCTAAAAATAGAAATCAAACATATTTCTATTCGTGAAGAAGTAAATCTAGAACAATTATCCATCGAAGAAAAAGGAGGAAGGCTAGATTTACAAGCAGAATTAAATGATGGGATTATAGTGAGTATTGAACTACAAATATGCAATCATCATGATATGGAAAATCGAACTACCTTTTATAGTGCAAAAGTGTTATCAAAGGAAACAGAAAGAGGAACAAATTATCGAGAGATTAAACAAGTCTACATGATTAATATTCTTGATTATGAATTATTAGGGTTTGAAGAATATGTATCCGAATCTGTAATTGTATTAGATAAACACCGTGATTACGAGGTACTAAAAGGGTTAAAATGGTATTTTATTGAATTACCTAAATTTAGAGAAAAGCATCCAGACATGAATGAAAAATTAAATCAATGGATTGCCTTCATAGACGATTATGATAAGGGGTTGGTCAAAATGGCAGAAAAAAAGAATAAAACATTGGAAAAAGCAAGAGAGGAAATGAATTATTTAACAGGAGATGCAGCCGTAAGAAGACTTGCAGAACTACGAGAAAAATTTTACGGGACTTAGTAGAGAAGAAATCGAAGAATGTAAAAAATCAAGTAATTAGTCCAATGAGGAACGTTTCTGATAAGGACCAAAACTAGAATATCCCAATTAGAAACGTTCCAATTGGACGTTTTTCCTTGAATTTTCGCACCAATTATGATAAAATTAATCAACTAAATAAAGAAAATGGGGTTTGTAACATGTTAGAAAAAATAAATTCACCACAAGACATAAAAAAATTAACTATTCCCGAAATAGAACAATTAGCACAAGAGATAAGAGAATATATATTACAAATTGTATCCGAAAACGGAGGACATTTAGCCTCTAATTTGGGCGTTGTTGAACTTACCCTAGCCCTTCATCGTGTTTTTTCTGTACCAACCGATAAAATTGTGTGGGATGTAGGCCATCAGACCTATGTCCATAAAATTCTAACCGGAAGAAGAGAAGACCTAAAAACATTACGAAAATTAGAAGGAATAGCAGGCTTTCCTAAAACAAAAGAATCGGAATGTGATTGCTTTAACACAGGTCATAGTAGTACCTCTATCTCAGCAGCTTTAGGAATGGCTAGGGCGAGAAACTTAAAAGGCGAAAAACATGATGTAATTGCTGTGATCGGTGATGGTGCATTAACCGGAGGAATGGCATTAGAAGCACTAAATGATGCAGGATTTAGCAAATGTAAAATGACGGTGATTCTCAATGATAATGAAATGAGTATTTCAAAAAATATAGGTGGATTAAATCTATTTCTTAGTAAGTTAAGAACCAAACGATTATACACCAAATCCAATATCTCCCTAAAACGAAAAATTAGTAAAATTCCAGGAGTAGGGAAGCCATTTGTGCGTTTAGTCCAAAAAGTAAAAAGAAGTATTAAACAATTAATTATTCCTAAAATGTTTTTTGAAGATATAGGGTTCACGTATTTAGGTCCAGTAGATGGCCATAATATCGAAGAATTAGAAAGCATTTTACGTTTAAGTAAACAGGTAGATACACCAGTACTCATTCATGTATTAACCAAAAAAGGAAAAGGATATTCCATAGCTGAAAAAAATCCAGATAAATTTCATGCCACAGGACCATTTGAGAGAGAAACAGGAAACGCAAAAAAAGCCAAAGGATTAGATTATTCCAAAGTATTTGGACAAAAATTAGTTAGCTTAGCCAAAGAAAATAAAAAAATTGTAGCAGTAACAGCTTCCATGAAAGATGGTACAGGCCTTACTGCATTTGCCCAAGAGTTTCCTGACCGTTTCTTTGACATAGGAATCGCTGAACAACACGCGATAACTATGGCAGCAGGAATGGCAAAAGAAGGGATGATCCCGGTCGTACCTATTTATTCCTCATTTTATCAAAGAGCTTATGATCAGGTGATCCATGATGTAGCTATGCAAAATTTACCAGTCATCTTTTGCGTAGACCGTGCAGGGGTGGTAGGAGCAGATGGAGAGACCCATCAAGGAACTTTAGATATGGCATTTTTCCGTTTAGTTCCTAACTTAAGCATTATGGCGCCAAAAGACTTTCAGGAATTAGAGGATATGCTAGAAGAGGCAACAAAATGGGAAAGACCAGTTGTTATCCGTTATCCAAGAGGAGGAGAAGATCTTACTGTTAATTTAGGAGACCAAAATAAAGTAGAATATGGAAAAGCAGAGATGATTCAAGAAGGAAGAGAGATAACCATTATTGCCATAGGAAAAATGGTAGCCAGAGCAAAAAGGGTAGCAGAAATACTAGCAAAAGAGGGAAAATCGGTGGAAATCATTAATAGTCGATTTTTAAAGCCACTAGATGAAAAAATGATCTTAAGTAGCTTACGAAAAACAAAACAAGCTATTACCTTAGAAGATGGAACTATCATCAATGGGCTAGGAACAGCCGTAAAAGAATTAGTGATGAAAGAAAGAGAAAACAATCCATCAGGAGACATCATCAAAGTAAAAACTTTCGCTTACCCAGATGAATACATTCCTCATGGATCAGTTGAACAGTTGGAGAAGATGTATGGGTTATCAGAAGAACAAATAGCAAAAGAAGTTGTACAGTTTATCACTAGTTAAAGTTGGTTAGCTTTAAGGGGATAATGGGTTTATAGGTAAATCCTTTATTAAAAACCTAAATATAGTATACAAGGAAAAAGAAGATGACTAAACGAGAATTATTAGAAGACTACCGAAGACCAGAAGACAAAATAAAATTAGCAGAAATATTAGACAAACTAGAATTAGCCACAAAAACAAACCAAATACAAGTTACGGATTTTTTAGATATGTACCAAATTTCCTTAGTTAAAAACTTCCTAAAGAAAGCACAGATCACAAATTATGAAATGGAAGGAGGAGTAGAAGAGGCAGAAAGAAAAGTAGTAGTAGCTACTCCAGAAGGAAAGGAAGATGACCAAAACACAAAAATAGCAGAAAAGTTAAAAGCCATTCGCATTACTTTACCATCAGAAGAAATAGGAAACTATAGCCATCGCAATTACTTAGGAGGAATCGTCAAACTAGGAATGAAACGAGAAAAAGTAGGAGACATCTTAGTAAGAGAAGAAGGGGCAGATATCATCGTAAAAGCAGAAACAGCGGAAATGTTAAAACAAGAACTAGGAACTCTTACTAGATTTGAAAAAGCAAAAATAGAACTAATTGAAATCACAGAAATCAAAAAGCCAGAAATAAAAACAGAAGAAATTAAGATAATTGTCCCATCATTACGTTTAGACAATATCGTATCAGATTTAGCCAGAACATCAAGAAGTAAAGCAGTACAAATTATTAATCAAGAACGTGTATTTATTAACGGGCAAAATGAAACTAAAGTAGCGAAAACAGTCAAAATAGGCGATGTAATCACCATTAGAGGAAAAGGTAGATTTACAGTAAAAGGAGTTACCGGAACCACGAGGAGTGGAAGAAGTGTGCTATTAATTGAGAAATTTAACTAGTGTCCAATTGACAAAAAATTGTAAACTCAATTACTCGAGCATAAAAGAAAAAGAGGAAAATATTAGTAGATACAATCGACTAATGTATTCCTCTTTCCATTTAATTTCTTATTTTAACTTAGCTTTTGAAAAGTTCCCGTACGTTTCATTTTATCCAATTCAATTTCTGCTTTTTTAACAAAAAAATTACTCGTATCAATAGGAAGATGTAACTCAAGCAGTTTTTTCTTTAACATGTTAATGATTCTATATCGGGATTTTCACTAACTACTTCAATTTCCATAAGAGTATCTCCATTTTGAATATCTTTAATGGCTAATTCTAAACCATCTTTACCATATATAATATCCTTTTCTGCTATACTCATTATTGTTTTATATCCGATAGCCTCAAATAAATCAATTGCATCATTGATATGAAAAATATCACAATCAATGATTTTTTGATTTACTATATCACCATTCGGATCAAATTTTTTTATTTTAAAGGTTATTCTGTTATCGATATTCTTTTTGAACTCACTATCTATAGTTCTTAGTAATACAGCCTTTGATAATATTTCTCTACTAGACATAGTCATAATATCTATATTGTTAGGAACCATAAAAATATCCTGCAAAGAATAGTTATCTACGATGATAAATCCTTTTGCTTTTAAAAGTTGAATGAATTTGTTTTTATCACATAAAAGTTTAACTGTTATTTCATGTACTGTTTTGATACTCATAAGTAAATTCCTTCCTATTTAATTAAATCAAGATTTTCATTGATGACGATTGGAGCAAACCCTTGAATTTCATCATATAACATTCCCTCAGGGATGGGATGATATAAATAGATTTTTTTATGATTAACAAAAGCCTCATATAGTTCAAGAAATGTTGCTCCACCAATATAATTAGGGATTCCTTTTTTCTCGAAATTTAAGGTTAATACAGCATCCATTTTCTTTATGGTATCAGCAGACTGTTTAAACATTCTAGCTTTAAATTCGGAATGTTCTTTTTCCCCTAAATCCCAACTTTCTTGTTCTGCCTCTGGATGGTAATAGGAATTTGGTAAAGAAATTTCGTGTCCTTCTTTTTCTAGTTTTTCTTTGATTGGTGCAATATCTTTGTAAAAGGCTTTACTACAGATAATTAAAATTTTCATGATATTTCCTCCTCACTTTTAATCATATAATAAAATAAAAAATAAATGTTTATTCTTGATTACGTTCTTCTAATTGTTGCTCTAAAAAGCTTGATAATTCTTTTTGTGGCTCATACATAGAATAATGAGAATTAGCTAAATTTTTCATATTAAAAAATAGAATTGTCATAGTGATTAAGGCAATGGTAAGTAAAACAACAAGAACTAATAAAATTTTACTTAATTTATTCATGATTATCACCTCCTTTTTTCAAATAATAAGGTATACTAAAATAAAAATCAACATATGGTAGGTAAAAGTAGAAAAATAAAATCCATCTACACTAATAGTACAAACTATGATAAATGATAATCGGGAAGAGTACCATTGAAAACGAGTTTCATTTTAATAACACTAGGTAAATTTTAAATCCATCAAAATAGCATTTTGATTTTCCCCATAATAATTTTTACGAACTGATACCGGAACAAACTGAAATTTCTGATACAAAGCAGTAGCAGAAACATTATTTTCATTGACTTCTAACAAAACAGCAGAGAGCCTATTTTCTTTTGCCCAGTCAATTACTTTTTGCAAAAGAAGAGAAGCAACCCCTTGCCTACGAAAACTGTGTTTCACCACAATATTCATCAGTTCTGCATGATCAGCAATTTTTTTCACTCCAGCAAATCCTATGATTTCATCTTCTAAAGTAGCTTTCCAAAAATAAGAAAGATCAGAATGTAGTTCAGACTGTAAAATAGAATTTGTCCAAAAATCATCAAAATCAGAAGACAAAATAGGTTCAATTTGTTTCTCATCTTCATCTGTCATCAAGGAAACACAAAACTCTTTAGTTTCAAGTTGCCTTTGGGCTTGCGGTTTTTTCAAATACAAAGGAAGAAGAGGAGGAAGAGGTTCATTAGAGTTTTGAGCCTTTTGGTATACATGAAGACCAGCTAAAGCAAGAGCGTTAATGGACAGATCACATTGTGCAGAAGAAGCAAAATGAGCATCAGGGAAAAAACGAATAATTTCTTCCTGATAGCGAATTGCCCCATCTCCAACAAAGTAAAAGGAGTGATCTTGATACTTTGATTTCCAAGACGCCAATAAAGATAAAATATCATCTGTTTGAGGAAGTTCTAAAGGTTCATAATCTCCATTTTTTTTTTCAAAAATAGCACCATACACATTATTGTGATTCGCATCAAGTAAACTCACAACAAAACCAGAACTCTGTGATCCATAAGCTAAACAAGTCAAAGAATCAACCCCAACTGCCGGAATTCCTTGAGAATCAGCAAAAGCCTTAAGAGTAGCCACACCAATACGAATTCCCGTAAAAGAACCTGGACCAATATCACCAACCAATAAATCAATATCAGATAAAGATAATTGATGACGATCCATTAACTCCTGAATAGCTGGCATAAGAGTTTCCGAATGAGTAAGTCCATTATCTTGAATAATCCAATCAATCAAATGATTTTCATGTAGCGTATTTTCCCATAAACAACAACTGCATAAACGGCTAGCAGTATCGATACATAACAATTTCATTTCATATCCTCCTTTTTAAGAAATGGCAAACAAGATAATAGAGTTTCATAATGTTTACCATGAGCGGTAAACGTAAGCATACGATCAGAATCTTCATAAGAACGAGAAAAAGAAATTTGCAAATAATCAGAAGGCAAAACATCTAAAATTTGCTCACCCCACTCAATCAAACAAATACCACGATTTAAATACTCTTCTCCTCCCATTTCAGAAAATTCAGAAGAATCAGTCAAGCGATAAACATCAAAATGAAAAATAGGTCCTTGTGACGAATCATATTCGTTAACAATGGTAAACGTAGGACTAGAAATCTCCTCTTCTAGATGAAAAAAAGTCAAAATTCCTTCTGTCAGTTTTGTTTTGCCAGAACCTAGGTCTCCTGTTAATATTACTAAATCCCCCTTTTGTAAAAAAGAAGCAATAGAATTAGCTAATTGTTTGGTGTCTTCTTCAGAATGAGATAAATAAGAATAAGTGCTCATTTTTTTTCCTCTCTTTTTTTACTATTTACGCTATTATAATACAAATTTAGAAAGAGGTCAAATCTGGGGACGGGGTAAAATTGGGTAATTTTACCTTTTTTGGGACAGGGTGTAAAACCATTAACAATAAATTGAAAAAAATCCCCTAAACCTATTGATAAATTCCAACGCTTGTAATATAATTGAAATGAATTTGTAACAAAAGTGAAACAGGAAAAGAAAAATAGATAAATCATCAAAAATCAAGAGTGGAAGGGAAGAAAAAAATGTTTAAATTTGGATTTGGACAAGATGTAGGAATAGATTTAGGAACAGCAACAGTCATTGTATATGTTAAAGGAAAAGGAATCGTACTACGAGAACCATCAGTAGTAGCAGTAGATAATAACACAGGGGAAGTACTAGCTGTTGGGGGAGAAGCTAGAAGAATGTTAGGAAGAACACCAGGAAATATCGTTGCCACAAGACCATTACGCGATGGCGTCATTTCTGACTACACCGTAACAGAAAAAATGCTAAAACACTTTATTAGTAAAGTATGTGGGAAATTTGTTTTTTCTCCTCGCATTATGATCTGTATACCTTCACAAGTAACTGAAGTAGAAAAAAAAGCTGTCATCGATGCAGCAACGCAAGCAGGAGCAAGAAGAGTTTATTTAATAGAAGAACCAATCGCAGCAGCAATAGGAGCAGGAATTGACATTGCCAAACCTTGTGGAAATATGGTAGTTGATATAGGGGGAGGAACCACAGACATTGCGGTTATTTCACTAGGAGGATCAGTAGTTAGTACATCCATCAAAGTAGCAGGAGACAATTTCGATGAAGCCATCGTAAAATACATCAAGAAAAAGCACAATATCGCCATTGGAGAACGAACAGCAGAAGATCTAAAAGTAAACATTGGTTGTGTATACCCAAAAATTCAAGACGTAGACATGGAAATTAGAGGAAGAGACTTAATTACCGGACTACCTAAAACCGTTACCGTTCATTCAAGCGAAATGTTAGAAGCATTAATTGAACCAGCCATGATGATTGTAGACGCTGTACATAGCGTACTAGAGAAAACTCCACCAGAACTAGCAGCAGACATTAGTGATAAAGGAATTTATATGACAGGTGGAGGATGTTTATTAGATGGATTAGATAAACTATTACAAGAAAAAACAGGAATTAACGTAATGATTGCCCAAGACACCGTATCTTGTGTAGCATTAGGAACAGGAAAAGCCTTAGAAAATTTAGACGTATTAGATCGAAAATAATCGAGGTAGTGTCTAGTGGGGGACGAGTACGTTTTGAACAACAAATGTTCAAAACGTACCCGTCCCCTATTGGACACTGCACTGATGGAACATGAACTAAAACAGAGAAAGGAAGAACTATGGCAAAAAAAGTAGCATTTATCACACTAGGTTGTAAAGTAAACCAATACGAAACCAATGGTATGGCACAAAAAATGATAGAGCAGGGGTATACTTTAGTGGAACATCACGAAAAAGCAGAAATCTACATCATCAACACCTGTACAGTTACCAATATGTCAGACCGTAAATCAAGACAAAGCCTCAGAAAAGTAAAAGAGCAAAATCCAGAGGCAATCGTAGTAGCAGTAGGATGTTATGCCCAAGTAGCAAAAGACGAACTAGAACAAATTCCAGAAATTGATTTAGTATTAGGAAATGATGAAAAAGCCAATATCACACAATATATCGAAAAACTAATCAGCGAAAAATCAAGAGAAGACCATATCAATGATGTCATGAAAGACATAGAATTTACCGATTTTGGTGATATCACATTCACCGAAAAAACAAGAGCAGTCATTAAAATTCAAGACGGATGCGACCGATTTTGTTCTTACTGCATTATCCCGTATGCAAGAGGAAGAGTAAGAAGCAGAAAGCCAGAAAGCATTCTATCAGAAATTAAACAAATTGCCCAAAAAGGAATCAAAGAAGTAGTCATCACCGGAATTCACATAGCCTCTTATGGAAAAGACTTTGAACCTAAACTTACCCTCATCGACCTATTAGAACAAATCGATTCCGTTCAGGGAATCGAAAGAATTCGTCTGGGATCAATAGAACCACTCATTATCACCGAAGAATTTTTAACAAAACTAAAACCACTAGACAAAATATGCCATCACTTTCACTTATCTTTACAAAGTGGATGTGATAATACCCTAAAACGAATGAATCGTCGTTATACCACAGAGCAGTTCAGAACCATCGTTCATCACTTAAGAAAATTTGATCCACAAGTCATCTTAACCACTGATATCATCGTAGGTTTTCCTGGAGAAACAGAAGAGGAATTCAACATCACCAAACAATTTTTAACCGAAATCAACTTTTACAAAATGCACATCTTCAAATATTCTCCTCGAAAAGGAACAAAAGCTGCCCAAATGAAAGAACAAATTGACGGGAAAATAAAAGAAAAAAGAAGTAAAGAACTAATAGAACTATCCAATAAAAACCAATTAGCCTATCATCAAACCTATTTAGGAAAACCAGTAGAAGTATTATGGGAAGAAGAGAATGAAGGATTTTTCCAAGGACACACCAAAAATTACCTACACATTAAAAGTGCAAAAAAAGAACTAGCAGAAAATCAAATCGCATCAGTTGTATGTAGGCAAGCTAACATAGACTCCATAATTGCCCAATAAAGGATAAAAATGTCATCATTTTGTCACATGGATGTCACGAAAAAGTAATATACAATTTACAAAAATTACTTGATTATTCTAGTAAATTATAGTATAACTAGAATAAATAAAGAAACCACAAAGGAGGAAACAAAAATGGCAGATTTAGGTGAAAATAAAGTTGCAGGGGTATTCGGAGGAATTGAATTCGGAAATGAAAATGGTCAAAACCAAGAAATAAACAATATAGAAAACGCAGGAACCATTAGAAACCAAGACTTACCTGTAAAAAGAGGATTTTGGTCTAAATTTAAAGCATTCTGGCTACAAGAAATAGATTGGAACAAAGAAATTAAAGTAGAATTAACACCATATCAACAAAAAGTAGAAGACGAAGTAAACGAATTTTTACACCAAGAAATTACTTGGGGAAAAGTTCATGATTTCTTATTCCAAGAAGTTTCATTTGGAAAAAAGAAAGAACAAGCGTAATGTTGCCCGATTTTGGAGACAAGTACGTTTTGGACATTCAATTGTAAATTTTTAATGAATTAAATAAAAGGTATAGCTATCTTTATCAGAGTATGCTATACTTTTTTCAATTGGAGAAAATAAAAAACAAAAAGTAAAGGAAATGTCCAATGTCCAAAATGTACCCATCTCCAATTGGACACCTAAAGGACAAAAGGAGGCAAACATTGGCTAAAAGCAAAACCGTTTTTGTCTGTAATGAATGTGGAAACGAATCCTCAAAATGGCTAGGAAAGTGTCCAGCGTGCAATAGTTGGAACAGCTTTTTTGAGCAAAAAATAGTCGAATCCAAAAATAGTTCACTAAAATCTGCAGACGCAAAACGAAACACACCCAAAGAATTAAATGAATGTGAAGCAAAAGAAACTATGCGAACCTTAACCGGATTCGGAGAACTAGACCGCGTTCTAGGAGGAGGTTTAGTCAAAGGTTCTTTAGTTTTATTAGGAGGAGAACCGGGAATAGGAAAATCCACCCTGATTTTACAAATTTGTGACAAAGTAAAAGGAGAAGGCAAAGTTCTTTATGTATCAGGAGAAGAATCAGCAGAACAAATCAAACTAAGAGCAGACCGTCTAGGCATAAAAAATGAAGATATTCTCTTTTTAGGGGAAACAGATATTGACATCGTAAACCAAGCCATCATTGACCTAAACCCAAAGCTAGTTATCATCGACTCCATTCAAACCATGTATTCTGAAGAACTAACAGCAGCGGCAGGAAGTGTGAGCCAAGTAAGAGAAATCACTTCTCAAGTTATGCGTATCTGTAAATCCAGAAATATTACGACCATCATCATCGGTCATGTGACAAAAGAAGGAAACATAGCTGGGCCAAGAGTGTTAGAACATATGGTAGATACGGTACTTTACTTAGAAGGAGAGCGCTATTTTTCTTACCGTATATTAAGAGGCGTGAAAAACCGTTTTGGCTCAACGAATGAAATTGGAATGTTTGAAATGAGAGAAGAAGGAATGTGCGAAATTCTAAATCCATCAGATGTATTAATTTCAGAAAGAGAAGATAATCCAGCCGGATCTTGCATCGTTTCCTGTATGGAAGGGACAAGACCAATTTTAGTAGAACTGCAAGCCCTAACTACGCAAAGCGTATTTGGTTTTCCCAAACGAACAGCCAATGGAATTGACTTTAACCGCTTATCCTTACTCATTGCGGTTATTGAAAAAAGAGCAGGAGTCATGCTTGGTTCACAAGATGTTTACTTAAATGTAGTAGGAGGCCTAAGAATTAGTGAACCATCGATTGACTTAGGAATTTTACTGGCCACAGCCTCTAGTTTTAAAAATGTAGCTATCCCCAAAGACATGGTCATCATGGGAGAAGTAGGACTAACCGGAGAAGTAAGAAGAATTAATCTCATGGAAAAAAGATTAAAAGAAGCCGAAAAATTAGGGTTCAAAACTTGTCTAATTCCAGAAAGTAACAAAAAAGTCTTGAAAGATGAGTTTAAATTAGATATAATAGGCGTTAGAAATGTCTATGAAGCCATGAAAAAGATTGGGCTAAAATAAAAGCGCCAGAAAGCAAAGGCAAAAGGGGGAATCTATTTGAGAAAAAGCAAAGAAAATAGTATCACCGAAATATTAAAACTAATCGCTCCTGGAACACCTATCCGTGATGGATTAGAAAACATCTTAAGAGCAAAAACAGGGGCCTTACTACTCATTACCGATAACACCGAAATCATCAAAGAAGTTGTCGACGGAGGATTTACCATTAATGAAGACTATACCTCTTCAAAACTCTACGAATTAGCCAAAATGGATGGAGCAATCATCTTAAGCGGAGACCTAAAAAAAATCCTATTTGCCAATGCCCAGCTTATTCCCTCTCGTGAAATCGAAACAAGAGAAACAGGAACAAGGCATAGAACAGCAGAAAGAACAGCCAAACAAACAGGAGAACTAGTCATCAGTATATCCCAAAGACGAAATATCATTACCGTATTTAAAGGAAACGACCGTTACATATTAGAAGACACCAATGCCGTACTCAATAAAGCAAACCAAGCCGTCCAAACATTAGAAAGATACAAAAAAGTATTTGACAACAAATTAAGCAACCTAAACGAATACGAATTCAACGACATTGTCACCATGCAAAATGTGATCGTAGCCATCCAACGAGCAGAAATGGTCATGAGAATTGTAGAAGAAATCCAAAACCAAATCTACGAATTAGGAAATGACGGAAGGCTAGTCAAAATGCAACTAGAAGAATTAATCGGTGGAGTAGAAAAAGAAGAAATGTTAATCATCAAAGATTACCTAGCACCAAAAAAGAAAAAGCAAACCCCAGAAGAAGTCATGCAACAACTATCAGAAGTACCTTACGAAGAACTAACCAAAGAAAACACCATAGCCAAACTATTAGGGTACGAAAACTTTGACAACTACGACGAAGTAGGGGTATACACAAGAGGATACCGAATCTTAAGCAAAATACCACGAATGCCAAGCAATATCGTAGAAAACTTAGTCTCCTCCTTCAAATCCTTCCAACACATCCTAGCAGCAGACATCGAAAGTCTAGACGAAGTAGACGGAATAGGAGAAGTCAGAGCAAGAACCATCAAACAATCCCTAAAAAGAATGCAAGAACAATTTGTCTTTGACAATGTACTCGTCTAATAGGGATAGGGAAATAAAGGGGACGCCCTTTTCTTCCCTAGGGAAAATTTCCCTACTTAAAATTTCACTAGGAAGAAACTAAAGGGAAAAGAGCAGCACGAGGGCACCAAAAAATAAATGAACAAAATGAGAAATGAAGAAAATTAAAAAAATACAAAGAAGCGTAAGTAGGGAAAAAAGAGATAGGGAAAAAAAGGGCGTCCCCCTTATTTCCCTACTTGCCCTTCGTACAAGAGAAAGGAAGAAGAAAAAATGAATAAGAGCCAAAAAATAATTTGGATCATTGCCTTAGTGGTAGTGATTGTATTAATAGGAGTAGTGGGATATGGCTATTTCCAAAAGTTAACGAAAGAAGTGAAAAATCCCATTGCCACAATGGAAGTAGAAAATTTTGGAACAGTGAAAATGGAATTGTATCCAGATCAGGCACCTGAGAGTGTAGCTAACTTTATTGCTTTAGCTAATCGTGGATATTATGATGGATCAACATTTCACCGTGTGGTGAAAGACTTTATGATTCAAGGAGGAACAAAAAACGGAGATGGTTCTACCGGAGCAAAGTTAAGCGATTTAAAAGATGGTGGAGAGGATAAAGAATATTCCATCAAAGGAGAATTCATTGCCAATGGAGTAAATAATAAGATTAAATTTGAAGAGGGAATTTTAGGAATGGCAAGATCTGATTTTAGCCAATATTCTTCTGATTTAACTACTGAATCGTATAATTCAGGAAATGCACAGTTCTTTATTATGACCAAAGAAAATACCAGTTTAAATGGAAATTATACTTCATTTGGAAAAGTAACCGAAGGAATGGAGGTTGTGCATAACTTAGAAAATATTGAAGTGAAAGCACCAGATGATGCTGAATCAACAGGAAATACGGAAGTAAGTACTCCGGTTAATGCTCCTAAGATTACTTCCATTCGTGTGGATACGTTTGGCGTAGATTATGGAATGCCTGAAACATTGACACCTTTTGATTATATGAGTTGGATGTATAAACAGTATGGAATCGGAGGATCTACTGATCAATAAATCTAAAAATCGAGGAAATATAAATTTTCCTCGATTTTTAGTTAAGTAGAAAGTAAAAAACTTTCACTATTTCATGAAAAAAAACTATCCTTTAAAATATTGACAATTAGCTACGTAGAAACTCTCACTTTGTATCCCAATGGTTTCATAACCATCTAAGATAAAAGAAAAACGTTCGATACGGCTCATTGATTTGAGCACGATGGGGTTTGAAACATTCAAAGTATTAGCTTTACGAGCCAATACTTTTGAACAGCCACCTTTTTTAAATGGTTTAGCATAACATCTTTTGCAACCATCACATTGATGTTTAGTTGAAAAGATAAAATGGTTAGTAATAAAAAAATCGTAGCGCACAAAAGCATAAAACAATTGCCCATCTAGTTTTAAAATGAAAGTAGGAATATTTTGACTCCGTAGTGCCAATAATTGATTTTCTGTACAAGGATTCAAGAAATACTTATCCTCAACAATAAGCTGACTAGTGGATTTCTTTTCCTCAAGAGTCTTTCGATAAACTTGATAAGATAAAGTATTTCCTCCATCAAGTAATGCTAATTTAGATGAATTTACAATTCTCATGATTATAACCTCCTAAAATTATAATTGGTTGTTTTACTTTGCTAATACAAGTATTAAGTATAACACATAAAATCAAAAAAATCAAAAAATCTCTTGCCAAAACCCAAAACTCATGATAAAATATCGTTAGATTAAAAAAAAACCGAATTTTTCGGCAAACTTTTTTAATCTTTTTTTATTTTAGGAGGAAAAAACATGAACACAAAGTACATATTTGTCACAGGAGGAGTTGTCTCGGGATTAGGAAAAGGAATCACAGCAGCTTCCTTAGGAAGATTATTAAAAAATAGAGGATATCGCGTAACCATTCAAAAATTTGACCCCTATATTAACGTCGATCCCGGAACCATGAACCCTTATGAGCATGGAGAAGTATTTGTTACTGATGACGGAGCAGAAACTGACCTAGACTTAGGACACTACGAAAGATTTATTAATGAAAATTTAACCCAAAATTCAAGCGTAACGATGGGAAAAATATACTTAAACGTACTAGAAAAAGAAAGAAAAGGAGATTACTTAGGAAAAACGGTTCAAGTAATCCCTCATATTACCAACGAAATCAAAGAAAAAATTTATGGGTTTGAAGATACCGACATGGATATTGTCATCACAGAAGTAGGAGGAACAGTAGGAGACATTGAAGGATTATCTATCTTAGAAGCCATCAGACAAGTAGGACTTGAAAAAAATCCCGAAGATGTTCTCTACATTCACGTTACCTTACTACCATATGTATTTGGTTCAAACGAAATCAAATCAAAACCAACGCAACATTCCGTAAAAGAACTTCAAAGTCTAGGAATTACACCAGACATTTTAGTATGCCGTACAGAACAAGACATACCAGATAATATCCGTGAAAAATTATCTCTATTCTGTAACGTAAGAAAAACTAGTGTCATTCAAAATAAAACGGCAGACTGTTTATATGCAGTTCCTCTCATGCTAGAAAGAGAAGGACTAGCGAGAGAAGTATGTAATCACCTAAAATTAGACAGTTATGTTCCTGATAATTCAAAATGGGAAAAAATGATTGATGATATACGAAACATTGATAAAGATACATCAGTCACTATTGGAATAGTAGGAAAATACACTAAACTAGAAGATGCCTACATATCAGTCATGGAAAGCATTCGTCATGCAGGATTTGCCAATCACATAAATACCCAAATTAAATTAATCGACTCAGAAACGATTACCAAAGATAATGTATCCGATAAATTAAAAGAATTAGATGGAATTATTGTACCAGGCGGATTTGGTAGCCGAGGAATTGAAGGAATGATAGAAACCATTCGTTTTGCTAGAGAAAATAAAGTACCATTCTTAGGAATCTGTTTAGGTATGCAAATGACTGTAGTCGAGTACGCCAGAAATGTATTAGGGCTAGCCGATGCTAACTCAGCTGAATTCAGTGATACCACAGAAAATCCAGTCATTCATATCATGGAAGACCAAAAGCAAATTGACCAAAAGGGAGGAACAATGAGATTAGGTGCCTATCCATGTCTATTAAAAAAAGACAGTTTAGCAGAAAAAATCTATGAACAAGAAGAAATATCAGAAAGACATCGCCACCGCTTTGAATACAACAATGAATACAAAGAACGCTTAGAAAAAGCAGGACTAAGGTGTTCAGGAAGTTCACCAGACGGTAAATTAGTAGAAATAGTAGAATTAAGTGAGAATGAACATCCATACTTTATTGCTGGGCAATTCCATCCAGAATTAAAATCTAGACCAAATAGGCCAGCACCATTATTTATTAGTTTAGTAAAAAAAGCCAAAGAATTAAAATAAAAGATAAAACAGAGGTGTGCCATATAATAATATATGACACATTTCTATTATGATAAGATCATCTAATAAAACTAGAAAATAATGTATTTTAAATATTATGTAAATATGATATAAATTAATATAAGTAAATCAAAAGATAAATAGGAGGATTTTTTATGAATTACAGAAGTATTTATAGCGTAGACCAAAAAGGAGAAGAGCATTTAACATTTTTTGATCAAGCCACCCGGTTAAGAATCCGTGAGATAGAGGAATCAGATGCATATAACTGGACAAATAAAATGAAAAAAGGGTTTAAATCAGAAAAAGAGAAAAAAGAATATGTAAAAAAGGTAAAAATGGCAATAACGTTAAGCAAAAATGAAGATGAATTAAAAAAAGTGCTGGTAGAAACAAAGACAGGAAAAGTTCTTGCTAATGCGGACATCAAATGTTTATGCGATGAAGATTGTACCTCGGAAGTAACAATATATGTGGCGAAAGACATACATGATGAAAACACAAAAAGAAGAATAATTACAGCAATACGAAACTTATGCCTATATGCCAATATGTGCGATCAACTCTTTTTAGTAAATGTAACAAATGAACAAGATAAAAAACAACTAATATAATGTAAAAAATAAAAAATCAAAAAAGGGCTCCATTATGGAGCCTTTTTCATAAGGGTAATAAGATTTAACAGTATAGTTATTACTAATTACATTAAGAAATAATAAAATAATAATAGATAAAAATTGAGACAAAATAAATACCATACGAATCTAATAAATGAATCGAACTATATGTACATATAAAGATTTAAAAAAGGCGGAGGAAAACATGGAAGAATTAGTCATAGCAGCAAAAGAAGGAGACAACGAGGCATTTCTTGAACTAATTGTTGGTTTAGAACAAGATTTATACAAAATAGCCAAAGCAAGATTTTCTTGTGAAGAAGATGTAGAAGACGCTGTACAGGAAACCATTTTACAAGCATTAAAGTCAATCAAAAAAGTAAAGCAACCACAATACTTTAAGACGTGGATTATTAGAATATTGATTAACAAATGCAACAAAATGTATCAAAAAAAATTAAACCATAAAGAATATAACGAAGAAATAAATGCAACCAACAATGCCTATACAGAAGACAATAAAATAATTGGAAAAATGGATTTCTACTTATTAATTAAAGACCTAAGTTATAAAGAAAGAATTACTATGATTCTATTTTACGTAGAAAACCTAACGACTAAAGATATCAGTAAAATCTTAAAAGAATCAGAAAGTACGATTCGAAATAGAATTTCAAGAGCAAGAGCAAAAATTAAGAAAATTTATGAAGAAAAAGGAGTATTCGATGAAAGATATAGATAGTCAGATCAAAAAGGATTTATCCGCTGATTTGCCGTTACCTGAAAGTTTTACGAATATGGTAAGAAATACAGTAAAAAGTCAAAAGAGTAAAAAACAAAAAAAGAAAGTTATCATCCTAAAAACAATGGCGGCAGCCTGTGCATGTTTACTGATAACAACCTCCATAGTATTTGCTAAAGATATTACTAAATTTATCAATAAATTTTGGAAAGAAAACAAAGGAATAGACACAGCAATTGAAAATGGATATATTCATCAACCTAATATGGAATATAGCGAATCAAATGGCACAAAATTAAAAGTAAATGAATTTTTAATGGATGATAATAATTTATGCTTAACTTTTTCGCTAAAGCCAAAAGAAGGAATAAACCTTAATAACATTCAAAAAATAGACTTTTCCGATATGATCATTACTGATGAAAATAAACATATTTTATACTGTGAAGACAAAGATACATTTGAAGAATACTGTAAAAAAAATCAACTAGATAATGTTTGGAAAATAGAAAGTGAAACAAATATTAATTCCGGTTCTAATTGGTTTATTCCATCAAGAAGTGAAGAGGATATACAATTAGTTTATAATTTATATGCTAATCAATTTCCTCAAAGCAAAAAAATCACTATTCATATGACCCAAATAGTTCTTTTTTTACAAGAAGATAAGTCAGAAGAAAATATAACGTTAACTGGAGAATGGGAACTAACCATAGATGTACCTAAAGAATTTTATCAAAGCGAAAAAATAGTTTACCAAGTAAAAGAATGCAATTATCCAAACATAAAGTCAAGCAAAATAACCGTTTCTGAAACAAATACAAAATTTGAAATGGAAATAGAAGAAAAAGCTGAGTTACCTTATGAAATGACAGATGATGAAGAGACAAAAGAAAGAAAAATAAACGAATATATCGAAAAACAGAATCAAGAGAGTTTTGAAGACTATAAAAACAGGAAAAAATTCAAAAATGAATACATAGAAAATGAAAAAGGGGAAGAATTCTATTCAACAAGTAGTTCAATGGAAAATAGTGGTTACAGCAACAATAATAAAGGAGTAAAATATTGGCAAACATTTACATTAACAAAATATCAAGTAACTGATGAATTAATAGTACATATTACTTACCAAGGAGATGAAATAATCATAAAAGCAGTAAAAGAGTAAAAAGGTAAAGAAAATTACCTTTTACACCTTTTACGCTAATTTTTAACAAAAATGATACAATTATACAAATTTTGAAAGTAACATTAAGATTAAGAATAATACTTAAGTTTTCATGGTATTATTGTTAATAAAGGTTAGGGATTAGTTATCAACAGGAGGAAAACAAATGAAAAAACACAAAAAATTAATGTTACTAGTAACGTTATCGTTAGTTTGTTCGTTATTTGTTACGTCAACAGTATTTGCATCGAATGTAATCACACCAGGAGTAGGACAACAAGGAGGAGACTTTACCTTCTCTAACGATAATTGGACACCAGTGAAGACAATCAATGGTGGAGGATATGCCGACGAATTCTGGATCAATGGATGGTTCCAAAAGGCAGACAACTATAATGGTCTTGTCAAATGATATTTTTTGGAAAGAATCGGATAAATCTCTTTATTCAAATTAATGTCAAATCGATCGGTTTTATAATACGAATGATAGATACATTCACTTAAATATTTAGTTCCTACATAAGAAAAATTATAGTGCAAAGTTGTTAATTCCTTAGTAATCAAATTTTTAATCACATCGGTACTTTTTTCTTGTTTTTTCTCCAATAATAAATCACTTAACGTTTTGAGTAAACATTCGGCTCCCGCAACCTTAGAATGATAAGCATATACACAAGGATGATGAATAATTTCTGCCAATAAATTCATATGAGAAGTAAGCACAATAACTGAGGGAGAAAAATCACCTCCTTGATTACGAATATAGTCAAGAATTTCAAGACCAGAAACATCTGGCAACTTTAAATCTAAAATAAGAATATCAATTACATTATCTGCTAAAACACTTAACGCCTCCTTACCAGTAGTCAGCATACCACATAATCGAATATCAGCAATATTTTTAGCAATACTGTTAGCCAAAAAATGGGATTGAACTAAATCATCTTCTACGATCAATAAATTGTACATAACATCACTCCTTTTCTCATTAGAGGCAAAAAAGTCGAAAAATGTCACATGATTTTAACTTTTTTTTGAAAAAAAGTTAAAATAGAGTAAAGGGAATAAAATGAAAGTAGATGAATAAAATAGTTATGTGAAAATTTTGTGAATTTTACCAAAAAGCTATTGACTTTTTCTGACTTTGGGTATAAATTATTAGCAGTCAAACAAAAAGAGTGCTAAAACATTCTTAACAAAAAAACAAGGAGGGTAAAAATTATGATTAAACCATTAGGAAGCAGAGTATTAATTAAAATGAAAGAAGGCGAAGAAACAACAAAAAGTGGAATAATTTTAGCAGGTAGTGCTCAAGAAAAACCACAAATCGCAGAAATAATAGAAGTAGGACCAGGCGAAATGGTAGATGGAAAACCAGAAACCATGAACGTCAAAAAAGGAGACAACGTAATTGTTAGCAAATATGCAGGAACAGAAGTAAAATACGAAGGAACAGAATACATGATCGTAAAACAAGACGATATTTTAGCCATCGTAGAATAAAATAGCCCAAACAGAAATGTCCACAAAAGGACAAAACCAAAAAAGAAAGGATTTGATAAAAAATGGCAAAGCAAATAGTATTTGGAGAAGAAGCAAGAAAATCTTTATTAGAAGGAATCAACAAATTAGCCGATACCGTAAAAGTAACATTAGGACCAAAAGGAAGAAATGTTGTACTAGACAAAAGTTTTGGAGCACCACTAATCACCAATGATGGAGTAACCATCGCAAAAGAGATTGAATTAGAAGACAAATTTGAAAACATGGGAGCTAGAATCGTAAAAGAAGTATCAGAAAAAACAAACGATGTAGCAGGAGACGGAACAACAACAGCAACTGTTTTAGCCCAAAGCATGATTAAAGAAGGGGTAAAAAATGTAGCAGCAGGAGCAGACCCAATGGCCATGAAACGTGGAATCGATAAAACAGTTACCGTTGCCGTAGAAGCCTTAAAAGAAATCAGTTCACAAATTAACGGAAAAGAAGACATTGCTCGAGTAGCTAGTATATCAGCGAATAATGAAGAAGTAGGAAATCTAATTGCAGAAGCCATGGAGAAAGTTTCAAAAGATGGAGTAATCACCATCGAAGAATCAAAAACATCCAATACAGAACTAAGCGTAGTAGAAGGAATGCAATTTGATAAAGGATATGTATCCCCTTACATGGTAACTGACACAGACAAAATGGAAGCTATTGTGGATAATCCATATATCTTAATTACCGACAAAAAAATCAGTAATATCCAAGAAATCTTACCATTACTAGAAAGTTTAATGCAACAATCAGGAAAATTAGTGATTGTTTGTGATGACATCGAAGGAGAAGCACTATCAACATTAGTTCTTAACAAACTAAGAGGAGTACTAAATGTAGTAGCTGTTAAAGCACCAGGGTTTGGAGATAAAAGAAAAGCTATGCTTGAAGACATTGCTATCTTAACCGGAGGAGAAGTTATCACTTCAGATTTAGGATTAGAATTAAAAGATACCACTATCGAACAATTAGGTAGAGCAAAACAAATCAAAGTACAAAAAGAAAATACCATTATTGTAGATGGAATGGGAAATAAAGACAAAATCGTAGCAAGAGTAAACCAAATCAGAAATCAAATTGAAGAAACAACTAGTGAATACGACAAAGAAGGGTTACAAGAACGTCTAGCTAAAATTGCTGGAGGAGTTGCCGTAATTGGTGTAGGAGCAGCTACTGAAGTAGAAATGAAAGAGAAAAAACTAAGAATAGAAGATGCTTTATCAGCAACAAAAGCAGCGGTAGAAGAAGGAATTGTAGCAGGTGGTGGAACAGCATTAATCAACATCATCCCTAAAGTACAAAAATTCATCGAAGGATTAACAGGAGGAGAAAAATTAGGTGCGGAAATCGTACTAAAAGCACTAGAAGAACCAGCAAAACAAATCGCTAGAAATAGTGGATTAGAGCCAGCCGTTATTGTCGATAAAGTAAAAGCTCAGCCAGTAGGAACAGGGTTCGATGCTAGCAAAGAAGAATACGTAGATATGAAAAAAGCAGGAATCGTAGATCCTACTAAAGTAACCAGAAGTGCGTTACAAAATGCAGCATCAATTGCTTCTATGGTATTAACTACAGAAAGTTTAGTAACTGATGTACCAGAGGAAAAATGTAGCTGTGGAAATAATGGAGCACCAGCAGGAATGGACGGAATGTATTAATAAAAGGAGAAGAAGGTATTCAAAAGAGATTGAGTACCTTCTTTTTTTGAGTCAGTAAGTTATCATAAACTTGACTAAACAACAATACAAGATAAAAAAAAGAAGGATTAATCATTCTAATAGGAATTAATTTACAAAAATCAAAATGAAAACCACAAATCTCGGAAAACTAGGTATGGAAAAGAAAAAGAAGGAATGATATATTGACAAAGAAAAGTATAATACTAAAAAAACAATAATATCCATATTAAAAAAAGAGAAATCAAACTATTGCTAGAAAAATAATGAATAAAACAAGCCAAAAGGAACAAAATATAAGAAAAATGGAAAAAAGCAAAAGAGGAGGATAATTATAGTGAACGGTACAAAAAATGAAGCAAAAATGAAAAAGATAAAAGAATATAAAATGGATAGAGGTATTACACTAATTGCCCTAGTAATCTCCATTATTGTTTTATTAATTCTAGCAGGGGTAACAATAGCAGCATTAACAGGGCAAAATGGAATACTAAGCAACGCTACAAAATCAAAAGAAGCAAACGAAAAAGGAAACGAACTAGACCTAGTAAAATTAGCCACATCAGCTTCACTAATTGATAGTCAAGGGCAAGCCATATCGTTAGCCGATTTACAAAACAACTTAAGCAAACAAAACAGTAATGCCATAGCAAGCCAAGAGGGAGAAGGATTTATCGTAAAATTTAATGACTCAGGAAGAGAATATAAAGTAGACAAATATGGAAACGTACAAGAAACAGCAGGAGGATCAGGAAATTTACCATCAACTCTTGATACAACACCATTCTTACCAGACGGATTCACCCAAAAAGAAGGAACGAATCTAGACAATGGACTAACCATAACCGACGGAACCAATAGTTATGTATGGGTAGAAGTACCAAAAAGTATTTATACCACAGCAACATCAGAAACAGACTATACCAATATAGAAGTCGATATGAAAACATATACTGCAGATTATAAAAGTGATACGTATAAAGACGAATATTATTCAGATGAAACAACAGGGCTAACACAAGCAGAATATAACAGTTTAAAACAATCCATGTTAACTAGTGTATATAAGAATGGAGGATTTTGGATCAGTCAATATGAAATAGGAACAGACATACTAAGGACAAGTAGTTCAGCACCATTAACAACTCCAAAAAGTCAAGAGGGATTATACCCCTATAACTATGTAACCTGTACGCAAGCACAAGAATTAGCAGAGCAAATGAATCCCAATAGTAGTAAATACAAAAGTAGTTTATTGTTTGGAGTACAATGGGATTTAACTTGTAAGTTCTTAGAAACGAAAGCAACGAATTTAGGGGAAACGCAAGATGTAAGAAAAAATGTTATAAAAAGTGATAGTACAACATGGGGAAACTACTATAAAGCAACATTTGAAATAACCAAGGGAAAATACTCAAGCAATAGTGGTAGTAGTTATACAGATGTAAATGGAACTTATACAAAACCGAATTCAAGTGTATTATTAACAACAGGAGCAACAGAAAGAAACAGTAGCATGAATATCTATGATTTCGCTGGAAATGAATGGGAATGGACTTTAGAATATTATACCAGCAACATCAACTATCCTTGCATTAATCGAGGTGGCTATTTCTTCAGCAGTGGAACCGTCTTTCCGGCCAGCAGTCGTAACAACAATTCGGATCCTTATAGTAGCGGCGACATTACGTTGCGTACGGCTTTATATTAGTAAAAATGAGGAGTGTTAAATATAACTGTGCAAATTCAAAATTTAATTTTTGAATTTATACAGTTAATTTTTTTGATGGGAAGTAGAGAAATAAAGAAAGTAAATAGTAACTGTCGCCACAATATTCGAAAAATTCCTCCCAAAAACAATTGCAATTTCCCAAAAACTATGATAGAATAACCAAGAAATAAAAAAAGACAAACCATAGGGAGGAATACACAAATGGAAATCGCAAAAACAGTATTAGCCATTATCTACTTCATCAACATTATAGCCATAGTAATACTAGCTCTTATCCAAACCAAGGAAGACTCAGGGCTATCATCAACCTTAACCGGTTCCTCAACCGACAATTTTTATGAAAAAAATAAAGGAAGAACCAAAGAAGGAAAACAAAAAAGATGGACGATCATATTATCCATAACCTTTGCAATCTTAACCATAGCACTAGGAATCTTATGGATGGCATAGAAACAAGAAAAGGAGCAAGTTATCAACTAACTAGCTCTTTTTTGAAGTAGAAGAGAAAAAAGGGTAGGGAAATGTGGGGACGCCCTTTTCTTCCCTATATACTAAAAGATATAAAAAATAAATAAATAAATAGGAAAGTAGATAGGGAAAAAAAGGGCGTCCCTACATTTCCCTACCCCTTTTTTCCCTACCTTTCCTATTAGGAGGATTTAAATGAATAAGAAAGAAGAAATTATTTTAGCGGTAATGAAAGATGATGATTATGTGCCGATGAAGGCCAAAGAGTTGGCCATGATTTTAGGTGTACCAAAAAAAGAATATCAAGATTTTTTATCTATTTTAAGTGAATTGGAAATGGAGTTTAAAATAGGAAAAAACAGAAAGAATCGTTATCGCGTAATAGAACAAAATTATCATGAGGGAATCTATCGTAAACACCAAAAAGGATTCGGATTTGTGAAATTAGACGGGCAAGAAGAGGAAGTGTATATTGCTAAAGAAAATGCGAACAATGCTTTAAATGGAGATCGAGTGTTAATTGAAATTCTAGAAGAAAAAAATAAAGTAAAAAAAGCAGAGGGAATCATTAAAAGAATCATTAAACACGAGAAAGATACTTTGGTGGGGACTTTTGAAAATCATAAAGATTTTGGTTTTGTTGTTCCTGATGATAAAAATTTTGGTACAGATGTTTTTATCTCTAAAGCCAACTTTGGAAAGGCCAGAAACGGTCATAAAGTGTTAGTGAAAATTACCCAGTATCCATTAAAAGGGAAAAAAGCAGAAGGAAAAATCATAGAAGTGTTAGGTCCACCAAATGAGGCAGGAATTGACATGTTATCTTTGATCAAAGAATACGATTTACCGTATCGTTTTCCTGAACCAGTGGTAGAAGAAGCTAAACGATGTGGAAATAAAGTAGATAAAAAAGACATTCCTAATCGAGTAGATTTACGTGATGATATGATCTTTACCATTGATGGGGAAGATGCCAAAGATTTAGATGATGCAGTAAGAGTAAGTAAGTTAGAAAATGGAAACTATCGTTTAGATGTACACATTGCCGATGTGAGTTACTATGTCACAGAAGGAAGTTTACTTGACCAAGAGGCATTACTTAGAGGAACCAGTATCTATTTACTAGGAAGAGTTATTCCCATGCTCCCACGTGAACTATCGAATGGAATCTGTAGTTTAAACGCAGGAGAAGATCGATTTACTCTGTCCTGTAGTATGGAAATCGACGAAAAAGGAAAAGTTATCGGAAGTGAAGTATATAAAGCCATAATTAACGTAACCGAAAGAATGAATTATCATGATGTACAAAAAATAATTGACCATTCTGACCCAGAGGTCATGAAACGTTATGAACCATACCAAGAACAGTTTGAATTAATGGAAGAATTAGCCCAAATCTTAAAACAAAAAAGACAAGAACAAGGCTACTTAAACTTAGACATTCCCGAAAGCAAAATTGAGTTAGACGATAATGGAAAAGTAATCAATATTGGAAAATACGAAACAACCTTTGCCAATGAAATCATCGAACAATTCATGCTAATAGCCAATGAAACGATTGCCGAAAAATTTTATTGGTTAGAGGCACCATTTATCTACCGTGTTCATGAAGAACCAGACATCGACAAAGTAAAAGAACTAAATAAATTTTTATGGAACTTTGGTTACAAAATAAAAATCACCAACAACAAAGTACACCCAACGGAATTTGCCAAAATTCTAGAAGAAATAAAAGGGAAACCAGAAGAAAAAGTAGTAGCCAACTTAATTTTAAGAACCCTAAAAGTTGCACGCTACGAAGCAGAAGACAAAGGTCACTTTGGCATTGCCAGCAATCACTACTGCCACTTTACATCGCCAATTAGAAGATACCCAGACTTATATATTCACCGCATAATATCGGAATACCTAAAAAAACACTATGAAGTAAAAGAAGAATGGAAAATGCAGAACCTAGAAATCGCCGAGCAAAGAGCATACCAAAGTTCAGAACGAGAAAAAATAGCCACAAAAGTAGAACGAGAAAGTGAAGACTTAAAGAAAGCAGAATACATGGAAGGGAAAATAGGAGAAATTTATGAAGGAATTATCTCATCTGTTACCCAATTTGGAATTTTTGTGGAACTAGAAAATACAGTAGAAGGGTTAATTCGATTCGACCATTTAGGAGACGAATATTTTGAATATGACGAGGAACACAAAAGACTAGTGGGAGAGAAATCAAACAAGACCTACCAGATTGGAGATAAAATAACAATTCGCGTAATTTCAGCAAGTAAAATGTTGAGGCAAGTTGACTTTGAATTAGTACATGAATAGATGGCTTTATATGAATTAGGTTACTAAATTTAGGTTGAGGAATAAGTCCGCCTGAAAATGGTTCTTTGTTGAGGATGGGGTTATCTTCATGAATTTAGTCTTCCATAGCAGGGTCGTTTTAAAACCCGATAACAAGCTCCTTGTGAGGGACCTAAGGGTTTTAAAACGACCCTGCTATGGAAGATTAAATTACTAGACAATAAGATAGCCATACTCCTCACTGGGAAGCGGACTCACACCTCACATCCAAACCTCAACCCCCATAATCCACTAACTTTTACACAAAACCAAAGGAGGATCTAAAAATGATTTCCATAGCCCAAAAAATACAAAAAGCAGGAGGAACCCTCTACCTAGTAGGAGGAGCAGTCAGAGACGAAATAGTAAATAGACCAATTACCGATGAAGACTATTGCATAACAGGTCTAACCCAAGAGCAATTCACTAACCTATTTCCCGGAGCCATCAAACAAGGAAAAAACTTTCCTGTATGGCGCTTAGAAGGAAAAGAATTTGCCTTAGCCCGAACCGAACAAAAAACAGGAAAAGGCCATACTCATTTTCATACACAAACAAGCCCTGAAATTACCATAGAGCAAGATTTAGCCAGAAGAGACTTAAGCATCAATAGCATGGCAAAAGAAGTATTAACCGGAAAAATCATCGATCCCTATAACGGAAAACAAGACAGTAAACAAAAAATTCTGCGAGCAACAAGTACTCATTTTTCAGAAGATCCACTCCGTGTTTACCGCGTAGCTAGACTAGCAGCAGTACTAGAATTTACCATAGAACGTCAAACAGAAGCACAAATGAAAAAACTAATCCCAGAACTTAGCACTCTATCAGTAGAACGAATCACCGAAGAATTAAAAAAAGCCCTAGACACCGATAAACCATCAATCTTCTTTCGCGTACTAGAAAAAATAGGAGCATTGTCCATTCACTTTCCAGAATTACAAAGCTTAATAGGAGCCGAACAACCAATAAAATATCATCCTGAAGGAGATGCTTTTAAGCACACCATGATGACTTTAGATGAAGCAGCAAAACTAACCCAAAATCACCCAAACCGAATAGCCATCCGTTTTAGTAGTTTAGTTCATGATGTAGGAAAAGGACTAACCCCAAAATCTGAATATCCTCACCATTATGGACATGACCAAAAAGGAGTAGCTGTAGTTGAACAAATGGGAAAACGCCTAAAATTACCTAATAAGTGGATTTCTTGTGGAAAAACAGCGTGCCGAGAACACATGAGAGAAGGCATTTTTCCTGAAATGAAACCAGCAACAAAAGTGGATTTCATTGAACGAGTCAATAAAACGCAATTGGGGTTAGAAGGATTAAAAATCGTTGTTTGGGCAGATCAAGCAAATGGTAGAACCCAAGAAAAAGAACATGATTTTGCTTGTTTAGGTAAACAAATGTTAACCCAAGTAACTGGAAAAAAAATTAAACAAAATCATGAACTATTAACAGGGCTTATGATTAAAGAAAAACTAAGAGAAGAAAGAATTAAGTGGATAAAAATTAACTATCCACCCAAAACATAATCACACTAAAAAGAGTCACAAAACAAGCAAAAGCAATTAAGCAAATCCCTCCGGATTTGTTTTTTTCTTGGTCAATTTCATATTTAGCGTAGGCAATACTTCTCAGTAAAACATAAATCGCAAAAACAATAAATAAAATTCGATAAAAAATTTCCATCTAATCACCTCTTTATACCATTCACAGTCACTAAAATAGTAGAGTAGCTAGAGAGGGGCGATATCGACTCGAAAGCGGACTACACTCAAATAGCTGTGAATGGTAACTTCATTTATTAAAACAATAGAAAATAGTAACATTCTATAAAAATAATTTCCCTTAACCAACATTTAATGGCTAGTCAGTAAATACACAACTTAAGTTTCTGTTAATAACGAACCAGACTTAATATTGGTATCTACATGTACATCAAAAAAGCAATTTCGGTAATTTTCATTCCAATTATAGGTTTCAAAATCCGGCATAGTAAAAAAATTAGTTAAAGCTTTTTTTCCGATACCATTAATATCTGTTCCAAATTCTTTAGAAGTTTTATACAAATAAGAAGAAAAAGTAGATTCTAAATAACTGCTGCAATAATTGGAAACAGCAGATAAAACATCGCTTTCTAAATATTTTGCACCATTCTTCATCGAATAAATACGTCCCTTAAAAGAATAATTTACCGTAACATAAGGAGATCCATTTACTAAGTCTACTTTAGTTTTTGTTTCTTTGGCAGGTGTTAAGTAAAGATCTATATAGGAATTTTCTACATCAGGATTAGGAACAGTAACTAAAAAGCCCTCTACTTCATTACGAGTAGATAAGAAAGAAAGTGTTTCAATGGCATTTAATTCCCCAACTAAAGTTCCATTTTTAAAAATGGCTAAACCTATATTCTCAGAACGTGAAGAACCACTAACTGGAGACTCATTTGCCTTAACATTAGCATCTTTCTGACTAACATTAGTCGTATTGGTTTGCAAAGGCTCAGAGTTAATACCTCCTAAGATAGCAAAAGGTTCACAGGTTTCACATAACATATCGTTAAAAAAATCACCAATCGTAGCGTTAACGGTATAACCGGTATATTGGCTAGAATTACTAAATACTTCATAATATTTCGTAATTAAAGGTTCCAAAATTGGTTTAGAATTTTGAATATAGGCCTTAGCGGTGCATTTGCTAATAACAATATTGGTAGAAGGTCTAATTTGACTATCATTCATGAGTGTATAGATTTCATCTTGAATACCTTGTTTTGCTACTTCCTCTGAAAAAACAATTAACTTACAATGGGAAAGGGTTAATTCTTTTCCAATATAGGCATTCATTAGATTAATGGCAGAAGATAGAGAAGAAGCCTCAATTGTATTAACAATAGAAGGAGCTTTTTCAGTTGTTCCTGTTTCAGAGACAGAAGAAGAATTCGTAAATTGGAAAGTAACTTGATAGCGATTCGTATCAGAACGATCTACTGCCATAGAAACCAAAATAGCAATATTATCTAAATTTAATGTCTTATAGGAAGCAGAAAACATAGTAATAAAAACAAACAAGAGAAGAAACACAAAAAATTTTTTGGCTATACTATTCATGAGTAACACCCACTTTCTTTCTATTCTTTTTACTGTTGGCTAAAATCAAAATCGTAAATGTTAGGACTAAATTAATACCGAGAACTAAATAAGGATATATGCTATCTTCTAAATAACGAGATATAGCATAATTTTTAGGAATCATGGCAATGGCAAATAGCAGAAGCGGAAAAAGAAACGCTAATGGTTTTAGCTTCTTTAAATTAGTGATTTTTTGAAAAATAGCCATAGAAAAACGATTAGCTATACACAAATAGGAACAAATTTCTAACATCCAAACCAATAAAAATAATGATTCTAAACGTTGAAAAAAGGTTCCAAATTCAATATAACGAGCAGCCGAGTATAAAGGCAAAACTTCATCAACATTGACAAAGAAGGAGAAAGTAAATAATAGGGTGGAGACACAAAAAATCAGATAAATGGCAGCAACTCCTACAGAAAGCATAGATATTTTTTTGAACTTTTGCGGTTCTTTTAAGTAAGGAGGAAGAAAATATAAACACCCAATTCCTCCAAAAGCAGCTAGATTACCTAATCCAACAACAAAAGTTTGATAAAGTCCGTCTCCTAAAACTGGTAACATACGCTCTATGAAAAAATTTTTAGCATTACCAAAAAACAATAAAATAATACTCACAAGCACGATAGGTAAAATTAATGAAATTGTTTTAACATTAGAACGAAAGGTAAACGTATTGGTAATACAGAGAACAACCACAAACGTTAAGATAATATAGGTTAAACTAGTAAAAGGAAAGTAAATAATTTTAATACCCTCGCAAAAATTGCGAAGCAAAAAAGCAGAACTACTAATAAAATAAGCAATAAAAACAAAGCCAACGATTTTTTGTAACCAAGGTCCTCCTAAAAACTGGCTAATATCAACAATATCTTGCCCGTGAAATTGGCGGAACAAACGATAAATAACATAGCCAAGTAAAATGGCAATAATGCCAACATAAATCATATTAATAATGACCGCTGATTTAGCCGTAGACAATAAGGTTTTAGGAAGAGAAACAATCGTATGAGAAACAATAACGGTAACCACTAAAATAATAGCTTCTCGAGTGGTAATTTTGGATTGTGGCATAATAATCTCCTTTCATCATAAAATAACCTAATTTATTTATACTTCCATTTCATGGCAATTGGTTCTTGGCGCTTTTCTTTTTGTGGATTTAAAAAATTAGCACGATATTCTCTTTTCCAAATGGGAGGAAGAAAATAACTGTGGTGCTTTGAGTTTTCAAGGGAAGAGGTATTAACCATATACGGAATACCAAAGGAATCGGTGTTGCAAAGCACAGCTAAGTACACAAAAAAGCCTAGAGCGATACCAAAGAAACCTGACATATACCCTAAAAAGATAAACAAGAAGCGGAAGTAGCGTAGGTGAAAGCCAAAGCTATAATCAGGAATGGCAAAAGAGGCAATTCCAGTAATAGCAACGATAATAATTAAAATCGGACTAACAATACCAGCACTAACAGCAGCTTGCCCTAATACCAAAGCACCAACAATACCAATGGTAGGACCAATTGGTGATGGGACCCTTAAACCTGCTTCTCGTATTAATTCAAAAGAAATTTCCATGACTAGCAGTTCGAAAATAATAGGAAAGGGAACACTCTCTCGTGAGGCTAAAATAGAAAACAGCAATTCTGTTGGTAATACTTCTTGGTGAAAACTAGTAACAGCTATATAAAACCCTGGCAATAATAATGTTAAAAAGACAGCGAGAAAACGAATTCCTTTTAAAAAGTTAGAAAAAGTAACCTTTAGGTTGCGATCATCTGGTGAACTTAAAAAATCATTAAAAATAGCAGGAACAACAATTGCATAAGGAGTACCATTAACCATAAGAACAACTCTTCCATCTAATAAATAACCAACAGCTTTATCAGGACGTTCAGTAGAAAGAGCCTGTGGAACACCTAAATCATTTGAATCAGCAATTAGTTGTTCTAATTGACCGGCAGAAAGCATAGAATCAATTTCTAAATTATTTAAACGATAACGAGCTTCAGCTATTAAATCAGTATTGGTGATATTTTTCATATAACATAAAGCACATTTTGTTTTAGTAATTTTTCCTATTTCTACATTTTCTATGATTAGATTTTCATTATTAATTACTCGGCGAATCAATGAAGTATTTGTACGAATACTTTCTACAAAGGCCTCATGAGGGCCTTTAATAACAATCTCATTACTTGGTTTATCTACGCTTCTTTGTTTAAACCCTTTTACTTCTATATCGAAAACAATTGGTAAAGTATCTACAAATAAGGCACAATTTCCAGAGTTTACACCAGAAAAAGCCTCTTCAAAATTAGAAACTTGATTAACAGTATTTTGAGGAAGAAGGCAATTCATTAAATAAGCCCCTAAATCGAATTTTTTTACTTTACGAACCGTGATATTATTGGTAACAGCTTCCGAAATAACACGATTTTGTTCTCCTTCAAATAAATTGTTTTGATTTCTCATCATTAAAGGTTGCAAAACAAAATGATCCATTAGTTCAGAATCAATCATTCCATCAATATAAAGCAAAAAGGCATGATACTGCTTACCACGAGCATTTAAGGTGAATTCACGAACAATAATATCACTATTTATCATCACATTGTAATGAGTATTAACATATTCCAAACTAACAGATAAGCTAGGGTAAATAGCGGTTTTGGCTTTAGGAGAATTATTTTCTTGCCTATTACCAGAATAAGGTGATGGAGGGCGATTACTCTTTTCCAATAACGAAAATTGATATTCATTTGGCGGGGTATAACTAGTTAAGCTATTCCATAGATTTTTGAAACTCATGATTAGTCATCCTTTCAATTTACATAGACTTTGTACTAGTATTGGTAAAAGTGGAAAAAAATATACGAGAAAGAAAAATTTAAATGAAAAAATTAGAGTAGATTTTCGAGTTCTATTATGATATAATAAAAAGGAAGCTGTATAGCAAAAGGAAAAAAAGGAAGAGGAATATGAAAAGTAAAATAAGTAGTTTTATTATGACGATCATTTCTTTGTTCATTATTGCCATTTTAATTATCTTTGGCATGATGTTTTGGGAAGATTTTAAAGATACAGAAGTAGGAACGCAAATTCAAAATTTCGTTTCTGATGTTACTTCATTAGCAGATGAAAACTCGGTACAAGAAAACATAAAAGAACCACAAATCATTGAAGGAAGTTTAGATGCCCTTGAAAGTAGCAGTTCTCCATCAAACACGAATCAGTATTCTGGTGTTAATATCAACCGTCACTTTTATGATCAATTAGAAGAACCAGCAAAAATCATATATCGTGCATTAGAAGCGAATAAAGAAGAAATCAAAACAGGAACCCATCAAATTAATTTAGGCACAACACTTTCTGATGTGTTAAGTAGTGAAGGTGGGGAAGAAAAACTAGGTTATTACTACCAATCTGCCATAGAAAGTTATATTTACGATAATCCAGAGGCATTTTACTTAAACGTGAATAAGATGTATTTAAATATTGAAACAACGACCAAAAGAAATAAAACAACCTACAATGTATTTATTAACCAAGGAAAAGAAGCGAATTACTTAGCAGATGGGTATTACAGCAAAACAGACGTTGACCAAGCCATGGGGCAAATCGAACAAGCCAAAAACCAAATATTAGCACAAAAGACAGGAAATACATACAAAGATATTAAAATGGTACACGATTATTTAGTAGACCATATTGAATATGACAGTAGTATTTCAGCAGATGATATTTACAACTTATATGGAGCATTAGTAAGAGGAAAAAGTGTATGTGAAGGGTATGCCAAAGCTTTTAAATACTTAATGGATCAATTAGATATCCCTTGCGTAATTGTTATTGGAAAAGGAACCAATTCATCAGGAAAAACGGAAAATCATGCTTGGAATTATGTAGAACTAAATCAAACTTGGTATGCGATAGATTCTACTTGGGATGATCCAGTGATCATTGGCGGAGGAAAAGCAAGTAGTTCTTCTAAGGTGAAATACTTTTTGAAAGGGTCAAGTGAATTTAATCGTGATCATGTACCAAATGGGCAATTTACAGAAGGGGGAAAGGTATTTAGTTATCCAGAGTTAAGTGCGCGTAGTTATTCGTAAGGCAATGTCCAATTGGGGACGGGTACAAATTGGACACTTTTCTTTGTCCTTTTTGGGGACGTTTCTTAAAAGGACATTTTTTACTGAATATGAGGGATTGTTAGGAAATGGATTTTGTTTTAAACAGAGTCCGTTCTTTTTTTATGGTTCAGAGCTACTTTAGTACCAATAACTTAAGTAGTAACATTTTTTTATTTATGGTTGTAAAAAAAATGTTTTTTTATTATACTTGATATAGTAGGGAGGAATGGTTGATGAAAAAAGAAAGAAAGGTAGCAATTAAACTCCTGTTATTTACGATAGGAATACTTTTTATCGTAATCGTTAGTTTGATAACAATTTATCTGATTCATATTCAAAAATCGAAATTATTCAGTAGTAATCAGGTGGAAGGCATTAATACAAAAGATGTACAGCAAGAAAATAAAATAGCGCAAGATAAAGCAAATTCATCAACTACTAATAAGATAGAAAATGTGAATCCAGAATCATCATCAATACGAGCTGTCATTGTGCAAGTAAATGAAAATAATTTAATGGTAATGCCAATAGAAACAGATATTTCATTGGCACTAGCCAGTTTTGCGGAAGAAGGAAATATTGGCTTCAAACAAGGACAAGAAGTTTTGATTTATCATGATGGTTTTATCGATTGTACTTATCCAGCTGGTATTTCTCATGTGAGTAAAATCGAAATTGTCAAAGAGAAAAGTTCTGTAACCATACCAGATAAACTGTTAAAGTCGATGAGTCTTGTTAGTGTATCAGTAGAAAAGATGACAAATACAAGTTTAACCATTACTATTATGGATAAAAATGAGAAACCTTATCATTATCCTGATCACTATAAAATAAGAAAGAAAGTAAAAAATAAAGATTATACAGGTAAAGGAAAAAAGGTAGGAGAGGATACCGAAACCACTATTTCAGGATTTACGCGGTACAGGGGTAGAATATATTTATGAAGAGATAAAAAATTCAAATGAAAGGAAAATACAAACAACAACCAATCCCGAAACAAAAGAAACAAAGCAGGATATGGATTGGACAAATGAATATGGCGAATTAAAAAGTGGAGAATATGTAATTGAACTATTAGGGGAAGAATTAAACATAAGCATAAAGTTTGCTATTGAGACTAATGGAGAAGTGGTTCAAGATAAATTAGAGATAACGAAACAATCGTGAAAATAAGACTACAAAGTGAAGGAAAAGTAGTTTTTAAAATCATTGAATTATGTTAATAGATATGATATACTATAGCAAAAGCCGGGAGACAAAGTAGGAAGGAGGGTATAGATAATGTATCCGGAAGAGGAAAAATATTTCCAATTAATAGCTAAGGCGGAGAGAGAAGAAGTAAAAAATAGGTTCCGTACTTTATCAAGGAAACCCGGGATGCTGGCTATTCCATTATATTGGGGTAGTTGTAAAAGATCGACCAACTATTTTTTAAAGCCAAAAGAGAAGAAACCGGATATTGGTTTCTTTTCTTTTGCACTACTCTACAATAGATAAGGCTTGAATGATAATCCAGTAACTCAACCAAAGAAAACAAAAGCAAAACAGTTGCTATTTTACAAAATTTATAGTAAAATAAACAAAGAAAAAATGTCCATTTTGTACCCGTCCCCAATTGGACAGAGGACAAACAAGAAAGAGGAGAAAACATGGTCACACTAAAAGATTTTTTCGGAAATAAAATAGAAGTATATGCCTTTGTTGGACCATCAGGAACAGGGAAAAGTTACCGTGCACAAATGGTGGCCAGTGAAAAAGGAATTAATTATATCATAGATGATGGATTACTCATCCGCGAAAATGGAGTAATTGCAGGAGAGTCAGCTAAAAAAGCACCGACAAAAGTGGAAACGGTAAAAAAGGCGTTATTTTATAATGAAGCAGAAAGACAAGAAATCATCAAAGCCTTTCGTAAATATCGCCCTGATAAAATTTTGTTGTTAGGAACATCAGATAAAATGGTTGCCAAAATTGCTGAAAATTTAGGATTACCACCAATTACCGAAACAGTATATATCACTGATGTAGCTACTAAACAAGAAATGGAAACAGCAAGAAGAATACGTATAACTGAAGGAAAACATGTCATTCCTGTACCCACTTTTGAAATCAAAAAAGATTTTTCAGGGTATTTGCTTGATCCATTACAAATTTTCAAATCAAAAGGAAAAGGTCAAAAACCATACATTTCAGAAAAATCCATTATTCGCCCTACATTTAGCTATATGGGGAAATTCACGATATCTGATACCGTGTTTCGCCAAATTTTAGAATTCTTAGCCCAAAAGATAGAGGGAATTTATAAAGTACAAAAAACGCGTGTAGAAAATTATGGCGAAGGAGTAGGTCTTTACATGGAAGTCACCGTTGTGTATGGATCAAATGTAGTCAAAGAAATTAAAAACTTTAAAGAAAAAGCCAAAAAAGAAATAGAAAAACTAACAGCCATGAATGTAGTAAGTTTAGAAGTAGTCGCGAAAAATATTTATGTGCCAGAAAAACAAGAAGAAGTTAAATCGTAAGAACCAGCATAATACTAGTAAATTAGCCAAAAAACAAAATAGGGGGAAAAGAAAGATGTCATTTGTGGTAGCCATTGATGGACCAGCAGGAGCAGGAAAAGGAACCATTACTGAATTAGTAGGTAAGCAAGTAGGACTAGTGAATATCGACACAGGGGCGACTTTTCGCTGTGTTACTCTAGCAATGATTAAGAATAAGATTAAGTTAGAAGAGGAAGAAAAAATAAAAGACCTATTAGCCAGTATTCATATTGACTTAAAAAAAGAAGAAGGAGAAGAAAAAGTTTATTTAGATGGCGAAGATGTCACAAAACAAATTCGTGAAAAACAAGTAAATGACTTAGTATCTCCAGTATCTACGATTAAAATCGTAAGGGACAATTTACTCCTACTGCAACGCAAGATGGCAGAAGGAAAAGATGTCATCATGGAAGGAAGAGATATAGGCACAACGGTTTTCCCTGATGCACAAGTCAAAATCTATTTAACCGCAACAGCAGAAGAAAGAGCCAGAAGACGTGTAGAACAAAACAAAGAGAAAGGAATAGAAACCACCTATGAAGAGGCACTAGCCAATGTAAAAGCAAGAGACAAAATGGATTCAGAACGAAAACAAGCACCATTAAAACAAGCCGAAGATGCTATCTGCATCGATAGTACCCAAATGAATATCTCAGAAGTAGCCCGCGAAATCATCAAAATCATTGAACAAAAAAGAATAGAAAATGTATATGAAGTAGGATTACCATCATATCTGCAACATGACATAGACCAATTTATCGAAGGAAAAAAGAGTAATTCAAGTGTTTTAGATTGCTATTTCGACGAATTATATGGTTCAATTAATTCAGCCTACTATTCAGATGAGATCACTGAAGATCAGGCCAATTACCTACGTCATAAATATCTATTTAAATAAATTAAGCCAAAGGAGGAGAGGAAAATGGATTTCACCCCTTATCTACAACAAAATATACCTCGTTTTTATGGAGGAAGTAATGGAAATAAACGTGCTATCCAGTTAGAAAATAATAATATCTATATGCTAAAATTCCCTCCTATTGCCAAAGATACACAAAATTTAAGTTATTCCAATAGTACTATATCCGAATACATCAGTTGCCAAATTATCGAAAGTATGGGGCTAGAGGTACAAAAAACAAGACTGGGAAAAGTGAACATAGAAGGAAAAGAAAAAATAGTAGTAGCCTGCCAAGATTTTACCCAAGATGACAGTAAACTATATGAATTTGCGATGATCAAAAACGGATGTATTTGTTCTTCTCAAAATGGATACGGAACTGAATTATCAACGATATTATCAGCGATTGAAGAACAAACTATCTACCCACCAGAAAAAGTAAAAGACTATTTTTGGGATTTATTTATTCTTGACGCATTTTTAGGCAATTTTGATAGGCACAATGGAAATTGGGGATTTTTGATTAACGAAAAAACAGGAGAAATAAAGCTAGCTCCCATCTTTGACTGTGGATCTTGCTTATTTCCCCAGTTAGATGACGAAATGATGGAAAAAATTCTTCAAGACGAAAAAGAAATGGAGCTGAGAATTTATCAATTTCCTAATTCAGCCTTAAAAGAAGAAGACAAGAAAATCAATTATTTTGGGTACATATCTAGCTTAGCTAACCAAGACACCAATGAAGCCTTAAAAAGAATATTTCCTAAAATCGAGTTAAAAAAAGTAAATTCAATCATCGAAAAAACGCCTTTTATTAGTAAGATTAGAAAACAATTTTACCAAGAGATATTAACCAAACGATACGAAAAAATACTAGAATACAGTTACCATAAATTATATATCCAAGAAAGCAAAGAGAAAGAAGGAATGAACTAGTGGAAAAAAATCTACAAAAACAAGATAAACAAGAAAAACAATTGACAGTACAAGCCTTTGACCAAAGCTCGAAAAAATTTGACCATCCAGAAGATTCATGGTGGAAAAAAGTACAAAGAAGGTTTGCTTGGAGCGTATTAAGAGGATTTTACCGTTTAGGTTATCGCCTAGAAACCCAAGGAGAAGAAAACATTCCTCGAGAGGGAGCATTTATCATTTGTGGAAATCACGTAGACTTCGTCAAAGTACCAGTCATTGTTCTATTTACGCCAAGAAAAGTCAATTTTATTGGAAAAGCAGAACTATTCAAAAATCCCATTTTAGCATGGCTAGGAGGACTATTTGACGTCATTTCCGTCAAACGTGGAAAGCAAGATGTAGAATCCATGAAACGTTCGTTAAAAGTATTAAACAAAGGAGAAGGGCTAGGCTTATTTCCAGAAGGAACTAGGCGTGGATTAGAAAAAGGAGTCAAAGTAAAAAATGGAGCAGCCTTCATGGCCTTACGCACAGGAAAACCAATCGTACCAGTAGGTGTAAAGGTAAGTAAGCGCAAAATCATTTTAAACTATGGAAAACCATTAGACTATAGTAAATATCAATCCAAAACACCAGAAAAAGAAGTACTAGAAAAAGTAAGTAAAGAAATGATGGACACCATAGTTAAGTTGACAAATGAGTAAAAATAAGATATAATAGATAACGTTGAATAAAAAAGGAGAAGAAAAAATGAACAACCAAAAAATCAGAAACATTGCGATTATTGCCCACGTAGATCACGGAAAAACCACACTTGTAGACGCTTTGCTTAGACAAAGCCATATTTTTAGAGAAAACGAACAAGTACAAGAAAGAGTCATGGACTCTAATGATCAAGAAAAAGAAAGAGGAATTACCATTCTTTCTAAAAATACATCAGTTATGTATAATGATACTAAAATTAACATTGTAGATACACCTGGACATGCTGATTTCGGAGGAGAAGTTGAACGTGTGTTAAAAACAGTTGATGGAGTATTACTATTAGTGGATGCTTTTGAAGGAGCTATGCCTCAAACCAGAGAAGTACTAAAAAAATCATTAGCTTTAGGATTAAAACCAATTGTAGTCATCAATAAAATCGACCGCCCAGGAGCTAATCCTGAAAAAGTGGTTGATCAAGTTATTGAATTATTTATTGAATTAGAAGCAACAGATGATCAATTAGATTTCCCAGTCGTGTATGCGTCTGCTAAAAATGGAATCGCTAAACTAGATTTAGCTGATGAATCAGACAACCTTACTTGTCTTTTTGAAACAATTATTAATACCATAGATGCACCAAATTGTGACTTAGAAGGACCAGCACAAATGTTGGTTTCTAATATTGATTATGATGATTATGTAGGAAGAATTGCCGTAGGACGTATAGAAAGAGGAACCATTAAATTAGGAATGCCAGTTTCCATTTGTGGAAAAGAAGATAAAATTGGTCAAGGAAGAATTGCTAAATTATACACTCATGTTGGACTAAAACGTGTAGAAGTAGAAGAAGTAGGAGCAGGGGACATCATTGCTTTATCTGGAATTCCGAATATTAATATTGGTGATACCATTTGTGATTTTGACCACCCAGAAAAAATTCCTTTTGTGGATATTGATGAACCAACTGTTTCGATGACCTTTAGTGTTAACAATGGACCATTTGCCGGAAAAGAAGGAGAATTCATTACGTCTCGACACATCAGAGATCGTTTATTTAAAGAACTAGAAAAAAATGTAAGTTTACGCGTAAAAGAAACAGAAAGTGCTGATAGCTTTGAAGTATCAGGAAGAGGAGAATTACATTTATCCGTATTAATTGAAACCATGAGAAGAGAAGGGTTTGAGCTATTAGTATCACGTCCAAAAGTTATTTTCAAAGAAATCGACGGAGTAAAATGTGAACCAATAGAAGACCTAGTTGTCAATGTTCCTGACGATTGTGTAGGAAACGTCATTGAAAAACTAGGAAGAAGAAAAGCAGAAATGGTCAATATGGAACCAGCAGAAGATGGACATACCAAAATTGAATTTAAAATTCCAGCAAGAGGGCTAATTGGTTACCGCACAGAATTTTTAACTGACACCAAAGGGGAAGGAACCATGAATCACATTTTTGATTCTTATCAAGCCTTTAAAGGAGAAATCCAATCTAGAGTAAGAGGGACCATTGTTGCTTTTGAAGCAGGAAAATCAGTAACCTATGGACTATTTAATGCCCAAGACAAAGGGGAATTATTTATTGGACCTGGTGTAGAAGTGTATGAAGGAATGATCGTAGGACTAAACTCCAGAGGAGAAGACCTAGCAATCAACGTATGCAAAGAAAAACATTTAACCAACACCAGAGCATCTGGGTCAGATGAAGCACTACGTTTAGTTCCACCAGTTCAAATGTCCTTAGAAAAAGCGATCGAATTTATTCAAGACGATGAATTAGTAGAAATTACACCAAAAAATATTCGTTTAAGAAAGAAAATATTAGACACCAAGGAAAGAGAAAGAGCAAATCGAAATAAATAATAAATAAAAGAAACAAAGATAAGGTTAGGCAGGAAGAATGTCTAGCCTTATCTTTCCATTAAGCAGATAGTAGGAATAAACTAAGCAAAGTCATAATAAAAGCAATATGAAAAAGAAAAAAGGGAAGAGAGGAAAGATAACCATGGATCAAGAAGAATTACAAAAAATCAAACAAAAAGCGTTAGCAGAGCACATCCCTATCATTATGGATGATACATTACAAGTCATTGACCAATATTTACAAGAAAATAAACCCCAAAAGATCCTAGAAATAGGAACAGCAGTAGGCTATTCTGCGATGTGTTTTTCCTCATTTTTGCTTGATGGAGGAAGAATCGATACCATTGAACGAGACGAAGAACGAATAAAAGAAGCAAAAGAAAATGTCAAAAAAGTAGGAGTAGCTGATAAAATTAACATTTGGGCAGGAGACGCAGTAGAAATCTTGCCAACACTAGAAGAAAAGTACGATATGGTCTTTATTGATGCAGCTAAAGGAAAATATCCATTTTTCCTAAGCCAAGCTTTACGACTTTTATCTCCAACAGGAATCATTTTTGCCGATAATGTGTTATATAAAGGATATGTAATGGGAGACTACAATAAGCACAAACAACGCACAGCAGTAAGAAATTTACGTGAATACATTAAAGAAGTAACTGAAAACCCAGAATTAGAAACTGAAATTTTGGAAGTAGGGGATGGGTTAGCCATTACCAAAAGAGAAGTGCATTCTCGCAAAAGTTAGGTCAAAAACATAGTCCTCTTGAGTAAATCTTTTTAAGATAAAACAAATAAAGAAAATAAAAAACACTATTTTCAACATAAAACAAATAAAAATAGAGATATACACTTGAGTTAAGAGTGGATAATCTCTATTTTTTAAATTAAATTAAAAAGTTAAGCTGTAACCTTAAATCATAAACGATTCATCATCTACCAATTCAGAAACAGAAAATTCATCATCAGAGAATGGGTTACTCATCTCATCAAGATTATCATAAGGCTGTCCGTAAAGGATCTGATACAATTCTTTAGGGTTAAAAGTATAAGTGCCAATTTCTTCGTCTGCTTTTTTAAAAACAGTGATAACTCTACCCAAAACATCAGATAAGTTAACTCCAGGAGTATTAATGAGTGCTAAAATATCATCATTTGTAGCAGAATTAGCGAACTCCTGATAGCGATTTTTCTTATGAAAATCATGCCCCATAGTAGTTGAATCATCTTCTGCCATATCGTTCATTAAAAGAGTACGCTTTTGACTTTCCATAGCAAAGCCTGATTGCTTAAATTCAGATTTAGTACTAGATTTGTTACCCAATCTTCTCATCGGATAGAAAATTGAATCATGAAGAGATTGATATCCATTTAATTTAGGCATAGCAATATAATCTTTTCTCTTTCTGGAAATATGAACGATACCATGCTTTTTATAAAAGTCTTCTTCTAAATTCTCTAAATGATAAATTGCTTTAATTAAACTTGGTTCATCATATTGGTAAACCTCAATCTGATGTTTAGGATCATGAACTAAAGAAGAAATATCATGAAGATTACCATCTTCATCTTCAATAGAAATAGAATTTGAATTCTTATCATGATAAATTTGTAAAACATTGAAAAAGGTTTGGCAATTGGTTTCAAGATCAGTAGACTGAATAGCATCTCGTAACAAAGTTAAATGACCATTTTCATCTTTTTTTGCATTTTCAAACTTTCTTTGCTGTGAAGAAAGTTCAGAAGAATAGAGAAGATCTCTTTCATTAAGTATTTGCTCTTTTCCATCAATCATAATATATTTTACGTGATTTTCTTTCGTTTTAATATCTTCAGGAGAAAAGGAAAAAGCAGAGTGAACAATTTGCTTCTTTCCATCAGTATTATAACAATACAGTTTTCCCTCTTCATAAGATACATCAGTTAACGGAAAATGAATACTACGTATAACAGGACGATGAGCAAATAAATCTTCAGTTCGACCGAAATGCTCTACTAATTTTTTACTCAGGTCAGGAGATAAAGAATTTATCATTTTTGAAAATTTATATTGCTGCTCCTGAAGGGAATAAGAATATAAAAGAGAAGATAATAAAGAATAAGATACACTAGACTGGTCTCCCAAATCATTAATCAACTGTTCAATAGATTCCTGTTCCTGATCTGTATGAAAAGAAGAAAGTAAAGAATCAATGGAATTTTCTAAATGAGAAACATCGAAACCATTGAGTTCTAAAAACTCTTTTATACGATCTTTTTTCATCACGAACTCATTTTCATCAAAATGTTCCATTAGATTCATTATTTTTGTATAAGAAGATTGTTGTTCGGATTTTTCTAAAGTAGATACTAATAGAGAATAATCATCAAGAGCGAACAACTCTGGATTTTGTTTTATACGAGTTAACAAAGAATATACGTTCAAATTCTTATTTGGTAAAGACAATTTAGCACAACAGGTATTTAGCTGATCCATTAGTTGCTGAATAATTAAAGGGTCTTTTTCCTGTGATAAAATATCAGAGATATATTTGTCATGTAAAAACCAAAAAATTTTCTTCTTTTTCGCTTCTTTATCCTGTAAAAACTTTTCATAGGCTTCTTTATCTTTTGTCGATTTATTTCGATTTTCTCTTAATCCATTTTGATGATAAATGGTTTTAAGATTAGGAAAAAACAAATCAAGATTATCTTTCAAATATAAGAGAGTTTTGGTAAAATAACTAGGTTTAGCCTTTAATCTACCAGTTAAAGAAAAATCCACAGAAGGACATTCTTGAACTAAATAGGTATATAATTTTTTCATATACGTTTCATAAAACATAAAATATTCATTGGAATATGTATGGTATGTACTAATAAAAATATCAGGATCAATATCACTATTAATTTTTTTGAGGGATTGAATAAAATTATTTTCGATAATGGAGTACATAAAATCACCTTTCTTTCCTTATATCTACCTAGTAATTAGTATAACAAAATTAGAAAGAAAAAACAAGTGGACATAAAACAAAATTGACAAAGAGGATAATTTTTTATATAATTAAATAGAAAAATAGTCAAAATAAGCCAATAACTAAGGCGGTGCATAAAGCTAATTGATTTCAAGGAAATTTAGTGATTCAGTTTTATGCTACTTTACAATAATAGCCCCTAAGTTAGTACAAAATAAGAAAAATAGCAAACAAGAAAAACAAAGAGAAATAAGAAAGAAGGAAAATAAATGAAACCAATCGAACTATTAGCCCCAGCAGGTTCCTTTGAAAAAGCCAAAACAGCATTTTTATACGGAGCAGACGCCGTCTACTGTGGGACATCATCATTATCCTTAAGAACAAGAGCCGATATGGGAAATGAAGATTTAATAAAAACCATAGAATATGCTCATCAAATAGGAAAAAAAGTCTATGTGACCTTAAATATATTTGCTTGGGACGAAAAATACCCAGAAATCATAGAAATGGCTAAGATACTAGAAAAAATTAGACCAGATGGAATCATTGCCTCAGATGGGGGAGTAATGGAAATCTTAAAACAATATGCCCCACATGTAGATATCCATGTTAGTACACAAGCAAATGTTGTTAGCTTGCAAGCAGCAAACTTTTGGTATAAAAATGGAGCCAAAAGAATGGTCATGGGAAGAGAATTAAACAAAGAACAATTAAGCTATATCATGAAAAATAAACCAGAAGATATGGAAATAGAAGTATTTATCCACGGAGCATTATGTTTTGCCTATTCAGGAAGATGTTTCCTCAGTGATTTTCTATCCGGAAGAAGTGCCAATTTAGGAAGTTGTTCGCAAAGCTGCCGTTGGTCGTATCAATTGTATGCAGAAGAAGCAAACAACCCGGGAGAATATATGCCCATTGAAGAAAACGAATATGGAACAAGCATATTCTCCTCAAAAGACCTATGCTTAATCAAAGAAATCCCAGAATTGATAGAAATGGGAGTAGATAGCTTAAAAATTGAAGGAAGATTAAAAACAGACTACTATATTGCGAGTGTAGTCAGTAGTTACCGAGCAGCCATTGATGATTATCAAAAAGATCCTGATCATTATGACTATACAAAGTATTTAACTGAACTAGAAAAAGTCAAAACAAGAAAATATACCACCTACTATTTTAATGACAGAAATAACCAAGAACTACAAGATTATAGTGGAAAACAATATAATGAAAACTACGAATTCGGAGGAAAAGTAATTAGGCAAGAAGAAGGAAAAGTCATGTTAGAAATCAAAAATAAATTACAAGTCGGAGACGAAATGGAAATCCTTATTCCGGGCCAGTTAGCTCCATATCCCTTTACGATTAATCAATTATGGGATAGTGAAACACAAGAAGAAATCACTAGCGTAAGCCCAGGGGTAAAAGGGCAACAAGTCATCATGACAATTCCCATTCCAGTAGAGAAAGATTGGATTTTGAGAAGAAAAAAAGTTACTGCCTAATGGGTTTGAGAATGAGTCTACTCTGCCATCAAGGTATCTTAGGTAAAAGTATTAGCATTGACCGTTCTCGCTGTTTAGGAAGAAAACAGATGAAAAATAGCAAAGCCTAAAATGACACATAAAATGCAGATAATACCACCCAAAACATCAGGAATAACAGGAAAAAGGACAAAAACAGAGCCAAGGGTAAAGCCAATAATACTCCAAAAGGTTTGCCCATAAAAATGATCTAGCAAAAACTTAGTCACATTCATCCAAAGAAGACCGCCAATCAAAAGACCAATCCCCATAGGTACTAAAACAGGTAAATACAATTGTGAAACAGAGGTCAAGTAAGTAGAATATACTCCTAGTAGCATAAGAATAATGGTACTACTCACACCGGGAACAACAATGCCAACAGACATAAAAAATCCACAGATAAACAGGTGCAGAAAACTAATATGACTTATTTCTTGAAGCACTAAGGTTTTTTCTAAAAAAACAGAAGCAATACCAATTCCTAGTGCAATGAGAAAGAAAAGAGCAAAAGACCAGTGAAAAGTAGATTTTTGTTCAACCTGTTTTTTTAACGAGGGAATACTAGCTAATATTAGTCCAATAAAGATAGATTGTGTCTGCAAAGGAAAGGTAGACAAAGCGTAAGAAAGAATACGACTAAATAAGAGAACACCTAAAAAGCCACCAAAAACCAAAGGAAATAGAAATTTACTATTTTCTTTTATGTTATGGAAAAAGTGCAAAATACGATCTAATAAAGTTTCGTAAATGCCAAAGATAACACAGAGTACACCACTACTTATACCGGGGAGAATGGCTCCTGCCCCAATAGCAATTCCTTTTGCCGTGTTAACAAACCAGTTCATGGGATCAACCTCCTAGTATTCATTAGGGTCAATAAATGAAAGAAAATCATCTCTTTTCAATGTATGAAAGAGATGAGGAAATATGAGTAAAATATCCTATCATAGGCTATTTATTACGCGAGACAACCCACACAGATAACCATTGTTTGAGACTACCTGTTAACTAATTTTGGTTTAAAAGCATTACGAATAAGAAAACTAGCTTAAAAGAAAAATGAATTAAGGAAGAAGGGGAAAAAACGAAAAGAAATTAGCATAAGGATAAAAATAATTGGATAATAAAAGAGAGGAATGTTTAGTATAATGATAAAAAGAGTGATTATTGATGTAGATAATACATTGCTTGAATGGAAAAAAGAATACAGTAAAGCAATTAACCAAGCATTAGAGGAATTTGGTTTTTCTGCCAATACAGAAACCGTATTAGCCATCCAAAAAGCATTTGATGATTATGAAATAGAAAATTTCATGGTGGATAAAAAGAAAATGGCTAAGTTTATTAATCAGGCGATGAAGAAGGAATTTCCAGAAGAATGTATAACAAAAATAATAGAAAATTGGTCAGAATGTGCGCCAGAGCAGGTAGATGATGAGATAAAAGAAACACTTATGCAGTTAAGTCAACACTACGAATTAGTCATTTTAACAGATTGGTTTGCCAAAGAACAAAAAAGAAGGTTAGAAAAAGCAGGAATTTTGCATTTCTTCCCCGTTATTTATCATGCAGAACAAACAAAACGAAAACCATTTCCAGAAGCTTTTGAGCAGGCAATAGGTAATCATAAACCAGAAGAATGTGCCATGATAGGCGATGATTTTGAACGAGATATCCAAGGGGCAATAAATATGGGAATATTACCAATCTGGCTAACCAAAAAAGAAAAACAGGAAAAACAAGAAAAGGGTAACTTAAAATTCATTCAAGTAGCTAATTGGAAAGAGGTAAAACAGGTTTTATTAAGTAAAAACAAAAAAAGCTACGATAAGTAGCCAAAAAAAGGAGAAAAGGAAACAAAGATAGGCAGAAAAAAAGGAGAAAAAAGAATAAACTAAAGATAAGAAGAAAAAGGAAGGAGGAATCTATGTTGGTAAAAAACGAACATAGAGGAAATATGAAATTAAACGAAAAATTACGAAAATTAAGAACCCAAAAACAATTAACCCAAGAAGCATTAGCAGAAAAACTAAATGTATCCAGACAAGCCATTACTAAGTGGGAAAAAGGAGAGGGAATACCAGACATAGAAAATATAACACAAATTAGTCGATTTTTTGGCATCACTATTGATGAATTGGTAAAAGAAGAACAAGAAATCAAGCCAAATGAAATCTATGCTTATACTTGGAAAAAAAGTTTGGCATTAACTCATAGTAAGCGACTAGAGTTAACCGTAAAAAATATGAGGGAAATCACGTTAACAGGAAGTAAGGAAGATGCCATAGAAATAGAAATAAGCTCTAATGAAGTCGAACACCTAGAAGAAAGTATACGAATCAAAATTGATGACCCAAAAGATTTAAATAATCGCTATCAATTAAACATCAATAATCAAGAAAGCAAAAAATCAGTAAATCTTAAAGTAACTATCCCACAAAAATTAATCGAGCACGTAGAAATAAAAACACACACGCAAAACATGATTTTAACAGAAATGAAATTAACTCATTTAGAAGTTGATGGAGAAGTTCGTTATGTGAAAGCCATTCACACCAAAGGGTATATTGTTTTCAATAACGGCAGATCAGATATCGACCTTGAATTTGACGAATTAGTAGAAAAATTAGACATTAATTTGATCAGTTCAAAAGCAACCTTAACCATACCAGAAACTAGTCGTTATGTGACATATAACAAAGGAAGATGGACTACTATTGAAGGAAATCACGATACAGAAAAGGCAACAAATGAAATCGAATTAAATGGGCTAACCAGTAAACTAATGATCTTAACTAAATAGAAAGTTAATAGGGTACATTTTAGCGTAGTGCATAAAGCATTAAGCAAAAGAGTACTCTATCTTAAATTTTTATGATTTACAACTGATCCAAAATTTATTAACATTTTTTTGAATTCAGAATAAAAAAGATTTTCCACTTCAATAACCCTTTCTAAAATTGTTTTTTAGGCACTTCTTTTTTGCCATATTTTTTTCGTATTTATCCAAAATCTACTAAAAAACCAAATAGTAATAAACTTGAAATCTTATCTAGATAGGGGAGATAGAAATTATAGTTCAAGCCTTTTTCTATCTATATAGATAAATAAGAGTTAGATAGAATATACCATAGAAGAAAAGAATAATCTAGATTCTTAAAAAAAAGATTTACGTATTGCTAGATAAGAGGAGGGAAAAAAGAGATCTAAAAGAAATTCAGGGTAAAGATGATTGATGATAATAATAACCAAGATACAGAAAATTCATATAATAATTATTATAGCATATAGGAGGAAGACTCAAAAAAATTATCATCCATTTAAGTTACGATATGTCTATAAAATTATTATGCTTTTAAACATACTTTGATTTTTATGTGGTTTATTTTATATAAATTGAATGAAGCTATAGATAAATCATAAAAAAATCAACAAAAAAAGAGATGACGAAAGATAATCTTTATCAAATTGAGAGAGGAGGAATATGTTGGTGATAAAAGCTAACATATACAAGAAAGATGAATTCAAAAGTTATTTTAGAAAAGGCTGCCTGTGAGGTAGCAAAACAAAATTCAATTCCCCCTTTAATTTTTCAGCTTCCAGTAGAGGAGGGAAGAAGAAGACTAGAGGAAGCTCAAAATAGTCCTGTATATATGTATCCAGCTAATATTCAAGTAGATCATATCCATACAGGATGCTATGGAACAATTCCGGTATATATTGTTCTACCCAACTATGCACAAAAAACAAGAAATATCATTTTTTATCTGCATGGAGCTGGATGGGTGTTTGGTAGTTTTCATACTCACGAAAAATTAGTAAGAGAATTAGCTTATCGAACTAATTCAGTCGTTATATTTCCTGAATATACACGATCACCAGAAGCAAAGTTTCCTGTTGCCATTGAGCAGTGTTATTCCCTATTAACCCAAATTCCAGAAATAGTAAAACACCATCAAATTAGTGTAAATTTAGATACGCTAACTGTTGCAGGGGATAGTGTAGGAGGAAATCTAGCTATTGGTATGACACTCTTAGCCAAATTTCAAAATGGTCCTAAAATTCATAAACAATTATTATATTATCCAGTAACCAATGATGATTTTGAAACAAATTCTTACAAAGAATTTGCCACTTGTTACTATTTATATAGAGAAGGGATGATATGGTTTTGGAATCAATATGAACCAGACAAGCAAAAAAGAAATTCTATTTTAGCTACTCCCTTAAAAGCAAGCTTAGAACAATTGTATGATTTACCAGATGCCATGATTTTAAATGGAGAGGCAGATGTATTAAGAGATGAAGGAGAGGCATATGCAAATCGATTAAGGGAGGCTTGTAATGAAGTAACAGCCATACGATTTCAAGGAATGATTCATGATTTTGTTATGCTAAATAGTTTAGATCAGACGAATGCTTGTAGAGCAGCTATGGATGTTTCAACAGATTGGATTAATCGAAAAAATGAACAAATAATTTTTAGGTAAAGAAAATAATGTTTATAATTATCATAGGTAGAATGATGAATCATAACGTCAGATAAAAAACATCAAATAAAAAAAGACGGGCGCCAAATAAAATATACCCAATGGAAAGACACTCTTTTTTAGTGTCTATTCCATTGGGTACATAAAAAAACGGTGCCCTATTCTTTTATCTCTTTTGCCAACTTACCAATTGCTTTTGTCTCAATACGAGAAACATAGCTACGGGAAATTCCCATCATTTCAGCAATTTCATGTTGAGTTTTGGGTTTATGACCATCTAAACCAAAACGAAGTTCAATGATGGTTTTTTCACGATCTTTAAGAACCTCTTTGATTTTATCGTATAATAGACGAATTTTCATCTTTAAATCTACTTCATCTTCAATATTTCGTTCATCATTTTCTAAAACTTCCTGCAAAGTTACCACATTATCATCTTTATCTTTTCCAATAGGTTCATTTAAGTAAACCTCAGAATTTAATTTCTTGGTAGCCCTTAGGTGCATTAAAATTTCATTATCAATGCAACGAGAAACATAGGTAGATAATTTACTTCCTTTTTCTAATTTAAAACTATTAATTCCTTTAATTAAGCCAATGGTTCCAATCGAAATTAAATCATCTTGATCAACATGACTGGTATTGTATTTTTTAGCCACATGGGCAACTAATCTTAAGTTTCGTTCAATTAACATATTGCGTGCTTCTTCGTCACCTTTTGCCATTTGCTCTAAACATTGCTTTTCTTCTTCTGATGATAAAGGTTCAGGAAACAAATTACTTCCTTGAATATATCCGACCACAAAAACGGCTGATGTTAAGAATTCAAAAAATCCCATTAGACCAGTCATACATAGTAGAGAAACCATACATGCACCCCCAACTTTCTTACATTCAATTATATGTAGGGAAAAAAGAAAAGTGCATGACCTGATAAAATTGGCAAATAGGACAGTTAGGCGTGAACAACCTTTTTTAGTTGCGGGCAAACAAAAAGACAAACAAAAAACAAGTAAAGTAAAAGAGAATAAAAAAAGAAAAAAGAAGCAAAATAAAAGAAAACAAAAAATGAAGGAGGAAAATGTGAGTATTCATCTAGAAGAACTACCATTAACCCAATATCAAGAATTAACAGAAATTTATCATAAGCAACAAAAATATCATTATGAGTTAGGAGGAAGTTTGGCTGGTCAATTTCTGGAAATAGATATTGAAAAATATTATCAATATTTACCAAAAGAACCAAATCAGGTAACCATTCAGGTAGCAAGAAATGAAAAAAATGAAATCGTAGGATTTGGCACAGTCATCATCGTCCATAAAAGTGCAGCAAAAATAGAAGACCTATACGTAGACTCCGATTACCGAGGGCAAAAAATAGGAGAAAAATTAATGAACCAAATGAATGAGTGGATAACCAAAAAAAAAGTAAAAACAGTAGAACTAACGGTCATCAAAGGAAATGAAAAAGTAATTCAGTTTTATGAAAAATTGGGATTCAATCTAACAGGATATACCATGAAAAAAAGAAAGGACAACCTTCCTTACGAACCAAAAATATTAATTTAATTTTAACACACAAAAAGCAAAAAAGCAAATCAAAAAAAGTGTAAATGAAAGAGAATAAGATATGAAATGAAGAGATAAAATTACTTTAGAAAAGAAAAAACAATATTTTAGAACCAAAACAAATTTGTCAAGGTAACTAAGGTGTGTTAAAATAAAAATAACTTAAGGGAAACCAAATAAACAATCCCCTAAGTACCAATTAAATAAGTTATCAATTTACCCTGCATAGTACGTGTAGACAGAATTTTTAGAACCAACACATAGATAAGAGGGGCTGATCTTAGAAATATGGCGTGCAAGCTCACCGTTTGAATTGTGAGAAGCCCATGAATATTTCGGTAGGCACCCACCTGTTTGTAGGAACAGGTCCTTAAAAATTCGAGACATCTTACGGCTAAGGCGGGGATTTTTTTGTTTTTTCGTTTTGGGGACGGTTCTCAAAAGGAAGTTTTTTTCTTTTTTGGGACAGGTTTCAGACAAATACGTTAAAAATTAAATAGAAAATCTTAATTTCGCCAGACTATATAGGTTAAGAATGAAAAGAAGCAGATAAATGTTTATCTGCTGTTTCTTCTCATTTTATAATTCTTTTTCTTCCCTCTTTTGTTTTAACTGATTACCCATTGGTTCTCTTTTTAGGACAAAAGAATTATCTCCATTTAATCCATTTCTAGAGCTAAATAAAACTTTTAATCTGTCTAAATAGGCATCGTAATCGTAAGTTTTACACTTTTCATCATTCAAATCAAAGTTTTGTGCATAAATACTTTTTATTTTTTTACTTACTTTTGCAAATTCTTCAATTCCTTGATTAAATGTACTAATATCAGAAGTGATTATTGTCCCTATAATTTCTTCTAACAATTTCATTACATTGGCATCAGAAAAAATGGTATTTCTGATATCTTTTAGTATACCCATTTGAGCTGCTCGATTATTTTCTATTTTATGAATAATAAGAGGGATTAAATCCATTCTTCTTTCTTCTTTAAGACTTCTTATCATTTCTTGTACTTTTTCAAATTCTAACTTTGTACATTGTGTCCCATCAATTACGGCAACTGGTATACCTAATTCAGCAGCCATTCTTTTGGTTTCTACCCATCTGTGATTTTTATTATCATGGATATCATCAATAGTTTCTGCGATAAATACGGCAAAAGAAGGAGTTCTATTTACTAGTTTACCATCTATTTCCATTTTTCTTTCAATAAATAATTCATTATAATATTTAGAAAAATTTTTTTGATTTTCAGGTGTTAAAAACATATTTCCTTGTAAATCTTCATAGCGTTCAAAGGGAAAATTTACAGTTCCAGCATCTTTATTACTTGCCCTTAATAATTGGTTTTCTCCTAGATCGGAAAAAGCCAATAAGTAACTTTCATCAACTACTCCTAGAAAATCATTTCCTATGTATGAGCATGATATGGTATGATTTTCATCAGTTCTATCCCAATCAGCTTTTAAATCATCATAATTATGGTTGAGAAAAAAGATTCCTCCTAGTGAAGTTAATATCATATTAAAATCTGCTCTATCATTATTTTTTCCTAAAACATTATAAATTTTTACATCAAATTTTTTCCCCTTTGTTTTCACTGTCTGTGTTTCAATATAATCTTCGTCATTTATTTGATATAAAGTTTCTTGATACTGATGTAGATAGGCATTTCTTAAATTTGGTACAATATTAATTGTTCCTGTATAATTAGCATAATTTTCATCTAAATTGATCTGTCTTAAACTGTCAATGTCATTATCTTCCAATATAGCTTTTAATTCTTTAATTATTCTTGTTTCTTCTGATTGTTCAATATTTTCTGCGTCATTTCCAAAGGCAGTACATAAAATTTTTGCTTTTTCTAAACTCATTCCGTATTTTGTTTCTAATATGGCATACTTTATTCTGTCTATATCACTTAAATCTTGCATATCGTATAGAAATCCAAAAGGAAATAAAGATATTTCTTCTTCGGAATTCATAATTTTTTCATATTCTTCTTCCGCTTTTTGGGGATTAGTTATTATTTGCATACCCATTTTTTTTCTTTCTTCATAGTAATCATTTAATTCACTTAAATTCTGTAAATTAAAGTTACTATTGCTAAATAAGATACTAATTGCTTTCAATCTATCTTTTTCACTTAAATTTTGCAATTGTTCTAATTGTATATTTATACAGGAACATGGATAAAAATTTGCAATTCTTTCATTAAAATCCACTAAATGATAATTTAATAGATAAATATAGGTCTGCAATTCTTCCCTAGATAGTTCTAATATATTTTCTTGTAAAGCTACATCAGTAATGATTCGTTCAAACTTAGCTTTGCCAAATAAATCGACGAATTGCTTATCTAACATTCTAACGTCTAATGTTTCTAGTAAATGATTATTTCTCGTTAATAATTCTTGTAATAATTCCTTAGCCTGCTTTTGATCTAACTCATTTGGGAATAGTTTATTTATTTTATCTTCGATAGATTTATCGTATGTTTTTGAAAATCCCAATTTACTCTTCATTTTAGCCAAAACATTAGCAAACCATTTTTGGATAAGATTTTTCTTATACTTTACTAATTGATTATGAATAATCATGATTTCTCTTTCTCTAACTATTTTTTATACTTCAATTATAGCATGACATTTTTTATTCTACAATGGTATAATTAAAAACAATGGTTGTATCTGATACTAGATAATACTTTTACACAAACTTTCATCTTTAACGTGTCCCCAAAACGAAAAAATCTTCCTTTTGAGAACCGTCCCCAAAACGAAAAAAAGAGTTGAAAAAGAAAGAGTTTAATGGTAGAATAAGGCAAAAGAAGGTGATAAGATGAAAATAAAAGAAGCCATTCAAAAAGGAGCTGTTTCTTTAAAAATGGAAAATATTGATACGCCTAAGATGAAAGCAAGATTAATTATGCAATTTGTTATGCAGAAAGATAGGCAGTATATTATTGTACACGATCAAGAAGAAATGACTCAGAAGCAAGAAGAAAGATATAAAGAAGCTATTGAAAAAATAAAACAAGGAATTCCTTTAGAACATCTTACTCATCAAAAAGAATTTATGAAATTAACTTTTTTTGTGAACGAAAATGTACTCATTCCAAGACAAGACACGGAAAAATTAGTAGAAGAAGTAATCACCATAGCTAAACCAAAAAAGAAAGTAAAAATCTTAGACTTATGCACAGGTAGTGGTGCAATTGGGATTTCTTTAGCTAAATATTTACCGGATAGCGAAGTAACAGCTAGTGATATTAGTCATGAAGCCATACAAATAGCTAAGAAAAATGCGATTTATAATCAAGTAGAAAACCAAGTTACATTTATTGAATCAAATTTATGGGAAAACATTCCTAAAGAAAAATATGATATCATTGTTTCCAATCCTCCCTATATCAAGCGAGAAGTCATTCAAAACTTAGATAAAGAAGTAAGACAAGAACCGATAATAGCGTTAGATGGAGGATGGGATGGACTTACTTTTTATCGTAAAATTATTCATCAGGCTAATGAGTATTTAAAATTCCAAGGTCACTTATGCTTAGAAATTGGATATGATCAAAAAGAAGATGTAATCGAGTTAATCCAAGAACAAAAAACGTATGAAACTCCTATTTGTTACCGAGATTATGGGGGAAATAATCGAGTTATCATAACTCAAGTAAAATAGAATAAAAAGGAAAGAAAAGGAGGAAAAAATGTCATTTTCATCTGAGGTAAAAAAAGAACTTAGCGAAATAGCTAATTTAGCCAATAAAAAACTCGTGAAACAAGAACTAATAGGATACCTAATTTCCTGTAATAGTAGCCTAATAGCTAAAAAGAAAATCCGCTATGCCACAGAAAGTGAATATAACATCAACCGTTTTTCCAAATTATTAACTAACCTCCAAATCGACCATGAAATTGAGATAGAAGGAGCCTCCTTTGTTATCACCATAAACAAAAAACAAATCGATTTTATCCAGTTTATTAAGCTAGAAGAAAACAAAATAAAAATAGGAGTAGAAGAGCAAACAGAAAAAAGCGAAGAAGAACATAAAGCCTTTATTCGAGGAACATTCTTAGGAGGAGGTTCAATCAACAACCCAGAAAACACTTATCATTTAGAAATTGTCTATTCCAGTAAAGATAATGCAAACCTAGCCAAAACAATATTATCAAAATACCAAATCATAACCAAAGAACTAGAACGAAAAAATAAATACTCACTATACGAAAAAGAAGCAGAACAAATATCCAACTTATTAGCCTTTATGGGAGCAAACCGTAGCGTGCTTAACTTTGAAGAAATACGAGTACAAAAAGAAATGAGAGGAAAAGTCAATCGCCTAGTCAACTGTGAAACAGCAAACCTCACCAAAACCATCAATGCCTCAATCGAACAAATCGAAGCCATCAAAAAATTACAAGAAACCAATCAATTTAGCCAACTAGATGATAACTTAAAAGAAATTGCCCTACTACGTTTAGAAAATCCAGATATGTCATTAGTGGAATTAGGAAAAAAATTAAACCAACCAATAGGAAAATCAGGGGTCAACTATCGTTTAAAAAAAATTATCGAATTATCCAACTTATCAAATTTACCCAATTGGGGACGTCCTGAAAAAAGGTAAAATTACTATTTTAGGGACAGGGAGAAAATGAATAAAACATAAAGAAAAACAAAAAAATGAGGAGAATTAGAAATATGTTTAAGAATTTAACTGAGCAAGAAAAAGAAGACAGATTTAATGGATTAATGGATTATGCAGATAAAATAAACAACAATAGTTTAAAAAAGGTTTGTAAAGAAATATTAATAACCTAAAAAGAACTATTTTGCCGAGGAGCAGGGCATGATGGAATCGAAATTAATCTTGTTTATGAGCAGATTGTTAAGCCACCACTATCCTTTACCTATAAGCTTACTAACATAGATATGGGAATTGCATTATGCCATTATGCGTTAGCTTGTGAACATTATGGTAGACCATTCATATTTCAACGAAAAAATGGAGTGTCGGACAAAAAAGGATATAAACTATTTGGAGAGTTAACGATTGATTAATAGGCGATAAAGAGGTTTAATATTAATGACTAGAAATAAACAGAAAAGAAATACAGCAGATAACGTTCTTTCCAATGGAACAGTTTATTGGAATACCATTACTTATCAACAATAAAAGGAGATTAAAATTGAAACAAACCGAAGCGGGAATCTACATCCACCTACCCTTTTGCCCCAAAAAATGCGATTACTGTGACTTTATATCCTACCCCAATCAATACCACCAGCAAGAAAAATACATCACTAACCTAATCCAAGAAATAAAAGCACAAAAAGAGTTATTGAAGCAAAAGGAAATCACCACCATCTATTTTGGAGGAGGAACTCCTTCATCAATCGAATCAAAATGGATACAAAAAGTATTAAGTGAATTAAAAACCATACTAGGCGAAAATAAACAAAGAGAAATTACCCTAGAAATCAATCCGGGAACTGTCACCAAAGAAAAACTACTAGATTATCATAAAGCAGGGATTAACCGTTTAAGCATAGGTCTACAAAGTGCAGAGGATACCCTCTTAACCCGAATCGGAAGAATCCATACTTGGAACGATTTTAAGCAAACCATTCAGTTAATCAGCAAAATAGGGTTTACCAATTACAATGTAGACCTAATGATAGGCCTACCAAATCAATCGATTGAAAACATAAAAACAAGCATAGACCAAGTACTAAATTTACCCCTAAAGCCAAACCATCTATCTGTCTATTCGCTCATCGTAGAAGAAGGAACACCAATAGCAAGCCAGCTAGAAAAGGGAAGTATCACTCTGCCAGAAGAGGAAGAAGAACGTCTGCAATATCACTACGTAAAAAATCGCTTAGAACTAGCTGGATACACTCATTATGAAATTTCTAATTTTGCCAAAGAAGGATACCAATCAAAACACAATACCAATTGTTGGGAACAAAAAGAATACTTTGGGTTTGGCGTAGCTGCCCATTCCTACTTAGAGGGAGTAAGATTTTCCAATACAGAAGACCTAGAAGAATACCTAGCACAAAACAAAAACGATTGGGAAAACCAAAAAATAGAAAAATGGATTCACTCAATTGATGAGACAAAACCATTTCCCCAAACTAGAGGAATTCGTACCATTCATGAAAAACAAACCCAAAAAGAGCAAGAAAAAGAATATATTATGCTTGGGTTAAGAATGTTAAAAGGAATATCCATATCAGCATTCAAAGAAAAATTTGGGCAAAATCCACTCTATCTTTTTCACCAGCAATGGGCAGGATTAGTAAAGGAAGAACTCATTGAAGTAGACTTAGATCAAATTCGTTTAACGAGCAAAGGATTAGACTTAGCCAACCTAGTTTGGGAAGAATTTATTTAAGAAAACGTAAAACAATTGACAAGGAGAAAGTAAATGAAAGAAAAACAAAAAGAACGTAAATGGGAATGGAGAAGGCTAGACAATTCAGCTAAAATATTCCCCATATCCACGGGAAAAAAATACAGCAGTGTTTTTCGTTTATCAGTAGTATTGACGGAAAATATTCAGCCCAAAGCCTTGAAACAAGCTGTTAGTCAAGCACTAGCCAAATATGAATCCTTTCGTGTCAGAATGAGAAATGGATTTTTTTGGAACTATCTAGAATATAATCCCAAAGAACCAATCGTAGAACAAGAAAAAGATTATCCTTGCCAATACATCAACCCAAGAACAAACCATGATTATTTATTTAAAGTAACGTATTTTGATCAAAAAATAAATATAGACATATTTCATTCATTAACCGATGGAAATAGTGGCACCAACTTCTTCAAAGAAATCATCTATCACTATTTAGAAATAACTCATCCAGAAGACTTTAATGAAGAAATAAGAGGAAACCGAAAAATTGAATATTCCATAGAAGATAGTTACCTCAAAAATTACGATAAAAAAGCCAAAGGAAATGCCTCATCAGCAAAAGCCTATCGCCTAAAAGGAAAAAAATTAGCCTTAGGGGCAGTTTCAGCCATTCATGAAATCATCGATCTAGAACAACTAAAGAAAGTCAGCAAAGAAGAAGGAGCAACCGTTACTCAATACTTAACAGCAATACTCATCTATGTTATCTACCAAGAGAATTACTTAAAAAATAAAGGAAAAAAACCAATCAAAATTTGTATCCCGGTCAACTTAAAAAAATATTTTCCATCCAATACGATAAGCAACTTTTTTTCCTATATAACGGTAATTGCCCAAATGGAAAAACAAGGCTTAACCGACTTTAACAAAATATTAGCTTTTGTCAAAGAGGAATTTAAAGAGAGGTTAACGCCAGAAGAAATTGGAAAAACAATGTCTTCCAATGTAAAATTAGGCATTAATCCATTCATCAAAATGATTCCCCTATTCATCAAAAAACCATTAGTTCGTTTATCCTATGTAGAAATACGTAAATATACCACCACAACATTTTCCAATATAGGAAGAATAGGAATTATTGGAAAATACCAAAAATACATCCAAGAATTTTTGATGTTAATTGCTCCTGAACCAGTAGAAAAAATAAAATGTGCAGCATGTTCTTTTGAAAACAAAATGGTCATGACATTTACCTCAGTACTGAAAGAAGGAAACATAGAAAAAGGGTTTTATGAATTCCTCTCCCAAAAAGGAATTCCAATCCAAATAGAAAGTAATGGTGTTATTGATGTTATATCCACAGAAACTAACCAGCAAAAAAAGTGATACATTAATTCGTATTTTTATCGGAATATCAGTAGTAATAGCTATCGTCTTAGTCATCATCAATAAAATAACTACCCCAGATTTACATTGGGCAGCATTAGTTAACGCGGGAATGATTTATGCATGGGTAACGGTGATTTATGCCATTCATAAACATACGAATATTGCCGCACACGTTATGCTCCAGACGATAGGAGTATCATGCCTAACCGTATATATCGACTATAAATTAGGTTTTCAAGGATGGTCTTTTGATATTTCCATTCCTATCATGGTAATCATTGCTAATATCACGATGCTTGTACTGACCATTATCAGCCACAAAAAGTTCCTTCGCTATGCCATTTACCAGCTCATTATTTGTGCCTTTAGTTTAGGAACACTATTTTGGGTCTATGAAGGAATAGTTCATCAAAAGACATTAAGCTATATTGCCAGTTCAATCTCACTTATTAATTTTATCGTAACCCTATGTCTATGTGCAAAAGACGTAAAAGAAGAAATCATTCGAAAATTTCATCTATAGAGAAAAAGCAAAGAGGAAAAGAGGGAAAAAAGGGGACGCCCTTTTTTTCCCTAGCTAAAATTTCCCTATTTTGTATTTCTTTACTTGACTTTTACCGTTAATGAGTAAAGGGAAACATGGATCTTTTCCATTTGAGTATTATTGAAAGACAAGAACTTCCACCGTAACGTGAGTCTGCTTCTTTAGTGGATAGCTTGTTAGATTAAAATCAGAACTAAGCAGTAAACTTAAGAAGTAAATAAGAAAAGTATTTCACCAGCAAAAGATTCCTAAAGTAATAGCTTGATCAGAATAAGAAAAAAGAAAATAGGGAAAAATTTAATAGGGAAAAAACGAATAGGGAAAAAAAGGGCGTCCCCTTTAGAAAAGTAAATAGAAAGAGGAGGAGTTTAAAATGGCTAGAAAAATAACAAATCGAGTAACATGGGTCGGAAAGACCGATTGGGAGTTAAAAAAATTTCATGGAGATGAGTTTACGACGATTCATGGATCATCGTACAATAGTTATCTAATTAGAGATGAAAAGACAGTTCTTATTGATACGGCTTGGTTACCTTTTGACCGTGAGTTTGTTAAGCAATTAAAAGAGGAAATTGAGTTAAGTCAAATTGATGCAATTATAGCCTTACATGGAGAAGTAGATCATACAGGGGCATTAGTAGAGCTTATGAACCAAATGCCAGAAAATACACCAATTTATTGTACGGCTAATGGAGTAAAATCCATAAAAGGTCAATATCATCAAGATTGGAATTTTCAAGTGGTAAAAACAGGAGATACTTTATCGTTAGGGGAGACAAGCCTTACTTTTATTGAAGCACCTATGCTTCATTGGCCAGATACGATGTTTGCTTATTTAAGTGAAGAAAATATTTTGTTTAGCAGTGATGGATTTGGGCAACATATGGCTTCTGAGTTTTTGTATGCTCATGAAGTAGATAAAGCAGTATTATATCATGAGGCATTAACTTACTATGCTAATATTTTGGCACCATTTAGTATGATGGTTACGAAAAAAGTAAAAGAATTATTGGCAATGAATTTACCAATAGAAATGATCTGCCCAAGCCATGGATTAATTTGGAAAGAAAACCCAAGTCAAATTGTAGAAAAATATTTAGAGTGGGCAAACGAATATCAAGAAAACCAAATTACCATAGTTTATGATACGATGTGGAATGATACAAGAAAAATGGCAGAAATGATTTCTCAGGGAATTCAAAACAAAGATAAGGAAGTTACCATTAAATTGATGAATGCAGCTAAAGATGATAAGACAGATATTTTAACCGAGGTATTTAAGTCTAAAATGGTGTTAGTAGGGTCGCCTACGGTTAATAATGGATACCTTCATTCCATTGCTGGAATTTTGGAAATGATAAAAGGAATGAAATTGAAAGGAAAAAAGGCTGCTGCTTTTGGAAGTTATGGCTGGAGTGGAGAATCAGTTAAACAGATAACAGAGGAACTTTGTCATGCTGGATTTAATGTGATAAATGAAGGAATTCGCGTGATGTGGACTCCTGATGAAGAAGCAGAAAAACAATTGATTACTTTTGGAGAGAATTTGGTACAAGAGTAGGATAGGGATAGGGAAAAAAAGGGGACGCCCTTTTTTTCCCTAGTTGAAATTTCCCTAGTTGAATTTTCCCTATTGTATTACAATACCAGTTTGCTGAAAATGGTAACAAAGAGGAATAACAAATCTAAAATTCCCCTGTTTTTGGATTGACATAATTTGAAAAACAAAGTAAAATAAAAAGGAAAGATGGATTTTATGGTGAAAACCGTTTTGATATAATTTAATATGCTGAAAGGGGAAATGTGTTGGCGTAAAAGGCTGACATAGAAATATAAATGAAAAACATTAAAGATTATTCATTAGATGAATTAAAAGAAGAATTAAAAGCAATAGGAGAAAAGCCATTTCGTGCAGAACAGATTTTTAAGTGGTTATACCAAGAAAAGGTGATTAGTTTTGAGGAAATGACGAATTTATCTTTAACCTTAAGAGAAAAATTAGTTCAAAACTATACTATGGATAATTTTGGCATTTTACAAAAGCAAGAATCTTCTGATGGTACCATTAAATATTTGTTTGATTTGCTAGATGGAAATGCTATCGAGACAGTGCTTATGAGTTATCACCATGGATATAGTATTTGCGTGTCTTCACAAGTAGGTTGCAAAATGGGATGTAAATTTTGCGCTTCAACAGGAATTAATTTTATCCGAAACTTAAGTAGTGGAGAGATTGTTGAGCAAATATTAGCGGTAGAACAAGATGCAGGGGTGACTATTTCTAATGTTGTGTTTATGGGAATTGGAGAACCATTAGATAACTATGATCATGTGGTAAAAGCGATTCGTTTGATTAATCATCCAAAGGGATTAAACATAGGAGCAAGACACATTAGTATTTCTACGAGTGGATTAGTTCCCAAAATTGAAGACTTAGCTAAAGAAAATATTCAGTGCACTTTGTCGATTTCATTACATGCGACAACCAATGAAAAGAGAAGTGAAATGATGCCAGTAAATACGCGCTATCCTATTGAAGAATTATTAGAAGCCTGCCGAAATTATACCAAACTGACTCATCGTAGAATTTCATTTGAATATGCTCTGGCTAAAGATAAAAATGATAATTTAGAAGATGCTAAACGATTAGTCAATTTATTAAAAGGGATGTTATGTCATGTTAATTTAATTCCCATTAACCCGATTGAAAAAGGAACTTTCAAAAAAGCAAGTAACGAAAACATTATTCGCTTTCGTGACTACTTAAATGATCATGGAATCGTAGCTACGATCAGGAGAGAATTAGGGTCAGATATTGATGCTGCATGTGGTCAACTAAGAAGAAAAAACTTAACTTAAAAGAGAGGAGAAGGCTGGAAAATAATTTTCATCCATCCAGTCTAGGTAAGCGTTCAACGTTTACCAGTATAAGGGAAGGGGGAATATGTTGGCTTTTAAAGCTAACATATGATAGGAAAAATGGAAGCTAAACGTACAATACAAAATCGACAACGCTATCGTAGAAAAAAGGTTATGATAAGAATGGCAGTCTTAGGCATATTCTTCTTTACCATTGGATTTATGATAGGTCAATTAGGTCAAAATAAACCAAAAATAGATGAGCAAGACAAAACAGATCATCAAGAAAATGAGGAGAAAGTAGCCGAAGAACAAGTAGCAGAAATAGCTAGCCAAGTAAATCCAGCCCTTGACGATTGGCGATTGCGTTTAGCCAACAAGGATCATATTTTGCCTAGTGATTTTACTGTTGAACTAGCTAACATAGATAAAACAAGAAAATTTGATAGCAGAGCAATTGGCGATCTACAAGAAATGATGAATGACTTAAAAAGAGCAGGTTATACCAATATTTGGGTACAATCTTCCTATCGTAGTATAGCTGAACAAGAAAGATTATACAACAATCGAGTGAATATGTATATGAAAAAGGGAAAAACACAAAAAGAAGCAGAATCATTAACGCAAGAAACAATTAATAAGCCGGGAGCAAGCGATCATAATTTAGGGTTAGCCGTAGATTTTAATGAAGTAACAACATCATTTGACCGATTAAAAGGGTATGAGTGGTTAGAAGAACATGCACAGGAGTATGGATTTATTTTACGTTATCCAGAAGACAAGGTAGAAATAACAGGAGTAACTTATGAACCATGGCACTGGCGTTATGTAGGACAAGAACATGCAAAAATAATCAAAGAAAAAGAATTATGCTTAGAAGAATATATTGAGCTCTTAAAAAATCAAAAACAGCAAGTATAGAAAAAACTAAATATAATTTTACCAAAACATATTAGTCAATCATAAAAATAGGTTAAATAATTAACGAATAATACAAATAAATTACCTTGTCATTCTAATTCACATAAATCAATTAGAATGACAGGGTAATTTTAATTGTTAAAAAAAGCAAAATATTCTAATAAAAATCGAAAAATCAAATAGAGAAATAACAAATTAAAATTTGAAATCATAAGTAAAAAACAGATAGAAACAAAGTGACATTTCTAAATAAAAAAAAGAGTGGTAACCTTTTTAAAAAAAATGGTAATATATAGATGAAGATATCTAAAAGGGAGTTCTAGAACTAATATGAGTAATAATAAAAAAATAAAACAGTATATAGCTAATCAGCAACTTGACATAGATAGTATTATCAATGAATTTACTCCTTATGTTTTTGTTATGATAAGAAATAGCAATTATCATTTTAATAATGAAGATATAGAGGAGATAGCATCAGATGTATTTCTTACTATATGGAAAAATAGTAATAAGTTGGATATCAATAAAGAAATATCTCCATATATAGCAGGAATAACTAAAAATCTGATATTAAAAAAGAATAGAGAAATAAAATGTCAAAATGCAAATATAGATGAATTTGAAAACTTGTTATATAGTAAAAATGACGTCATAGTGCAAGTAGAAAATAATGACAGAAATACTATTATTTTAAAAGAAATAGCTAACATGAATAAAGAAGATAAAGAAATTTTCATCTATTACTACTATTATGCTAATGGAATAAAAGAAATAGCAAAAAAATTAGATATATCCGAAAAAAAAGTAAAGTCAAGGCTATTTAGAATAAGAAAAAAATTAAAAAAAATATTAGAAAAAAGGGGGTACGGTTATGGAAGATAGTAAAATAATAGACAATATTAAGGAAAAAGCACAAATGAAAATAGCTATATCTAAATTCAAAGAGGAGGATAGAAAAATGCCTAAAATGAAAAATATCTCGAAAGTTGTAGCAACTGTTGCAATTACTATTGGGGTCACATCAGGACTTGTGTATGCAAGTAGTGTTGTATATGATAAAATTTGGAAAGAACCGAAAAGCTATACTATACAAAAAGAATTAAGTGATGAAGAAAAACAAAAATGTATAACAGAAGAAGAAGCTAGAAATGTAGGGAATCATTATTTGAAAAAAATAGGAATTGATAACGAAACAATAAACAGGTTAAAATTAGAAAACGATTTTATCTCTGGTGATAATATATGGTCAATGTATTCAGAAAAAGTTTCATTGACTATTGATGGTACTACAGGAAATATTAAGCATGTTCTAATACCTACATGGGAATATAGAATCCCAGATAATTATGGAATAACAAGAGAAGAAGCAAGAAAAGTAGCAAGAGAACTATTAGAAAAATACAGACCTGAAAATGACAGTGGAGAATATAAGTTAGTGAGTCTAAAACGAAATTCAGAAGAAGATAAAAGTGCATATATCTGGTATGCAGATTTTTATAAAAAATATGGAGACTTAGTAAATGAAAATGAACACATAAATATTGGATGGATACCAACGATAAATGGATTATATTCATTAGACATAAAAAAGGATAAATACGAAAATAATGAAGAAAAAATAGCAAAAGAAGATGCAATAAAAATTGCCACAGAAAAAGATAGAACAATAGAAAAAGAACATACAATAGTAGACAGCAGAGCAGAAATAAGAATAAAGCAAATGAATGAAAATGTATACTTAAGAGAGAATTTTAAAACCGAATATGAAAACGGAACTCTTAATTGGAAAAAGATAGGAGAAAACACATTCAAATTAAAAGATGATGCAATATTTTATAAAACTGAGGAAAGAGTAAGAAAAGTATGGATGGTATTTCTTAAGTATGAAACCGAATGGGAAGGATACACTTATTATATTGACGCGACAACAGGAGAAATCATTGGAGGAGAACGTTTTAGTAGTTTTTGGTCAGAAGAAGGATTATTCAATGATGTAAATAATGTAATAGAAAAATAGAAATGTAGTTTTTCTATATAGATATGTCAATAAAAAAATAACGAAATAATGGTAAGAGTTAAATATTCATACAAAAAAATTGGACAAGAACTAAAAAGTAAAGCATTTCAAGAAACAAATAAATATAATTTTATAGATACTTTTTTAATTCCAAATCAAATAGGCATTAGGAAATAACTCTTATTATGCCATAAAATGAGAAATATACGAAAAATTAGGTATATAATTGAAAAAAGAAAGAGAGTGAGAAGAAAGATAATGGGAATTCAAAATTCTAATTTAGAAGAACATATCATAAGAAAATTAGTAAAGGAAAACTACAAAATAGATGTTTTTAGAATAAAAAAAATTAATAGAGGAACAGCTAATATAGTTGAAGTAGAATCAAAAGAAAAAAAATACATTTTAAAGGAATTTAGTGAAGGAAGAACAGAAGAGTCAGTAATAAAAGAAACAAGTATAATTAATTTTTTGAAAGATAAAAATATTAAAGTTCCTATTTATATTAAATCAACACAAGATAACTTTTATATCAAATTTGAAAATAGAATAATAATCTTACAAGAATATGTTGATGGCTATACTATGGAAAATAACACAGGAGATTATAATGAAACAATTGAAAGTGCCAAAATACTTGGAAAAATAACAAAGGAATTACAAAACTACATAGGACTAGAAGAAGATGGAATTATAGAAAAATGGTTCTCAAAAGAAAGTTTAGAAAATGGAATAACGAAAATGTTAGATTTAAAAAGTAAGCTAAACGAGAATAATCCATACAAATCAATATTTGAAAAAGATTTAGAAGATAAGATAAATATGTCAAAAGATTTAAAAGAAAATTTTCAATTTGATAGGATAAAAAAAATGACCATAATGAATAGTCATGGGGATTATAGTGTACAGCAATTGATATATAATGATCAGGGAGAGACAACAGTAATTGATTTTGAAACGGCAAAAAAGTTACCTATAATTTGGGAAGTAATAAGATCATATAGTTATATTGATAAAGAGGCTAAAAATGGGGAATTAAATATAGATACATTAGTAGACTATGTCAAGGAATTTTCAAAATACGTAAAATTAAATGAGTATGATTTAAAATATGTAGCACAAATATATCTAATACAAATAGTAAGCAGTACATTTGGCTATAAACAATATAATGATAATTATGAAAAAACAGGCTTATTAGAATTTGCACTTTTTAGGACAAATTTGTGCAGATATTTATATAAACATACAGAAGAAATAAGTTCAAGATTACAAAAGGAAATTAAAAATGTTACTAAAGTATAATAAAACAGAGGACAAAGGATGCAGATAAAATATAATGTTTTATCCCATCTAATTTTGCTATTATTATATAATGTGGCGATGTTCTTAGGCTATTAACTGTAAAAGAGAGAAAAATTATTTAAAAGAGAAATAGATGGATTCTTGGTATTAGAATAGATATATGGACACATTTTATGAGAAAGTATATACTATAGATAAATGAAACAACCTTGTCATTTTGATTAATCCATAATAATCAAAATAACAAGGCGTTTTTAACTTCAAGAAAAGAATATCTCCATTTCTTATTTAACTTAGCATACAAATACTATAAAATAATACAAATGAGTCCACCACTACCCTCATTAACAATACGTTCCAAAGTTTCCTGAAGCTTAATTTGAGCATCTTCAGGCATCTTAGAAAGTTTAGTTTGTAATCCTTCATTAACCAGTTCATGCAAGCTTTTTCCAAAAATATTCGATCCCCATATTTTTTTCGGATCACTTTCAAATTCAGATAACAAGTAATTCACCAATTCTTCTGATTGTTTTTCAGAACCAACAATAGGAGAAACCTCTGTTGTTACATTGGTACGAATCATGTGAATAGAAGGGGCCGTGGCCTTTAATTTAACTCCAAAGCGAGATCCTTGTTTCACCATTTCTGGTTCATCTAAAATCAATTCATCCATAGAAGGGGTAACAATACCATACCCTTTAGCCTCTACTTCTTCTAAAGCGTAAGCAATTTTATCGTATTTTAATTTGGTTTGTGACAAATTAGCAATAATACTAAATAAATCGCCTTCATTTTGAACAGTAACTCCCGTCATTTCCGATAAAATTTGATAGAATAATTCTTCCTTAATATCAATACGAATTTTTACATTACCAGAACCAAGTTGAATATCTTCTACTTTTGTTTGATCAATAATTTCCGTTTGAGCAATTTTTTGGCTACAAGAAGTAATATCTTTTAGAACAGAAACGTCAGAAAAAGCATCTTGGATTTCTTGCATCAATTCTGATTTTAGTGGATGAGTCAAATCTAAACCATCTACCCAACGTGGGAATTTAATAGAAATTTGTTCAACAGGGAATTCATATAATACTTTAGAGAACATCATGTTGATATCATCAATACTCAAATCAGCACAGTTAACAGGAATAACTGTATTTTGGTATTTATCAGATAATTTTTCTGCTAATTCTTGTGCAAAAGAAGAATTAGGTTCCTCGGAATTTAGCAAAATAATAAATGGTTTGTTTAATGCTTTTAGTTCAGAAACCACTCGTTCTTCTGCCTTGATGTAATCTTCTCTAGGAATATCAGTAATTGATCCATCTGTTGTGACCAAAATGCCAATGGTAGAATGTTCGTCAATTACTTTTTTCGTACCAATTTCAGCTGCTTTTTCAAAAGGAATTTCTTCCTCTGACCAAGGCGTTTTTACCATTCTTGGCATGTCATCTTCCAAATAGCCAATGGCATTATCGACTAAATAACCAACACAATCCACTAAACGAGTTTTAAACGTTAAATTGTTATCCAAATTAATTTCAATTGCCTCATTAGGAACAAATTTTGGCTCTGTCGTCATAATTGTTTTTCCACCAGCACTTTGGGGAAGTTCATCTTTTGCACGTTCTTTTTTGTATTCATTGTCGATGTTCGGAATCACCAGTAAATCCATAAATTTTTTAATAAAAGTGGATTTCCCTGTTCGAACCGGACCAACAACTCCTACGTAAATATCACCATCAGTCCTTTTTGCGATGTCTTCATACAATCTCGTATTTTCCATCTATATACCTCCTTCAAAATCAAGAATATGTTTGTACGAAATTTCTTTAGTTAATGTATATTTCTATTTTTCAAGGATATGACAAGTTTTCAAAAATATTTGCATATGAACTGAATTTGTGATAAAATAACGCCATATGAACAAATTGACAATGGATACTTACACACACTAAATCCAGCACAGAATGGTAGCAAACAATAACCAATTAGAAAGTAAATGAATAAGATAGAGTAAAATAAATAAGATTAGGAGAAAAATAACCGAATCTTAGGAAGGATGAACCAATATGGATAAATGGCAAGACACCATTGATTTATTAAAACAGTATCACCAAGAACATATTATTGATTGGTTAGAACAAGTAGATGAACAAAAACGCAAAGAATTAATGAATCAATTAAATGAAATTGACTTCCATGAAATGACAGAACTATACGAAAATACCAAAAAAGAAATTGAATTTAAAGAAAATATAATTGAATCAATCCCATACATAGACAAAGAGAAATTAACCTTTGAACAAAAACAGCATTATGAAGAACTCGGCGAAACAGCAATCAGATCAGGTCATTATGCTGTAGTTACCATGGCAGGTGGGCAAGGCACTAGGCTTGAACATTTAGGACCAAAAGGAACCTTCAAACTAGATGTATACGGAAAAGGTAAATATTTATTTGAAATCTTAGCCGAAAACTTAAAACAAGCAAATGAAAGCTATCAGACAACCATTCCTTGGTACATCATGACGAGCCAAGAAAATCATGAGCAAACACAAAAATTTTTAGCAAAACATAACTATTTTGGTTATCCAAAAGAAGAAGTGATTTTATTTAAACAAGGAGAATTACCTTTAATTAGTACAGAAGGAAAATTGTTAATCGGAAAAGACCAAACCATAAAATTAGCATCCAATGGAAATGGAGGGGTTTATTCATCACTTCGTATATCAGGAGCCTTAGCTAACATGAAAGAAAAAGGAATAAAATGGATTTTTATTGGTGGAGTAGATAACGCTCTACTGAAAATGGCAGATACGATTCTTTTAGGAATGGCAATAGAAGCCAAAGTACAAATTGCTGCTAAAACAGTAGTAAAAGCAAATCCACACGAACGTGTTGGCGTTTTTTGTAAAATGAATGGGCATCCAAAAGTAATCGAATATACCGAACTACCAGAAAAAATGGCAGAAGAAGTTGACGAAAATGGAGAACTACGATATGGAGAATCCCACATCATGTGTAATCTTTATTCCATTGAGGCCATTGAAAAAATTAGTAAAGAACCATTAATTTATCATAGTGCACTCAAAAAAAATTCCTATTTAGATAGTAAAGGAAAAGAAGTAATCCCTACAGAACCAAACTCGTATAAATTTGAAGCTTTTATTTTTGATGGGTTTGAATTTTTTGATGATATTGCCTTATTAAGAGGAAAAAGAGAAGTAGATTTTGCTCCTGTAAAAAATAAAGAAGGAGTAGACAGCCCCAAAACAGCAAAAGAGTTATACGAAAAATTTTGGGAGAAAAATAGTAAAAACCAATAATCAAGAAAGAGAAATAACAAAAAATAAAATAGAAAAAAAGAAAGAAAGTAAAACAGCTAATAGAGAAATGTTTTACTTTCTTTCTTTTTGTTACATGGATTGATTTCCAGGAATGAAATAATCCACTACACCATAGATTAATGCACCTATAATAGCAGCTATCCAAGAAATAGAATATCCTGCTACGAAAAATTGTGTTACGTATAAAGTAATAGCAGCTAATGCAAAGCCAACAAATCCTTTACCGAAAGGACTAGCATGTAAGCCTGTAAACTTAGTAACAAGATAATCAATAACAGTTAAAACAACTGCTGCTATAATTAAAGTCCATATATTATTAATGGTAAATCCTGGTGTAAAAAATGCAGTAATAGCTAATACAACTGCTGCAGCAACAAGTCTTCCAACAATTTGCCATACAGTAGAAGTACCAGATTTTGCACGATTAACATCTGTGTTCGACATTTTCGTCTAACCTCCTTAGTTTTTAATCTTTTAAGCACATTTTTTTTCAAGGTTCTAATTTTAGTATGAACCAAAAAATAATAATTATTCAAAAAATTTAGTATAAAAAAGTTAAAAAATGTTAATCCTAAAAGAAAAAACAAAAAGGCTTTAAAAAGGTCAAAACCTTCTAGCCAAAAAAGGTTTCAAAAGGGTTAGAACTTTGTAGCTTATTAAAGCAAAGGAAGGAAGAATTTTAGATGCTTATCACTTTTTTTCGTGCCATTATTTTATACATTATCGTTTTAATTGTTATGAGACTTATGGGAAAACGTGAAATTGGACAATTGCAACCGTTTGAATTAGCCATTTCCATTATGATTGCTGATCTTGCTTCCATTCCTATGACTGAAACAGGTGTACCTATATCTAATGGAATTATTCCGATTTTAGGATTATTGGTTATGCACTTAGTTATTTCTATGGTTAATTTAAAAAGCTTAAAAGCAAGAGAGGTTATTTGTGGAAAACCAAGTATTTTAATTTATCGTGGAAAAATCGATGAAAAAGCATTAAAAAAAGAAAGATTTACCATTAATGAATTACAAGAACGTCTACGTGGAAATAATATTGTCAATCTTGGTGACGTAGAATATGCAATTCTTGAAACGAGTGGAGAGGTAACGGTCATCCAAAAACCAGAAAAGAGAAATACTATTCCAGAAGATTTTAATATTACCCCTGATTATGAAGGAATTCCTTATGATTTAGTGGTAGATGGAAAAGTGATGAATCAAAATCTTCGTACTATTGGAAAAAATTATGCTTGGCTAAAAAAAGAAGTAGAAAAATTTGGCATGAAACCAGAAGAAGCTTTAGTTGTTACCTTAGATGGAAAAGGTCAAATTTTCTGCCAGAAAAAAGAAAAAGCAAGTTAGAAAAGGGGAGGAAAAATAATGTGGAAAGAAGCAACCATTGTGATGATCATTATCCTTGCCATCTTATGGGGAAATTGGGTTACCGAAAATTACACTAAACAATCAGTAGAACTAATGACACAACAATTAGAAACAATTAAACAAGAAATGGGAGAAGAAGAAAAAGATCATTCATTATTAGTAAATCATATGGAAGAAATAGAAGAAAAATGGACTGATATTCACGATAAAATGGCCTATTACATTGAGCATGATGAATTAGAAAAAGTAGATACAGATTTAACAGCCATGAAAAGTTATATTCAAACAGAAGAATATGAAGAAGCAATAAGTGAATTAGATAAAGCAGTATTTTGCTTAAATCATATTGAAGAAAAATATATTTTAGAACTACAGAATATATTTTAACGTATAATAGCCCCTCCAATAGGCACAGGATAGTTCCAAAGTGAGTCTACTGCCTAAGATCCTATTTAGAAATAGTTACTGGTTTGCGGAGTGAGTCCGCTCTGAACCAAAGTCCTCAGTGGTATCGAAACAATACCACTGAGGATTTTGGTTCAGAGCTACTTTAGGGTAAAACTAGTAGAAGGTTACCAATCACAACTTTCCTTTTTTCCTTCTATGAGTGAATAAGGTTGCGATTGGTAACACTAAACTTTAAATTTTAAGATTACGATTGATGATTTTTCGAAATTTCAGCATATTTTTTCAATTTTTCAGCTACTTTGGCATTAACTGTTCCCGCAGGGAACTGTCCATTTTTATTTTTTTTACCAGCAGGAACACCTGTTAATACTTCTATGCCTTCCTCAATTGTTGATACAGAATAGATATGAAATAACTTATTTTTAACAGCTTCTACAATTTCGCTTGATAGTTGTAAATTGTCTACATTTTGAACAGGAATCATCACTCCATGTTCTCCATTTAAGCCTCTCATTTTACAAATTTGGAAATACCCCTCAATTTTTTCATTTACTCCACCAATTGGTTGAATATGTCCTTTTTGGTTAACCGATCCTGTAACGGCAATAGATTGATTAATCGGAATATCAGATAAACTAGAAAGCAATCCATACAATTCGGTACTAGAAGCACTATCTCCATCTACTCCATTATACAATTGTTCAAAACAAATACTTGCCGTTAAACATAAAGGAATATCTTGGGCGAACATTTCCCCTAAATAGCCAGTTAGAATAAATACCCCCTTAGAGTGAGAAGAACCAGATAGATCCACTTCACGCTCAATATTGATAATTCCATTTTTACCAGTGTATGTGTTAACGGTTATTTTAGCTGGTTTCCCAAAAGTATAGTCACCAACAGTCATTACGGTTAATCCATTTAACGTACCTACTTCAAAACCAGAAGTATCAATTAAAAGAGAATGATTTTGAATCATTTCCATATATTTCGCATCGTATTTTTTGACGCGTTCAATTCGTTCAGCTAAGGCTTTTACAATAAATTGTTCTGTAACTATTTTAGAACGAGCAAGCTTTGCCCAAGTAGCAGCTTCTCCTACAATTTGAATCAAATCATCAAAACGTGTAGATATTTTGGTATGGCTACCAGCAAGTAAGGAAGCATATTCTGTTAAGCGCGCCATAGCTGATTTATCTAAATGAGGCAATTCTTCATGATCACAGAAACCATGAACAATACTCGCTAATTTGTTAACATTTTCTTTGGTTAGTGGAGCATCGTCTTCAAATTCTACTTTGATTTTAAATAATTTTCTAAAGTCTGCATCCATAGCTAAAAGGGTTTGATAAATATTACTATTTCCAATCAAGATAACTTTTAAATCCAAAGGAATTGGCTCCGGCTTTAAAGAGACCATAACCATAGAAGAACGTTGCTGATCTGGAGTGCTCTCAATACTAATTTCTTTTACTCGCAAAGCTTTTTTTAACGCTTCATAACAAACACCATTGGCTAACAAGTCTTTTGCTTGAAAGATGATGTATCCACCATTAGCTTGATGTAACAAACCAGATTTTAACATCGTATGATCTGTCTTTAATGCACCATAATAATTTTCATATTCTAATGCCCCAAAAATATTTTGGTACGAATAATTAGAATCCATGATAACTGGTGCACCTTCACGGTCTGAATTATCCACAAATAAATTAACACGATAATTTTCAGAAGGATCTGGTTTTCTCATGGCAGGGTTTACTGCATTTCCTTGAGAATTAGCCATTTTATCTTCTTCTAAAAAGTAAGAGACATGGTTTAATACATCTTGTTTTACTTGATTTAAAAATTGATTAATTTTTTTATTACGTTTATACTTAGATTTTAAATAATTGATATGAACATTTACCGTTAATAAAGCAATATTAGACTGCCATTCAGAAATCTTTTTATCCGATTGACGTTCAATTTCTTTAATTTGTCCAATAACTGACATAATCTGTTCTTGTACGATAGAAGATTTTTCTTCATATTCTTGTTTGATTTGCTCATCTAACTCATCAAATTCTTTTTCTTCTATCGCTTTTCCATCAACCATTGGCATCATATAAATTCCATTTTGAGATGCTTTTACTTGAAAATTATATTTTAATGCTTCCTCATTTAATTTATCTAATAAAGTAGAACGTTTTTCTTCAAATTCTTGTTTAATTAATGCTTTTTCTTTTTCAAAATCATCAGCATTAAAGGTTTTTTTGATATCTTTTTTAATTTCTTGAATGAAACCATCCATGGAATCTTTAAATTCTCTTCCTTGACCAGCAGGCATAGAAATAGCTACTGGCTCATTAGGATGATCAAAATTGTATACATAGCACCAATCACTAGGAACCTTTTTCTTTTTCGCTATTTTAGTTAAATAATTTTTGGTGTACATGGTTTTGCCCACTCCACTAGGACCTTCAAGATAAAGATTATAACCCTTTACATCAACTTGAATACCAAATTCTAATGCCTTAATACCACGGTCCTGACCGATACCAGTATCGATAGGGGGAAGATCTTGTGTTGTTTCAAAATCAAATAAGTTTTCATCACAAGTCATTCTAAGATCTTTATCTTTCAATTCATATTTTCTTTTCATTCGTTTTCCTCCCAAATTTTTCTTGTTTTAGTGTTTCCAAATTCTTTGAATTTATTAATCGTATTGTATATTAGTTAAAAAAATTTGTAAAGGATTTTTAGGGAAAAAAATCAAAATCTGTTGACGAGAGGAGCCTTTTGTGTTAAAATGAGAAACATAATTTGGTGGGAAAAAATTTATCTCTATTTTAGGTTTAATCAAGTAAAAAAGAAAACTTCTTTGGATAGGCAAAAAAACAATTTGTTCGAAAAATCAATTAAGAGAGTTGATAAAAATTAGTTAAAATCGTAAATCTTCAAACAAAACAAGCAAGAAAGGAGGCATCTATTATGGAACAAAAAATAATGGATATTCTTTTGGTGATCTCGCAAGACGTAAAAGACTTGAAAAAAGGGCAAGAGAGATTAGAAAAGAAAGTAGCTAATCTAGAGAAAAACCAAAAGAAATTAGAAGAAAATCAAGCGAAATTAGAAGCAAGGCAAGCAAAATTAGAAGAAAGACAAGCCAAACTAGAGGAAGGTCAAGCAAGGTTAGAAGCGAATCAAGCAAAATTAGAAGCAAGACAGACAAAACTAGAGGAAGCACAGGTAAGGCTAGAACAAAAACAAGACAAATTAGAAAGAAAGCAAGACAGATTAGAACAAAAACAAGACAAATTAGAAAGAAAGCAAGACAGATTAGAACAAAAACAAGACAAATTAGAAAGAAAGCAAGACAGATTAGAACAAAAACAAGACAGATTAGAAAGTAAACAAGATAAATTAGAAGGAATTTGTCGAATCAGTAATAGTAACATTACTAGAATTTTAGAAGTTCAACTCGAAATGAAGAAAGAAATTATGGAAATGATGGAGCGAAATGAACAAAAAAACGAAATAGAACATTTAGAGTTTAGAAGTAGGTTAGAGGTTGTGGAGAAAAAGCAAAAAATGATTTTGTATTAATAGGAAAAAGGAAGTTTTAAGAGAACTTCCTTTTTCCTTGAATTATGAATCCTATAATTAGTAATAACGAATTGAACAACCAGTACAAAATAACATAAAAGCTATTGCAATTAAAAAAGTTTAACGTTATAATAGAAAAGGAAAAGCCGAAAGGAAAGGATGTACCGAATATGAACAAAACGAAACGAAAGATATTTGAAACATCGATGAAATTATTTGCTGAAAAAGGCTATGATGCTACCAGTATTGAAGAAATTACCGCAACTGTAGGCGTAGCAAAGGGAACACTATATTATCATTTTTCTAGTAAAGAAGAAATTTTTAACTTTTTGGTTGAAGAAGGCATGAAATTATTACAAAATAGTATTGACATAAAAACGGCAAAGTTAACCAATTATATTGATAAATTAAAAGCAATCATTTTAATTGAAATTAAAATAGTGGTTAGGTATGAAGACCTAATTACGATATTACTAAGCCAACTTTATGGAAACGAAGCAAGAAATCAAAAATGCCAAAAACATATTTATGAGTACATCAATACAATCGAAGAAATTGTCAAACAAGGAATACAAGCAAAAGAAATCAAAGCAGGAAATCCAAAAGTAATTGCTTCAGAAATCTATGGACTAATTTGTTCGAGTTTAGTATATAAATTAAGAAACGAAGAAGAAATGGACGTTATGAATTTATACCGAGAATTTGAAAATACAATTATAGAAGGATTAACCATAAAAGCATAAAATTTATACCCATTTAATATTCAATTCAAGTAAGTAGTTAGTCTTACTCAAAAAAATAAAAGGAGGAAATATGTTTAACTTACGAAAGTTAAGCATATGCTAGGAATCATGAGAGAACCAATTTACCAAGCACTAAAATTTACCGATTTAAAAGATATGCTCAAAAAATCAGGAGAAATATATGGAGATAGACCAGCCTATATTTTTGGCACAGAAACACCGGGAGAATTCAAACAAATTACACACCGAGAATTTCGTGATCAAATTAATGCTTTAGGAACCAAACTAATTGACATGGGATTAGCCGGAAAACGAATCGCTGTAATTGGTGAGAACCGTTATGAATGGGGTGTTAGTTATTTAGCTGTTGTCACAGGAACAGGAATCGTTGTTCCACTAGATAAAGCACTTCCTAATAACGAAATCGAAAGCCTTATTTTGCGTTCTGAAGTAGAAGCAATTTTCTATAGCCAAAAATATGATGAAATCATGAATGAGTTAAAAGAAAAAGGCAATACCAAAATCCAATATTTCATTTCAATGGATTTACAGCAAGAAGAAAAAGGAATATATTCTTGGAAACAACTAATTAATCAAGGAGAAGAATTAATTGCCTCAGGAGATAAAAGATTTATAGAAGCTAAAATAAATCCACAAGAAATGAGTATTATGCTATTTACCTCAGGAACAACAGCTATGTCAAAAGCAGTCATGTTGTCTCATCAAAATATTGTGAGCAATTTATATGACATTACATCAGTTATTAAAATAGATGAAAACGATCGCTTTTTATCATTTTTACCATTACACCACACATTTGAATCAACCGTTGGCTTTTTATATCCTATTTCACGAGGAAGTTCAATTGCGTTTTGTGACGGGATTCGCCATATTGCTGAAAATATCAAAGATTACCGAATTACCGCGATGATATCTGTACCAATTCTTTTTGAAGGAATCTATAAAAAGGTCATGAAAGCCATCGATAAACAAGGAAAATTAGCTACCGTAAAAAAAGGAATGAAAATAAGTAATTTCTTAAGAAAAATAGGAATTGATATTCGTGCCAAATTATTCAAAGACATTCACGAGAGTCTAGGAAAAGATTTACGCCTATTTGTAGCAGGGGGAGCAGCCATGGATCCAGAAACAGAAAAAGGATTCAACGATTTAGGCTTTACCATGTACCAAGGTTATGGCTTAACAGAAACTTCACCAGTTATCGCAGCAGAAGATGACAAATTCCAAAAAATTGGCTCAATTGGAAAAGCATTTCCTAGTTTAGAGGTGAAAATCAATGAGCCAAATCAAGAAGGAATCGGGGAATTAATGGTAAAAGGACCAACAACCATGCTTGGTTACTACCAAAATGATGAGGCAACAAAAGAAACAATAGAACCAGATGGCTGGCTACATACAGGAGACTTAGCTAAAATTGATCAAGAAGGATATATTTTTATTACGGGAAGAAAAAAATTCGTCATCGTTTTAAAAAATGGGAAAAATATTTACCCAGAAGAATTAGAAGCATTAATCAACAAAATTGAAGGAATTAAAGAAAGTTTTGTCTTTGGAAAAGAAGAAGCAGATGGAGATTACAAAATTTGGGTTAAGGTAGTTTACGACAAAGAAGTCATGCAAGAAATCTATGGGACACAAGACGAAAATGAAATAAGAGAAATATTATGGCAAGATATCAAGAAAATCAACAAAACCATGCCTGCGTACAAATACATTAGAGAAATGATTTTAACAGATCAAGAATTAATTAAAACAACAACGCAAAAAATCAAGAGGCACGAAGAGATGAAAACTATCGTGTAACCAAAATGTAATATTCCTGTCATCAAAATGTAAACAAAAAAAACCAGTATCCTCTTGTACTTTTTTGTAGGTTCATGTATAATAATAATAGATACGAAAAGCAATCATGCGTAGGATAAAGGAGGGAGTTTACAGTGTCTAAATCTGGCATAGTAAACGTGAGAATGGTAATCACGGAAGAAAAAATTCTATCAAATATAGATAAAGTACAAAAACTAATTAATCCAAACAGCAAAAAGCAAATTGTACAATTAGAGGAAGATACGTATTTCAAGGATTTAGTAGAATCCATAAAAACGTATTTAATCGAATACCCTAAAAAGAAAAACTTCCCTAATAGTGTATACAAAGCAGCATATGGATTAGTTGAATTTGCTACGAATCAGTTTGAAGAAAATACCAAAAGAATTGAAGAATTAATCAGACAAAGAGAAGAAAATATCGCACTAGCAGCACAATTAAAAGAGCTAACAGAAGCCGTAGATAATAAAGAAAAAGACTGGAAGGAACAAGTCAAAAAAGCAGAAAATAATTTTCCAGAAGACATCATTGAAACATTAACGATTGTAGGAAAAGCAAAAGGACAAAAATCACAAAATTACCAAGATGCGTTAAAATTATTAAATGCAAGAGTAAACAATTTAGAATCAAACTTACATATTGAAATTGATATGGAAAGAATAGAAGATCGCTCAAAAGCATTAAGCTACATCGGAATTGAAGTAGCAGACGCATTAAAGTCAATTCCTACTCCAGTAGAAGAACCAGAAAAAGAAGAAGTAATTCAAACCATAGAAGAAAAAGAACCACAAAAAGTAGAAGAACAAGAAAAACAAGAATATATACAAGCAACTACTTTTGAAGAAAAACCTTCATTATGGCAAAGAATTAAAAATAGCAAAATTGTTAGAGCAGTTCGCTATGTGATGAAAATTAGAGTTGTATTGGATTTACCTGCACTTCCAGAAGGAAGAGGAGAAAATTATTAATAAAAATCTGTTATGTATTTGCATAACAGATTTTTTAAATTGCATCAAAATAAATAAAAATTATTTCAGGCAGGCTAGCTTAACGATTGACATCTAACCCTATTGAAATAGAGCCATAAAAAAGAATGTTATTTTTGAAATAACATTCTTTTGGTGCTCCCTCAAGGATTCGAACCTTGGACCCACCGGTTATGAGCCGGTTGCTCTGACCAACTGAGCTAAGGGAGCATGTGGGTAACACAAAATAAAGTATAAACGATTTTGGATTAAAAGTCAAGATGTTTTCGAAAAAAATTAGAGGCACTATTTCATAAATTGGTAACTACTAGATGGTGCATAAATCTAGTCCGCTCTCAAGGGGATATAGGAAGACCATCTGAGTAGTTACCACAAATTAGTTACCATTCAAAGCTTGCTGAAAATGGTAGCCGTGAATAGCATAAATTTGACTTTTCTCTAATAATCTAGTACAATAATATCTGATATAGCTGATAGCTGTGTCATTAATTTTTTTTCACTAATTAGTGAGAGGAGAAATCCTTCAGCTTTTAGTTTTATCAATAGAGTAGTTATTAACAAAAAGCAAGAAGAAAGGAGACAACTATGAATATAGTTAAACAACAACCAATAGGCACATTTTTTAAGAAAGAAAACGTTTTCCTTGCTACTGTATTAGTAAGTCAAAATGAAACAAAAGAAGTACTAAACTCTAAGGCAAATATACCTGAAAATTTAAAAAATTTGGTAGAATTTTTTATTGAAGAGGGTATTATTGATTCAAACCGGTTTGATCTTTTTTACAAAGAAGATACGGGAGGATATATTTGTTTTGAGGAAGATGGATCAGAAACGTTTGCTGGTGACGATTCTGATGGCAAAGGGAAACTTGTTAATGTTGTCTCAATCTGGGAATATTATTCGGAGGAGCAAATCCGGGAATGTATGCTAGATAACGGAGAGATGTTAATATGTGTTTTGGACGATGCACCTATATACCAGTATAATGAGGAATATAATAAGGTTTAACGTTCATAGGTTAGGTTCCAAGAGAAAAGCAAAGGTTTTTCTCTTGGAACCTTTTGGTGTATAGTTCTAAAATAAAAACAATCCCATAAAATGTAAAGAAGAAACCAAAAGGAGGAATCAGAATGGAAAATACAACGTCTCGGAACAAATTCAATTAGTCAAATAGCAAAAGGAGTAGTCATTTCATTAGTTACTACCTTAATTTTATTAATTATTTTTTCTGCTGTTTTGACGTATACCAATATACAGGAAAATACCATTGAGCCAGTAACTATAGTAATTACAGGAATTAGTATTTTATTAGGAAGTACAATAGGAAATCGTAAAATGAAAAAAAATGGATTAATCAATGGGGCTATTATTGGCGGAATTTATATGATTAGTATATATTTAGTTTCTAGCTTATTAAATAGCAATTTTAGCCTTAATGGATTGTCTATTATTATGATTGTCGTAGGAATGATATTTGGAGTACTTGGGGGAATTATTGGGGTAAATCAAAAGTAGTTATTCATAAATAATGGAAAATTAGAAACTTAACGATAACAGCAGTTTTAGGTAGAAGATAAAAATCACTTAGTAAAGAGTTTGGAAATAACCATTTATTATGTGATTTTTTGTCGTTTTTTACTTGATCAAGATAGGAATAAATAACTGCAAATGTCGAATTTTGCGACGAGTTGTTAACAAAAAGTGTTGACAAATGGGGAAAAAAGAAAGTATAATGAAATTACATTTTTACCTTGTTCTCACTTGAGATCAGAAATCATTTTTAGAAAGACAGAAAATTTTACTCATCTTAATTTATTTTTATCGAACAAAATCCCAACAAAAAAACAAAAGAAAGCAAAATATAAATAAAAAAGGAGGCTTTTTATTGAGCAAAAAAAGAAAAATAATTATCGCAAGTGCTATCTTATTAGCCATTTTTATGTCCTTTATCGGAGGACAAACCTTTTCAAAATACATTAGTGAAGTAAAAGGAACAGGATCAGCCAACATAGCTAGTTGGAGTTTTAAAGTAAATGATTCAGAAGAACAAATGCAAACCATATCTTTAGCATCAACGATGGACAATTATAGTGTAAAAGGAAATAAATTAGCACCGGGAACACATGGGAGTTTCCATTTAAAAATTGATGGTAGCAATACAGAAGTAGGATTTGAATATAAAGTGAAATTTCTTAACATAACCGATAAACCCCAAAATTTAACCTTTACCTATGGAGGAGTAACATTAAATAATTTACAGGAATTCGAAAATCAATTAGTAGGAACATTTTATGCCACAGCCACCAATAAAATAGAAGATATCAAAATCGAATGGGAATGGCCTTTTGAAACTGGTCACGATAACACAAGTGTAGAAGAAAATAATAAACAAGATACACTAGATGCGAAGAAGGGAAAAGACTATACATTTGATGTGGTAGTTACCGGAACACAAGTATTAGTAGACCAATAAAAGAGGAACAACAATGAAAAAATTAATCAATTGGATTCTTACTGGGGCAATTGCTCTCTTTCTCTTCATTTTATTTCTTACCAATTATCTTCATTACAAACCAATTCAACCTTTTGGAATTACCCTATTAAAAGTTTCTTCCAATAGCATGAAACCAGAATTACAAACAGGGGATTTGATCCTAGTAAAAAAAGAAAAAACATATGAAATAGGTGAGATAATTACCTATCAAACAAAAGATGGATATTTAATTACCCACCGAATTATTGAGCAAGGTAAAAATGGATTTATTACTCAAGGAGATGCCAATAACTGTGCAGATGAATTAACCGTAAAACAAGAACAAATTATAGGGAAAGTAATTCAAAAAGTAGCCATAGTTAGGCAAGAAGGAAAGGAGGAGAATGAACATTAAAAAAGAAAATAAACCAATCTATTTGCCTGAGTATTTTCCACAAAGAAAACCAGAAAATAAGTTAAAAATACTAGCCATGATTATCATTCCTTTTTTGGTTCTTATCCTTTGGTTATCCGGGAGTAGCTTAGGAAAAAGTATAACTGAATATATCATCCAAAGCAAAACACCCATAGCAAAACCCATTGTAACAGTAGAAACAGATCCGATGATCCAAATTACTAGAGAGGAGCAAGAACAAACTTACACTTTTACCGTAAAAAATTATGAAGGAGAAAGCATATCAGAAGTAGACATGAAATATACCATAGAAATCATCGGAAATGACAATCAATTATTCACCTTAAGCTTAAGCAAAGAAGAGAACCCCATCACACTTCAAGAACAAAAAACAGAATGGATAGCCTTGAAAGGAAAAGAAAAAGAAGAACACCATTACCAATTAAAAATAACTGACCCAAAAAAGCCAATTCAAGTTAACCCAAATCAACAAGAATCCATACAATTAAAGGTACATGCTGAACAAGTAAAATAAAAAAAGCAAAATAAAAAACTATAGCTAAGTCTATGAAATAATTAAGTCAATAATAAAAGAGAGGAAAAAGTTAGTAGTAAAGCTAACCATAGCTAGAAAAATGAAAAAGAACAAAAAGAAAACACCAATCAGCTATCTTGTTATTTTGTTGGGAATAATGCTAATAGGGCTAATCGCCATTATTCCTATTTCAACTAATCAATTAGAAGAAATTTGGTTTTATACATGGTTAAACGAACCAGTAAAAGACAATAAACAAGATAAGAAGAAAAATAACAAGAACGATAATGCCATAAATGATACATCCATATATTTAATGAACCTTTCAGATAAAAAAACAGATAGCCAAAAAATTCATTTATTAGACACACTATCACTCCAAACAAACATAAACGAAAAACTAGCACCCGGAGTAAAAGGGAAATTTACCATTAAAGTAAAAGCAAAAGAACAGTTAAACTACCAATTAAAATTCATTAGCCTAACCAACAAACCCCAGAATTTAATGTTTCTAGAAAGCAAAACAGAAAAAAAAGGATATGAATTACAAGAATTAGAACCAGTTTTAGCAGGAAACTTAAAAAAAGGTGAAAGCAAGGTATATACCATCCAATGGATTTGGGAATATGAAACAAATAAAGAAAATGATAAACAAGATACAAAAGATGGAAAAGAATTAAAAAATTATCAATTTGAAATAAAGGCAATAGTCAAAGAAATCATAAAGGAGTAAAAAGTTGGATAAACAAAAAATAATAAAAGTGATACTAATGTGTATGGCAATCATTAGCATAAAAAGCAATGTATGGGCCAAATACACCATTGACTACCAAGAAAAAATTATTGAAATAAATTTTGATCAAACAAAACCCAAAATAAGCATTACCGCTATTCAAAATACAAACCAAGGTTATGAAGCCTATGCAAGTAAACAAGATACCATAATGATACAACTAAAAATAAGCGAGCCAATTCAACAAAAAGAAGGAATAACAACACAAGACATAGAGATAAAAGTAGGAAAACAAACCATAAATCCACCCATCTATCGCCTAGAAAAGTTAACGGGAAATACCCAAAAATTAATAGTACAAGGTATCTCTGGAAATGGAAAGTTAAGCCTCAACCTAAAAAAAGGTGCTATCACAGATTTAGCCGGTTGGGAAAATGAAGAAATCAATATTTTCAGCGGAATTAATATTGACAATTTACCACCTAAAGTAACCTATGCAAAAGAAAACACAGCTGAAGGAGAAACGATAGCTATTATACAGGCAGAAGAACCATTAAGGCCAATAGAAGGCTGGGAAGCAAGCAACGGTCAACAGACGTGGAAAAAAATAGTGGAAGAAGAAATTATCTTCCCTCATGTAATTGATTATGCAGGAAATGAAAGTGGGCAAGGAATTAGTATGGAATAGATTCATTATTTATTAAAATTTGAAGATTCATTTGCAAAATTAGGAAGTAGGTAATAATGAGCAAATTAGAAAAAATAGAAAATATAAATATAGATAAATTATATAATGATGTAGCAGATTTAATAGAAAGAGCAAAAATTAAGGTGGTTTCACACGTTAATACAGAGTTTGTTATATTAAACTGGAATATTGGAAATAGAATAAAAAATGAGTTGTTAGGGAATAAGAAACCAGACTATGGTAAAAAAGTTATAAAAAATCTAAGTAAGCAACTAATTGAAAAATATGGTAGAGGTTATAGCTATTCAAATTTATATAGAATGTTACAGATAAATGAAGATTTTTCAGATTTTGAAAATTTTGCGACAATGTCGCAAAAATTGAGTTGGTCTCATTTTGTAGAAATTGTGAAAATAGATACTGATATTAAAAGAAAGTTTTATGCAACGATGTGTATGAATGAGAATTGGTCAGTAAGAACTTTAAAAGAAAGAATAGATTCAGCTTTATTCGAAAGAACTGCAATATCAAAAAAACCAGAACAAACTATAAAAAATGATTTACAATTATTAACAGATGAAAATAAAATGACATCAGATTTATTTTTTAGAGATCCATATATTTTAGATTTTTTGGAGTTAAAAGACACTTATAGTGAAAAAGATTTAGAGAATGCAATAATAAAAGAATTAGAAAAATTTATTTTGGAAATGGGTAATGATTTTGCTTTTTTGACTAGACAAAAAAGAATAACAATAGATGGCAGAGATTACTATATGGACTTATTATTTTACCATAGAAAGTTAAAAAGATTAGTTATCATAGAGTTAAAATTGGATGAATTTAAACCAGAACATAAAGGACAAGTAGAACTATATCTAAAGTGGCTTGATAAGTATGAAAAAGCAGAAGGGGAAGAAACACCAGTAGCAATTATATTATGTGCTACTAAGAGTGATATGATGACAGAATTATTAGGATTAGGTAATAGTGGAATACATGTTGCACAATATATTACAAATTATGTTCCTAAGGAATTATTAGAAGAGAAATTTTTATCTAGTATAAGAAATGCAAAAATACAATTAGAGCAAAGGTGTAACAATGAAGAAAAAGAGTAAATTAAATTTTTGCGACAGTGCTCATATTCATTATAAAGGAAGTAAAGTAGACAAGAAATTAGTATGGAATAAAGTTTTAGTTTATTTTTGAAAAGAAAACAATAAAAATTACTAGTGTAGTTTAGAAAATAGTTTAATTCAAAATAAAAGAGTAGTAAAAATCCCAAAATAGCATAAAATATGAATAGATTTATTATCTATTACTTGACGTTAAGACATAAAAATAGTATAATAAAGATAACAAAATCGTGGTGTTTCACTACCATATAAAATGAGAAAGTTATAAATCGGGTGTTCCACAATCTTATAATTGAGAAAGTTAAAATCAAGAGAAGGTATCCAAGTGATGACTTCTCTTATTTTTTTAGAATGCAGATAAAAAATGAAGTTAAATTTATATAGTGTAAACGACAAATACATCAAATTTTTGAAACAATTTGATGATAAAGTTTATGATAATAAAGAACAAAATAGAAATCACGAAAGAGAATTTTTAGGAATAGTATTAACAGTAAATGAATTTAATTATTATATTCCAATGTCATCTCCTAAAATATCAGACTACATAGATTTTGAAAAAAAGGTAATCAGAAATGATACAAAAACAATAATAAGAATACACAATGGAGGACGTTTATATGGAACTTTAAGAATAAGCAATATGATACCAGTACCAATAACAGAATTAGAACCATATATACTATCAAGTGAAAAAGACCCCAAATATAAAGAAGTAATATTAGGAGAATTGAGGTTTATCAACAATAATAGTAATAAAATTGTAAAATATGCAAAGACGATGTATACGCAAAAAATCAAAAACATAGATATAGGTTATATAAAAAAACAAGATAGAGAAGATAGCAGTTAGCCTGTAAAAAGCAGGTTAATTTTGCTATCTTTTTTAGCAAAGAAAAAAATAAGAAGGAGATGAAGGAAATGAAAAAATGGAAAAGAAATAAAGAAAAAGGTATTACCCTAATAGCCTTAGTGATCACCATCATCGTTTTACTAATCCTTGCCGGAGTAACCATAGCAGCATTAAGTGGGCAAAATGGAATATTAAGCAACGCAACAAAATCCAAAGAAGCAAACGAAAAAGGAAATGAACTAGATTTAGTAAAGCTAGCAACATCAGCCTCATTAATCGATAGCCAAGGACAACCGATAACCTTATCAGACTTACAAAACAACCTAAACAAACAAAACAGTAATGCCACAGCAAGCCAAGATGGAGAAGGATTTATCGTAAAATTTAATGACTCAGGAAGAGAATATAAAGTAGATCAATATGGAAAAGTAGAAGAAACAGCAGGAGGAAACGGAGGAGGATCAGAAGAAACAGGAAGTTTACCATCAACAGCGGAAACAACTCCATTCTTGCCAGATGGATTTACCCAAAAAGAAGGAACCAGTCTAGATAATGGGCTAACAATAACCGATGGAACAAATAGCTACGTATGGGTGGAAGTGCAAAAAGTATTTATAGTACAGCAACATCAGAAACAGATTATACAAATATTGAAGCAGACATGAAAATATATACAACAGACTATAAAAGTTCAAGCTTTAAAGATGAGTACTATTCAGAGGCTACAACAGGACTAACACAAGAAGAATATAATAGTCTGAAACAAGCCATGTTAACCAGTGTATATAAAAATGGGGGATTTTGGATCAGTCAATATGAAATAGGAACAGAAACACTAAGAACTAGTAGCTCAGCACCATTAACCACCCCAAAAAGTCAAGAAGGCTTATATCCATATAACTACATAACTTGTAGTTAAGCTCAAGAATTAGCAGAGCAGATGAATCCAGATATTAGTAAATATAAAAGTAGTTTATTATTTGGAGTATAATAGGATTTAACATGTAAATTCTTAGAAACGAAAGCAAGTAATTTAGGTGCAACACCAGAAGAAAGAAAAAATGCCATAAAAGATAATAGTAAGACATGGGGAAATTATCTTAATGCAACATTTGACATAACAAAAGGAAAATATTCAACAGATGAAGGAAATAGTTATACGCAAGTAAGTGGAATTTATACGAAAGGACTTTTATCTTATATTTTATTAACGACAGGAGCAACAGACAGAAACTGTGCTATGAACATTTATGATTTTGCTGGAAATGAATGGGAATGGACTTTAGAATATACCACCTACTACACCAGCGATCCTTGCGATCGAGGTGGCTATTACTACAGTGATGGGCTCGAATATCCAGCCAGCCGTCGTTACAACGTAGATACCACGGGCAGTTACGACTCCGTTAATTTACGTGCGGCTTTATATTAGTAGGACTGAAAATTTTCCAATCTCCTCAGGAGGTTACCGAAAAATAAGAAAAAGATAGAGGAAAGGCAAAGGAGAAAAGCTTTTAACTTTTCTCCTTTGCCTTTCCTCTCGTTTCTATAGGATACGAAATGTCCCAAACGTACCCGTCCCCAATTGGACAAAAAAATTTACAATAATCCTAGACAAAAACTCATTTTTGTGCTAAGATAAACAAGTAAATTCGGGTGTGGCCAAGCGGTAAGGCATCTGGCTCTGACCCAGAGATGCGTAGGTTCGAATCCTACCACCCGAGCCAAACTACAAAACCTTTGAAAGTATTGGAATATCAATATAATCAAAGGTTTATTTTGACATAAAAGAAACGATCAGCCTATTGTTGAAAGCATTGCAAACCAATTTAGTAAAAAAATAGAGGAAAATTCAATTGAATAAACTTAATATTACTGATATAATTTATCTATAATAACACAATATAAGGAAAAGGAGATATTTATGATAGATATCCATATACACACACTATATTCAGATGGAGATAAGACCGTAGAAGAAGTACTAAAAATGTGCGAAAAGAGAAAGCTTAACTATATATCCATAACTGATCATAATACATGTAAGCAATACGAAGACGAAGCATTAAAAAAGAATATTTATACAGGCAAAATCATAAAAGGCGTTGAAATGAATGCTACTTTCAAAAATAAACCAATAGAAATATTAGGCTATAACATAAAAGAACCACAAATAATCGAAAAATGGTCTCAAAAATTCTTCTCCGATGAATTATTAAGAAAACAACAAGAAGAATCAAAAAGAAAATTATTAGCCATATGCGATAAAAAAGGCCTTATTTATGATGAAAGCAAAATAGAAAAAAATATTCCTTTAACAGATTTCTCAACAGTTTATATCTATAAAGAATTAATAAATCACCCAGAAAATTATGAAATTCTAGGAGAATTCGCAGAATCGATAATTGTGTTCATCAGAAAGGGATTACTAAATCCAGACAGCGAATATTACACCGGTTCAGACGATACATTAAAACCACAATATAAAGATGTGATAGAGGTAATACATAAAGCAGGAGGGTTAGCCTTTCTAGCCCATCCATTTGAATATCGATTTGATCATACCATAAGTTTTATCGATGAACTTCGTAAAGAAAAAGAGTTAGAGGGAATAGAGTGTTATCATCCATCTGCTGATGAAAAGCGAACGGAAATCTTATTAGAATATGCCAAAAAGAATCATTTATACATTAGTGGTGGTAGTGATTATCATGGGCAAAAAAAGCCAGATATAGAAATCGGCATAGGAAAAGGAAATTCAAGTATTTCTGATGAAATCATACAAGAATGGATAGATAAATAAAAAGTTCTGTTTATCTATGAATAAAGATTATTTTAATGCAAAAAATTTATACTTTTTTCCCTAATTCATATTGTATTTTACCAAAAATATGATATCATCTAATAAAATAATCACCATAGAAAAATTATCCCAAAAACCAAATGGTATCAAAATAAAAAACGATTAAGTAAATCTTAACCAGAAAGAGGGAAAAGATAAAGGAGGCAAACCAATGAGAAAAAAGGCAAAACAAAATTCAGGAATTACCTTAATTGCCTTAGTAATTACAGTTCTAGTCATCATCATTTTAGCTAGCATAGGACTGACCAGCGGAATATCAACGGTAAAATCAGCAAGATTCACAGAATTTACCACAGAAATGAAAATCATGCAAATCAAATTAAATGAACTAGCAGGTCTTTACGAAGACAATGCCAAAATTGTTCTAGGGAGCCAAACCTATGTCGGCAAAGGAAACAACGAAGCAGGAGAAATAGGCATACAAGATATTGGGGAAGCACTATCAGACAGTCAAAAACAAATCTTAACCGTACCAGAAGTAGCTGACATCTTAAAAGAAAAAGGAGAAAATAACCAAACAGCACTTGACGAAATCAAAAAGGGATTTCGCTATTGTAGCCAAAACTTCATCAATAATAGCTTAGAAATGGGCGGAATTACAAGAGACTATTTAGTCAATGTAAAAGAGCGTATTCTCATTAGCGCAGAAGCCTTTTCCTACCAAGGAACCAATTATTATATGTTAGAACAAATGGATGATGGACTTTATAATGTAAATTATAACAACCAAACACAAGGTAAAATAACAAATTTTACCCCAAAATTAGAAACATTAGGGGATGAAAAGTGGAGAATTACCATTCAAAATATTGCTTATGAAGATCCCAATAAAAATTATATCAATGATCGAAATTTACAAGTAAAATATCAAATAGAAGGAAAAAATTATTCCGAAGCAACCATCAATGATTTAAGTTTCATCGTAACACAGCCGGGAACTTACAAAATTAAATTGGTCCATGGAGATGAAGTAACCTCCGTAGAAAAAACACTCATCATTCGTAGCCGAAAGGGAAATTGGGACGGAACAGTCAATTCACCTAGATTAGGCGAAGGAATGATCCCGATAAAATATGACGAAACACAAAATAGCTGGGTAATTACCAATGAAAATGACCCTGAATGGTATCACTATGAAACAGAAAATAAAAAATGGGCCAATATCATGTTAAGTGATGGAAAATATAGTACTACGAAAGCCAATGAATACCAAACAGATGGAACAACAAAAGTAGAAACTCAAGAACTAGGAAGTATGTTTGTTTGGATCCCTCGTTATGAATACAAATTAACCTATTATACCAATGCCAATAAAACAGTAGAAAGTCAAACAAAAACTTCTTACGGAAAAATAGATATACACTTTATCGAAAACACATCAAGAAAAAATACCGAAGAAGAAAACTACCGTATTCACCCAGCATTTACCAATGACGTAGACGCAGGTGGCTGGAATAAAGAAATAACCGGTTTATGGGTAGCTAAATTTGAAACTAGTATGGAAACCAATGGAACGCCAACAGAAGTACCTAACTTAAGTGTAGGAGATGTAACAACCAATGATTCAATTAAAGCAGTAAGCAAACCCGGAAGAAGTAGCTGGTGCTATATCTCAATAGGAAACAGTTATACCAACGGATATGAATTCAATCGTGCAAACGAAAGCCATCTAGTAAAAAATAGTGAATGGGGAGCAGCAGTCTATTTAACCTATAGTCCATTAGGAATAAACCAAAAAGTAGCCGATGGCGACATGACCAAAGCCTATGCAGGCGGGGGAACAGGCAACTACTACTTAGAACATCAAAACCAATCCAGCACCGGAAATATGTACGGGATTTATGACTTAGGAGGTTTTGCTTGGGATTACACAGCAAACTTCATTAGCAGTAATAATGCTAAACTAAGCAATTACGGAAACTCCTTTGCTAATTTAACCAAAAGCAACAAATACGTAACCATATATCCGGGAGGAGAAGAACAAAATGCAGACATCAGTAAAAGTTATCACGGCTGGGCAAATATTCATGGAGATGCCATCTACGAAACCTCAACTAATGTAGGACCATCACCAAATCATGCCACTGGCTGGGAAGGTTCAACATCAGACGAAGATAGTTCAGATGAACCATTTTTCTCCAGAAACAACTTATTTAAATTTACCGATACTCCAGGTGGACGAATGGATACAAGAACCTACCGAGTAACCTTAGTAACAGACTAATCAGAAAAAAAGGTTAACCAAAATGTGAACATCAATAATTGATGAGAAAAATAGTTTCACTTTTCCACCACCCCAAAAAAACGTTTATCATAAAAACATTAAAAATAGAGTAAATAAACCAGTTAAGGATATTTACTCTATTTTTACTTTCTTAAAAAAGTTACTCAATAAAGTCATTTCACAAAAGTAGCTCCCCAATGAGGAGTCTCTCCTATCGTATTGTCTATGAATTTATGCCTGACAGTTCCCGAAGACCCGCGTTAGGCTTAAAAACCGATAACAGGCTCCTTGTTAGGGACCTAAGGTTTTTAAAAAGACCCTGCTATGGAAGGCTAAATTCATAGACAATACGATAGGAGAGACTCCTCATTGGGGAGCGGACTCATTCCTCAAAAATTAATTTAAAAATCAAACAGGATCAACATGAACAATCGTCTTATAAACCATATCCAAAGCAGTAACATTTTTTTCCAAACTATCAGCCAAACGATGACTTTCAAAAGTACTCATATTTCCATCCAAACAAATCGTTAAAAAAATCATATACTTTGCTCCCACAGGAGAAGAAGACAAACTGCGAATAGATTTAATCTCCGGATAAGCACGAGACAAATCTAAAATTAAATCTTTCGTTTTTTCATCAACCGAAATATCCATAAGCACATTGTAGCTTTCCATAAAAATACTAATTCCTGTATAGCAAATCCAAATCGAAATACCAATTCCCACAATACTATCAAACCAATAAATATGCCATAAAGTAAGAATCACAGAAACTAACGTAAAACTAGTTACAATACAATCATTTCGGTGATCTTTCATGTTAGCTTCTAACAAAATATTATTAAACTGCTTAGCAGCTTTTTTCGTATAAACATATAAGCCTAATTTAGTGATAATAGTAGCCATACACACAACCACTAAAAACCACGAAAAAGTAAGTTCACTCCCAAAAATGAAAACCATAACAGAATCATATAACAATTTAGCCGAAACCACAATCATCGAAAGACCAATAAACATGGAAAAAATATATTCTGCTTTTCCATGACCAAAATTATGAGAATCATCTTTAGGAACACTAGCAATTTTATTCCCAATAAAAGTCATGAGTGAAGCAAAAATATCACCAGCACTATTTACACTATCGGCAATCATCGCTTGGCTGTGACTAACAAAACCAACAATAGCCTTAATAATCAGCAAAAAAACATTGCCAATAATGCCATAAATTCCAGCTTTTTTTGTTGTTACATAGCGTTCTTCTTCCATGATTCATCCATCCTTTAACCATAAAAATATCCCATTTTACTTAAGATCTATTTCTTCTTTTTTATTCGGGTTTAGCAACGATTATACCACAAAAAAAGAAAAAAGCAATAAAATGAAAAAATATTTTCTTTCATTGACCAATTAATCAATTTTTGATATACTAAACCAACAAGAAAAGGAGTTAATATGATCGCAGAAGTAATCATTAATCGCAATGCCAAAAACTTAAACCGAACATTCGACTATCATATTCCCACCAAATGGGAAGATGTTATTTCAGTGGGAACAAAAGTATTAATTCCCTTTGGAAGGCAAAAAGAATTAGAAGAAGGGTTTGTAGTAGCCTTAAAAGAAAAATCAGAATTCCCCACAAAAGACATTGCTAAACTAGAAGAATGTTTACAAGAAGAGCAAATCAAACTAGCCAGATGGATGGCAAAACGCTATTTTTGTCAAGTATCTGAATGTATTAAACTAATGCAAACCCCGGGAACACGAAACAAAAAAAGCGAAAATCGTATTGGAGACAAAACTATACAAGTAGTTTATCTAGCCAAAAGCAAAGAAGAAATCAATTTGCTCATTGAAACAGAAAAAATAAAATCACCCAAACACCAAAGAATTCTCAATTTTGTAGCCGACAATGAGGGATGTACCATTAGCGAAATAGAGATGTTCACCGAAGGCTCAAGGGCAGTTGTCAATACCTTAATCAAACATGAATATTTAGAATTAGTTGAACAAAAAATAGAAAGAGACCCCTTAAAGAATAAACAAGTAGAAAAAAGCACAAAATACTCATTAACAGAGGAACAAAAAAAAGCATTTGAGGCGATACAAAAAGCAAGTAAAGAAAATCGCTTTGAAGAATTTCTATTATTTGGAATCACAGGGTCAGGAAAAACCGAAATCTATCTACAGACAATAGAAGAAGTAATTCAAAAAGGAAAAACAGCCATTGTACTCGTTCCAGAAATATCGCTAACTCCCCAAATCATAGAACGATTTATCGCAAGGTTTGGCAAAGAATCCATCGCTGTTCTTCACAGCAAATTATCCATCGGAGAAAGACACGATGAATGGATAAAAATCAAAGAAGGAAAAGCCAAAATTGTTATCGGAGCAAGATCAGCTATTTTTGCCCCTATCCAAAACTTAGGTATCATTATCATTGATGAAGAACACGATAGTTCTTACCAATCAGAGTCGTCACCAAAATACCAAGCAAAAGAAATAGCCAGAAAATTAGCTAAACAAAATCAAATTCCTTTAGTATTAGGAAGTGCAACCCCTGATTTAACCACTTACCAAAATGCACTAAACAAACAAACTACCCTACTTACCTTAAGTCAAAGAGCAAATCAAGCTCATCTACCAAAAGTAGAAATCATTGATTTAAAACAAGAACTAGCAGAGGGAAATCATTCTATGTTAAGTAGAGAACTCTATCAATCCATTGAGCAAAACATCAACGATAAAAATCAAACCATTCTATTTTTAAATCGCAGAGGATTTTCTACTTTTATTATGTGCAGAGACTGTGGATACACCGTGAAGTGTAAAAATTGTAATATCAGCATGACATACCATCGCAAAGAAAATAAATTAAAATGTCATTATTGTGGACAAGAAAGCCCAGTAGTCACCATTTGCCCAGAATGTGGAAGTCAGAAAATTCGCTATTTCGGAACAGGAACACAAAAACTAGAAGAAGAAATTCATAAACAATTTCCCAGTGCTAGTACCATACGCATGGACATTGACACCGTAAGCAAAAAAAATTCACACGAAAAGATATTAAGTGATTTTCAAGAAAAACAAATGGACATCCTAATCGGAACACAAATGGTAGTCAAAGGGCATCATTTTCCGAAAGTTACCCTAGTGGGAGTAATTGCTGCCGATAGTTCATTAGGAATAGACGATTACCGAGCAAATGAAAGAACATTCCAAATCTTAACCCAAGTAGCAGGAAGAGCAGGAAGAGAGGCGCTACCGGGAAAAGTCATCATTCAAACCTACAATCCAGACCATTTTAGTATACAGGCAGCCCAAAAACAAGATTACCAAACTTTCTTTGAAACAGAAATTGCTTTACGAAACCAGTTGAAATATCCGCCATTTTGCGATATAATAGTAATTGGGATAAGCAGTTCAGAAGAAGAAAAGAACCAAAAAATAGGAAATTGGATATACCAAAAATTACTAAATCTATTGCCTAAATCAGAATATGCCATCTTTAAACCAATGCCAGCACCCATTGATAAAATTCAAAATCGTTATCGCTGGCGAATTATCCTAAAAGGCAACATGAATCAGCAAACCAATGAACAATTAAACAAATTAATGGAAATCATTACCCAAAAAAATCAAAAAGACATTCGTGTAACCATTGACGTTAACCCAAATTACATGAATTAAAAAATAAAAAAAACAAAAAGGAGGAGAATATGGCGATACGTAATTTACGCTTAGAAGGAGACGAAATCTTAACCAAAAAATCAAGAGAAGTAGAGGTAATCGATGAAAAAATACAAACTTTGATCGACGATATGATTGACACTCTTCACAAATATAACGGAGTAGGATTAGCTGCCGTACAAGTAGGAGTATTAAAACGAGTAGTCGTTATTGACTTATACGATGGCAATGACCCAATCGTATTAATTAATCCAGTGATCATCAAAACAAAAGGGGAACAAGAAGTAGAAGAAGGATGCTTAAGTTTTCCGAATCAATTTGCCAAAATAATACGCCCAGCAGAAGTAATTGCAGAATATACAGACAGAGAAGGAAAACGCATGAGAGTAACCGCAAAAGAACTTTTAGCCCAAACCATATCTCATGAAACAGATCACTTAGAAGGCGAATTATTTATGGATAAAATTATACCAGGAACTTTAGAATACTTAGAACCAGAAAAATAGTGTCCAATGGGGGCGTTTCTGTTTTGGACAAAAAAGCAAAATTGTCCAAATAGGGACGTTTCTTTTTGGGACAAAAATCAAATGAAAAAACGTTCAACAATCATATCCATCAGAAAGTAAGTTAAACCAATAGAGAGGTAAAGCATAACGGTCTTAAAAAATTGAGATAGGAGGAAAAAACAGTGAATATCATTTTTATGGGAACCCCTGATTTTGCCAAAGAAAGTTTAAAAAGGTTAAGCAAAACAAAACACACCATTTTAGCCGTAGTAACTAACCCAGATAAACCAAAAGGAAGAGGAATGAAAGTAATCTCTTCCCCAGTAAAAGAATTTGCCATAGCTAACAACATCCCAGTATATCAACCAACGAAAATAAAAAATAATCCGGAATTTATCGAGCAAATGAAAAGATTAAAACCCGATTTATTTTGTGTAGTAGCTTATGGAAAAATCCTTCCAGAAGAATTATTAACTATTCCTCCATTAGGGGCGATCAACGTACATGGTTCGCTTTTGCCAAAATATAGAGGAGCAGCGCCTATTCAATGGGCTGTCTTAAAGGGAGATAAAACCACAGGAATTACTACCATGTATATGGATGTAGGCATGGATACAGGCGATATGATTCTCAAAGAAGAAGTAGAAATCGGCAAAAACGAAACAACAGGAGAATTATGGGATAAATTAGCAAAACTAGGAGGAAAGCTATTAGTAGAAACAGTAAATCTCATCGAAGAAGGAAAAGCACCAAGGGAAAAACAAGGGGACGATTATACCGTAGCTCCTATGCTTTCCAAAGAAATGGCACAAATCCACTGGGATAAACAAACAGCTAGAGAAATCCATAATTTAGTAAGAGGATTAAACCCAATCATGGGTGCATACACTTTTTTCCATGGTAAAAAAATAAAGTTTTGGAAAGTAGAGATAGTAGAAGCGGAAAAAGAAATGAAGGCAGAAATTAAAAGTTCTGCTCCAAATGGTACAGTTGTATTTTCTAATGCCAAAGAGGGACTTTGGATAAAAACCAAAGAAGGAATGTTATCTGTTTTGGAAATTCAAGGGGAAAATGCGAAAAGAATGTCGATACAAGAATACTTAAGAGGAAATCCAATTGATGAAGGGGAAAGATTTGAACCACCTTTATAGAAAAATGCTACAGGTAATGGCTCAGAGCTACTTTAGTGTAGAACGACTCATAAGTAATAGAAAAATAAAAAATATTCAATAAACAGTTGTAAAACAGGCAAAAAATTGATATACTTATACCAATTAAGAATATCAATTTTTTTGATTTTTCAGAAAAGAAGGAGTGAGAAGAAAAAATATGGAAGAAAACGAAAACAAAGAAGAAATCATAGAAGTAGAAAACATAGCAGAAGATAAAGCAGAAAACGAAGGAATAGAAATTTCCAGTGATGTAATTGCCGTTATTAGCGGGGTAGCTGTCTCAGAAGTACAAGGAGTAGCTGCTATGTCAGGAGGTTTTGCTGGGGGAATAACAGAAGTATTAAGCGGAAAGAAAAATTTAGCCAAAGGAATCAAAGTAGATAAAACAGAAACCAGTGTTAAAATTGATGTTAACATTATTGTTGAATATGGTTCACGTATTCCTGATGTAGCCTTTGAAATCCAAAATCGAGTAAAAAAAGCAGTAGAAGGAATGACGGGATTAAAGGTAGAAGAAGTTAATGTTCACGTACAAGGGGTTAACACAGAAACAGTACACCAAGAAGAAATCATAGAAGAAAATCCAGGAACAGAAGGAAAACCAGAAACCGGAGAGCAGGAAGACAACGGATAAAGCAAAAATAACCATAAAATAAAAGGGGAAAAAAGGAAACGAGAAAATCGTTTCCCCTAGCCAAATAGGACAAGACTAAAGATAGTCAAAAAAAGAAAGGAAGAAAAGAAATGAAAGTTGTAGAAAAAATCACATTAATCATTTATGCCAACATTATGCTAATATTATCCATCATAGCTTGTTTATTAGTATTTGGTTGGTTAGATATGGGAGTAGTAGGAAATATGATCCGCACTTATTTAACCACAGATCCTGGGTCAAAAATAGTATTAGGAGTAAGTGTTGTTTTCATCTTATTATCCATTCGTTGCATCTTTTTTGATCCAACATCAAAAGAGGAATTAAAAGATAAACAAGGCGTTTTATTAGAAAATGAAAATGGAAAACTAATGATCTCCAAAGAAACCATTGAAAATTTAGTAGACTCAGTAGCCAGAACCTTTGAAGGAGCACAAGGGATCACCACAAGAGTTGAATTAGACAAAGAAAACAATGTGAATATATTTGCTAATTTAGTGGTAAGCAGTGATGCTATCATCAAAGACTTATCCGCTAATTTACAAACAAAAATCAAAGAAAAAGTAAAAACAGCAACAGATTTAGAAGTAAAAGAGGTCAATATTACCGTTAAAAAAGTGGCTCCTACCACAGAACAAGCTTAAGTTAAGGCAGGAGAGAAAGGAATAAAAAATGGAAGATGTGAAAAAATTTTTAAGTAAATATTGTGGAGCCATCATTGGAATTATTATTGCCATTGTTATCTTAGCCACTAGATTATATGATCTGATTATAGGTGTACTAGTGGTTTTAGCAGGAGCTTTTATTGGAAATTATGTACAACAAAATAAAGATGATGTCAAAACAAAATTAAAAAGATGGATAGATAAAATGTAAAAAAAGGCAAAAAGATAGGAGAAAAGAAAATGAATCGTTCTACCATGAGAGAACAAACCTTCAAATTATTATATAGTTTGGAGATCCAAAAGCAAGAAAACAAAGAAGAGCAAATTGAGCTATTTTTAGAAAACCATGAAATCAAAAGCAAGGAAGGAATTGAATACCTTAAAGATGCGGTATTAGGCATAGAGCAAAATGAAACATTAATCAATCAAAAAATCAAAGAAAACTTAAAAGAAGGATGGAAAATGGAACGAATTTCAAAAGTAGACTTAACCATTCTTCGCTTAGCCATTTATGAAATCAAATACAACAAAATTCCCTATAAGGTAGCTATCAATGAAGCCGTTGAACTTGCCAAAAAATATGGAGAAGATAGTTCTCAAAACTTTGTCAATGGCATATTAGCCAGTATTGTGAAAGAAGGGTAATCAAACAAGATGAATGTAGAAAAAATGGCAGTAACGGTTAGTGACCTTAATCGCTACATCAAAGAAAAAATAGCTGGAGATGAAGCACTAACAAACATTATCATTAAAGGAGAAATCTCCAATTTTAAACATCATTATACAGGGCATTTATACTTTACCTTAAAAGATGAAAATTCACTCATCAAATGTATCATGTTCAAAACCTATGCCCAAACATTATCTTTCACCCCAAAAGATGGAATGAAAGTTTTTGTCTTTGGTGGTGTTTCTGTTTTTGAGCGTGACGGAGTATATCAAATCTATGCAAAAGCCATGCAAGAAGATGGAGTAGGTGCATTATATCAAAAGTATGAAGAATTAAAACAAAAATTAGAACAAGAAGGTCTGTTTAGTCCAGAACGAAAAAAGAAAATCCCGTTAATGCCAAACGTGATTGGCGTACTTACCTCTCAAACAGGGTCAGTCATTCGTGATATTATCAATGTCAGTACCAGAAGAAATCCAAATGTACACCTTCGCCTATACCCAGTTCCTGTACAAGGAGAAGGCGCAGCAGAAAAAATAGCCGAAGGAATCAACATCATGAATGAAAAACAATTAGCCGATGTCTTAATCCTAGCAAGAGGAGGAGGCTCACTAGAAGATTTATGGCCATTTAACGAAGAAATAGTAGCAAGAGCAATCAGTCAATCAAAAATCCCAGTTATCTCAGCAGTAGGGCACGAAACAGACTTTAGCATATCAGACTTTGTATCAGACTTACGAGCACCAACACCGTCAGCCGCAGCAGAACTAGCTGTACCAGACACCTTAGCCATCAAACAAAAAATAAATGGATACGAAAATCGATGCCGCCTAGCCTTAACCAAAAAAGTAGAAATATTACGTTATCGCTACGAAAAATGTATGGCAAGTCGCATATTTAAAGAACCATTAAGGCCAATTCAAGATGAATACCTAAAAATTGACTCACTCATCAAACGCCTAGAAACCCAAATGCAAAAAAAAGAGCAACAAGAAAAAGAAAAATTTGGCAAACTAGTCGCTAAACTAGACACATTAAGCCCACTAAAAACACTAACCAGAGGTTACTCCATCATAGAAAAAAACGGAAAAATCATCAAAAGTATTCAAGAAATAGAAACCGGAAACAAAGTAACCATACAAATTGTAGATGGAAAAAAAGAAGCTCAGATCTTATAAGGTAGGGAAATAAAGGGGACGCCCTTTTCTTCCCTAGCTAAAATTTCCCTATTACTTATCTTCTACAAAAGTAAAAAGGGCAAAGGAGAAAAACAATGAAAAAAGAAACAAAAATAATAGTAGGTATATTAATTGCCGTAGTGGTATTAGGAATAGGCATATTTGCTTTTACCCAATGGATGCCATCAGCAAAAGAAGAACCGACGGCAAACGAAACAAGCAATCAAAATGGAATTAATGAAACAGAAAAAGAAAAAACAGAAAACAAAATAAATAATACAAATAATGCAACATCTACCACTAATTCAGAAAATACACAAACCAATCACACTACCAATACCAATTTAGAAAACACCACAGAACCACAAGGCAAAGAAGAACAAGAAAGCAAACAAGAAAATCAAGGGGTCAATTTAGAAGAAAAAGCAATCGAATTAGCCAAACAAAAATGGGGAAATGGTGCAGAAGCCTATACCTTTTCCGTAGATAGTAAACAAGGAAATTTTTATCATATAGCGATCTACGCTAATGCCACAGTAATTGAATACATGAAAGTAAATGTAGACACAGGCGAAGTGATCGAAGAAAATTAGAAAGGATAAAAAGATGGAAGAAAATAAACCAGAAAGCAATTTTGAAGAAAAATTAGTTAATTTAGAAAAAATAGTCATGGAACTAGAAAAAGGAGAATTAAATTTAGATGATTCAGTCAAAAAATTCGAAGAAGGAATAAAACTTTCACAAGAATGTAATAGGCTGTTAGAAAATACAGAAAAAAGAATCACCATTCTTCTAGGGCAAAATGAAGAAGAATTTAAAACAGAAGATAACTAAAAAAGAAGGGACGTTTTGATAATCATGGAAAATAACTTAGTAACGTTTATCCAAAATAAGTACATTTATGTACCATTTTTACTATGGTTTGGTATTCAAACCTTTAAAGTCATTTACGATTTAGTCACCACGCATAAATTTAATTTCAAACGAATTATGGGAGCAGGAGGTATGCCAAGTTCACATTCAGCAGTAGTCGTGGGGCTAGCAACATTAATTGGAAAAGATGTAGGAGTAGGATCTCCTCTATTTGCCATAAGTGTAATATTAGCCTTTGTGGTAATGTATGATGCAGCTGGAATTAGAAGGGCAGCAGGGAAACAAGCAGCATTGCTAAATAAAATCATAGAAACGCCTGGGCTTACCGGTATGCAAGTATCAGAAAGATTAGTAGAAGTATTAGGGCATACACCAAAACAAGTAATTGTAGGAGCATTAATTGGTTTACTAGCAGGACTAATTTTATAAGTCAACCTCAATATAAAGTGCTCTTGATCATACGCTCGCTAAAACAACACAATAATGGGTAGCACAAAAAACGGTTACCCAAAAAAATAAGATAGGGAAAAAATAGATAGGGAAAAAAAGGGCGTCCCCTCATTTTCCCTACCAAAAGGAGATGGTTATATGACTGATATTGAAATTGCTAGAAAAGTGAAACTAAAACCCATTACAGAAATTGCCCAAAAGGCAGGGATTACAGAAGAAGAGATTGAGTTATATGGAAAAGAAAAGGCGAAAATTTCCTTGACGATCAAAGAAAGGCTAAGAGAGAAGAAAAATGGTAAGCTAATTTTGGTAACAGCCATTAGCCCAACCCCTTTAGGAGAAGGGAAAACCACTATATCTATTGCTGTTGCTGATGGGCTTTCACATCTAGGAAAAAAGGCGATGCTAGCCTTAAGAGAACCATCCCTTGGTCCTGTTTTTGGCATTAAAGGGGGAGCAACAGGAGGCGGAAAAGTACAAGTTGCACCAATGGAAGATATTAACTTACACTTTACCGGAGATCTTCATGCCATTACTGCAGCCAACAATTTACTTGCCAGCTTAATCGACAATCATATTTATTTTGGCAACGAATTAGGAATTAAAACAGTTACGTGGAAACGTTGTGTAGATTTAAACGATAGACAATTGCGCGTAGTCGATACTGGTTTATCAGAAGAAGCCAAAATCAAACCAAGAAGAGATGGTTTTAACATTACCGTTGCTTCTGAAATTATGGCTATCTTATGCCTATCAGAAGATATACAAGATTTAAAACAAAATTTAGGAAACATCATCATTGGCTACAACCAAGAAGATAAGCCTGTATTTGCTAGAGACCTAAAAGCAGAAGGAGCCATGACAGTTCTACTAAAAGACGCAATCAAACCAAATTTAGTACAAACCTTAGAACATACTCCAGCGATTATCCATGGTGGGCCATTTGCTAATATAGCCCATGGTTGCAACAGTATAATAGCCACTAAACTAGCCTTAAAACTAGCAGACTATACCGTTACCGAAGCAGGATTTGGAGCAGACCTAGGGGCAGAAAAATTCTTAGACATTAAATGCCGTAAAGCCAAAATTAAGCCAGATGCAGTTGTACTAGTCGCTACCATTAAAGCCTTAAAATACCATGGAGGAATAGCCAAAGAAGAAATTCAAAACGAAAGTAGTGAAGGATTGAAAAAAGGGTTAAAAAATCTCTATGATCATATCGATAATTTACGCTATCGTTATGGGCTAAAAGTAATCGTAGCCTTAAATCGTTATCAAACTGATTCAGAGGCAGAAATAGCCTACCTTCAAAAAGAACTACAAGAAAAGAAAATTCCATGTTCATTAGTAGAAGGCTGGGCAAAAGGAGGAGAAGGAGCAATCGATATTGCCGAAAAACTAGTAGAAATGACAGAAAATGCACCATTAGGAAAATCTACGTATACCCAAAATCAAGAAGAAGTAAACTACATTTATCCATTAGAAGAAAGCATCACCCCTAAAATTGAAAAAATAGCCACAAGAATTTATCATGCAAAAGGAGTAGAATACACAAACGAAGCAATCAAGCAAATCAAACAAATTGAGCAACTAGGATATGGAAACTTACCAATTTGTATTGCCAAAACACAATATTCCTTTTCCGACGATCCCAAAGACTTAGGAGGAAAAAGTGAATATCAAATTCACGTAAGAGCAGTAGAACTAAAAGCAGGAGCAGGATTTATCGTAGTCTTAGCCGGGAAAATCATGACCATGCCGGGACTTCCTAAAGTGCCAGCAGCAGAAAAAATAGACATAGATGAAAACGGTGAAATCATCGGAATATTCTAGTAGAGAAAAGTGTCCAATTGGGGACGGGTACGTTTTGAACATATTAAATGTCCAAAGTGTACCCGTCCCCAATTGGACAAGACAAAAAAATGAATAAAATACGAAAAAAATCTCACACTAATAAAAGAAAGTGAGGTTTTTTTAATGGTAAATTTTAGAACAGACTTAGCATCAGAAAGAAGAGAGCTATATCGTAAAGCCAATCAATTAGAAAACGAAATCGAAGGAATTGAAAGCGAAAGTGAGCAAAAAGGAGAAAAAATCAAAATAGAACGAGTAAAGATCATCAATGAACAAGGGGAACAAGCAATCGGAAAACCACGAGGAAATTACATCACCATCGACATACAAAAACTAAAACTAGCACAAGATGAAGACATAGAAGAAGCAGGAAAAATCGTCTCCGAAGAATTAAAAAAATTAATCGATCTTCATGCTAAAAAAGAAGACTCCATCCTAGTAGTCGGTTTAGGAAACATTTACGTAACACCAGATGCTTTAGGACCAAAAGTCATCAACGAAATAGAAGTCACTAGACACGTCATGAATTATATGCCCCAATACGTAAAAGAAGGAACCAGAATGGTAAGCGCCATATCCCCAGGAGTACTAGGAACAACAGGAATCGAAACAGCAGAAATTCTAAAAGGAATCGTAGACAATGTTCATCCAAAACTACTCATCGTAATAGACGCCTTAGCCTCTAGAAGTATAGAACGAATCAGTAGTACAGTCCAATTATCAGACACAGGAATAGTACCGGGGGCAGGAGTAGGAAACAAACGATCAGAAATCAGTCAAACAACCATGGGAATACCTGTCATTGCTATGGGTATCCCTACTGTAGTAGAAACCGCAGTATTAGTCAACGACAGCTTAGACCTATTTATCGAAAAATTACAACAAGAAGCCAAATCAAATGACGAATTAAATCAATTAAAAGAAGAAGACAATTATGAAGAAATACGTGAAGCACTAATTCCCAAAGATTATAACTTAATCGTTACTCCAAAGGAAATTGATGATTTAATTGAAAATATGAAAGAGATTGTAGCTAGTGGAATAAATATGGCAGTATAAACAATAGATTAAATTAAAAATTATCAAAAAGGTTTTTCATATATACTTTTTGATAATTTTTTATTGTATGTTACAGAATGAAATGTTATAATAATGTCAATGAAATAATAAAAGAAGTGATATATATGATAAAAAGAAACAAGCCAAAACTAATTTTTTAGAATTTAAAAATGCCAGATTGTGATTGCCAAAAAATTATAGAAAGTATAAAAATAAATAATTATTACCCAACTTACATATTAACTTTACAAAATTTTTCTTCATTATTACCATTATTAAAAAATTCAAAAGCTTTATATTATATTAATAAAGAGTTAAATTTCTTAGAAACTAAAGAAAAAATAATTTCAATAATTAATTTATGCCTACAAGACGAAAAAGAAACATTAATAGTAAAAGAAAAAAAAGAATATATACTAAACGAATTAAAAAAACTAGGTTTTAATTTTACTAATATAGGAACAAAATACTTATTAGATTCGATTCTAGAAATTATACACTAACACCTAATCCGGCTTATAAATTTTATTCTGGAACAGATTGTACCAATTTTGCTTCACAGGTATTATATTATGCAGGTATGGCACAAAGAGGAACAATAGGATATTTAGATTATCATAATTGGTATTATAATAATCCGGATATTCCAACACAAGTTTCTAGAAGTTGGACATATGCACCATTATTTAGACAGTATTGGGCTGTAGATGGAAATGGTATAGGAAGCAAAAGAGCTTGTGAATATTATGAATATACACCACAGGAAGCTTTAAATAAATGGAATGAAATATGGGATAATTCATACTCTGGATGTGTATATCAATTAATAAATGCAGAAGGCGAAGCACATCATTCAATGCTATGTAGTGCTGCAATGATAGGTACTACAGAGACTGTAATTGAAACATCTCAGCATTCTCCAGAAAAATATGGAGATTTGCGAGAAATACTTAAAAATTTAAAAGTAGAAGAACCTAATTCAAAAATTAGTTTAATTTATATAAGAAATATGAGGAGGTAAAAAATGAAAAAGAGAAATATTGTTATATTGTTATCTATAACCTTAGTTTTGTTAGGTGGAATTTATGGTATCAGCACTATAGCCAAAACATCATCAAAAAGCAAAATATCTCAAGAAACATATAATAAAATAATGGAAAAAGCTAGTAATCCATGTTATGATGAAAAAAATGCAGAATATATGAAAAAACAACTAGATATCTTACAAAATGAAAATTTGACTGAAGAAGAAAAAAATAAAGAATACAAAGCTATAAAAGATGAAATGTATGAATATAGTAATAATAAGAAAAAAACAAAAGTATCTAGTAATAATTATATGACAAGGGAAGAATTAGAAAAAAAGTTAAATGATTTCGAAGTATCTTATGAAATATTAGAAAAAATGGCTACTACCAAAGAAAAATTACAACACTATACAAACATAAAAAATCAAATAATTGATCTTCAAAAACAATTAGATAATGCAGATCTAGAGAGGCAAAACCAAATACAAATAAAATACAATGAATTAAGAAAAAACTTAGGATTGGAAGATTAAAAAATAAAAAAGTCCTTCTATTTTATATTTCTGTATAAGAGTAGCAAAGTTACTTTACGCCTTTCGATAATTTAGTTAAAATGATTAACTAAATTTTAATAATAAAAATGAATTAAAAGTTGCAAAAAGTATTTTTTTGGGATATAATCAAACCAGAATAAACGTAAATAGAAGGAGGAATGGATATGGCAGAAGATAATCAATCAAAACCAGTAGAAAAAAAGGAAGAGCAAAAACCAGAAATTAAACCTGAGATGAAAAAAGAAAACAAGGTAGAGGCAAAACCTGAAACAAAGAAAGAGGAAAACAAAAAGTTCGAACCAGTAAAACCACAAACAAATGAAACAGCAAAAAAAGAACCGGGAACGAAAAAGGCAGAAAAACCTCAAAAGGATAAAGCGAAAAAGGAAAAGCCAGTAAAAGAAGTAGGGAAAAAAAGAGGTATATTAGCGAGAATTATTGCTGTTTTGATTATTTTACTAGCCATTGCAGGACTAATTTATTTAGCTATGCCATCTCCTGAAAGAACAGTAACCAATATGTTACAAAAATTAAAAGAAGGAAAACTAGATGAAGTAAAAGAATACGTAGATTACAAAAGTTTAGTTAGTATTCCAGCACTAGGAGTGTATGAAGGAGATGGAAATTTATCAAAAGAAGAACAGGAACAACAAAAATGGTTTTATACTTCTCTTGAATGGAAAATAGGTTCAGTTCAAAGTAAAGGGGATACAGCAACAGTAGAGGTAGAAATTACCAATAAGAATTATAAAACGGTTATTCAAAATTATGCTCAAAGAGTTTTACAAAAAGCGTTTAAGGGGGAAACTACTTCAGAAGAGGAAATGAATCAATACCTAATTGATGAATTAAAACGAAATGACATCGAACAAGTAACTTCCACCCAAAACATCACCATTGAAAAACAAGACGGAAAATGGAAAGTCAAAGTAGATGAAAACCTAAGGGAAGCTATTTTCCCAAAACTATCAGAAGCAATCAATTCGCTAAATAGTATCGGACAATAAATAAAAGAAAAAAATTCCCAATCTAAGCTTAAAAGTGACTTAGATTGGGAATTTTATGAGTTTGGTACAAATGACAAATTGGGCAATCAGTACAAACTTTCACCCTACTATCAAAAATAAGGATTAATGTTTGAATAAATTCATCCATACAACCATCGATTAAATGAATAAAAATTTGTCTAGGAAGCAAATTAAGTAAAGTATTTAACAAATAATCATTTGTCGAAAAGGAAATATCAGATAAATACTTTGCATTTAATAGATCTTCTGAAACATTGATTTTATTTTTTCTCTCATCCAATAAAAAAGAATCTTCGCCAGAATAAATTAAGTGTACCACTTCCTTTTGTGGTTTTTGTGAGCCAATGTATAATTTAAGCAAAGAGATAAACTCTTCGTATTCTTTTTCCACCAAATAAATATTAACAGCTTCATCAATAATGTCTTCTAATAACTTTTGATATTCACGCAAACGAAAATGCACAAATCCGCTAAGAACAATGGATTTGTGATCTTGTAAAAACGAGGTAAACACATTCATTAAACAAGTATATTTTTGATCAAAAATTTGGGTAAAATCTTCTGAAGAAAGATCATAACAAATGGAAATGATTTTTTTTCGTTCTAAGGCATCAAAATAAAAATAATTTCTTAGCAAAAGAGATTTCAACATATCATCTTCCATTTCATCCATAACTAAGCACGACAAAATAGAAGAAACACGTGAAATAAACGAAGACGTATCCTCCCCAGTATAATGAATAATAACATTTTGGTAACTTTTAAACTGATTAGCTGAAAAACAAATTGAGTCCATATCAAGTGACTTACATTCTGTTAGTAGATAATTCAGTAAATTTGAATTGTTCGTTTTGATACATATTGATTTCATGAAACAATCTCCCTTCTTACCTAGTATCTACTAAACTTTTCAAAGTTATACATTATCATATGCAAAAATGAAAAATAAGTGAAAATAGAAATTTATTTGGATCATCATTGAAGGAAGAATGATAGAAGATAATGATAAAATGACGAAATAGGATGCACTAAAACAGAATACAGAAAAAATCCAACCATAATTAAGTTGGATTTTTTTCTAATTTTTTATTTTAGGAAATAGGATAGCCAAATACATAAATTATGCGTATATATGATAATCAATATCAGGAAAAACACAATCTTTTTTACTAATATCTTTTAAGAAAATCTCATCAATGGTATCTGATTTAATTTGTTCATACAATTTAGTAAATCGACCGATATGATCTTTGATACGTTTTTTTGCATAATCCACCATTGTTCCATTGGTAATAATAAACAGCCAATCACTACTTTGGGCTAATAACAATTCACGAGCAGCTTGATTTAGTGCTTTCTTCTTGATGCCCTTTGCCTCAGGATATAAACTGGCAAGTTCACACATACGATCACCAGCAACGTGCAAATGGCGATGGACATAATCATTAGAAGGATTAAGCCATACCTCACTATAACCATTAGCTCCCCAACTTGAACGGCAAGGAGAAGCCACTTGAATCTCTGGATAGCGATCAATGTATTCAGATGGGGTAATGAGTTCAAAATTACAATCATCGTAATACACTTTTTTAAATAAGATATACAGCCAATAAGGTCCCTCATACCACCAATGACCATAAAGTTCAGCATCGTAAGGACACAAAATCATTGGAGGACGATCCATAAAGGGAGCAGATTCATTAATTTGTTGTACACGAGAATCCAAAAAATGCCCAGCTTGTTTTTCTGCTGAATCCATAGCCCACCTAGGGTTGTAATAATCTTTAAAATCCGTTTTTCCAGTAATACGATAATATTTAATTCCCGTGTGAACACGAACACCATTGTGAGCAATATACGGTTTAATATAATCATAATCTGCCTCATACCCAATATCACGATAAAACTCACGATAATTAAAATCACCCGGATACCCATTAATTGAACTCCACACTTGCCTAGAAGACTCCATATCACGGCCAAATGCCACAACTCCACCAGGAGAAACAATAGGAGCAAGGGTTCCATAAAGAGGAGTAGGATCAGCATACAAAATTCCATGAGATTCCGTAATGATATAATCAATTCCAAACTCTTTCAAATACTGATCAGCCTCAGGAACATAACCACATTCAGGAAGCCAAATGCCACGAGGTTTTCGGCCAAAATAACGCTCATACGTTTGAACCCCAACACCGATCTGAGCTTTCACGGTCTTTTCATTCACATACAAAATAGGAAAATAACCATGAGTTGCCCCACAAGTAATAATCTCCAGAACACCAATATCTTGGAAATGCTTAAACTGACTAATTAAATCACACTTATACACATCACGAAATAAATGTAAATCGTTAGAATAACGATCATAATAGTAATGAGACAATTGATTTAAACGCTCATCATAAGAAGTTCGCTTAATCTCTTTCTCAGAAAGCTCAATCAATTGTTTCAAATAACGAATGTATTTCTTTTGTAGCAACTTATTCGCTAACATAGAAAGAAGTGGTGGTGTCATTGACATCGTAATACGAAACTTAACCCCTTCATCTACTAATTTTTGAAAATTGGTTAATAAGGGAATATACGTTTCAGAAATTGCCTCATAAAGCCACGATTCCTCTAAATAGTCATCACTTTCAGGGTGATGAATGAAAGGAAGGTGAGCATGAAGAACGAAACTAACATATCCTTTTTTCTCTTGCATATCTATTTCTCCTTTAAGTAAACCGGGGACGCCCTTTTCTTCCCTATTGGTTTGGTATCATTTATATTATTTTAGGTAAAACTGCTAACTTATTTGAAGTGTGAGGAAGGGTTACCAGAAGATGGGTTTCCTCCAGAAGAAGGATTTTTGAGATCATATATTTCTTGTATATCTTGTGCATGATAAAAGGCACGATAAAAATCAAAAATAGCATCAGTAGGATCATTTTGACGTAATTGAACAAAAGGAAAATCAGTAACTGGCTTAGTGATTTGCTGATTGGTCTTTACGTTACGAAAGTGAATTACTTCTTGCTTTTTTTCCATCAAAATATGATCATTAGGAGATTCAATTTGATTGGAAGAAGATACATAAATATAATCAACAGGTTGCGAAGAAACAACCTCTTTTTCCTCTTCATCTACCTGAATTTCATATACTGGTTCAATTGGTTTACGACCTAATTCTATACGATAATCACATTTACTATCATTCACATGGAGATACCAACTATTCGCAAAATCATTGATTGGAATTTCAAAACAATAGTGAAGGGTATCATTATGAACAAGTAAGACAGGCCTAGTTACCGTAAAGAAATTTGACCCATACAATTTTTCAAAACGTTTACGATCTTCATCAGAAATGTCCCAATAAATAAACAAATGATTAGGGGTCTGGGCTAAAACTTTAACTACTGTCTGGTTATAACGGTAAGGCAAATCGTAATATTCTACTACATCAATTTTAGGAGCTGGTTGCTTTTTCGCTTTTGCTGTTGTTTTAACCTTTGTCGCTCTTTTTGAGGAAGAAGCTTTAGCCGATTTAGTAGATTTTACCGTGGATTTTGTTACCTCTTTTTTTCCCACAGAGGAAGTGGCCTTTTGTTTACTAGAAGATTTAGCTTTTCTAGACGACGAAGCTCTTGGAGATTTTTTAGGTTTAGGGGTAATTTTTTCTTCTTCTACTATTTTTTTCTTGTTTTCTAATTCTGTTTCTTTTGTTTTTCTTGGCATGATGGATCCTCCTATGTAATCTCTTTTACTTTCTTTATATAGTATACTAAAATAGAAATAAATTCAAGAGAAATTGAAAAGTTTTCAAAAAAACACTTGCAATTCCTTCCAAAATCTGCTAAAATAAAGAACGTATTAATCACACAGAGCCAGTTCAAGCGGGAGTGCCAAGCAATTGGTCCGCAAAAACGTAAGCCTTGTGGAAGAAAAAACAAAAAGGGAGGAATTAGCTATGTCAGTAGTAGCAATGAAACAATTATTAGAAGCAGGTGTTCACTTTGGACATCAAACCAGAAGATGGGATCCTAAAATGGCAGAATACATTTTCCAAGCCAGAAATGGAATTCACATCATCGATTTACAAAAAACATCTAAAAAATTAGATGAAGCTTACACTTTCTTAAAAGAGCAAGCAGAAGAAGGAAAAACAGTTCTATTTGTAGGAACCAAAAAACAAGCACAAGACTGTATGAAAGAAGCAGCCATCAAATGTGGTATGTACTATGTTGACCAAAGATGGTTAGGAGGAATGTTAACCAACTTTGAAACCATTAGAACCAGAGTACAACGTCTAAAAGACTTAGAAACTATGGCAGAAGACGGAACATTTGACGTATTACCTAAAAAAGAAGTTATTCTACTGAAAAAAGAAATGGAAAAACTAGAAAGAAACTTAGGTGGAATCAAAGAAATGGACAAATTACCAGGAGTTATCTTCTTAGTCGATCCTAAAAAAGAAAGAATCGCTATCTTAGAAGCAAAAAAATTAGCTATTCCAGTTATTGGATTAGTAGACACAAACTGTAATCCAGAAGAAGTAGATTACGCCATTCCAGGAAATGACGATGCCATAAGAGCCGTAAAATTAATCGCAGACGTTATGGCAAATGCTGTTATCGAAGGAAGACAAGGGGAAAGCTTTGAAGAAGAACCAGCAGAAGAAATGACAGAAGTAGCAGAAGCAACCGATATAGAAGAAGTAGTAGAAAACGCAGAAAGCGAAGAAAAAGTAGAAGAATAAAAAAGTAAAACCAATGAACCAAATAAGACAAAGGGCGAGCCTCGCTCGTGCGAAACGATTCGGACGAAGGCTTGCCCTTTAACAAGGGAGTCATCGTAAGACAAAAATAAAAAGGAGGAATTAAAAAATGGTATCAGCAAGTTTAGTAAAAGAACTTAGAGAAAAAACAGGAGCAGGAATGATGGACTGCAAAAAGGTATTAACCGAAACAGACGGAGATATGGAAAAAGCCATCGAACTATTAAGAGAAAGAGGAATCGCAAAAGCTGCCAAAAAATCAGGAAGAGTAGCAGCCGAAGGACTAGTAGAAGCCTACATCTCAGAAGACGGAAAAGTAGGAGCAGTAGTAGAAGTTAACTCAGAAACCGACTTCGTAGCTAAAAATGAAGAATTCAAAACATTTGTGATGAATGTGGCAAAACAAGTAGTAGAAACAAACCCTAAAGACGTAGAAAGTCTATTAGAAGAAAACGCAATTTTCGAATCAGGAAAAGCCGTAAAAGACGTATTAGTAGAAAAAATTGCTACGATCGGAGAAAACCTAAACATCAGAAGATTTGTTAGATTCGAATCAGAAGGATTAGTCGAAAAATACATCCATGGTGAAGGAAAAATAGCTGTTCTAGTTAACATGAAAAAAGGTGACAAAGAAGTTGCCAAAGATATCTGTATGCAAATTGCAGCAGCAAGACCAGAATTCGTCAAAAAAGAAGAAGTACCAGAAGAAAGAGTAAGCAAAGAAATGGAAATCCTAAAAGTACAAACCATGAACGAAGGAAAACCAGAAGCTATTGCTGAAAAAATCGTACAAGGAAGAATCGGAAAATTCTACGAAGAAATCTGCCTAGTAGATCAAGCCTATGTAAAAGATCCAAACATGAAAGTAAACGAACTACTAAAACAAAAAGACGCAGAAGTAGTAGAATTTGCTAGATTCGAAAAAGGAGAAGGAATCGAGAAAAAAGAAGAAAACTTCGCCGAAGAAGTCATGAAACAAATCAAATAGTGTCCAATTAAGGATGGGTACGTTTTTGGACAAAACAAATCAAATGATCTCCATTTGATGTCCATTTTGAGACGTTTCTTAAAAGGACAAAAATCTTCAACTTAACAGTAAAAAATAATTGAAAATAGTAAAATACCAAGGAGTGAACTCTATAAAACAAGATATAAAGTTCACTCCTTTTTTAAGCTAGTTAAAAAAGTGATTTATGTTAATAAAAATTAGAGGAGAATAGTGATGGGCAATAAGGAAAATAAAAAGTTAGATAAAATAAAAATATTCGAACATAAAGATAAGAGTAAAAATTGTAATTTAAATGTGTTTTACTATATTCCTGATGGCAATATTAGTGATAAAAAAGTGATATTTGTTATGAGCGGTTGTTATAGAGACGCTTTAAATTATCTTAAAATATGGATTAAAGTAGTAGATGAAAATAATTATATTATCATTGCACCAGAGTTTGATAAAAAAAATTATTCAATTGCAGACCATGAATATGGAAATATTATAGATGTTGAGTATGATTATCGTTCACAGGATATATATACACCATTAATGACTTATGATGAAAAAATAAAAGATGAAGATAAATGGATTTACCATAATATAGATGAGATATATTTAGAATTCATAGAGAGTCATAAACTAAATAAGGATGGCTTCATCATTTTCGGACACTCATCAGGTTCACAGTTTGTTCATCGATTTTTAATGTTAGAAGATAGTAAATATTGTAAGAAATATTTATGTGCAAATGCAGGATTATATACTTTTTATGATGAATCAAAATTCTACCCATACGGTATAAAGAATTTAAAAAAATTTAATAACAGAATAAACTCTTCATTAAGTAAAGGGTATATATACTAGCTGGTGAACAAGATATAGATATTAACCAATTAAATTCCATGCCTAAAGATATTGAAGAAGGTAAAACAAGATATGAAAGGGCAAATAATTATTTCAATTCAGCAGTAAAGTATGCAAAAGAGAATAACATACATTTTAATTGGAAATTTGTTTCCATGCCTAATGTACATCATATAAGTAAAGAAGTAGTACCATTTGCTGTTAAAATAATAAACAAATAAACAGGAATGATCAGTCAGCATTAAAAATAGTAGTACAAGAATTGATATATGTTCAACTAGTAACTTCAACTTTTGCAAATATTCATTTTTTCTTGCTTATTCAAGTAAAATATAGTAAAATAACACTAATCAATAAGAAACGGGAGGTACAATATGGGGGGAATAGGAATAGGAATAAGCGACTTCAAAATGTTAAGAACACGAAATAACTATTACATTGACAAAACCATGTATATCAAAAATATCATTGATAATCAATCAGGAGTAATCCTAGTTACTCGTCCAAGAAGATTTGGAAAAACATTAAACATGAGTATGTTAAAATATTACTTCGATATTGATACTAAGGGCAACAAAGAATTATTCAAAGGTCTAAAAATCATGGAACAACCCGAAAAATATACTTCCCAAATGGCAAGTTACCCCTGTATTTATATGACATTAAAAGATGTAACTGATGCCAATTACGAAAATATGTTATTGGCCATGAAAACAGCAGTATTACAAGTATATCGAGAACATAGATATTTGATAGAAAGCGACAAACTATACGAAGAAGAAAAAGAATACATCAAAGACATCTTATGGTGTAGAGAAGATGAAATCAGCCTAAAAAATAGCATAAAAGAATTAAGTAGAATGTTATATGAACATTTTGGAAAGCCAGTCATACTATTACTAGATGAATACGATGTGCCTTTACAAAATGCCTATGTAAAAGGATATTATGAGAAAGCAATAGAATTTTTTAAAACATTTTATGGGGTAACATTTAAAGACAACCCATATTTGGAAAAAACAATAATTACAGGGGTATCCAGAGTAGCCAAAGAAAGTATTTTTAGTGGAGCGAACAACTTTAAAGTATACACCGTATTGGACAACGAATTCAGTACAGATTTTGGAATAACGAATGAAGAAATGGATCAGGTAATAAAAGATTTTGACATACAGGATAAAAAAGAAAAAATAAAAGAATGGTATGATGGTTATGTGATAGGAAATTCTGATGGAATTTATAATCCGTGGAGTATCATTAATTATTTAGCAGACAAAGAATTAAAACCTTACTGGGTAAATACCAGTTCCAACGACTTAATCAAACTAACCCTAAAAAATAGCGTAACCGTAAAAGAAAAAATAGAAAGACTACTAAGAGGAGAAACCATACAAGTACCCGTAAACTTAGAAACCATCATCACTGGAATAGAAGAAAAAGAAGACAACATCTGGGGCTTAATGGTAGGAACTGGTTACCTAAAAGTAGTAGAAAAATCAGAAGACCAAATGACAAACCTATGTAAAGTAAAGCTCCCAAACCTTGAAATAAAATATCTATTTATTCAAATTGTCACCAATTGGTTTTCCGATAAAGTACCGGGAAATTCCTTAAGAGAAATCCTAAAAGACTTAGTAAACCTAAACCTAGACGAATTTCAAAAGAAATTCCGTGTATTAGTAGAAGAAATGTTTAGTTATATGGACGTAGGAAAAAATACAGCCGAAAACTTTTACCACGCGTTTGTTTTAGGATTACTAGTAGGGTTAAGGGACACATACTACGTGAATTCCAACCGAGAATCAGGCTTCGGAAGATATGACATCATGTTAGAGCCAAAAGAAAAAAACGGAAATAGTTTTATCTTTGAATTC
>JAETPW010000072.1 GCA_021771025.1 Clostridiaceae bacterium
CAAGAACAAATAAAAGCATTAGAACAATTAGAAAAATTCAAAACATATAAACACATAACAAATTTAACAACTAATAGTATAGCAATACTAGATGTAGAGTACAAGAAAGATTTAGAGACAGAAAACAAGAAACTAAATGATAGAATAACAGCATTAGAACAAATGTTAAGCACAACACAAATAAGTGCAATGCTTGTAGAAAGCGAAATCAATGATTTTAAGGAGGAAATGAAATGAACAGATATTCATTAATCAAAAATTTAGTAGAGAAAAAATATTACGCTACAGTAGAGGAAATAGTCGAAATAATTGACTACATGGTAATCATGCAAAAAATCAACTTCGATCAAGGACAAGAATTAAATATGTTAGCAGATGAATTGTATACAGTCGTAGAAGAAAATACAGAAGCTACTGAAACCGTTAAGAATGTAGCAGAATAGGAGAAAAGGAATGGATAATACAATAATGACCCTGTTGGGCTTTATCGGTGCATTAATTCCGATTTTAACTGTAGTAATAAAATTGAATAACACAATAACAGAATTAAATTCAACAATGAAGTGTGTTCAACAACAAATTGTAGAAAGCAAGCAAGATCGCGGAGAAATAAGAGACGTGATTAATGATCATGAAACTAGAATAACAGTTTTAGAAAAAAGGAGGGCTTAAAAATGAAAGAAAATAAGAAAAAAAGTATAGCATTAGTAATAGTCACCATTTTGGTGGCTATTTTATATGCGTTTGGATTTTATAATACTAATAAGGACAAAGACACTCAAAACATCATAAATAGTGCAGTAAATGAAATCAAAGACTACATTACTACGTATAACATGACAGATGAGCAAATAGAAGAATTGCCATCAAGATCCATAATCGAGCAAAATATAACAGATGAGCAAAAAACCGAGCAAGAAGTCGAGTCAGAAAGTTTTGAGGAACAGGGAGAAATAGCATATAACGGGACTTCCGAGTATCCACAAATCAGTTTAGGAAACTATCAAGGCCTAACATATTACTCCCAAATTGACAACAGGTGGAAAGACAGAATGTACTCTAGCATAAACGACCATTCCCAAACCATCGGGACAAGCGGTTGTGGACCAACCTCGGCTGCCATGATTGTGACTGCCTGCAAAGGAACCATTACCCCTCCTGAGATGGCCAACTTATTCACAAAATACGG
>JAETPW010000031.1 GCA_021771025.1 Clostridiaceae bacterium
AACAAAAATTTAAAAAATATTTTAAAAAATATAAAATAAATAAAACATTACGCAATTCCAAAAAGCTAGAAGTGTTGATATACAACATTTCTAGCTTTTAACTGTCAAATTTGGGAGTTTACTACAAAAGGAGACAAAAATCTAGCGAACAAAGAAAAAATACTTTACTATACAAATCGTTTTTGCTATAATAAAAAAAACACAAGTCTCTTCTAAAAGAAAATAGACAAACGAAAGGAGTACCAATATGTTACAAATTAAAAAAGATGATTTCGATGAAACACCAGATGATATCTTAAAAACAATCAACCAAATGTTAAACCAAAAAACAGAAAATGAATCAAAGAAAAAAGAGGAAAACAAGAAAGAGGGAAAATAAAATGGGAAAATTATTTGTGATCGATGGAACAGATGGAAGTGGAAAACAAACTCAATTTGATAGATTAGTAGAAAGATTAACAAAAGAAGGAATAGATTATAAAACAGTCAGTTTTCCCAATTATGATAGTCCAAGCTCGTCTTTAGTTAAAATGTATTTATCAGGAGAATTTGGAACAGATGCGAAAAAAATTAGCCCTTACATTGCTTCTACCTTTTATGCAGCAGATCGATATGCAACTTTTCAAACAGGCTACAAAGAATACTATGAAAACGGGGGAATTTTACTTGCTGACCGATACACTACCGCCAATATGGTGCATCAAGCAGGAAAGATAAGAGATCCTAAAGAGCGAGAAAAATTTTTAACTTGGTTATGGAATTTTGAGTTTAATTTATATGGGCTACCTATTCCCACAGAAGTATTTTTTCTCAATATGCCAATAGAAAAATCATTAGAATTAATCAAAGATAGAGAAAACAAATTTACCCATGACATCAAAAAGGATATCCATGAAAGTGACAAAAATCACCTAATAGATGCCTACCAAGCAGCTTGTGAAGTAGCCAAAACCTATAACTGGTACGAAGTAAATTGCATAAAAGAAAATGAACTTAGAACTATAGAAGATATACACGAAGAAATTTATCAAGAAATTAAAAAACACATATAAAAGCTAAAAATAAGAGATAATAGAAGGAATAATGAGATTGAGATAGAATTTTCGCAAACTGACCCAAATGAAGCCTAAAGAAGTCTAAACAAGTGCAAAACAAAATTTGGAATATTTCTCCAAATCAAGTATACTATATAACAGGTGGTGCATTATTCTAGTCATACGAAGTTTACGAGGGTGGGGCTAAAAATCCACTAAAGGGCACATCGTTGAAGTTTCTTGAGGTTGCGCGAAATGCCAGTTTTGTGTGATCTTAGGGAGTAAAGAATTTAGGGTAATAGGTAATGGCATATCTAGGATTCCCTATTTTCGCGGAGGCTTAAAAACATATTTTAAGTATAACCTATGTTGAGTGCCAAGACACGAAATACATAGAGTAGCCTGTCTTGAGTGAAAGTATTGGGATTAACTTATCAAAAGGTAAAATTGATTTTGGCCAAGTGAATTTTGCTTTTCGTTATGAAATTGCAGTTGCAAAAGAGACTAGTAAACTAACCAATGTATGTTAAGGAAAACTTCTAGAATGTTTGCTTACAATCAAAAGCATAGAAGTCTAGGGATTAAGGTACAGATTTAAGTGGTGATCTGGTGTTTATTGTTAATCAATAAATATTCTCCTTAAATGGAAACAGCTCTAGCAGTAATGTTAAGCGGAGAATAGAGAAATTCAACTAGACCTAAACTGTAAAATTTACTTAGACTTTGACCATCTAACTAAATAAATAACAAAAAGGGGGTGTCCAAAATTAGGACACCCTTGTGTAATCGTAAATCTGATCAAGATAAAAATAAATGACAAAAGGGTTTATGGGTATCCCTTGAAAAACCTAAATATAATAGACAAGGAAGAAAGCAATGAAACAGGTCATCTCAGAAGAAGACCAAAAAACAAAAAAAGAAGAAAAGGGAAAAGGAGAAAAACAGAAAGCAAAAGAGAAAAAACAATATGTGCCATGGAAATGGTTTATTCAAGTATTTGCTCTTACGTTTACGATTTCTCTTGTTTTTTCCTATATATCAGCAAACGGAGTATCTAATCTTAGTTTAGTACCAGCCATTTTTATTTTGTTACTGGTTATTTTTATTGGTATTTTATTTGATATTATTGGTGTAGCAGTAACAGTAGCCAATGAAGAAGAATTTCATGCCAAAGCAACTAAAAAAGTAAAAGGATCAAAAGATTCCATTAAATTAATCAAAAATGCACCCAAAGTAGCCAATATTTGTGCCGATGTAATTGGTGACATTTGCGGAGTATTAAGTGGGGCAATAAGTGCCTTAATTGCCATGAAAATCACAGAACAATTTGGGCTACGAATTGACTTACAATTCCTATTAAGTGCATTAGTGTCAGCAGTAACAGTAGGAGGAAAAGCATTAGGAAAAGAAGTGGCCAATCAAAAATCAACACAAATTGTTCATCAGGTGGGAATTGTGCTGAATAAATGCAAAAGAGATAGATAGAAAATAAGTAGATTTGAGTTATTACGAAAATGAAAAGAATTGAGGAAAAAAAGATGAAGTTAAAAGCTTTAGTCACAGGAGCATCTTCAGGAATAGGAAAAGAATTAGCCAAACACTTAGCCAATCAAGGATATGATCTCATTTTGGTAGCCAGAGACGAAAAAAATTTAAAATTAGTGAAAAGTGAAATAGAGAAGATAGGAAGAAAAGCAGAAATGATTTCAATGGATTTAACACAAGAAGAAAACATAAGAAAACTGCATGAAAAATTTCCTGACGTAGATCTATTAATCAATAATGCAGGGTTTGGTGACTGTGGAGAATTCACCCAAACTAGTTTAGAAAAAGAATTAGCCATGATAAAAACCAATATTACTGCTTACCATATGTTGACTAAACTATATCTTCCCAATATGGTAAAAAAAGACCAAGGAAAAATGTTAAACGTAGCATCCATAGCAGGGTTTATGCCAGGACCATTGATGGCTACTTATTATGCCACAAAAGCGTATGTAGTTAGACTTTCCGAAGGAATAAGAGAAGAACTAAAAAAACAAAAATCCCACGTTCAAATCAGTATTTTATGCCCGGGACCAGTAAACACAAACTTTAATCAAGTAGCCAATGTGAAATTTCATCTAAGAGAAGCAGATAGTAGTAAAATAGCAAGTTATACCATAAAACAATTAGAAAAAGGAAAATTTTATATCGTTCCCGGAATAGACACTAAAATGATTAAATGGGGAAGCCATATTCTGCCTACCAGTTGGATTGCCAAAATTGCTTATTGTGTCCAACGAAAAAAATTAGAACCGTAAAGACGGCAAAGAGAATATGAGATCACTTAAAAATACACTTCTAAGTGTTGGACAAAGAGTTTAACATTTGGAGGTGTATTTTTAATGAATCAACAGGCCATTAAATAATTATTAGTTTATACTCAATTAACAATAAAGGGTTAGTAGTTAATAGTTTTGAGGAATGAGTCCGCTCTGAACCCAAGGTATCTGTAATATTTTTCAGATAAATTTAGTCTTCCATAGCAGGGTCTTTTTAAAACCCTTAAGTCCCTCACAAAGAAGCCTGTTATCGGGTTTTAAGCCTAACGCGGGTCTTAGGGAACTGTCAGACGTAAATTTATCTGAAAAATATTACAGATACCTTGGGTTCAGAGCTACTTTGGTATAAAAATATTATCTAGCAACACAAAAAGAACAAATATTCGCAAAATATTAACTTCTGTTTGTTAAAGATGTAAAATAGGACAAAAGCAGAAAGGGTGATATGAAGATGGATAAGATGAAAAATGAAAAAGATAAAACATTTGAAAAGATAAAGTATATTGACGAAAATGGTATTGAATATTGGTCTGCAAGGGAAATACAAAGAGTATTACAATATGCAAAATGGCAAAAGTTTTTAATGGTAATTGAAAAAGCAAAGAAAGCTTGTGAAAATAGTGGACATATCACAAAAGACCATTTTATCCAAGTGGGTAAAATGGTGCAAATTGGTTCTGGCGCACAAAGAGAAAAACTAGACTATAAATTAACTCGATACGCTTGTTACTTAATAGTTCAAAACTCCGATCCAAGTAAAGGGGTTGTTGCTTTTGGACAAACATATTTTGCCATACAAACAAGAAAACAAGAATTGAGGGAAAAAGAATACACCTTACTTACAGAAGATGAAAAGAGATTTTATCAAAGGGATCTAACAAAAAAAGGAAATTATCTATTAAATCAAACAGCTAAAAATGCAGGCGTGAAACATTTTGATCAATTTCATAATGCAGGATATAAAGGATTATATAATGGCGAAACAGCTAATGATATAGCGAAAAGAAAAAAATTGAGATATAGAGAAGATATTTTAGATAACATGGGAAGTAGTGAACTTATTGCTAATTTGTTCAGAATAGACCAAACGAATCAAAAATTAATAAATGATAATATTCAAAGTGAAAAAGAAGCTAATAAACTTCATAACTTAGTGGGAAAAAAAGTTCGTAAAACGATAAAGGAACTAGGAGGAACAATGCCAGAAGAATTACCAACACCTAAAAAGAGTTTAAAACAACTAGAAAAAGAAAACAAAAGAAAGTTAATCAATCCAAAAAATGAAATACCAAATAAAGATAATGGCTGATAGGAAAAATAAATTAAAACAAAAAAAGGCATACAAAATCATCATGTAGCTACTATCAACAATTTAGCAAATTTTTATGAGGGGAAGTCTAAGACTGAATTAGGAGGATTAAAAATAATCAAAATAATAGAATAAATGAGAAAAACCAACAAATAATTCGTAATAAAGAAGGAAAATGCCACAAATAGAGTGGTATTTTTCTTGACAAATACAAACAAACATTCTATAATCGAATCAACAAAACAAGGGGGTGGTAAGGTTGAAAAAAGAACAAAGGCAAATTCTCCACGTAGATGTGAACAATGCCTTCCTCAGTTGGACAGCCCTATCCATGCTAAAACAAGGAAGTAAAATAGATATCCGAGAAATTCCAGCAATCATAGGAGGAGACGAATCAAAACGATCAGGCATAGTGTTAGCCAAAAGTATGAAAGCAAAAGAATGTGGCATAAAAACAGCAGAAACAATCTATCAAGCCAAAGCAAAATGCCCAAACTTATCCATATATCCCTCTAATTTTGAAGTATATCGAACCTATTCTAACAAACTTTATCAATTACTTTGTGAATATACAGACCAAATAGAACGATTCAGTATCGATGAATGTTTTCTAGACATGACTCACTTTCTCATGAAAGGAAATCTACTAGAAAAAGCAAAAGAAATTAGTAGACGAGTAAAAGAAGAATTAGGATTTACTGTTAATATCGGAGTAGCACATAATAAATTATTAGCCAAAATGGCATCAGACTTCACCAAACCAGACAAAATTCACACCTTATGGGAAAAAGAAATTCCTACAAGAATGTGGCCATTACCAATATCAGAGCTGTTCATGTTAGGCAAAAAAACAGTACCCAAACTGTATCATAAGCAAATTAAAACAATAGGAGACTTAGCCCATACCCAAGAGGAAAAATTAATCAAACAATTTGGAAAACAAGGAAAAATGCTATGGGAATACGCCAATGGAATTGACCATTCAGAAGTGAAAAGCAAACCAGAAAAGCCAAAAGGAATAGGAAACTCCATAACCTTACCGCAAAACTTAGTAGAAACAGAAAAAATCGAAGAAATTGTATCAGCTTTAATCGAACAAGTTACCTACCGATTAAGAAGGCAAAATATGCTAGCAGAGGTAGTCAATATCCAACTGAGAACCAAAGACTTTGTAGATACTTCACATCAAGGAAAACTACCCATTGCCACAGCCAATACAAAAATTATCCTTGAAAAGGCGAAAGAACTCATTCAAGAGATGTACCACGAAGGAATACCCATTCGATTAATAGGAGTAAGAGTAGATCACCTAAAAGAAAAAGAGGAAGAGCAAATATCATTATTTCAACAGACAAAACAAAATACTAAACAAGAAAAACTAGATAAAACAATTGACCAACTGAAAGAAAAATATGGATATCATTTAATTACTAGAGCAGGAAATTTAGAAGTAGAAAACATGATCCAGTTTAGAAAAGAGAAGGAATAGTAACCGTTAAAAGGGTTGTGAAAAAAAGTAAAATGTGATATAAATAACAAAATAAGAGAGGTAATTAATCGTGGATTTTAAAGACTTAACTAAACTTAATTTTAATGAATTTGTATATAATGATCATTCAATTGTTATTCTTGGAAACTGTGTGGAAGAACTCAAAAAAATAGAAGATAATACCATAAACTTAATCTTTGCCGATCCCCCATACAATATTGGAAAAGATTTCGGAAACAATAAAGACAAATGGAAAAACACAGAAAACTATATCACATGGTGCAAAACATGGATAGATGAGTGTTTTAGAGTATTAAAAGATGATGGAACATTTTATGTTATGACAGCAACTCAATTTATGCCATACCTAGATATATATTGCTCTGAAAAATATAATGTATTATCAAGGATTGTATGGACTTATGACTCAAGTGGAGTACAATCTAAAAAAAATTTTGGATCACTATATGAACCAATTCTAATGTGTAACAAAAATAAGAAAGCAAAATATACATTTAATGATAAAGATATTTTAGTAGAAGCAAAAACAGGAGCAAAAAGAAAGCTCATTGACTATCGAAAAAAAATTCCAACTCCATACAATACAAAAAAAGTACCGGGAAATGTATGGAACTTTAATAGAGTTAGATTTAAAATGAAAGAATATGAAAATCACCCAACTCAAAAACCTGAAAATTTATTAGAAAGAATTATATTAGCTTCTAGTAACGAAAACGATATTATACTAGATCCTTTTAGTGGTACATTTACTACTTCGGCTGTTGCTATCAAGAACAATCGTAAAGCGATAGGAATAGAACTTAATGCTGAATATTATAAAATAGGAATTAGGAGAACCAACATAGCTAATACCTATAAGGAGGAAAAACTTGAAAAAAAAAGAACCAAAAAAACAACTACGAGAAATAAAAGTAACTTTATTCATGAAAAACAATCTAAAATAATAAATGAGGGATAAAATGAGAGATTTTATAAAAGAAATTCTAATTAAAGATTTTGGCGAGGATTATGAAAAAATATATCATAATTCAGGTTTGATTAATTATTTAGATAAAAAAACAGGAGCCATCGATGGAGATTCTAAAACAAGAAGAAATTTAGCTAATATTTATGCAATATATTCACTTTTAGTTTATTATATAAAACATAATTTCTATAATAACAAAGATGAATATAAAAAATTTGAGGGTTTTGAATATACAGAATTATGGAACTTTTGTAAATCACAATATGGAGGAAACAAATTACAAAATCACGCATTTAACAATAGACTTAATGGAGAATTTATTAATAAAATTGCCAAAGGTACAAACAAAGAATTAATCATTATAAATGGAAGCAAATATTTATTACATATTGACTATCTATATATTGAAAAAGTAGATATCTCTAAAACTGCTATAAAAATTATTGAAAAATATGTTGAGTTATTAAAAGAGAAAGATTTACAACTTTCAAAAAATCTAAAACAACTACTTGACTTAAAAGATACAAACAAAAAGAAAGAAATTATCGAGACTTTAATCGAAGAAAAAGCTGAAGCAAGAATATTTGAAATCATTTCTTATGCGATATTAAAAAGTCATTATAAAAATGAAACTATCTATATAGGGGAAAACGTTGAGAATATTCGAAAGGAAAAATTAACGTTATATAAAACAGGTAGAACAAACGCTAACGATGGTGGCATTGATTTTGTCATGAAACCACTTGGAAGATTTTTTCAAGTTACCGAAGTTGATAAATATGATAAATATTTATTAGATATGGATAAAGTAATGCACTTTCCTATAACGTTTGTCATCAAAACGAATCAAAATAAAGAAAAAATTCTAGCAGAAATGAAAGAGTATATTATTGCTAAATCAGGAGATATGGAAGTATTAAAGAAAAAATATTTCAATTCAATTGAAGAAATTATTACCATTAATGAATTAAAAAAATGGCTAAATGAATTAAATAATAATAGTATTGACGAATTAATTAAAGACATCGATACATATTATAAACTAGAATTCAATATATAATGGAATATCACAATTTGTAGGCTATAAATGGTAACAATAGAATAGATATACGTTACACAGATTAGATGATTGGCAGAAAAGGAGAAAAGGTAAACATACCAATTTTCTCCTTAAGCTAAATCATCTATTCTTTTCATATTCACATACATAATAACGAATATCTAAATAACTAACTTCACTAGGTAAAGCTTCTTTTAAAGGTTTTAACTTTTCTATGCCAATTTTTTCAATTGCTTCATAAATACAATCACGATATTGCGTTTGCACTTCTCTTTCTAAATCCATAGGAAGACCATTTTGATAACAAGTAATTAAGTGATTTTGAATCGTTTGTTTAGTCAATTGCCTAATAGAGGCAATTTCATCAATACTTTTTCCTTCACAAAATAATTCATAAGAAACTTGCTTAGTATCTTCTCTAGATGAACATTGAGGAGTAGAAACGATGGTCTGCATTTCATCAGAAGAAGGGGAATCGGCAACTTCATCATCATCGTTAGAAACAAGAATACCATGCTCAGTAACATAATCAAGAATCGTAGAAATAAAAACCTGTCCATAACGCTGTAATTTATGATTTCCTACTCCCTCGATTTTCAACATTTTTTGAGCAGTTGTAGGATAATGGATACACATTTGTTTTAACGAAACATCAGTAAAAATAATAAAAGGAGGAACGTGCATTTCACTTGACACTTGTTTACGAAGATTACGCAAAATAGTAAACAATTCTTCATCATAGCATAAATCAATTTTGGATTTAGCGGGTAAAGAATCGGGTAGCTTTTCAATTCTCTTTTGAATCAACACGGTCTCTTCTCCAGTCAACACTAGTCTAGCTTTTGGCATTAGCACTAAAATAGGATACTGATCTCCCACGCATTGAATGTATTCCTCAGTAATCAAAAAAGAAATTAAATCTTTAATGGTATTTTTAGCATAATCTTGCATAATGCCATGGGTGGATAATTCATCAAAATGAAGAGATTTAATTTTAGCTGAACGAGACCCTTTTAACACATCAGCTACTAAACCAATCCCATAACGTTCCTTCATTCGCTTTATGCAAGACAAAATTTTTTGAGAATCTATAGTAATATCAGTAACTTGAATATCAGAATTACAATTACCACAATTTTCACAACGCTCGAAATTAGGATTTTCTCCAAAATAAGTCAAAATGGTTCTGCGCAAACATTTATCCGTATGACAATAATCCACCATGTCATTCAATTTTTGGTATTCATTTTTATGATTACTGTTTTCAGAAGAATTTTGCTCAATCAAAAATTTATTCATCACCACATCAGAACGATGAAACAAAAGAACACATTCTGCCTCTCCGCCGTCTCTTCCAGCACGTCCTGCTTCTTGGTAATAACTTTCTAAATCACGAGGCATTTGGTAATGAACAACAAAACGAATATTTGATTTATCAATTCCCATACCAAAGGCATTTGTAGCAATCATGAGATGGGTACGATCATAAACAAAATCTTCTTGGCTTTCCGATCGTTGTTTTTCTGTCATACCGGCATGATAACGACTAACCAAAAAACCTAGATTACTTGCTTCCTCATATAATTCATCTACATTTTTACGAGTTAAACAATAAACAATACCAGATTGATCTTTTTTCTCAGTGAGATAAGAAAATAAATATTTTTTACGGTTATCAGGCGATTTCACCGAAAAAGATAAGTTTTTACGATCAAAACCAGTAGTAAGGGAAAAGGGATTTTCTAAATGCAATAAGGAAATAATGTCTTCTTTTACCACCTCAGTTGCTGTTGCTGTAAAAGCACTAACAATAGGTCTAACCGGTAGATTTAAAATCACATTAGCAATTTCCTGATAACTAGGTCTAAAATCATGCCCCCAACGAGAAACGCAGTGAGCCTCATCTATGGCAATAAGGGGAATGGTCAAATGCTGCAACAAATAAGAAAAAGATTCGGAATTTAGCCTTTCAGGAGCAATATATAAAATACGATACATACCATAAGAAGCATTTTCAATGGTTTGCCTAAATTCAGTAGAACTTAATGTACTATTTAAATAAGCACAAGGAATTCCAGCCTGAGTTAAGGTATCGACTTGGTCTTTCATTAATGAAATTAAAGGGGAAATAACGATAGTTGTTCCGTCTAATAAAAGAGCAGGAACTTGGTAACAGATGGATTTACCGAGCACCAGTAGGCATGATGCCTAATACGTCTTCGTGATTTAAGATGTGTGAGATAAGTTCTTCTTGACCGGTGCGAAACTGTTCGTAACCAAAATATTGTTTTAGTAATTGTTTTGCTTTTGTTAAAATTGATTCAGTTTCTGTGTTCATAAATAACCTTCTTTCCATGATATTATATAGGGGATTTGGGGTTTTGTAAAGAGAAAATTTGTTATCTTCTAGGGGTAGCCGACGTCTTACTAATCTATCTACAAAGTGAAAGCTAATGGATAATGGTTTTGAGGAATGACTCGGGTTCAGAGCTACTTTGGTATAAAAGTATTATCGAGTAACAGGAAAAGGATAAAATTGGGAAAAAGTGTGGAATTTTATGCTAGAATTGGTTATAATAAATCTGAAAAACAAAAGTGATTTTGTAGAAGGGAGAAGGTTAGAAAAGCTAACCATACATAAGTAGATGAAAGAAGAAATAGTAATCAGTAAAGCACTAGATGGGGTAGAATTAACAGGAATTCTATTTAGTGAAACAGAAAAAAAGAAAAAAGTAGTGGTATCGATCCATGGAATGGCAACGAATTGTATAAAAACAAGAGAAATAGAAATAGCCAAAAAAGTAACTGAAATAGGCATGGATTATTATACTTTTAATAATCGAGGTCATGATTTAGTGAATTATATACAAAAAGGAACAGGAAAAGGGAGTTTAGCAGGAACAGCTTACGAAGAAATTAGTGAATGTTACGAAGATATTATAGGAGTAATGAAAAATTTAATCGATAAAGGGTATGAAGACTTTTATCTTATGGGGCATAGCTTAGGGAGTACAAAATTAGTCTATACGTATCATCAATTACAAGAAAAAAAACAAAATGAATATTTAGCTAAAATAAAAGGAATTATGCTCTTATCCTTAATTGATATTCCTATGGCAATCTCCATTTATTTAGGAGAAAACTATCCTGTCATGTTAACTTACGCCAAAAATCAAGAAAGAGAAAATAGTAGCATGATTCTTATGCCTGAACAAGCATTTATTCATCCAATTAGTGTAAAGACCTTTTTACGTTATACAAGAGATAAACAAGACATTGACTTTGCTCAATATTCCAATGAACTGTATTCATTTGACGAATTAAATGCCATAAAAACGCCTTTATTCATGAGGTGGGGAACAGTAAGAGAACTAATAGCCCAAAAACCAGACCAGTTAGTAAAACAATTAACAGATAAAATAAGCAATTCTAGTTTAGATATTAACTTTATCGAAGGAGCAGATCATAGCTATACAGGAAAAGAAGAACAATTAGCTAGCGAAATACAAAATTTTTTAAGAAAACAACAATAATAAAGAAGTGAGAGCTTTGATGAAATAAAAGTATACAATAAGTATAGCAGATGTTAAGCTATGTTGCAATCAAAATAGTAAAAAAACTTTTTTAATACCGTTTACGAACGATAAAATAATGAAAATCCATCTAATTGTCAAGCAAGATAAAATGAATTTCGAGAGGAAATGATATGTATTACCCAAAGCAAATACCATATTTATTGAATAAAGAATTTAAAAAAAATATAGAATATACAGAATACAATATAAAAGAAATTGAAAATTACTGTATGTGTATTTGGGAAATGAAGTCAAAGAGAATATTAGATAAGACCATACCTAACAATATTTTGCCAGATGCCTGTATTGATATTGTGATAGATTTTACCAATAATACCATTTGTTTTGCAGGATTTAGTGAAGAAACAAAAGTATTTCAGTTGAATAAAAAGATAGACTATATGGGAGTTAGACTAAAACCAAGCATATTTTACACGCTTTTTAATAGAGAAGCAGATAAAATAATGGATAACGAAATACCATTTAATGAGATAGAAAAAGAAATTAATTTAGATAAAATACTTAATCTAAAAAAAACAAATGAAAGAATAGAATATTTAAAAGAATATTTACGAAAAAAAACAAAACATAAAAAAGAAATGCCATTTGTAGAAATGGTAGAGGAGTTATACAAAAATCCAAAAGAACAAAGTGTAAAAGCTATTGCCAAAAAATGGGGGTATAATGAAAGGCATCTGTACAGAATAATTAAAATTAATTATGGAGTAGCCCCAAAAGTGTTATTAAATATACTTAGATTACATTTATGCTTAACTTTGATGCTAGAAGAGAATATAGATCTAATAGATATTGCTAACTTATGTGGATTTTATGATCAATCTCATTTTATAAGAGAGATCAAGAAATATACAGGACTTTCACCATTAAAGATAATAAAAGACAACCAATAAATGTCCGTTTTTTACTATACAGCTTTAACTCTTTTTATTATAATTAAATTGAAGGGAGGGGGCTTATGTATCAAACAATAACAACCAATATTATGGTTAAAAATGTAAAAGAAACAATAAAGTTTTATGAAGAAAAATTGGGATTTCAAAAAATAGTAAGTGTGCCAGAAGAAGGAGAGATTCTAAATTTTGCTATTTTACATAAGGATAAAATTTCTATCATGCTACAGGAACAAAAAAATTTAATAGAAGAATATTCAACATTAAAAACAGACGAAATAGTACCAACATTCACCTTATTTATAACGGTTGATGATGTTGTAACGATCTATAATGAACTAAAAGATAAAGTCAAGATAGCAAAAGAACTTCATAAAACTTTTTATGGAAAAGATGAATTTGCTATTTTTGATAACAATGAAAATATTTTAACCATATCTTGTTAAAAACTAAAAAACAAACTAGAAATAGTTTGTTTTTTACTGTATAGATAAAGCCAATAAAGATATAAATAACAGATTACAATAAGCATGGCAAGCAGGATAAAAACATGATTTTTTAATACTAATCGAGCAATATACTGATACTAAAGTGATTGCTCAATTATATCTTAAGAATTTTCCTCTTTTTGAGCTAATATATTAAATATTCTTT
>JAETPW010000032.1 GCA_021771025.1 Clostridiaceae bacterium
AAGAAGACTTCAAAGACTGTCAAGATGGGTTCAACCTTTACTGCAAAAGACGTAAAGAAAGTTAACGGTAAGAAGATCGTTAAGGTTTCATCAGATAAGTGGTTGAACACTAAGGATGTTGTAAAGGACTAATTGTTTTAAATACTTTTGATTCAATAAAAAATTAGGCATTCCAAACTTGGGATGCCTAATTTTATACCTTTTCTTAATTAATTTGAGGTATAATTTTCTCCATAGAAATCGGAGGTATTCAATTATGCTTTCAATATTATTAACGCTACTTTTGATTTGGCTATTCATCAAATTAGGAATTGGCCTACTCAAAATTATGGCATTTTTAGTGGTGGCTGGAATTATATTTGTCTTTTTCACTCACCTACTTTTACCATTATTAGCCATCTGCCTCGTTGGCAGCTTGGCATTCAGCGCAATAAAGTAATCCACAAAAGATTCACAGCTGTGAATCTTTTTCTATTTGTTTTAATTTTTCTAAAACTAGCCTAGAAAGCAACTCATAACCTGCGGCACCAAAATGCAATCCATCATTTTTTTGGCCATGACATAGTTCAGCAAGATTTCCCTGCTTTATCATTTCACTACATAAATCAATGTAATGAAATCCATATTCCTCACTAACTTCTTCAACTTTTTTTGCATAAGACGCAATTAGCCTATTATTGCGTACATGTTGCTTTTTTTCATCGACAGCCGGTGGAGAAATAAGTACCACCTTTTTTGGCCAGTATAAACAAACAATTGCGGAAGCAATTAATTGCATGTTTTTCTTAAACTGTTCAATGGGAACTTGCTTATGGATTGCTAAATCATTTGTCCCCAACAAAATCACAATTGCATCGCATTGATCCTGCATTAAAACCAATTCCGATAATCGCGCAAAAAATGCACCTGAGTTAATTCCAGAAACAGCCGTGTTGTTTAGTTCCAATTCTGGGCAATCTCTTTTTAAATCGGCATTCAAATGCGGTTCTTTTAATCCTTCACATCGAGCAATGATACTATCGCCCGTCAATAATACTTTCATTTTTATCCTTCTTTTTTACGGATTTTACATCAATTACGTCTAACAAGAACGTAAAAATTGGAACCCCGACAATTAATCCCCACGTTCCTAAAAAATGCTCTGCAACAAGCAATACTAAAAACGTGTAGAAAATTGGCAATTCAGTTTTACTGGACATAAACTTCGGATTCAAGACATAGGCTTCAATCGCATGAATAATCATAATAATGATGAAAATATAAATCACATAACGAATTCCGCCTACAGAATAACCAATAATACTCAATGGAATTAATGAAATAATTACCCCAGCAACTGGAACTAAACTTAATATAAAGACCATTAATCCTAACGCAAAAATTTGGGGCATTTTCATCACTGCTAAGCAAATCATCGTCAAAGCCGTATTACAAATCGCGATAAAGAATTGGGCTTCTAACACTACACCAAATGTATTAATGAACTTTTTACCAAAATAGCGAATATCTTCAAATAACCATTTAAAATAGCCACTCTGAACAAATAAATTGGAAAATTCGTTCATCTTCTTTAGTTCAATTGTGTAGAAGAAACTTAAAATTAATGACATGAAGGTGGCCACAGTTAAGGTCCCCACACTGGCAGCTGCATGAACCATGATACTCATTCCATTTTTAGCTTGAGCAAGAAGCTCAGATTTATTCACATAATGAGTTACATACTTTGTGACGCCTGACATTTGATCACTTTTATAAAATTCATAAACAGATTTCACCATCTTACTAATTTGTGTTGCCAGCATTGGAAGATAGACTGTTATTACAAAATATAAGCCCAAAAGGATCAATAAATACGTAACGACGACAATTACTGTCGAAGGCACTTTAGGTAACTTTTTTTGTACCAAGCGAATCAGATGAACCACAATATACGTAAATATAAACGTTAACAGAACTGTATTCATCATCGCGCGCATTTCATAAAGCACCAAAATGATTAACAATAGAACGATAAAACGCCGAAACGGCACGTTTTTCTTAAATTTTTGCCATGCTGTTTGCATAAAATACCTCATTCCCAGGAAATAATTCTTGTCATTAATTTTAAAGCTAAACAAGAAAAATTAAAACTTTCACCTTACTTTCCTTAGTATATTTCTTGCGTCTTTAATTCGTTCATGATATTCTAATAAAAATACTTTTTTAGCGAGGAATCTTGTTATGTTACTTATGTACACTACTTTAACTTCATCTTATTCCTCCTCAAGTTCTTCTGAACTTGAGTGATTTTGGTGTGCATAGAATTAGTAAAACCGAATTCACTCTTTGCCTTAAGATAAGCAATCTGTGAGTTCGGTTTTTTGTTTGGAGGGAAATATGGAACAAAATCAAAATGAACTTAAGCGATCACTGGGGTTCTGGTCAGCCATTTCTATTGTAGTTGGAACCATTATTGGATCAGGAATCTTTTTTAAACAGGCTTCTATCTTAGACAGTGCAGGCTCCTCTACCATGGCCATCTTAGCCTGGATATTTGGAGGAGTTATTACCTTGGCAGCGGGATTAACCATTGCCGAAATCGGGGCCCAAATGCCATACACGGGGGGACTTTACGTTTATATTGAAAATTTGTATGGTAGAATCTGCGGATTTTTAGCGGGATGGATGCAAATTATCGCTTATGGACCAGCTATTATCGCTTCCGTAGCCGGATTTATGAGTATTATGATGGCGAATTTATTTGGTTTAGGAACTGAATGGCGCATTCCTTTAGCTTTAATTACTGTGATCGCTATTGGGGCTATGAATTTCTTCGAAAACAAAGTTGGCGCCGCATTTTCCGTAATTACCACAATCGCAAAGATGATCCCGATCGCCGCAATCATTATTTTTGGCATTTTTTGGGGTCATGAAGATGCCTTTAATCAAACAGTCGGCGAAATTAGCCGCAATGGTGGTGGCTTTGGAGTTGCCGTTTTAGCAACGCTTTTTGGATATGATGGTTGGATCTTGATTGCTAACCTAGGTGGAGAAATGAAGGATCCTCAAAAGCTTCTTCCAAAAGCAATTATCTTAGGAATCAGCTCGGTTTTACTTATCTACACTTTAATCACAATTGGAATCTTTAGATTTTTACCAGCTCCGGAAATCCATCGTCTTGGTGAAAATGCGACTTCTTATCTAGCCGTGAAAGCCTTTGGTAATCTCGGAGGAAAGCTTCTTTCAATTGGAATCATCATTTCAATGATGGGAACTTTAAACGGAAAAATGATTACTTTCCCTCGTATTACTTATGCAATGGCTAAGCGTGGAGACTTACCATTTTCTAAATTCTTATCCTATGTAACGCCTAAGGGAAAATCACCTATCATTGCTACACTTTTCTTGATTATTCTCTCTGCAATCATGATGGTTTTCTTTGATCCAGATAAATTATCAGATCTCTGTGTATTTACAGTTTATTGCTTCTACTTAATGGCATTTTTCGGAATCTTTATTTTAAGAAAGAAGCATTCTACACGCCCATTCAGTACACCACTTTACCCACTTGTTCCATTTATCGCTATTGCCGGGGGAATATTCGTTTTAATCAGCGAATTATTCAACGATCCAGCTGGGGTATTATTCTTCATCGGACTTGTAATTGTGGGGTTGCCAGTTTTTTACGCAGTCAAACGAATGGACCAAAAACGAATGAAATAAGAAAGTCGCCTTGCATGGCGGCTTTTTGCTTTCATTATTTTTTCAAAACAAAAAACGATCTTTTGATCGCTTAATATTGATGTATTTTATTATTCAAAACGGGTTTAATCTGTACTATATATGATACAATCCCAATCACGAGCCACACTAGCGCGTTCAAACAACTCATCCACAAGCTAGTATGATTAAGTTTAATGAAATTGACTACTTCATAAAACGGAAAGCCATAACTGATAATCATGAGCCACTTAGGATATTGAGAAACAAGCACTAAAACTCCAGAAACAATTGTGATAATTGAGATGAACAAATTTGCAAAAAAGTAGGGATTGCTCATTTGCCAAGATAGGCTCCAACCCGTAAAACCTAAAATCGTCCCAAAAATACACGCCAGCGGCAAAATAGTCAAACTCTTCAATAAGATAGTCAATGATAATCCTAACGGCCAGAGTAAGACTAGGTTAATTACACCTAAAACAATTCCAGCAATTAAAGAAGTGAGGGCCTTGGTTTTCCAATAATAAAAACTGTACGGACGCTTGGAAATTACCTCGATATCAATTTTCAAATTCGCATCGGTAATTAAAAGCTGTGACATGGCTTGCAGCGACAAAGCTGCACTGTCAATCACCACTGAAGCTGCTGCCACATACCAATTGAAGCTGTTGCTATATTGAAGATCAATTAACACCAGTAGCAAAATATTGATAATTGGGAGAAGCAAGAAATAAACGAATCTTGTCCTCCAATTCGATAAAAATGAAAGTGAAGAAAATTGCGTTGCCATTATATTATTTTCAACGTTCCTTTCTTTCTAGCTAAATCATTGATTCTTCTAACCATGACTAGAATCAACACGATCCAAATTGCTAAACTACAAATATAAGCGCCAATATTGATGGCCACACTTGAATAAAGCAAAACCTTTACGGGCATCGTCATTGGTAAAAAGTACTGTGATACATTCATTAAAGGTAAAGTAAGGGCTTTGTTTCCAAAAAGCCCCGTTAAAAGTAAGATTGGCACATCAATCAAAGCTTCATAGACCAAGGCATTTGGCGTCAAAGTAAAGAAAGCCGCAATCAAGATGTCAATCGTTGTAGCCCCAATCCATAACAAAATCACCATTATGATAAACTTCAAATCAATTTCCCCAGTAGAAACGGAGAAAACTTTAGCCAAAAGCCAAGCTAAAGGGAAAGAAATCAAGCCATAACTCGACGCAGGTAAAAGGAGTGCAATTAGCGATCCGCGCTCGTCATAACGCGTATTAACAATATAAGGAAGCGTACCTTGAAATCTCTGATAGCCGATACTTCCAGCCGCCGTTGTGCATGATGACCATAAACCAAACACAGCACTTCTAATCCAAACCATAGGATCGTTTAAGCCATGATTAGCGTAAGCAATTGTATATTGCAGAATGAAAATACTGACTGTGCTAGTGATCGTCAGCCAAAAGAAGTACTGATTTGAAATGTAAAGTTTGAATTGAAACCAAAATAATCGTAAAAATCTCATCCATTATCTCCGTAATTGTGGTGCCAAAGCCAAGTAAGATTCTTCCAAGGTAGCAGGTCGATCAATGCGCTTCACTTTAGACATTTCCACGATATCTTCCACAGTTCCTTTAGCGTGAATTTTACCAGCACCAAGTAAAACAATCTGATCAGACAGAGCTTCAACTTCCGACATCATGTGACTAGTTAGCAGAATGCTGATCCCTGATTGCGCCAAGTTCTTTACTACATTTCTAATATTGGTAGCAATCTCGACATCCAAGCCATCAGTAGGCTCATCAAGAAGCAATAATTGCGGATTGCCCAGAAGTGCCCGCGCAATGTGCATCCGCTGTTTCATCCCTTTTGAGAAAAATTGCACCTTCTTATTCATATCGTCTTTCAAATTAACAATGTCGAGCACACGCTCAATCTCAGCTTTTTGTTTACGATGCGGAATCTTAGCTAAATCTGCGAAAAAAGACATATTCTGCTTGGCCGTGGCTCTCCCATAAAATCCGAGATCCCCACCAAAAGAAACGCCTATATTATCACGAGATCGAGTTTTTATAACGTCTTCGCCATTAATGATGACTTGACCTGACGTCGGCAATAAATAGCCACCAATTATAGAAACGATAGTCGTTTTGCCTGCTCCATTTGGTCCAAGGAGAGCCACGATTTCGCCTTCTTTAATGTCAAAGGAAACATCATCTAAAGCAATGAATTCCTTGCCATTATCGTTATACACTTTTCTCAAATTTTTGATTGCTAAGTAGTCTGTCATGTTAGTTTTTACTTTCTATAGATTCATGTTGGAAAGATTTATCTAGAATCAATTGAGCTTGTTCCTTAGCCTTAACTTTCATTCCTAATTTCATATAACAATTAATCAACATCTCTCTAGAAGCCTGTACCCCATCGTAATTTCCAACTTCTACATGTGCATTCGTAGCTAACTGAGAAGTATGAAGAGCTTCCTGATACTCACCCAACATAAATTGAGTATAAGCTAAAACGCTGTAAGCCTCTGCTGCATACCCTTTAGAATATTTTTTCACATGTTCTAAATTAGAGAGGGCAATACGATTAGCTTCATTATAATGATTATTTTCAAGTTCTAATTGAACTAAGTTAATCCCAACTTGTCCTTTATATCTTTCCGCCTGACTCTTTTTATTTTTATCTGTACATTGCGCTACATATTCATTAATTCTACGTGTAGCATTAATCAACATTGATTTAGCAGAGATTATTGAAAAATCGTTAGGTTCCATTACAATTGCTAATCCTAACATATTATCATATAAAGCCATATATAAATCTTTATCTGAAGATTTTGGAATTTCTCTAGAAACAAGCTCATCCAATAGTTCTTGAGCTTCCTTAAGATCATGGAACCTCTTCAACTTAGTTATTATTAAACGATGATATGCAGTAATAACATGATTAATATCATTATCTTTGCGAGCTCCATTTATAGCTTCAGAGAAAAACACATAAGCTAATTTAGAATTTTGGCTAGCAGCAACGGTGCCACTATAAATAAGTGCATTATAGGATCCAAATTTTAAAATTTCTGATTCTCTTTTAGATACTACTTTAAAAATAGTTTCAAAATCACCCGTTAACAATGCACTTGAATCCATAACGTAAGGTAATAAATTTATATTTGCTTCCTCCAAATCTTTTTCGAGATTGCTAGTGGAAGGAAAATCTACATCTAAATCTTTAATACTCCACTTTGTAAATTCTTTTGGACTTACTGTATATCTTACTCCTAAATCATTTAAAAAGAAGGGACTTCGTGAAGACCTTTCTTCTACTGAAGTCCCTTCTAATAGTTTCTTAGATACAGAAAGCCTTTCAAGAAAAGTGGAATTTAGTTTTTTATCAATGTTGGGAATTGATAATACTTCCTCAACAAAATTTTCTAAATACATTTTCTTTTAGGTCTCCTACTCTTTAACCGTGGTTCCAAGCTTGCATAGGTCTAGTAAGCATTACGCGTGAATCTTCAATCTTTGCAACTGCTTGATTGATAACTTCTTCTAAACTCATAATCATGTACCTCCATATAAATTTTTGAATTTTGTTATGAATAATCAAATTATAGAATTCTATAATTTTAATTATCTACAACAATAACTGGTAATGTAACAATAATAATTTTTAATCTCTCCTACTTACTCAATGACTTATGTTTTAAATATTAATTCAAAAATATTTATTCGTGTCAAAATTTGTATATTTACAATTTTTTTGGTAAATTTCTTATAAATTGAGAGTATCCTACCTCTCTCAACAAAGACAATATATCATTCATCTTTTCTTGATTATTTTGTCTTAAATATACAAAATATAGTCTTAACATTTTATACATTAATAAGTCTGGATTTTCAGATAGATTTTTTAAAAAGATAATAATATCATCAACCACCGTATCTGTAGAATTATAAGCTCTTCCAAGATAATTAATACAAACACTTGCTATCCTTCTTTGAACCTCATAAGATTCTTTAGAGATAGTATCCTTATATTCTCGCAATATCTTTTTCATATATATGTTTAATCTTTCTATACTAAAGATTTGCATTGAACTACTAAATAACTGTAGAAATTCTTTATTTCTGGTCCAATCATCCTTTTTATTCAATTCATTCGAAATCTCTTCTTTAACATTTTCATCTAGATCTTTAATATTCCCCTCCAATATCGCAACTATTACCTTCGTTTCTAAAGTTAATAATTTATCATCTTTAACCAGCGATTTCATTTTATTAATTTGAGAAAGGTCACCATTATAAAATAGCTGTGCAATTTTTTCTAACGATTTATTTGAGTCTAGCATATCCGAATCATCCAAATAACGATTAAAAAACTGAGTAAAATTAATCTTATTAAGTAATAAAATACGGATAAAATCTGATACTTTTATATCTTGTTCTTCACTTTCTATTCGAGAATACTGAGAGACTGATAAGACTCCTTGTAAAAATTCTTTTTGCGTCAGATTTCTATTCTTACGCTCTATCTTTAAATATCTACCAATTTTATAATCAGACATGTTAACTCCTTCTTCCTACCTCTTGCTCATACTAATTCTAGGTAAGAGTATACTGGAAAATTTTGTAATTGAATTCATACAAATAAATAGATAGTAATTCATTATTAATTTGATCAAATAATAATTTATGAAATATATACATTTAGCTGACAAAGCGTTACCTTTTGACTTAAGAAAAGAAATTAATTTTTTGACAAAGCAAAATCCCTTCAGAGGGGATTTACTTTGATTATTATTTTTTTGAATATAGAATGTAAATAGAAATTGTGATGAGGAAAGGATGACAAATAGGATTATCGTAAATTATCTTGTTTTACCTGAATAATACTTTTTATTGTTCTAAATATATTGTTTAGGACAATGTATAAATGATACAAAATAAATAATTCGAGAGGAAATTGAAAAGAGATAAATAAAACAATGAAATCTAAAAAAACTCTTATAGCTACACTTGCTACAACTTCAATAGCAGCTTTACTTGCCTTAAATCCAATTACTATTAATGCCGCAACTAAATCGGTAAATCCTACCCAGATTCAAAAGAATGATAAACAATATGTAATTAAAAATTCTCCTGAACTTAGTAAATGGGGTTATATCGTAAATGTTAATTCTTCTGAACAGCCTGTCTTTGTTGGTAAAGACAGCTATAAAAAAATGCTAAATAATCAATTTTTCAAGGGTTCAAAAGTTGCTAATCCTAAAAAAATTAAAAATGTCAGATTTAAAATTGTTAAAACTATGACATTTAAGAACGCAAATGGCGGTACACCACAATATTTAATTACATCTAAGAATCATAAATACAATGCTTGGACTACAGATGGCGAATTGCGATATTACGCCATCAATAGAAAGGCTCTTAAAGCAGTCGTTACACCATTAAAAAGAATACATAAAAGAAATTATGAAGGATTGCATAATCGAGAGATTAAAAACAAGCATGATTTTAACTTAGCAGTTAAGGCAGCTAAAAAGTTAAAAGGAAATCAGCGTAAATTCATTTTGACATCATTGAATCAAATGAAAAAAAATAGCAGCACCGAAAATGCGATAAGCAATCTATTAGCATGGAGTGTTGATGGATCCTGGAAGCTGAACGGATAAAATATACTAATTCACATATATAGATAGAAAGCGATAAATTGTTTTAATAGAACGGTTTATCACTTTTTTATTTATAATTGACTATAAAAAATCTACATAGCAATTGAGGTAATTCAATGAAAATTAATGAAGCATTAAAGGCGTTAAGAAAAGACCTAGATTTAACGCAAAAACAAATGATTAAGGGAACAGATATTACCGTAACACATTATTCTAAAATGGAAAAAGGACAAAATAGAATCTTTATTGATGATATATTTAAAATCTTAAAATGTAGAAATATTTCAATTAGTTATTTCTTTACAAGATATTTTAATGAAAATAATCGACTTAATTATTCTGAAAAGCTAAATTTAGCCTTTTATAATAAAAATTTAGATGAGGCCAAAAAAATAAAGAAAGAAATTTTTCATGATAAAAGTACAACATATGAATTAAAAGATAGAGCAATATTAATTTTAGATGCTTTAAAGCAAAATTATAATTATGAAATTACCGAAGAAGTTATGAATTATTTTTTTAGATATAAAGATTGGACACAGAATGATGAGGCAATAATTATACTAGGTAATTCAATAAGAATTGATAATTTAATGAGTATGAAACCTCTATTATTAAAATTAGTAAAGAAGTATCCCAATTTAAATACTCATACAATAGAAAAACAACGTAGATTAGCTACAGTTGGAATTAATTATCTTTATACCCTGAGAAAAGCTCAAAAACAGTTAGATAATCCAACTACAAAAATATTAGACTGGCTAAAAACTATGTCTAATTTTCCAGAATTAGGTATATTAAAAGAATTATATGTATATTTCATGGCAGTATATACTGATCAAACTAATATTTCTCAAAATATAAAACAGGTTTTAAAAATATCTGGATATAAAAATATAAGTGAAAATTTACCAAATTAAAACTAGTTACAAAAAAGATGATCCTTAATGTTGATTTAGATTCCTATGATGATTTCAACGAGTTAGGTGAAGCTTTTGAAAAGAAATTTCCCGGGAAATTCTCGACCTTAAAGTTAGGTCATGGCATTATAAAAGTAATCAACAGTACCGCTTTGATTGATTTTGCCCGAGAATGGTTCGACAAGAAAGACCACCAACTTGGTAATGCAGTAGACTAAAAAAGAGTAGCCTCATGGCTACTTTTTTGCTCTCTTATTCTGTTGTTTGGTAGTTTTTGTTTGCTTTTAATAGGGGTTTTTATATATTGAATTTTACGTTCGTTATCTTATGCTAAAATATCAATTAGCTAAAAAGTGGAGAGGAAAAAATAAAAATGAAATCATTAAAGTTAATAATCATCTTAGCTAGTTTGTTAGGATTAACGGGATGCCATATATCTTACAATGGTTCAGCACCAAACACAACCACTGAATGATTCTGATTATTATTTCTATTCCAATTCTTAAATCCTTATTGGTTGAAAGTCTTCGTAACATTATTCTTCCCTCTATAAATTATGTAACAGATTAAGCATAGCAAGATAAGCCAAATCGTATTACATTTGACAAATGACACATTCCATTTAACCTGACCTATCCAGATATAGTAGAAATCATTGGCTAAATATTTTACTGGTATACAACTGGAAATAGCACGTAAGTTTTTCGGTAAGGAACTATACTGCACAAAAACACCTACAACCATAAACAATATAAACATTATAGTCATTCCTACAGGCATTAAAGCTTTAATCTCTGGTATTATTAAGCTCAACAATAAACCAAACATAAGTAAAACTATCGCACAATATAATAATTGAATAAAAAAGTAGCACAAATATTCTATACTCGGGAATCTTAAGTTATATATACTTTTTCCTACTATTAACTTTTTATTTAAATTATTTTTTATTATTAAATCTATAGTTCCAGACTTTAATTCTTCTTGTGATAGATTAAAGCTCTGCATTGTATCCCCTAATTTACTTTTTACAACAATTATAGGATGCTGAGGAGATAATTTGATATTAAAAAAATTGTCTTGCAAAGTAGTACTATCACTGTCAGATTCTATTTTGGCACCTGAAGATGATAAATTTTCGTCTAATACAAAGGAATTAGAATTATCTCTTATCGACCATCTTGGATTGCTTACAGGTAATTCCCTAAACTATGCTACATCAGACTGTGAAATATCTGTTTTAGGTAAAATATATTCATTTATAACCTACAATTTTCCTGTTACTTTAACTAGTTTGTCAGCTTTTACAGTATTACATGCGAAAGTTGATAATAAAATTATGCCCAAACTCAATGCTAAAGATGCTAGCCTTACTTTAAGATTAAACTTCATAGTTCATCATTTCCTTTCAAGAGAATCAGTATTACATTATGGCAAAACTGGATAATCTACGATAATCACTAAGATCAACTTCCTTCTAAAAAATATTTGATTAAAGCATACACTTAAATTATAATTTTTTCATCATAATCCCCACAAAGGGGAATTGCTTTTATATATTTACACTTTAAATCAATTGGTGTATTTTAAGTTATACAAAAAATTATAAGAAACGGTGAAAAGCTCTATGTCAATTATTAGCATAATATTAATTTTTATTTCATTAGGAAGTTTAGCCATTCCAAAAGTAAGAATACACTCACACTTACGACTAATTTTTTTAGTATCATTTGCTTTGGGGCTAATACTATTAGGAATATCTATTGCCACATTTCTTAATATGTAAATAATTCTAGTTATTGCATTACTTTAAAAGATAAACTTTTTTTAAAGATACCTTTTCACACATACACCTCAAAAAATCTAAACTGCGTTTAGATCTCTCTTAATGTAAATTAATAAAAACTTCTTTTAAATAAAATACAAACAAATACAACAAAAAACAGGCTCTAAAACCTGTTAAATCACCATATTTAGTATCCCTAAACTTAACTCAAACACACTCTAAACACCATATATTTTTCTGCGTGTTTTAATTGTGTTAATTTCATAATAATTCAAAGTAACAAAAAAGCCTTTCAAATCAAGCTTTATTGAACTTCTTTGAAAGACTTAAGCGTATTTCTAATGCTGACTAGAAGCATAGAGGTTCTAGTCAACATCCTTGATATATCAATATTTTTAATAGACACGATACTTGCGAAGTGCAAATAAAGTGCATTTTTAACTAACAATTCCAAAGTTGAGAATTTTCTTTATAAGATTCTCGATTTTCCTTTACGTAAGTTGAAAGAAAAACTTGAATAGTATTTCCCATTCTTTGGCAAGCATACATATTAGATATGCGATTGTCATTACCAAGTTTGCTCATTATCACCCTGATCATATGAATTTATGATCAAAGTATTCAATTAGTGACCGTTAAAATATTACTAATGTCAGTAGACGGAAATTATTTATTTTTTAAATAAAATAAAA
>JAETPW010000073.1 GCA_021771025.1 Clostridiaceae bacterium
AGTATAGCTAATTTTTGTTCTGCACTGTATTTTGATTTCCTAGACATATAAAATACCCTCCAAGTATAAGATGAATTTTCTATTTCATCTGTATACTTAGAGGGCATTATAGCCAATAGGCCTCCTCGTGTCTTCTTTAAAATCAGCTAGTTACGATCTCTTGCTAGATCGTTTTTTCTTTTTAATTTCATCTACTAAATCTAACATTCCGGCAATGAGCAAAGCACCAACACCAAGCATATTCAGGCTCGGTCTGTAGCACTGTAGCCTGTTTTACCATAGTTGTTGATACTGCATTCATGACTGGTACTGTGACTTTTTTATCGCCTAAGATAGTAGGTGTGATCGCAGTTTCAGTTGATGTTGTTTCATTTGGTGCTTCAGGTCGAGTTAAAATATTTTATACGACTGGTATATCAACCGCTAGATCACTTAGATCGTTTCGATACTGTAGTGTTGGAACATTTGGAATTGGTACACTACTTAGATCGACTAGCATCACCTTACCTAATCGACTTTTTCTATCAAATCAGTTTGTTCAATTGGCTTTTCTGAAACTACTGCAACATTTACTTTAGAGTAATTTGATCTATCTGATGTCTAAGCTTCATTTGGATTTAAGCTCTCGCCTGGATTTATCTACATTATAAAGGACGTATCCATATAGATATTTGCTTATCATCAGGAATATTAGGCATCTTATTGCCTTGTTCATCAACAAATTCAATGGTTGAAGTATATTTCTTTTCGTATTTGTCTTTTGTAGCCCATTTGGGATCGCCTAGATCATCAGCAAATATTTGACCGTTCATTAGCAAAAGTTGAACCTACTCAAAATATATCGTAGAATGTCAGCGCTCAGATTTCAATTTACAGGCTTAAAGTTTATAGTTATTTTTTGAAATCATCTATAATTTCTCCATCCTAGCTTAATAATGAATTATATTTTGGTTATATTGTCACAGAGTAAGTTTGATTTTTGTTACGCAGTTTGTAAAATTAAGTTAGAAAAATAAAAAGCCATTTGTGATAGACTTTTGAGTACCAACAAACAAAAGTAAAGGAAAATCACAAATGACCTATAATCATCTTACCATA
>JAETPW010000074.1 GCA_021771025.1 Clostridiaceae bacterium
ACAAATTCATAAATTGGATCAATGGGTAAATGCGCAAATTTTTCATTTAGATATTTTATATAGAAGTCATTGAACCATAAGTTCAGCTGATCATAATCTTTTATTTTAAATCTGATAATATCATTCGGTAATCTTCTCTGTGCGGTTCCATTGTATCTTTCTATTAATCCTTTTGCTTGTGATGTATTAGCGAAAATCATTTCAATGCCAAGCTTTTCCATCATTAATCCAAAAGATGTTGTATGACCTTCAGGACTTTTAAAAATAGTATGCTTGTCTGAATAAATTGCCATTGGAATTCCTTTTTTTCTGATAATCAGCTCCATCATTTTACAATATCCAAACATACATTCGTTTTTGGTGAACCATCCAGCAAGTATATCATTGGTTGCATCATCTACAGCCATATGTAATGTGTAGAGCTGACCATTACCAAACCAGTCAAAAGGAGTTCCATCAACTTGAATAAGCATACCAGCTCGAGGACTTCTTTTTCTTAATAAATGTAGAGGAGAATCTCTTTTATGACTTCTATGTTTTACCGGAGATGACCATTTGAATTGTTTATAAAGGCGCTGAAAGAAAGAAATACTTCTAGGTTTAAGCTGGTATTTTAGAACATCAGACTCTTTAGAAGGATTGAAAATAACATCTTCAAGATAAATATCTCTAAATTGTGATATAGTGATATCAGGGTATAGTTTTTTGAAGTTGACGATATAGTCAACTTCAGTATTTGGAGCACGGTTATTGGCGGCCAAACCTTTATTGCCGTGAATCAAAGTGGAATCTATACCTTTTTCATTTAACGATTTAGAAATACGAATAAGCTGACGCTTGGAATAGCCAGTAAGAATAGATAATTGATCATAAGACATATTTAAATCACCATTTATTTTTTTAGACAATAGATGAACAATTTCTTTTTTGTCCAATAAAAAAACCTCCTTCATATAGCATGATAGAGGATAATTCTAACAAAGAGAATACTGGTGACATTTTCGCTGAATTTTGCGGTGACAAAATCGCTGAATCTTAACA
>JAETPW010000033.1 GCA_021771025.1 Clostridiaceae bacterium
TCAATCTTTGGTTGAATTTTAAAAATGTTATCATTTCCTCTAAATTTTCTTTTTCTACATAATTTGCTCCTTGAGTAAACAGTTGTATCATTTCTTGATTTTTTATTGAATTGTCTTTTTTCATCATTTTGCCTACCCATTGTAAAAGTTTTTTCTTTATTCCCGTTAATTTTTGAAGATCAATTCCTCCTCGTAAATAAAATAGGTTATCGGTTACTCCATTTGCTTTTTTTAATGACTCTATATATTCCTTTTCATTAGGATAACTTCCTACAGCTCCAATACACTTGAGTTGGTATTTTTTAACTTTCTTTAATCCTTGAATTTTTGAAGCACAAATCCATCCTAAAAATATAATTTCATCTTGCTCGCTTATTTTTTCCTTTGCCTCTTTGATTGTATAATAAGGTAATTTTACTTCTTCACTCAACAGTTTTGCATACGCTAATGTATGCCCTGTATTACTTTGATAAACAATTGCTTTCATTTTTTTCTAACATATGTTAGCTTGCCAAGCCAACATATTCTCCCTTCATTTTTTTATACTTTTATGCTTATTTTATTTACTCTATGCAAAGCGTAACCCCTTTTTTCTTTTAGTATAGCTATTTTTGTTTTTTTAATACATCTCCTATTTCTTTTCTTTTCTCAAACTGTTTTTGGGCATAGGTACATATTGGGGTTATTTTCTTGTTTTCTTTTCTTGCTTTTTCAATAAATTCATCTAGTAGTATTTTGGCATAGCCATTTCCTCGATAGGTTTCATTTACGAAAATGGAAATGACTACATAATCTTGTTCTTGATCTTGATTATAATGTAAATATCCTATTTTTTCTTGCTTATTCCATAATGAAAATTCTTGATTTTCGTTTTTTATTTGGTAATCCATTTTTCCTATATAGGCTGGCTTTTAAAGCCAACCTATTTCTCCTTGTATAATATATTTAGGTTTTTAAATAAGGTTTTACCTATAAACCTTTATATTATTTTAGTAAACGTTAAAAGTTTACCTAGGCTAGATGGGTAAACATTATTTTTGCTTCTTTTCTTCTTGTTTATCCATAAATGGATCGTTGATTAATTTTTCTCTTATTTTTTCTAAGGCTATTTTTCTAGCACTAATTTCATTTTTTTCTTCTGATGATAATTCGGCTAATGTTTTTCCATTTTCTAATTCAAAGATTTCGTCAAATCCGAATCCATTTTCTCCTCTTACTTCTTCTGCCACAAAACCTTGAATAGTGCCTTCTTCACAAATGCTTTTTTCTCCATTAGATAAGGCTATGGCTGTGGTGAAGGTTATTTTTCGTTTTTCTTTGGGAACACCTTTTAGCTTTTCGATTAGTGCTAAGTTTCTTTCTCTGTCTGATCCATTTAACCATCTTTTGGTAACTACACCGGGGAATCCATCTAAATAGTCGATTTCTATTCCAGAGTCATCTGCAATACATTTTTTGCCGTTTGCTTCTTTTGCTATTGTTTCTGCTTTTTTTATGGCGTTTCCGGCAAAAGTTTTTTGGTCTTCTTCGACATCGATTGTGATTTCTAACTCTTTTTGGGAAATGATGTTAAATTCTTTTAGTATTTCTTGGGCTTCTTTTATTTTTCCTTTATTTCCTGAGGCGATGATAATTTCTTCCATTTTCTTTTTTCTCCCTTTTTATTATCTTAAAATAATCTACTTTTTTGTTTTTCCTGTTACTCTACTGTTTCATTTTTATTATCTTCGTTGTCCAAAAGTCCATAAACCATAGAAACGTCGGTTGGTATGATGTATTTTGCTCCGATTGCTTCAGCTACTACTAATACAAATGCACTCATTGCTCTTGTTGCATACCACCATTCGGGATCATTGACTTTACTTCTAATTTCATCTAGTGATATTTCCTCATAGTATCTTTTGGTTTCTCTTTTTCTTGTTTCTATATCCATCATAATAGGCGATGTTTTATCTTGGTATAGGGTATTTTTTTCATAGTGTATGCCAGAACGTCTTGCGAATTTTTCATGACCTCCTCCGGCTAATATTAATATATCTGCTTTTTCTTTTGGTAGATTTAATCTCTCTTTTATGTATTCTTTTACTTTTTCAATATCAGTGGTTGCATAATTTTCTGCTAAATCCGGAAATTTTTGCATGACTTCAATTACTCCTACTGACGTATTTACACTTTCTTTTATCTTTTTATCGTATATAGAAATTTCAGTAGATCCTCCTCCTCCGATAAAAACACATACTTTTTCATTTACTACTCTTGTTGTTCCAAAAACAGTTAATTCATTTTCTTTTTCTTGAGATATGATATGAAAATGGTAACCTGTTTCTTGTTTAAATCTGGTTAAGAATTCTTGTTTTTCTGTATTTGGTAATGTCCTAAAAATACTTGTTCCACATACATATATGTTTTCTGAACTATTTTTTAACTCATTGATGCTTTTTGTTAATTCTTGTATGTCACTTTCTCTTAAGGATTTATCTTCTTGATAATGTTTTTTGAATTGTATAGTTCTCTCTTCTATCCTTTTAATGTCGCTTCCGTCGAATTTGTCTACTTTTGTACAGGTTGATCCTACTTCTACGATTATTTTCTCGTTCATTCATTTTTCCTCCCTTTTCTTTCCTTTTTTGATGTTATTCATTTTTTGGTTAATCTATCACTATCTATTATTTTTAGGATAGAATTGTATATCTCCATAGTAGTAATACACTAGTCTTGCTTCATTTTTATGGTTACGCATAATTAGTAAATGGTGGATTGAATTCTTTATTCACAATCATATCTACTTGTCCGTCTTTTAAATAGATTATTTTATCTGAGTTCTCTATGGTTGATTTTCGGTGGGCAATGATGATGACTGTACTTTCTTTTGTTATGTTGTCGATTAATTTTTGAATTCTGTCTTCTGTTTTTAAGTCTATGTTGGATGTTGGTTCATCAAATATGTAAATGTTGGCTTTATGCAATATGGCTCGTAAGAAGGCAATCATTTGGAGTTCTCCATAAGATAGTTGATTTTTTTCTATGTTTTGGTCTAGTCCTTTTTTGAATTTGTCGAATACTTTTTTAAATCCAATTTCTTCGGCTGCTGTTTCTATTTGTTCGTTGGTTATGGTTTCCTCGCCTAAAGTGATGTTGTTTTTTAGTGTGTCATTTAATAGATAAGGAGTTTGTGATATATAAGAGATATTTTTTCTAATGTCTTCTATTCTTATCTTTTCTATGTTTTTATCTCCTATTTTTATTTTTCCGCTTGTGATTGGATATAATCTCATGAGTATATTAGCAATGGTTGTTTTTCCTACTCCTGTTTTTCCGGCAATGGTTACTTTATTTCCTTCCTTTATGGTAAAGGATATATTGTGTAGGACTTTATTTGATCCATATTCCATACAAACATTTTCAAACTCTATATTCCCTTTTAGGTTTGGTACTGCTTCTCCTGCTGTTATGTCTTCTTTTCCTTGTTCTTTTAGCAATTTATTGATTCTTTTTAATGACATAGTGGATGATTGTATTTCTTCTAATTGGGTAAATATTTCATTGAGTGGAGCTCTACAATTTTGAATGTAATTGATGACAAGGTAGATGCTTCCTAATGAGATGGTTGTGTTAATGTGAAACACATAAGTTAATAGTAGATAAATGGCTATTGCTTGTATCGTTAGCGCAAGTGGATAGGCGACTCCTTTGTCAAAAATGTATTTTTTTCTATAAATTAGTTCTTCATCTAGTGTTTGGCATAGTCTTTGTTGGTTCTTTTTTTGCAATCCGAATAAAAAAGTTAATTTATGTTTGTTGTACATTTCAGAATATTGTCTGTTTTCCTTATCTCTTTTATCTAATATTGCCTTATTACTTTTAGCTACTTTGTGTGTAAATACATAGGATACTGCTCCAGTTAGTAGAATGGTTATTCCTCCTATTAGAGCTAAAGTAGTATCGGCAAAGAACATGAAGACTACCATAGTAATGATATAAATCATATTATTTAATACGATTTGTAATGTTCCTAAAAATAGGTTTGATACATTTTCTACATCTGCTGTTAATCGTGTATAAATTTCGGATGAATTGTATTTTTGATAGGTTGTCATGTCCCATTTTAATACGTGACAAAATAATTTTTCTCTTAATTCTTTTAGTATCTTTGCCATTGCTTTGTTGATGATACTATTTCTGGCATTTTTGCTGATGAGTAGCAATAGATGAATAAGAAAATAACTGAAAAACAGATATAGTAAGGCATTTGGAACGGTTATATCTATGTCTAATATTTGTTTCATGATCAAGGGATGAGCGGAACTTAGCACATTTACAACAATCAGGATCATTCCTACCCCTAGTAATATCCTAGCATTTTTCTTTAGAATATCGTTCATCTATTTCTTCCTTTCTTTCTAAGTATTCTAATTCTTGATAAAATTGGTTTCGTTCTCTTAGTTCTTGATGGGTACCACTGTCCTCAATTTTTCCCTCTAACAGTATATATATTTTATCTAGTTGTTTGACATTGGATATTTTGTTGGATATTACAATTAATGTGTTTTCCGAGTTTTCTTGTATTAATGTTTCCATTATCTTTTTTTCGGTTGCTTGATCTAGTGCTGACAGGGTGTCGTCAAAGATGTTAACTTCTCTCATTTTTCCTAAATTTCTAGCTATAGATATTCTTTGCTTTTGCCCTCCTGATAGTTTTATTCCTTTTTCTCCTACATAGGTTTTTTCTTTGTTTTCTAATTGTGTTATGTCTTCTTTTAGTTCTGCTTTTTGGATGATTTCTTCTAACTCTTGCTGTTTTAGTTCATCGGTTATATCAATATTTGCTTTTATGGTATCGTCTAATATGATGTTGGCTTGAATGGCGTAATTATACTGATTGAAAATGGTATTTCGTTGATAGGTATTGATGTCTTTTCCATTTAGGTATACCATTCCATCTGGCACTTCATAAAAGCCAGATAGAATATTCATTAATGTTGTTTTTCCGCTTCCGACTTCCCCGATGATGCCTATTTTTTCTCCTTTTTGGATGGTCATATTAATATCATTTAAGGCTGGTGTTTTGTTTGCATTGTACCAATAAGATAGGTGCTTTATTTCTATGGTATCTATTTTTTCTAGTTTCTTTCCTTGGGTTTGGCATTCCTCTAAATTTAGGAAATAGTTGAAGCGATCAAGTGCTTGTTTATAATAGGGATTTCTTTCTAAATAAGCTTGAAGTCCTGCAACAAAATCGCCTAGAATATTTCCTAGGTAGCCAAGAAACATTACCATTTCTCCTATGGTTACCGTTCCTTGTCCAATGTAGACGATTCCTATGGCAAACCCTGCTACATAGCAATACATCCATAAATAATTAATCACTTGGCTGATTTTGTTTTTCATGACTCCTATTTGGTAATCTGCTGTATACATCTGGTCGTTTATTTCTTTGAATTTTTGGGTTTGCTCTTGCTGCCTGTTGTATGATTTTACTAATAGAAAACCTTCTGTATTTTGTTCTATATTTTTGGATAGTTCTACATATACTTTTCTGGCTGTTTCTACTTTTTCTTTTAACTTTTGATAATAACGGTACATCGCTATCATACCCACGGGAAAGGCAGGAATTAGGTAGATGGCTAATTGTAAATTTAGTTTGTCTCCAATCAAAATCATTCCCATAATAGGGGTAATGATGATCTTGGTAAACCAATACCAACGATTTCCTAATACTTTATGGATAGATAATATTTCTTTTGATAAATAGGCTAGAAAAGCTCCTTTATTTTCTTTTTCAAAGTATTCTGGTTTTACTTTTTGTAAGTGTTCTACTACCTTTTTTCTTAAATAGGTATCTGCTTTTCTGGAAATGGTAAAATAGAGTGCACGGTATATTGTTCTAGGAATAAAGATAATACTTGTATAAAATATGAGCCAGTATGCTTGTGTTAAGATTTGTTCTTGATGGATGGATTCGTTCATTAATAGGTCTAGTATGTTTCCTATACATTCTGGTATTTTGAATGCTAGATAGATGGTTACGGTATGAAAGATTACTCCTAGTAAATGGTATGGTAATATTCTTCTTAGTTCCTGTTTTAGTATTGGATTGTATTTTTTCATGCTTTTTCGTTTTGTTAACTTGTTTGGTTGTTAACATTTCCCCTTTTTATTCTATTATTTTCTCTATTATTAAGTTATTGTATGTAAATCCTAATTTTTGATAGATTTTTATTGCTTCTGGATTATCTGTTTCTAGTTTAATTCTGGTTAGGTTATTCTTTTGAGCAAATTTAAGGCTTTCTTGAAGTAGGTTTGTTTGTATCCCTTTTCTTCTGTATTCTTTTAAGGTGAATACGTCGCAAATAAATCCCTCTCTTCCATTTGTTACGCATTGAGGCATATAATTCATGATTTGAAGTCCACAGTGAGCAATAATTTGGTTATCTTCTATTTCTAAAAAGAAAAAGATTTGTTTGTTTAATTGTTCTGTTAAGTAGCTTTTCGTTGCTTCATAAAGTTCGTTATCTTTTCCTATTGGATATTCTTCTTGCCAGTCTTCTTTTTGTTGTAATATTCTTAATTTTGATAGTTGTTCTATATCTTCGTTTTGAGCCATTCTAAACATATTTCTGTACTACCCTTTTCTTCATTCTTGGTAATGTTCCAGATATTTTTTTGTTTCATTCATGATTTCTTGAATTGACTTATTGGAATTGGTGACTCCTGCCGCTTTTTTATGACCGCCTCCTCCTAATTCATTTATCCTCATAATCTCTCTTATCCGGAATTACTCCTCTTACTCCTCCTCTTGGATTTTCAGTGTCTCCGTCATATCTTGGGATTAAATGAATATGTATGTGCATGATGGTTTGTCCTGCTGAAATTCCACAGTTTATTCCAATGTTATATCCTGTTGGCTTATCTTTTTCATCAATGATTTTTTTGGCTTTATCGATTAATTCAAACATTGCGTTTCTTTCTTCTTTTGTTGTTTCGAAGAAATCTTTTACGTGCCTTTTGGTGATAACTAGTAGATGCCCTTTGCTTACTGGATTTGCATCCCAAAAAGCAACGGCTAGTTCATTTTCTAAGTCTATTTTTTTCTCTTGAAAGATTTTACAGAATTTGCAGTTTTCCATGTGTTTTTTCTCCTTTTGTTTATGAGTATATAAGGCAATATATCTATTGTTTTTTCTTATTTTAGCATATTTCGATAAAAAGATAAAGCTGATTATTAATTAAATTATCCTTCATTTGGCTTGTTTAGTTTTCTTTCAAACTTTTTTATTTTTTGTAGGCTTTCTCTAAATCTTTTTCCTTCTTGGCAATATATTTTGGATTTATGGCTTGTATCTCTTATATAATCCATTTTTAGTAAATTTCCACTTATTTTTTCTCCATGTATTGTACTGGCATCTGCCATTACTTTTTCTATTTTTATGTTTCTTTCCAGTAATAAATCTAATGTGTCTAGGCACCCTTTTAGTAGCTTAGTTATTACTTTATACTTGTTTCTATATCTTTTGTCTATTACTATAGATGATAAATAGAGGCAATATTCTTTATTGTTTTCATATTCTTCTATTTGGCTATCTACTACCTCTGCTTCATTTATTTCGTCTTTGTAAATACGATTAAATACTTCTTTCTTTAATGGTAAGGCGTTTACACAGGCTATTATTTCGTTCCTGCTATTTCTTAATCCAATACAGGTTAACTGATTTTTTTTGTACCATTTGAATACTTCCTTTGCCGGTGTTATGTTATCATCAGGAAAATAAGAATGTTCAATTTCTTCCATTCTTTTAAAGTCTTTCAAATTAAATTTATTTTCTATTGTTAATTCTTCCATATCTGATCCTTATCTTAGTTTTAATTTATAATTTTTGCTTTTTAACATTTCTACTAATTGTTGATTATTTTTTATTTCTACTTCTGTGATAATTCCTCCTTGTGCTAAATCATCTATTTTATGAAAATCTGAACCAGATGTTAAGATTTTGTTTGTACTTTTTCCATATTTTAATGCTTTAGTATTTCTTGAAATTTCATCTTGACAACCGTTAACTACTTCTAGTCCATCTATATAGGCTAAAGGTGCAAGTTGTATGTTATCTCTAAACGGATGTGCTTGTACTAATAAATATCCTTTTTTATGGCAAAGTTTATATAATTTTTCTAAGGTATATTGATCTATTTTTTCATTTTCGTATAAAAATTCTTTTTCTATTCCGTATAGTAAATAATCACTATCTGTTATTTGTAATGTGATTTCTATTCCTAATAGTATATTTATCCCTAGTTCGTTTCCATATTTCTTTGCTAGATCAAATCCTTGAAAAATATGATCTATTTTCTCTTTCCAAGATCTATTTTCTAATTTGTCTGTTTTACTGCAATGGTCTGTTATTACTATTGTAGAATATCCTTCTTTTTTATATTCTTGGATCATTTGTTTAGCGGGTATTTCTGAACAAGAACTAGATTCTTTTGTGTGCAAGTGTAGTTCTGTTAAATATTTTTTCATGTGTTTTTTTCTCCTTTTGATTATGGCTATATTTTTATTTTTGGTTCTCGTTTTGTTTTCCTTTAAGTGTGGCAGGTATCAATTACTTTTATTTTTTTCCAACTATCTGAATGAAATCTTTTATTGAAAATAACTGCTTTTACCCATTCTTGTAGGGCAATGATAACCCAGACGGATACTAAATCAAATTTCAATAGATTAATACAAATATAAGATAGGATTACTTTTAATAGTACATCTGTTATGATTGTATATTTGGCTATGTATTTGGTATCTCCACTTCCTCTTAGTCCACCTGCATAAACGTCTCTGATATTCTGAGCATATTGAGCGATAATCATGATCATAAAAACATTTTTAACAATTGATTTTACTGTTTCTGAATCAGTATATAAATTCAATAATGGGGTAGATAGGGTTATCATTAGTAATCCTATTACACTTGAAATGACTATGGCTATTTTTTTTGAATAGTTTACCTGTAGTTTCGCTATTTGATATTTACCTTTTCCTATACTTTCACTTACTAGAGGGGCAATTGAAACAGATAGAGCATTGCCTACTTCTATGATTAAGTCAAAGATTGTCATACATATTTGCTGAGCAGCTAAAACTGAAATTCCAAGTCTTGCTATTATTTTTGTAAATAGGATATTGGCTCCTCTTATGGATAACAATTCTGTACTTGCAGGAACTCCTGTACGTAGAATGTCTTTTATCATTTGAGGTTCAAATTTAAATTTGTATTTTGTATTTATTCTTAGCCTTGATTTTGATTTGAATAATACGAATAACCACATTGTTGTTAATATCATTTTATAGATTAGCGTTGCTACTCCTGCCCCTGTAACTCCTAGTTTGGGAAAGATAAATAATCCATTGATTAAGACTATATCTCCTAAAATATTGAATATGTTTGCCACCGTTTCCATATATAATGTTCTTTTTGCTTCACATATAATACAAATTTTCCTTCCTTTATATTTTCTCAATATTCATCCACCTCCAATAAGGTAGATATTAATTCTGGATCTGGTATTGCTCCAAATTCTCCTTTACTATATTTTTCTTGTATATCTGAAGTATCTCTTATTCCATTTTCTGCATAGCTAAATTCTTTTAAGGAATATAAATCTGTTCCCTTTTCGTCTTTATCCGTAAACCATATTTGCTCTTTTCTAAACATTTTTTTACAATCTAATAAGCTTATATCATGAAGTGTTGCTATTAATTGTGCATTCTTATTTATATCATTATTAAACATACTAATAATAGCTCTTGTAATCTTAAAATGCAAACTGCTATCTAATTCATCAATTATTAATGTTTTTCCTTGTTCTATTGCTTCTATTACATAGCTGGCGAGTGCTGCAATTTTTCTTGTTCCTAATGAATCAAATATAATGCTTGGTACAGTATGTCCTTTATAAACTGACATTACTTTTATTTGATCCATTATATTTTGATTCTTTAGTATTTTTTCGTCAACCACTTTTCCGTCTATTTCTACGTTAACATTTTCAACATACATATAATCTTCTAAATATAAATCTGCATTTTTAATAAACTCAACAACTTTTCTTGTTTCATTATCTTTATTTTTTAACATTTGTATCGTTTTTGTGTTTGGTATTTTATTCATATCTACTATTTCAATGCTATTGGCAATACCCGTTAATATATTTTTTATTGTTTCTAATATTGGAAACTTTTCTATTTGTACAGTGTATATCAAAATATTATTATTAGAAGCTATATTTAATACTTTCTCTAATTCCTTGTCTTTTGGACATTCATATTTTTCATTAATAGTATCTTTTAAGAATATTAATTCTTCTTTTTCATTATTATATTGGTCTTTTACTATTTCACACATTTTCTCATAAATATACAATTTCCTATTATCATCGAACTTAAATTCATATGAGTATTCTTTATTATTATATATAAATGACATAGCCTCTTCACAAATTTTATCATCTGTAAATATATTCGACTCTAAATATATTTCTTTATTTAACAGTGTTTTTTTCATAGCCTTAATACAATTTATTAAAGTTGTTTTTCCTGTATTATTGGGTCCATAAATAACAGCTGATTTTAATATATTGAGATTCTCACTTATACTATTTACGTTAGATGAAAATTTTTTTGTCCTCATATCAGCTTTTAATTCCATTTCTATTAGATTGTTAAAGGCAAAACAATTCTTAAATTTTAAACTTGTTATCATAACAAATTCCTCCTATTTGGTTTATATGATAATATCATATTTTTATTTTTTGTGCAACTATTTTGCATAAAAAATATTGTTTATTATATAATATTCCCATTACTTATAAAAATACACAGCAATTTTATTAAATCGAGTAGAGGATAATTCTTAATGAATTTCTCCCCTCTCACACCACCACTCAAGCGGTTCACGCAAGTGGCGGTTCAATCTATATTAAATATGAACTTTCTCATATTGGTCTAG
>JAETPW010000034.1 GCA_021771025.1 Clostridiaceae bacterium
TTGTAGTATATATTCCCTTGAAATATTATATAAAAAATAAGCTTCAAACTCAAGGTTTTCATTCCTATGTGTGCCTTTGAGCGAAGCGAGAAAGGAATGGAATTTATTATGAATAAGCTAGATGATAATTACAAAACAATGTTTAAGGACTACCCTGATGTAGTTGATATTAAACAACTAAGAGAAATGTTAAATATAGGCATTACAAAGACCTATAAATTGGTAAATAACAATATTATTCATTCAAGAAAAGTTGGCAGAGAATATAAAATTCCAAAGCTAATGATTATTGAATACTTAACAACGAATAATTAATTTACCAATTTACTTTATATGAAAATATCTAAAACTACAATTCATGTTAAAGTAAATTGGCTGTTATGAGGAAAGGAGTAAAATGATTAAAGTAACAGCATCAATTTATAAGCGAAACAAAAATTGGGTGGCACTACTCTATATAGTAGATGGTATTAACCCACCTAGTAGGAAATCAGTAACAACTGATGTTCCTATCACAAAGTCTGAAAAGACAGCACGAAAAAGTGCTGAAGAAATTAGAAGAAGATATGAAGAAAAACTAAACAATAATTTAAAACTAACTCAAATGGCACAGAACTCTAGTAATAGCATCTTATTTTGTGATTATATGTTAAATTGGCTTGAAATGATAAAATCGAATATTAGACCTACGACTTATGGTGGCTATGAAAGAATTATCAATAAAAGGATTTATTCTTATTTCAAAAACTTAAATGTTACACTCACAGAATTAAAGCCAATTCATATTCAATCATTTTATACTTATCTTTTTAGAGAAAAAAAGTTAAAAGGTGCATCTGTTAAGAAATATCATGCTAACATTTTATCAGCTCTTTCTTATGCAGAAAAAATGGATTTGATTACTTCTAATCCAGCAAAAAAAGTAGATACACCAAAGGTAGAACCTTATGTTCCTACTTTTTATAACAAAGAAGAACTACAATTACTTTTTAGCATTATAAGAGATACAAACATCAAAATACCTGTCTTAATTGGAGCATTTTATGGATTTCGTAGAGAAGAAATACTTGGACTAAAGTGGGAATCAATAGATTTTGAAAACAATTCGATAACCATTAATTTTACTGTAACAGAAGCAAGTTATGATGGCAAACATCAACTTGTAGCAGAGGCTAAAACAAAAACAAGTTCAAGTTACAGAACATTACCATTAATTCCAGAAATAAAAGAATTATTGATTGAAGAAAAGAAAAAACAAAGTGAGAATAGAAAATTATTTAAGCATTGCTATTTGAATACAAATGGCTATGTATGTGTTAATGAAGATGGCTCACTTATTAAACCTGATTATCTAACACATAAGTTTCATGAAATTATTGTAAATAACAAATTAAAACCAATACGATTACACGATTTAAGGCACAGCTGTGCATCCCTTCTTCTAAAAAATGCAGTTCATATGAAAGATATACAAGTATGTCTTGGACATTCTAGTTTTAATACAACTGCTAATTTATATGCTCATGTAGATAAAACAGCAAGTGAAAATTCAGCAAAAGTAATCAGCAATGTATTAAGTTTTGCAACTGCATAAAACAAAAAAAGTTATTATCTATTATTAATAGGTAATAACATACATATAAAGATGAAAATTAAATATTTCTGTATACAAAATGTATACAGACAGTATTTTTAAATAAAAAAATAGACTTACCAAAACAGTAGATGTCTTGATAAATCTATGGTGCAGATGGCCGGAATCGAACCGGCACGGTTTATTCAACCGCAGGATTTTAAGAATAATGGAATATTTAACATTTATTATTACTTAACATCTGTAAATAGCTTTTAATTCAAGTGTTTTCAAGGCTATTTAATTAAATGTTAGTATTACAAATAGTTATGAAATATTACTAAAAATTGAATAAGATGTAAGGAAAGTGTTAGGAAAACATTATGAAGATTTTATAGTTTATCATTGACAAGAGATAAAGTACTTTATTTTAAAATAAAAATGCCTTAAAACCAATTTTGAGGCTTAATTAAATAGGATTAAAAACAAATTAGATTGCTTGCAGCATTTAAGCTATGAGTGGTCTTTTTTTGTTGTCCAAAAGAGAAATGCAACACCTCTTAAAAAGTGTTTGGTGTGATGAGCCGATGCTATAAAGTTCATTCGTATTTGTATAAGCAGTCTAATTATACAAAGTGCGTAAGTGAGATTTTAGAACACAGACTCACAATAATAAAAGAGTATTCGGTGGCATATCTTGGTGTGGATTTATAATTGTAAAAAGTTTGGACAAGTATGAACAAAGATACTTTAGTAGTATCTGCAATTATAGTAGCAAAGCTACTTACTAGACTACCTATGAAACGAGGCGAACGATCGACGGTTTCTACTTATATAGGTGTAATAATTCTATTTTTTATAAATGGGATTATTACACCTTTTCACTTTAGCTCACTCCCTCTGGTTTCTGCTTTGAATTGCTAAAGTGAATACAAAAAAGCATAAGTGCTTTTTTGTTGTGAGTAAAAAATTTATTTTTTTACTCATATTCATAAAAATTGCGACAAGCAAATTTTTATGAAAAACCTAAAATGCAGATAAGCAATTTTAGGTTTTAGGGGTGTGGGGTTAAGTAACCCTGCCACACAGACAAACTTTGTTTGTCTAGTGTGTTAGACATTGAAACAATATCTCAAACGAAGAAGGAGGTGCACGAAGATATGAGTTATGCTATTGTAAGAAATGAAAAATTAACACGAGCAGAAATAAATGGAAAAGGAACTCATAATGATAGAAAAGCAAAAAATCATACTAATAAAGATATTGATCCTACAAGAACACATTTAAATTACTACATTAAGAAAAACAAACTAACATATACAAAAGAATTTGATAAATATATGAAAGAAAATAATTTACAAGGTCATCTTCGTAGTAATAGTATAATAATGTGCCAAATGGTGTTCACTTCTGACCAATCATTTTTTGATAAAATAGGAGAAAAAGAAACTAAAAGATATTTTGATGAATGTTATAAATTTATATGTGATTACAAAAATCTTGGAGAAAAAAATATAATATCAGCAGTTGTCCATTTAGATGAAGGTGCTCCACATTTACATTTAATGTTTGTCCCTGTCGTTCATACCGAAGACAAAGAGGGCAAGGAAATTGATAAGATTTGTGCTAGAGATTTTTGAAAAGGTAGAGATAGTTATAGAAAATTACAAGATGCTTACTTTAATCATGTAAAGTCAAAAGGTTTTGATTTAGAAAGAGGTATGTTTGTAGAAGATACTAATAGAAAGCATTATACTGTTGAAGAATATAAAAAAATTACCAATTATGAAAATACCAAGAAAATTTTAAATAAAATAAAATTAGAATTACCAGATACTCCAGATATTACAGACATTAAAGTAAATAGGTTATCAAAGAAAAGAGATGAAAAAATACTAGAAGAAATTATAAAACCTAAAGATGATTTAATTAAGGAATTATATAAAGATAATCTCGCTTTAAATAAAGAACTATCAAAACAAGCTAAAGTTGTTGATGAGGCAGAAAAATACCAAAAAGAACGAGATAAAATTCTTGCTGACAATGAAGAATTACACAATTCTGTTAAAAATTTGGAGCACGAATACAAGCTAAAAAGTAATAATCTTGATTTTGACTTTAATAACAGAAAAAGAGAATTAGAGGAAAAATTTGAGAAAAAATCTTATAACTTGGAATATGAATATAAAGGCAAATATCGTAAATTAGAAAAAGAAAATAATCGTTTGCACAAAATTATTGATAAATTCTATGAAACAGTTGATAAATTTATAGTTTGGATTTGTCATAAATTTGGTATTGGAGAATCAAAAGAATTGATTAAAAATTTTCAAGAAGAAACTCGTACTTTTATTGACCCTGTAAAACAACTTGAACATGAAGAAAGAGAAAAAGAATGGGATTTAGAAATATAATAGGTTAAGAGGAGCATTGCTCCTCTTAACCTATTATATTTTAGATAACCTCTCATTTAGTTTTTCAAATACTGCTTTTTGTGTTGTATCTGATGCTATTTCCACTGGTTTAAATAGCACATTTGCTCTTTCTTCTTTTGAAACCATATCTCTTATTTTATTAATTCCATCTGTTCCATTTATACCATATTTAGCAATTTCTTTACATCTGTTTAAGGTCTTTGTTTCATCATCTGTAAATAATACATAATATAGTATAGACTTAAATACTATTTCAGCAGTTTCTTCATAATATATATCTTCATCAATTCCTTCAATTATAATTGCATTAGTTACAAAATCAATATCTCTTTCATCTTTTATAAAATCTAAGATATTAATTCCTTGCTTTATTGTTTCTAGTAGTTCTACTTTAGTAGAAATGATTTTTTCATTAATATTCATATCAAATACCTCTTTCCTTTAATTTTTTAACCTATTTCATTTTCATCATTAGATTGCTCTTTTTGTTCCATTTTTCTTCTCATTTGTGCCATTCTTTCTGGATCAGACATTCTTTGAATAGGTGGTAAATTTCTATATTGTCCAAAATTTGTTAATTCATTTATAAAACTTTCTCTAGTTCTACCTACTTTTAGTGTGTTCGGATTTCTTGTCTCTTGTCTTGCTGGTGGTAGTACATCTAGTTGCCTATGCACAAATTTATCTACAAAAGATAAATACATAAATAGATTATTTCTCTGTAAAAATTGTGCAACTTTCTGTTTTAATGTTAATTTGCTTTCATTTTGTTGTACATTAGTAGTTTGCTGAGGTTGTTCTTGTCTTTCTTCTCTAGCAGGTCTAATTATTTCTCCAAATTCATTTATACTATAACCCTCTGGAAATTGGATTATATTATCTCCAACTGTTGTTTGTTGCCACGATTGTTCTTGTTCTAATTCAGTTTCTGTCATTTCCTTAATTATATTCATTTTATTATCTATAGAGGGAACACCTTGTCCATTTCTTGCAACTGCTTCTTTATATTTTTCTTGCATCCTAGTATTTGCAAATTGAGTAATCATTCCTTGAGCTTCTTTAAATACCATATCAAATTGTTCTTTGCTAATATTAGGATTATGTAAGTTAGTAATGAATGTATCTAAATCTCTCCAAGCACCTTTGCCCATATACTTATCAAATTCATTCTCTATTATACTAGAATCATTCAAAACACCATAAAAGAATGTGTTTGCTGGTTCTTTGCTTCCATCAGAATGTTCAATAAAAGAATCTATTTTATTTTCTACCAATTGTTCAAAACTCATCTCATTATCAAAATCATTTCTCATTGAAACTGCAAGTAATTTTACTAAATCATCACACTTTTTATATAAATTAAATTCTGACACATCTACTTTTCCAGACATTATATCATCTGCACTATGTTCGCCTCTAACTGCTAGTGAAGCAATTAAATTTATAGCATTTTCTTGTATTTGTTCACCATAATATGCACTACGATTCTTTTCTTGCCCTTTAGGAACTCTTATTAAGCCTGAAACTTGTCTAGTGTCTGTTTCTTTATCATAAGTTTGCATTCTTGCATTCGATGGATTTAACATCAAATGTCCCATTTCGTGTGCTAACCTAAAATCAGCATTATGTCCTTGTATTTCTGGATAACGATATGCTAAATCATAAGTAAATTTTCCATTTTCGCCACTTCTTTGTCTTACTTCACCTTTTGTTGTTGCATTTTCTGGATCATCATATATCAAAGATGTTTCATCATTAAAATGTATATTTAGATTTTCTTCTGATGTATTTTCCATAAAATTTTGCATTGCTGTACCATCTTGACTTAATAAGTTAGCCATTTTTTCTTTTATTTTATCAACTCTTTGTAACTCTTGTCTTATAACCTGTCTAGCTTGTTCTGAATCTTTAGCATAAATAACATATTGTCCATTTCCAACTGTAAATCTTCCCATTTTTTCCTCTTTCCATAGTGTTATTTTAATATAAGAAATAAAATAGCACTAATAACTAATTGTACAAGTAAAATTATTTTAGTAACTTTATATACTTTTTCAATTCTGTTTCTTCTCTTTTCCGCATCCCAGTATTTCCCAAAATGTACTTCTGAATGCTCTACATAGTCATCAACATCATCTGTATATTTTCCTCTATTTGCTGAATAGTTGTAACCCACATATTTTGTTTCTGGTAATAAAGGTCTATATACTGATAAAATATACCAATATGAAAAGACATTTCCTAATAGGATTGCGACAAACCATTGCCCAAATACTAGAATATATTTATTATTTAAATAATCTGTAAATATGGGAGAGATTTTATCAGCATTGATTTTCAAAATAACATACAAAATGTATGATAAAATAATCCCTACAGATATTGTAAAACATTGTGTTCTTATTTTTCTGTATTTCATAGTCTTATTATATCTATCTTCATTATCTTCTAATATATTCATAACTTCTGAATATAAGTTATGTGCTTCGTTTTCTTGATTTGTAGTATCTACATCTATGGTAACATCAAATTCTCTAAAATATAGTGATACATTAATTTTATTATATATGTCATTAACAGTATTATTAGGACTTTTGGTATAAAAGCTAACATACAAGTCAATAGATATACTTTTTATTGTACTTGGTTGATTTAGATTTCCTACAAACCAGTTATAATCACTTTCTGTTATATTTTTTCCATTTTTAAATTCTATTGTATATTTTATAGCTGTATTCCCATTTTCGTATTCCCATTGCTTTTCTCCATAAGGAATATTCTTATTTTTATTTTCCTCTAATTCAAATTTTTTATCATATTTTTCTTTGTAATCTTCTAAATGATTAGCAACCTTTACTATTGTTTCTAATGGTATTTGTTTATTTACTACTTTATTATTCATTACAAATTTCCCCTTTTTCATCAGTTTATTATTCTATATTGTTTATATCATTACTGAACATAAAAGTCAATGATTATGCGTTAAACTTCACGCATATTTTATGCTTTTATTTGCTATACTGATTTTGTAAATTTTTGTAGGAATAGGAGGGATATTATGACTTTGTTAGAAGCAACAAGAAAAAGAATAGATGAACTATGCAAAGTAAACAATATGAATATAAATCAACTAGCAATAGCTTCTGGAATTAATCCCTCAACTATTAGAAGTATTTTCAAAGTTATCAGAAAAGCTCCATCTTCTGATACTATCCATTATTTATGTATTGGATTTGGAATTTCTTTAAAAGATTTTTATGATAGTAAATTATTTGATGATTTAGATGATGATGATTGAAATGTTATATAGATAGGTTGAAATGTAAAAAATTTCTTGAAAATCGTTTGACAAATATAAAAAATAATGCTATACTAATAATAGCTTAAGCAGAAAGTCTGACAGACTAAATAGCACAGGTATGTGTGTAGAGACACATATCTTTTTTTATGTTTAAAAAAAACAGAGCAGGTAGAGAACTGCTCTGAACTGATAAATCAGTTTTTATTTGTTTGGTTTTTGTATGTATTCAATTCTTCTTCCAATTTTTCAATTTTCTGAAGCAGAATCCATACTAACATGTAGCCTGACATACTATAATAGCACCTCCTTTCTCAAAGATTTCCTTTGAAAAGGATATGTCTATTATAATAAAAAATCTGCTAAAATACAATATAATTTAGCAGATTTTATAACTTTTTCATATTTAATATCATCTTATAGTCACTTGGTAATGTTTGCATTTTTTCTACTAATATGTCTAAATACTGTTTCGAGTAATTTTTTTCAAATATAATTATCATCTTTTCTTTTACTCTTGTAATTCCAACATAGTGTAAATTCTTATTTTCTTGAGTATTTAAAGAAAAGTCTTTTGCTAACAATATCACTTGATCAAACTCCAATCCTTTGGAAGTATGTAAAGTCATACTAACATTTTTTATATTTTCAAGATTATACCAATTACCATATATATCATTATTAATTGTTTCATATAATTTTTCAAATTTACTATTTAATAATTTATAATCTAATATATTAAATAGAGCATTTATTTGAACATTTAATATTTCTTTTTGATTTGTAAAAGCAGGGATTTGCTTTAAATATTTCTTGATAGTGTTTCTGTCGTTGCGTGATATTTCAAATGGTATATCATCTAAAAAACTATAAATATTATAATCCTTTAAATATATTAATTTAGCTATCGAACTATATAACCACTTATCATGGGTAGATATATCTTCTACTGGAGGCGAAATTATATATTTCATTTCTAATCCGAATTGTGTAAATTGCTCTGCAAGAGCTTTTGCATCATTTTTTTGAAATGTAAGTATAGCAATTCTTTTAACATTATTAATATTATCTATTATTTGAGGTATAATTTCATGACACTCAGTACAATTTATTGCTAATACTTCTTTGTTATTTTCTACGGATTTGAACATATTCATTTCTCCCGAAAAAATATATGCATAGTTCTTTATAGGCTGACACGATCTATAATTTTCACTTAAGCTATAATGTTCAAAATTCTCATTGCTAGTCAAACTCATAAAAGACTCTGGATTTGCTCCTCTCCAAATATAAATTGATTGCTTTTCATCTCCTACAACAAATAAATTAATTCTCAACTTCTCATTTAGATACATAAAAAAATTATGCATATCTGTATCGCTATCTTGATACTCATCTATAAAAACATAATTATATTTACTTTTTAAATATGTCCTAGCAATTTTAGAATTTTCTAGAATATATTTTGCTAATCTAAAATTAAAATTCTTTTTATTATCTTTAAATTTGGGTATAATGTGTTGTGACAGCATTATATCAATACCTTGTTTAGAATTTTCAACTTTTAATTGATAATCTGGTTCTAACTCACTAGAAAATTTTGTATCGTAAATATCTTTAAAAAATGGTCTAATTATCTCCTCTAACACGAAACTATCATTTGTTCCTACATATATATTAGAGGTATCATTTTTTAACCTGTTTTTTATTTCATTTGCTGCTTTTCTTGTAAATGTAATTGCTGCAATAGTTTTATGACCTTTATTTTCTTCAATGATTTTATTAATCTTCTCAACTAATATAAATGTTTTACCTGCACCAGCATTTGCAGTAACTACAATATTACCTTTAGCATTTAATATTTTACATTGTTCTTCGGACATTTCATATTTCATCTTACTCATTCCAACCTTTTATACAATAAAATTGTTCACTATTATAGATTTTTTTGCAGTCTTCTTTAGTTAGTTTCTTTATCAACTCTATCATATTAATCATTTTTTTATCTTGTAAATACTCAACAGGATTTTCAGTATCTAAATACATACACATTTCGTTATGTATAACATCATTCAAATCGTTTTCCAAGTCTATTTTTGAAAGATATATATTATTTTTATTAAAAAAACTAATTTCCTTTTTATATTTATTATATAGTTCTTTTTTTGTAATTATTTTATCAGAATCATCTAACTTATGATCAACTTTATAATCTAGTACTTTTAAAGTTTTTTCATGTGTAGTTATAATATTTCTACATCTATTAATACCTAATAAAATATATCTTTTTTCATCAGTTTTTTTGGATCTATGTCAAGTTTTTGGACACTTTTTTTGAGAATTTTTTTACTTTTTTGTTAGTCTCTCATTATCCTAACATGCCTTTTGATTTTCTAGTTCATATGGTACTCTATAG
>JAETPW010000035.1 GCA_021771025.1 Clostridiaceae bacterium
GTATGTGCAATATGGAAACCTAGTTCTATAAAACACATTCTAAAAAATGAAGTATATATTGGAAATATGGTACAAGAAAAGTGTAAAAGAATTAACTACAAATTAAAGAAACGCATTAAAAACGATAAAAGCGACTGGATACGAGTAGAAAATACACATGATCCTATTATTGATAAAGAAAAGTTTTATGCAGTACAAAACATTTTAGCTAGCAAATCAGAAACTAGAGTAAAATCAAGAAATCTACTACTAAAAGGATTAGTTGTTTGTAGTGATTGTGGTAAGAAAATGGGAATTACTACACACAGTAGTGATACAGTTTATATGAGATGCCATACCTACGCTATATTACCAAAACAAAGGCTTTGTACCCCACATAATATTAACTATCAAAAATTAGAAAACGCAGTAATTAGCGAAATACAAAATATATGTCAGCAATATTTAGATAAAAAGAAAATGAAACAAATAATAGATATAAAGTATGAAGAACTAGAAAAATCACAAGAAATTAGTAAACAAAAGAGTTTACTTGCAAAATCTATTGAAGTTTTAGACTTTCAAATTGAAAAATTGTATGAAGATAAATTAAACGGAATTATCAATAATAATGATTTTACAAGAATGTATGATAAAAAAGTAAAAGAAAGAGAAGAAAGTCAAAATAAACTAAAAGAACTGAACGAAATCAAATTTGAAAAACAAACTATCGATTATGAAAAAATTATGAATGATTTTTTAGAAAAAGATAATATTACAGCATATATGTTAAATAGCTTAATTGAAAAGATTGAAGTTGATAATAATAAACAAGCAACTATTTACTACAAGTTTAGTGATTTGAATAAATTATCAAAGGTGTCATAAAGAAATACCGAGAGTACGAATACGGATAAACTTTATAGCATCGGCTTATCACACCAAACACTTTTTAAGAGGTGTTGCATTTCTCTTTTGAACAAAAAAACTACTCATAGTTATAAAACTACAAGTAGCTGATTTATTCCTATTCAATTAAGCCTCAAAATCAATTTTAAGGAAGTTTTATTTCAAAGTAGAATAACTTAAATTTATTCTTTTAAAAGTTTATATTTTAATTATAGTTGAAGTCTTACTAATGCCATAATTTTTATAATTAGTCATAAGAAAATGTCAAGCTGGCGAACATTAGGCATAAAGAAAATGCCATAATATTCGGTCGCAAAATGAAATTTTGCTCTTTCTTAATACTTCGCTTTGCTAGTATTAAGAATTTAAAATTGAAATTATAAATAAGGTGGTAATATGGTTAGAGATTCACAAACAGAATTAGAAAAAATTTTCATGTCCTATAATAGAATATTATATAAATTAAATTTAATAGGATTAAAAACAAAAGGTGGAAAAGAAATAACTCATAAAGATTTAAGACAAGCAGCTACTATTATGAATAAAAAACATCCTACTTGTAGATGGAAACAGAAAAAGTATAGATTTAAAAAATATAGAAATTATATTTTAGCTGAAGGATTCTATTGGTTAATATATGTATATTTTCAAACAGAAAAAAATATTGTAGATGCAGATATAGATTTCTTTAATATGCGTATTGGACTATATGAAGATTTACTAAAAATTTCTCGCAAAAATTTTTGGAATGATGATATGTATGTATATGAATTACCAAGTTATTTTAATAGAATTCCTGGTACTATAAAAAATGGTATTATTAAAATGAACAAAGCTACTAATGGTATTTATAAATATTATGAAAAAGAGAAAGCCAAAATCTCTAAAGAAGCTATTGAATGGTTATGCAAGAATTGTTTTAAACATAAATATTTAGAGTTACTTGAAGAATATAAAATGGAACTTACAGAAATATACATAGAAAAAAATTATCCTTATGATGTTTTTTAGAAAAAAGTTTTATTGTAAAATAATGTAAAAATAATAGTATTTTTTCAAATTTATGCTATAATACAATTGTGCAGAAACTTTCTGCACAATTAAAAAGAAGGTGAAATTATGTTAGAACTTGATAAAAATCAATATAAAGGTATCTTTGAAAGTATTAAAAATGAAATTTTAAAATCTCAATACAAAGCAATGCAAGTAGTTAATAAAGAAATGATTTTTATGTATTGGCATATTGGTAAAATCATTCTTGAAAATTCTGAATGGGGAAATAAATTCATTGACAATTTATCTATTGACTTAAAATTAGAATTTCCAAATATAAAAGGTTTTTCAATTAGAAATTTAAAAAATATGAAAAAATTTGCAATGCAATATCCTGATTTTGAATTTGTGCAGAAAGTTTCTGCACAAATAACATGGTCAGATAATCTTTTGATTATAGATAAAGTAAAAGAACCTGAAAAAAGAGAATGGTATATTAATGAAACTATAAAAAATGGTTGGTCTTATGATATTTTAGAATGGCAGATAGATTCAAAATTATATGATAGACAAGCAATTAGTGAAAAAATAACAAACTTTCAAAATACTCTACCAGATGTTCAAAGCGACTTGGCAATGCAAACAATGAAGGATCCATATCTTTTTGGTTTTGTTGCTTTAAAAGGCAAGGTTAAGGAATTAGAAATAGAAAATGCTATTATAAATAAAATTAAAGATGTTCTTATAGAATTAGGTAATGGATTTGCTTTTGTTGGTAATCAATACAAATTAACTGTTGGTAATAAGGATTATTTTATAGATTTACTATTTTATCATTTAAAATTAAAGTGTTATATTGCAGTAGAATTAAAAGCAAGAGAATTTGAGCCTACTGATGCAGGACAATTAAATTTCTATTTGTCTAACACAGATTATATCAAAAGGTTATATAAAAGTATAGAAAATTAATACAATTCTATTTAAAAAGTAAAAAAATTCAAAAAACTTTTCAAAAAATTTCCGACTTTTTGATATGCGATGACATATACCTAGTGGGGAGTAAAAATTTTAATTACAAAAAAGTTGAATAAATTTTTTATAAATTATACCTTTTGCAAATATACGTGGCATTTACTTATTAGAAGAATAAAATTTTACTCTTACTAAATCAGGAAAGGAGGATATCTGCATTGACTACAAATGAAGAAAATACAAAATTAGGATTAACTGTAGATGAAGCAAGAGAAATGTTAGGTATAGGTAGAAATTTAATGTTGAAATTAGTTAAAGTAAAAGGTTTTCCAGCAGTTAGATTTAAAAGAAAAATAATCATTAATAAAGAATTGTTACCAAAATGGTTTGAGGAGAACTGTGGTGAGTATGGCGACTATGATTATTAGTAATTATTAGAAAGGGCTGATTTCTTGTTTTAAACGTGATAAGATATGTTTAGATATTAAGTTTTGTGCCCTTGAACTATTTAGTTTTTTAAACTTATTTGGAAGGAGTTATTATGGAAAAAATAAATAGACAAAGAGCACCAAAAGGAACAGTTACAATAAGAAAAAAAGGAAATAGTTATGAGGCAAGAGTAACATTAGCCCTAAATTCAATTATGGTAGGAGTTGATAGGAATCCTAGATTATCTAGAACTGCAAGAAGTGAGAAAGAAGCAAGAAAAAGATTAGGTGAATTGATTACTGATGTATATTTTGATATTAAGAGGAATAGTACAATTCCCAATGTTAAAGTATTTACAGAAGAATGTTCATCAGAATTAAATAAGTTTACTGAATTTAATGAAGAAAAAGCAAAAAGAAAAATGGAGTTACTAGCAGATGATTATACTTTATTTCCAAATATAGCAAAGGAATGGCTTAATTGGAAAAAGAATCAAGTTAATCCTACTACTAATAAAACGATTAGTTTAAAAACAGTTGAAACTTACATAAATACAATAAAAAATCATGTTATGGTAGATTTTGATAAATATCATGTGAGTGAGATTACTAAAGATTTAGTGGAAAATTATATTAATCAGAAAAGGCAGAAAACACCTAGACTTGCTAAAGATTTGTTCTTGCTTATTAGAGCAGTATTAACTTATGCAAAAGATAAAAAGGGCTTAATAAAGGAAGTACCAAACTTTGATTTGAAATTTCAAAAGAAGAAAAGAGCTAAAGTAGCAAAAGTATGTTATCTACCAGAGGATAGACAAAAAGTATGGCTTGATGTATGTGAAGAAGATAAAAGACCATTTGCATTGCTTTTTGCTACATTACTTCAAACAGGTATGCGACCAGAAGAAGGCTGTGGACTAAAATGGAAATCTGTTCACTTTAATCAAAACAAAATAAGAGTAGAAAATGCTTATAAAGATATTACATTATATGATGATGAAATGAATATTACAGGACATATTATGACTGATGGAGATTTAAAAACTACAGAAAGTTATTGTAATATACCAATGACACCAAGACTAAAAGAAATGCTACTAAACTTAAAAAGGGAGAAAATAAGTACTTTACAATATGGACAAGAGTGGGACAATAACGAATATGTATTTTTAAATACAATAGGAACACCTTATGTACCAGAAAGATTAACAAAAAAGATTACAGAATTTATTAAAAAGCATAAACTAGAACACATGACAATTTATGGATTTAGACATTCTTTTGCAACTTTAATGAGTGAAAAGGGAATGGATAAGGAGGTCTTAAGAGAATTAATGGGACATGCTGAATTTGAAACTACAGACTTTTATTATATTCATGTATCAGAAGAACGAAAGAAAAAGGAATTTGAAAGAGTAAATTTTGAGCAATTTCAGGGGAAAAGTAGTGAAAATAAGGGGAAAATCTTCACAGTAAAGAGAAAAATAAAAACTCTCAAACTTGCTTGAGAGTATGGTGCAGCAGGAGGAATTCGAATCCCCGACCTCTCGGTTCGTAGCCGAGTGCTCTATCCAGCTAAGCTACTGCTGCGTGTATAGAAAATATTATAAATGAAATTATAACATTTTCAATATGAAATTTATATTAAGGGGAATTTCAGGGGAAAACCTTTCACACTATCTCTTGAAATCCCAAAATATCAATATTTATAAAACTAAGGGTGTACGGTTCGTAGCCTGCCATTCTATCCAGCTAAACTACAGGCACATATAAAATATGGGTCCTATCGTTTAGTTGGGTTGGATATAAATCCACCTATTAACAAAGACCACAAATTCTACTACATTTAATTTAAATACGGTTTATGGTCGAGGTGACAGGGATCGAACCTGCGACCTCATGGTCCCAAACCACGCGCGCTACCAACTGCGCTACACCTCGATTTCCTTACCGCTTTTATACTATATCATATTTTTTTCATTTTTGCAATATTTTTTAATAAATTTTTTTAATTCCTTAATGAAAAAATAAATTACGTTCAAAATAGCCAGTATCCAAAAGCGTATTCATCAATCTAGCTATATTACATTTATTAATATAGAACCGTCTTAAGTTGTAAAACAAATTTTTCAAAGAAAAAGAGATGATACTCATGGCATTTTGAACTATCTTCTCATATAAAATTTGAATTTTATTCTTATTTATATTATACTTAGACAAATAGTAAATTTGTAGAGGAGATGATACTATGACTATTAAAGAAGCAATGAAAGAACGACACATGGTAAGAAAATATACAGATAAGGAAATTCAAGAAGATTTAGTTTTGAAATTAAATGAAATAATAGAACAGAACAATAAAAAATATAATTTGTCTATTAAGTTAATGTTAAATAATGATAAAGCAGTAAATTGTATAATTAAGTTGTTACTAGCAAAGGGTGTTAAAAACTATATTATTTTAGCAGGAAACGAAAGTGATAATTTAGCAGAATTACTTGGGTATTCTAGTGCAGATATAATGTTGTATGCTCAAACATTAGGATTGAATACTTGGTATGTTGGAGGAACTTTTAATCGTGGAGTATCAAAATATGTGCCAGACAAAAGAGTAATTGGAATAGTTGCTGTGGGATACGGAATAAATAATGGTATTCCTCATAAGTCTAAAGCTATTGAAGAAGTATCAAATTATGACGGAAATATTCCTAACTGGTTTAAAGAAGGTGTGGAAGCATCATTACTAGCACCTACTGCACTTAATAAACAAGATTACAAAATAATTGGAAAAGGTAATAAAGTAAAAATAGAAATAAATAACGGTATATTTACAGGTGCAAATAAGGGTTTGATTAAATATCATTTTGAGTTAGGGGCAGGAAAAGATAATTTTGAATGGAAATAAACACAAATTACAAGTTATTAAGGAGTAATACAATGATAATGGAAAAAATTAAAATAAATAAAATTCCATCAATAATATAGGGAGAAAAAAGTTCAAAAGTATTTATAGCTGTACACGGAAATATGTCTAATAAAGAAGATGAAGTTATAAAAATACTAGCAGAAAAAGTTATAAGTAAAGGCTATCAGTTGTTAAGTTTTGATTTACCAGAATACGGAGAAAGAAAACTTGATACAAGTTATTTATGCAAAGCTCAAAATTGTGTAGAGGACTTAAAAAATATTATGAAATATGCAACAATTAAGTTATTATAAGAAGTGGCTAGATAAAACAGTTATATAAATTACAAGTTGAAGGTGAGTAAAATATGAAAAACATTAAATTTAATATTTATGGGTTATTACTATTCATATTTATAATGATACCTAATTTTATATGGTTTGTGGTAAAAGCACCTAATGATATTTTAAGATCAGAATCTATTACACCAACAATGGATTTAATTGCTAGAGTATTTCAAGTTATCATGGTAATATGCTTATGTTTCTCTAAAAATAAAAACAATAAGATTGGGATTTCTTCAATAGTAAGTTTGATTTTATATTTCGTGTGTTGGGTATTGTATTATTTTGGTATGGTAAATAACATAGTAATTATTGGCTTATTCTTATTACCTTGTTTATCATTTTTGATTTATGCAATAAAGATTAAAAATTGGATAGCAATAATACCAGCAATAGTATTTACATTACTGCATTTATTATATGGAGTTATAAATTTTATATAACGGTAAATTATAATTTAATGATTTGTTAACTAGAATGTATTTGAAAGAAGAATGCAATATGCAAGAAATAAAAAAAGAAGAAAGAAATGAAACTTTGATTAAAGCATTATTAACTTTATGGGAAAGTTCGGTAAGAGCAACACATACATTTTTGTCTAATGAGGAAATTGAGAAAATCAAACAATATGTACCACAAGCATTAAATGGCATATCTACTTTAGTTATTGATACAGATAAAAATGAAAATCCTATTGCTTTTATGGGAATAGAAAATCAAAAACTAGAAATGTTATTTGTTAGTTCTGAGTATAGAGGGAAAGGCATTGGTAAAAAAATGCTTTTATATGGAATTGAAAATTATCAAGTAAATAACCTTACCGTTAATGAAGATAATCCACAAGCAAAAGGATTTTATGAATATATGGGGTTCAAAGTTTATCAAAGAAATGAAATAGATGACCAAGGAAATCCATACCCAATTTTATTGATGAGATTAGAATAGTAAATTGCATTTAGTCATTTCATCTATTTGTAGTGTTTAATTACTCTATTAAATGAGATTTTTATTGCTATATATTTAAAATGTTAATAAGCATTGCTTGTAGCAACGGACTTTTCTTTATATAATAATTTAAAAGAAAGAAAGGAGTTGTTCTAAAATGTTAAAAGAAAACATTAAAGCAATCAGAAAATCCAAAGGGCTTTCACAAGAGGAACTTGCTATCAAGCTAAACGTAGTAAGGCAAACCATTTCCAAATGGGAACAGGGATTATCAGTTCCTGATTCTGAGTTGTTAATCTCTCTATCAGAGGTTCTTGAAACACCAGTATGTACTTTACTTGGAGAAACTATTCCGGAGCATAAGGGTAATGATTTGAAGGAAATTTCTGAAAAGTTAGAAATAATAAATTTACAACTATCCCAAAGGAAGAATGAGAGAAGAAAAGTAATTCATTGGCTATTGGTTTCGTTGTGTGCAATCATCATAATAATTTTCATATCTCTAACGTTATTCGATAGTCTGTATTTAAGTTGGGATTATGGTAATCCTGAAAAAGCAGTTTTAGGAGTTAATTTTCATCTATTTGAATGGTTGTTTGTTAGGATCGCACCAATTGTTTTTATTGGGTCAATAGTTGGAATTGTTTCAACACGAAAGAAAGTATAACAGATGAGTCATTATACGGTCTGCTGCAAATTTTATTCGGATTCGTGATGATGGACCTCCGAAAAACTTTAGTTATTAATGAAACCAAGAAACTCGAAAGCTTTATGCTTTCGAGTTTTTTGGTACTTTTTTAATCCTGTTACTAAAAGACAAATTTACTTTTTTTTTACTCTATTATGTTTTTTTAATCTCTTTTTTCTTCCCTTCCTAAACATTTCCCCCACCATTTTTTATTTCTAAATAACTGATTAACTCCTTTGAACATTGCATAGCCGATCATTCCACCTAGCAAGTTTGTTATGATGTCATCTATATCGGATGAACGTCCAATAAAGTATTGAAATGTTTCAATGCTAATTGTTATTAACAATACAATAAGAGTTGTTTTATGCCATTTTCTTGCTTTTTTGATTACTATTGGGATCAAAAATCCTAGCGGTATAAACATGATGATGTTAGGAATTGTTTCTGCAATTACTTGGTTTCCGTTTGTTAATTTCATTTCTTCTACCCATTTAAAGGGTTGGAGATTTATATGATATTCTTCTGGCTCAAAACTAATTGGCGTATAAAAAATTGTCGCAAAAAGAATTAAAAAAAGTGAGCAGAATAATAATAAATAACAGATTTGTCGCAGAACTTTCTTTCCTTTTTTCTTTAACATAAATAAAATAGGTAAATATAAAATACTAATGATTACGATAAATATAATGGCTAATCTTGCATATGATTCTAATCTGTGCATAATTTAACCTCCTTGTTTCCTATTTTACCATAGGTAACTTGGAAATTCCATTAACTTTTTCTTAACGATTCATTAAACATACATTAATTTTATCTTTTTACCCTATTTGCTAATATTAAAAACTTACTAAATTTCTGATTATCTTTTCATAAGTTGGTAAATGCCGATATATCCCGTATTTTCGGGCTTTATTGGCATTTTCCTTTTGGAAGACACCTCGCATAAGATGGCATTTACCAGCATGAAAATGCAACCAAAAGTAGTAAATAAGTAGTAAGATACATTTTCGATATTAAGAAGCCAGCCTTTCTAATTCAGCCTTTGCAGACTGGAAAGTACCGTGAGCATAATACCCTAATGTCATGGTTATGTTTGCGTGTCCCATGATGTATTGCAGGGTGTTAGGGTTCATTCCCTTATTTGCCATGTTCGTACAGTAAGTATGTCTGAATGAATGGGGCGTGATGTTTGGCAACTTGTCCTTATGGGTCTTGTTGTACTTCTTAATCAGCCCACGCACCATACTTTCATAATTTCCTGCCACCTTTGGCAATCCCTCACGGTTCAAGAACAAGAAGTTGCTGTAACCGTCAACAACAAGCGG
>JAETPW010000036.1 GCA_021771025.1 Clostridiaceae bacterium
TTATATATTCTAGGAGATATTATATCATGTTATGGAAACTAAATAAAGAAAAATTAAAATAGTCGTTTTTCATGGCGCTTTGTGCCGAGCGAAGCGACGGAATGGAGGTTTTTATGGCAAGAACACTCAGAAACAAAATACTAAAAAACACTAGACTAGCTACCAATTACGGCGGTTGGATCTATTGTACAAATTGCAATCAAAACATTGGTTATTTATGTTATGTTACTTATGACTGGTTAAAACTAAATTACGAATGTAATTGTGGAAGCCATGGCAGTGCAATTATTGATTTTCAAGATAGCTTATGCGGAAGAAGCACCTATAAGAAATTGATTACCGAAAAAAATAGATTTTGTTGTGCAGATGATGGAACTCCACTGATTACCTTATTGGATAAAAAACTACGCCATTACCATTTAGAGATCTGTTGTAAAGAATGTGATAAGATTTATCGACAAGATTTTACCCAACCGGAAGCTGATAAGTAAGTAAAAGAGCTATGTTTCCATAGCTCTCTTTCTCTATTTTTTCTATAAGCATTTGGGTCAATTAGTGTACATTAACGTTTTTTATCTTCCACATCCACAGTCATTTGGAAAATCACATGGTTTCATGTCATTCATATAAAATTTCTTTTCCGCTAATTTATCTTGAACTCCACGAAGTGCTTCTCCAAATCTTTGGAAGTGAACTACTTCTCTTTCTCGTAAATAACGAAGTGGATCAATTACTTCTGGATTATCACGACAAAGATTGATTAATTTTTCATACGTTGCTCTTGCTTTTTGTTCTGCTGCTAAATCTTCTTGTAAGTTAGCAATAGGATCACCTTTTGCAGCAATATAAGCTGCCGTAAATGGTACTCCTGCTGCTGATGATGGATATACATCTACACCATGGTCTGTATAATATGCTCCTAGTCCAGCTTTTTCTATTTCTTCTATAGAAGCATCTTTAGTTAATTGGTGTACAATGGTTCCTACCATTTCTAAGTGAGCTAATTCTTCTGTGCCATGATGATGTCAATTATAAAAAATTTAGCGCTGTTGGCTGTAAAATTAATAAGTTCACTCGGTGAACTTTAGTACACTAAGTGAACTTAATTTTATTTATTACTATTTTCATTTAAATATCTTTGATACATTTCATCCATACTAGAAATATATTGCATATCTTGTTTTACTTTGAACTTTTCATATTCATTTTTTGCTTTTTCTATTGCTTCTTTATGTGATATTGAACCTGCATTTTCTAATATCTTTTTTCTTCTAAATTTTAATAAATCATCTGTTGCATCAATCCAATTTTGCATTGTCATTATGTGTTTTTCTTTTGCTTCATCTTCAGCAAATACTATAAAGAAATTAGTTAAATCATTTAATTTTTTGAGTTCTTCTTCGTTTAAATAATTTTTAGCTATTGTTACATCATATTTATATATTAAGCCATCTGGACTATTTTTCCAATTCGTAAGTCCCATATGTTCTTTATTTGAATCAACTCTGTTATAAATAAGTTCTGCTGCTGTATGCCCAGAAATAGCATAATGTAACTTATTTTGAACAATTTTGAAAAATGTATATGCCTCTTCTGAATTCGGATTATAATCAACTGCTGTTGCTATAAATAAATCTGTTATTTTCTGATAAGCCATTCTTTCACTTGTACGAATGGTCTTAATTCTTTCTAATAACTCATCAAAATATTTAGTATTTACTTTGCCACCTTTTAAAAATCTATCATCATCTAATGTAAATCCTTTTATCATATATTCTTTGATTAATTTATTTGCCCATGTTCTAAATTTTATAGCAGGTTTTGAATTTGCTCTAAATCCAATGGAAATTATCATATCTAAATTATAATAACTTGTAAAATACTGTTGTTTCCCATTGTTACCCATATGTGCAATTTTTGCACATGTGCTATTTTCTTCTAATTCCTCATCTTTATAAATATTATTTATATGTCTTGTAATTCCAGTTCTGTCTATTTTAAATAATTTAGCTAAAGATTCTATATCGAGCCAAACATTTTCGTCTTGTAACATAACTTCAACTTTAATGTTATCTTCATCATCAGTATAAAATACAATATTATTTTCATTTCCGATTAATTTATTATCCATATAATATCAACCTCTTTTCTTATTTGTTACATATTATCAAACATTCGTTCTTTTGTCAATTGAATTGTTATAATTTTATAATAAAAATTAGCATACAATCTCAAATTACACATAAAATTTAATACACCAAGTGAACTAATATTAAATTTTTTAGTTTATTTGGTGTATTTTTCTAAAATATTTTATAAAAATTTAGTACACTTGGTGAACTTTTTCAAATTTTTAGTTCACTATTTTCAATTTTAACGAAGAATAGCGGGTTTGAGTCAGTTCACCGAGTGAATTTTTGCATCATATTTGCTTAAAATTTTTGTTTCTTTATTAAGTCTTGAAAGCTTGTCTTTCAATGTGTATAGGCATTGCGTTAAGCACGCTTTCCTGCCCTCATTTTCAATGAGGTGTATTAGTTTAAAATTTAACTTATGTCTACTTAATTAAATATAATTATCCTTAAATCCTCTTAACTGAAAAATAATTTGCTTATAAAATCAAGTCAAGGTTGTGCGATAGCACATTCATTTTAACCTTGACTTGATTCTATAAGCAAATTAGAATTTATGTATAGGATTTAAAAATCTATAGCTTTTTAGATTTTATCTATATTAGTATTTAAACTATCCAACTTTAATTTATTTATGAATTTAAACAATATAACTAAACTACTATATATTATAGTCAATAATCCTAATATTACATACGAAATATTTACATTTAGATAATTAAGCAAAATACTAATACCACTTCCTATAATAATTCCACAAATACATTGAAAAATGGACATTAATGATTCTACTGTTACTCTTGATTTAGACGATAGCTATTATGCACTTTTGAAAGCATTATATTATCAAAACTTTCTTCAAATATATACATAATTAGTAAAAACAATATTCCAATTCTATTATTTAATAATCCTAATAATAAGATGCATATTCCCGTTAATATTGGATTTAGATATATAGCAATATTATGATATTTCTCTTTTATTTTGCTACCTAAATAACTTCCTATTATACAAAAAACTAATATAAAAGATGTGTAAATTCCTATCTGAAATTCTGCTATACCTATTTGTATAGAATAATCTGGATGGCTTTCTTCAACTAATTTTATAACTGCTAATAATATAGCATTTGTGAATATTATTGTTTTTATAAATGAATTCTTCTTTATTTCTTTTAATCCATTTTTTAATATTTCTAGTTTTCCAGTTATATTATCATTATTTTTAGCATTGTTAGTTTCATTTTCATTTAAGAAAAATAAAACTATTAATCCTATAATTGCTGGAATTAATGTAATATAATATGTTGTTACAATACTTAGTTTTTGTGCAATCAATCCTCCTATCGGCATAGCTAACATATATGCAGTATAATATATAGTATTTTTTATAAATAAACATTTATTAAATTTATTTTTATTTTCTAAAGATTCGTATAAAAATGAATTTATAATTCTAGTTTTATTTGTTTTCAAAATCCTTCATTCCTTTATTATTCATGTTTTTATATTATTATCATAAAATTCAATATTTTTCAACAATTTGTTTTTAGAAAAAAGGGAAATAAAAGGGAATTGATTTTATAAATTGCCTATCATATAATGTTAGCATAGAAAAAATATAAATTTGCTCAAGACAAGTTTGTCTTGGGTATTTTTTTATGCTTTTCTCATAAATTTTAAAGAGGCGATTTATATGTTATTAGAAGAATATACTATTGAAAATACTAAAGTGAAATTTTATGATAATTACATTGTAGAAAATATTTCTAATCAAAAAGAATATATAGATAATGTTGTTATTAATTTAATAAGAAAAATAAATCCTACTTTATTGTAATTTGTTGCAATTACAGATATAATATAGGCAAAGTTAAAGACAAGTTACAAGGAAAGGAGGAAATGTGCAAGATGGCACATATGCAATATATTTAAGAAAATCAAGAGAAGATATAGAATCTGAAAAATATGGAGAAGGCGAAACTTTAGCAAGACATGAGAAGATTTTAACTACTTTAGCTGAAAAACGAAACTTACATATTTCAAAAATATATCGAGAAGTGGTAAGTGGTGAAACCATTAGTGAAAGAAAAGAAATGCAAAAACTTCTTAAAGATGTTGAAAATGAAAAATGGACTGGTGTTTTAGTTGTTGAAGTAGAGAGACTTGCTCGTGGTGATACTGCTGATCAAGGTAGAGTTTCAAAAGCATTTAAATATTCTCATACAAAAATTATTACCCCTGTTAAAACTTATGACCCAGATAATGAATTTGATGAAGAATATTTTGAGTTTGGATTATTTATGTCTAGGCGAGAATATAAGACAATCAATAGACGTTTGCAAAGAGGTCGTGAAATTTCTGTTTCTGAAGGTAAATTTGTTGGAAATATTGCTCCTTTTGGATATGATAGAGTAAAACTAAAAGATACAAAAGGTTACACCTTATCTATTAACCAAGATGAAGCACCTATTGTAAAAGAAATTTTTAGATTATATACTTTTGAAAATAATACCATAGGCTCTGTTGTAAAACAGTTAAATGATATGAATTTAAAACCTAGAATTTCAAATGAGTGGACTATTTCTTCTGTAAAAGATATTCTTTCTAATCCTACCTATATTGGTAAAATTGTTTGGAATAGAAGAAAGCAAAAAAAGAAAACAAAAAATGGACATCTTATCATTAGTAGACCTCGTAATCAAGATTATTTAATTTATGATGGTTTGCATGAACCTATTATTGATAATAAAACATGGGAATTAGTACAAGAAAAAAGAAAGCAAAATACACCAAAAGTAAAACATAGTAGTATTATTCAAAATCCATTAGTAGGTTTAGTATTTTGCGAAAAATGTGGTAAACATATGCAACGAAGACCTTATACAAAAGCAGATAAACCTGAAACACTTATATGTTCCAATTCAAAATGTGATAATATAAGTTCTAAACTGTATATTGTAGAAAACAAGATTATTGAAGCATTAAAAATATGGCTTAAGAATTATAAAGTAGATTATGAAATTAATGATAATTCAAATGCTGAAAATAATAAATTAATTGAAAAATCTATTGTTACTACTAAGAAAGAATTAGAAAAGGAAAATGCTAAACTTGATAAAATATATGACTTTTTAGAAAATGGAATTTACAGTAAAGATGAATTTATAAATCGTTCGAAAACTATAAAAGAAAACATTGAAAGTTTAGAAAATAAACTAAAAGAATATACTGAACTGTTAAATAAAAACAATGAAATGCAAAATCAAAAAGATATTATGATACCTAAATTAGAAAATGTAATTGATTTATATTATAAGTTAGAAACAGCAGACGATAAAAACACTTTACTAAAAAGTATACTATCTAAAGTTACCTATTTAAAAATAGAAAAAGCTATAAAAAGAGACTCTGACTTAACAAATTTTGAATTACATATATATCCAAAGACTCTTAAAATGTAAATAATTGAGTCCAGTGCCTTACACTGAACTCAACATAACAATACTGCCATTCCATTTTGAAGTATCCAAGTCGTATTTTTTCAAGAGTGTAGTTGCTACTCTTTTCAATTCCTCGCAAAATTCTTCATAAGGAATCAGGGAGTTTTCTCTTTTATACAGAGAGTAAGCTGTTTGAAAAGTTTCTGTAAAATCGATTTGATCCATCTCTAACAACCATATTTCTGCCAACTCCATTTTTAACCGATTTTGTAAGAGAAAAAGTGTTTCTTGTTGAAGATTTTGATGGAGATTATACATATACTCATCTCCCTGTAATATGATGTCTAATTTACTCATTGAATTTCCTCCCATAAATTGCATATTAGATACATATTGATTATATCATATTTTACATAAAAATGCAAATTTAAAAACATACATTTTACAGTCAATAGCCGAAGTTGTAATCAATGTCTTTAGCTATTGACAACATCAAGGAACTAATTCTTCGGTACCAATATCATTCAATATAGCTTTCGCTTTTTGATCTGGCATACCAAAACGTTGAGATAAATAACGTAAAGAAGCAGCTAATTCTCCATCAGGTCCACCGTATTGAGAGATAATGACTTTAGCAAGTTTTGGATCTGTACACTTGATATTAATTGGATATTGCAATGTTTTATTATAAGTCCACATTAGAAATTCCCCCTTTCCCATGGCCATGGTTCCTCAAGCCATCTCCATTTGTTACATGGATAATTAATGGTTAAAGGTCCAAATACTTTTTGATATTTGTCTTTACATTCTTTGGCTTCTTTGGCATATTTACGGTGTAAACAAAGTGCTTTTTGGTCATCTGGGTGAGTATCTAAATATAATGCTAAGTCATTAATAGCAAATTCTAAACAACGAATTTCTTGCATCATTTTACGTCTAGCTTCACAGTCAACTACTCGATTAGGTTCATTTGCATTACATCCACAAGAGGAAATATCTGCTGCTAAAACAGTACCTGCTTCAACACCACAACCACATTCCTCTGTTACTTTAACAGGAGATGTCATATAATTTTGTGAATTGTTATGGCAACCGCATCCACATCCACAATTTCTATTTTCTTCTAACAACATTTATTACACCCCTTCCCTATTTTATTGTTCTCCTCAATCCATTTTTGTTCTGCCATATCTTGACAAGGAACATATGGGCTTACTAATTCTGGGAAAATGGTTCCCATTTTTAATCCAACACATGGTTTGAATGTTTTATCCATATATTGAATAGGAACATAACTTTGTGCTAACATTGGATTTTCTGGAAAAACGCTCATTTCTTCGTCAAATCCACAATCACAACTGTCCATAGGATCTTCATATGAGCTTACGTTACTACATTTGTCTTCCAAAATGTCATTTTTTAATTCGCACATATTCGCTTGGTAGTTATTATTCATGCAATAGCATTTTCTTCTATTAAACATTTTTCAATTCCTCCTTTTTAGTAACATTATATGTTTGAATTCGACAATTGCTACAATTTATTTTAATGATCCTATTTTAAATTGTTAGTTAAACCAGTAATAATTCAGGGAAGTGCCTAAATTTAGTCATTTTTCAAGAGGATATCGTTAGTGATTTTTCACTATCTTCATTCGCGAGAATGTATTTTCCTTAAAAAATTGCTCAAAAAAAAATGCCAAAGAAGGGTTAACTTCTTTAGCATTTTTTATTCTTGTATGATTTTATACTCTTACTACTCCACCAATTACTTTGTTTTCAGTAGCATCTGGTAAAATTTTTGGTCCTCCAGCTAAAACAACTTTATCTCCTTTTTCTAGGTATTCTTGTTCTTTTAGTTTTTCAATACCTTTAGAAATAGTATCTTCAATGGTTTTTTCTCCTTGAACTAGTACTGGGTACACATTCCAAACAGGAGCTAATTGATAATAGGTTTTTTCACAATCAGTTACTGCAAAAATTGGACATCCAGGTCCCATACCAGCTATATTACGTACAGAATCACCTTTATGAGTATAAGCTACAATTGCATTTGCTTCAATATTTTGTGCTGTTACACAAGTAGTATAAGCGATGTTTTTTTCTAAATCGTCTGGATTAATTTGAAAATTCTTTTTATTGAAACGTTTCCAATAATTAATAGATCCTTCGATAGAATTAGCAATACGGTTCATTGTTTCTACACATTTTACTGGGAATTTACCCATAGCACTTTCTCCAGAAAGCATGATACATCCTGTTCTGTCATATACTGCATTGGCTACGTCACTTACTTCTGCTCTTGTAGGTAATGGGTTATCTTGCATGGTTTCAAGCATTTGTGTTGCTGTGATTACTACTTTTCCTTCTTCGTTACATCTTTTGATGAAATGTTTTTGAACAATTGGTACTTTTTCAAATGGAACTTCTACTGCCATGTCTCCACGAGCAATCATAATTCCATCAGAAGCTGCTAAAATTTCTTCAAAATTGTCGATTCCTTCTTGATTTTCAATTTTACAAATAATTTTGATGTTTTGTCCACCATTATCGTCTAATACTTTACGGATGGCTTTTACATCTTCTGCACTTCTTACAAAAGATCCTGCTACGTAATCAAATCCTACTCTAGCTCCGTCTTTTAAGTCTTGAATATCTTTTTCTTTTAATGCTGGTAGTTTTACCGATACACCTGGTATATTCATGGTTTTTCTACTTCCTAATTTATTTCCATGAACTACTTTACAGTGTATATCTTTTTCTACTATTTTTTCTACACGTAATTCGATGGCTCCATCATCGATTAAAACGGTATCTCCTGGTTTTAGATCTTTGTATAGCTCTTTATAACTAACCGATATTTTATCTTTATCTCCTACAATATCTTCATTCATTAAAACAAAGTCTTGTCCATCTTCTAACATGATTTTCTCATTTTTTCCGGTTACTAACATTCCTGTTCTAATTTCTGGACCTTGCATATCTAATAGCATGGCTACAGAAACACCTAATTTTTTACGAATGGCTAAGAAATCATTAATTTTTTCTTCTTGTTCTGGATAACTTCCATGAGAAAAATTGATTCTTGCCATGTTCATTCCTGCTGCAATCATTTCGTCTAATCTCTTTTCACTAGCTGGTCCAATTGTACATACGATATTTGTTTTTCTAAAATTCTTTTTCATTTTATTTCCTCCCTTTTTCAAACCGGTTTTTATTATATCATACTAAATAGGCATATTTCAAGCTTTTTGGAAAATTTTCTTATTTTTGTTACACAGTTTTTTCACTCCCCATTGTTAGTTAAAGAGCGTACTCATCGTGCCTTAGGAAAAGAGTTGTAATGCTTTATACAACTCTTTTGGGATTTATAATTTTTTGTATTTGATTCTATCATTTTTAGCGAACCTTTGTGTCTGATCACTTTTGGTTTTGAGGTAGTCTGGTTTTTAAGTATAGAAAATGACTATTTTTTTCTAGTTTTGATCTATTGCACGCTTGTAGTGTCAATATAGAGCACTACAACACCACGACCGAGCGGAACCCGCTGTAGTTGCTGCCGTAACCATCAGTCATGTTCGAACCGAACACACCGGCACCGCTACCACCGCTGCAATAGCCACCGCGTACCACGAACGGAAAGGAAGCATGTCCAATAAACACATAATCGTTATCCCAGGCTCTTGCGTAATTTGGCGTTCCATTCGCTGCTTCTTCTGCTGTTTTAAACCATGACCATGTTTTCGTTCCTGATGAATTGATATATGGTGCATAGAATGAACAAGATGTTGATAC
>JAETPW010000075.1 GCA_021771025.1 Clostridiaceae bacterium
TCATGTTCTACTTCCCACCATTCACGTAAAAAACGATTATTATCGGCAGTAGCCAATCCTTGCTTTGGTGTCACAACTTCATCCATTCGTTTCCCAATAACGAAATCATGAATTAAATCAATGGATGAGATTTAAAATCCCAAGATGTTTCATAGTTATCCCAATTATGATGTGCCCCTGAATATAGAATATTAACAATTTCATCAATTTTTGTTTTGAAATCTTCGTTATAAACTACGGGTATCTTTCTTATTGTGCCTGCTCCATAATTAATAGTGGGATTAATTAATTGAAGTATCCAGTTAATAGCCTTGGTATTTAATAATCCTAGAATATAATTTTCTTTAGATTTATCATAACAGAATAATCCATTTGCCCCAGAGTCAAATAAAAATCCATTAGGGTATTTACGGGCGTTGAATTTTCCAGTGGATACTCCAGTCCATGTGATTCCAGATTTTAAATAATATTTTTCATTGCTTATTTTCCACCCTAGATTATCACCTAATTGTGGATATTTTTTCTTGGTCTCTTTTTTTATTTCATTTCCATTATTTTGCCAATTGACAATGTATTCATTATTTCCGTAAAAGCGTCTAAATTCTCCACCTTTGTTATATGGCAGCCATTTATCAGAATTAGTTTGAGAATCTATGTTTTTTAAATTGGGGTTGAACAGGCCTGCATCTACTTCGAACCACCGCCTTAAAAATTTTTCGTTATTGCCAGTGCGCATACCAATTCCTGCAAATCCATAATCAGCAATGGTTTCTTTTTGAAATAGGTGAATTAAGTTTTCACTTACCCAATACGAAATCGGCTGTCCCGGAATTTTAGTGAATTCGTCTTGACTTATTTGATTGAATCGATTACCAGTAATAGGTAAACTTTTTGGGCTATCGACTGCCGTTCCGAATGCAATTCCCATAACCATATTTTCCATATGCATTAAATTAGTTATTGTTAACTTTGAGATAATATTTTTTCGCATGCTCTCATAACTTGATAAAAACATCCATGACTGCATAGTAACCATTGAATTATACCCATCAAAATTAAGTGCATGATTCCATCGTTCTATAAACATTGCAAATAAGTCACTTTTTGAATTTTTATAATTTTTCTTGGCAAATGTCGAGAGTGTGGAATTAAATCCTGAACTCCCCATATAAGGTGGGTTAGTTACGGCAATGTCATATTTTTGCTGTAACAACTCACCAACACATACCATTTTTCTAATATCATCATCAAATAGAGAAATATTTTCCG
>JAETPW010000004.1 GCA_021771025.1 Clostridiaceae bacterium
ATGATACAACTGTTTACTCAAGGAGCAAATTATGTAGAAAAAGAAAATTTAGAGGAAATGATAACATTTTTAAAATTCAACCAAAGATTGACAAATACCAATTAAGATGTTAAAATAAAAACACCATTAAGAGTGTACCTAGGTAAACCAAGCGGTACAGAGTAACCAAAAAAGGTTACTTACACGGAAAGTAAGAAAATCTTACTGAGGAGTCTTAAGCAAGATTCTTTGGCGAGATTTTTTTCTATATCTTAAGTAGGGAAAATAAGGGGACGCCCCAAACTTCCCTAGAAAAAATTTCCCTAGGGAAGTTTGGGGGCGTCCCCTTTTCTTCCCTATTCCCTACCAAATAAAAGGAGGAACCAAAATGAAAGTTAACAAAAAACTAATAGGCAAAAAAATTTATTTAGCACCAAAAAGAATAGAAGAAGCTGAACAATTCACAGAATGGTTAAATGACTTTTCCACCACAGATTATCTAGGAAGAAGTCACCAAATCATAACCCTAGAGGCTGAAAGAGAATACCTAGAAAAACACAATAAAGATGAAGCAAATTTTTCAATCATAAAAGCAGAAACAGACGAAATGATAGGAACAATTTCGTTAGAAAATATAGATCACATTAACCAAATAGCAACATTAGGCATATTCATTGGAGAAAAACAAGCCAGAAGTCAAGGGTATGGAACAGAAGCCATTCACCTCATTTTAGATTATGGATTTAATTATTTAAACTTAAAAAACATTGAATTACACGTTATGGAATTTAACAAGCGAGCATATGGATGTTATGAAAAATGTGGATTTAAAGAAACAGGAAGAAGAAGAAAATGTAAATACATTAATGGGAAGCATTATGACTTAATTTACATGGATATCCTAAAAGAAGAATTTACAGGAGAATACATCCAAAACAAAGAAATAAAGTAGGTGATCAAATGAAAAACACGATTCACATTCAAAAAATGGAAGAAAAAGACATTGAAGAAGTAGCCGATTTACTAGTAAAATGTTGGCAAAATGCTTATCAAGGAATCGTAGAACAAAGCTATTTAGCAGGGTTAACTCAAGAAACAAAACGTAATCGCATCATGGAAAATTTCAAAAAAACCACTCATCAAAACCAATATGTAGTAGCCAAAGAAGAGGGGGAAGTAATTGGGTATATGAAATACGGTAACCGAGTAGATGAACTAGAAAGATTCCTACGTTATGATGCGGAAATTGAAGGCTTATACGTAAAGGAAGGCAGGTTAAGAGAAGGAATAGGAACTGAACTAGTAAACTATGCCAAACAAAAATTAAAACAAGAAAAAAAGCATAACACGATCATTTGGTGCTTAAAAGAAAATTACCCATCAAGAAAATTCTATGAAAAAATAGGAGGAATACTCTTAGGTGAAAAACATTGTCCTATTGGAAAAAAAGAATATACCCTAGTCGCCTATGGGTATTCATTAAAATCTTAACAAAAGGAGGAAGGAAAAAAGAAAACATAATGGACATTCTAAAGGTAATATAGTGTAATAAGAGAAAATAAAAAGGAGATGGTTATGAAAGTTATTTGCATCAAAAAGAAAACAATACTAAAGCTAGCCATGCTAACCGTTTTTACCCTAATTATCGGAGGATTTACTACTACCTTTGGAATGCAACATTATTATAAACTAGATTTTTCAACAGGATTAGTAACAGCTACAAAATTAAATGTAAGAAGTGGACCAGGTACCCAATATGGGATTGTAGCCACAGTCAACAAAAATGAATACATTCGTGTATTTGCAGGAGTAGGAGATTGGTATATCGTACAAGTAGAAGGAGACTATGTAGGAGCAGTTAGTCAAAAATACGTCAAAGCTATTTATCCAAATGCCAATACTGGTAGCAACAATAACCAAAATAACAATTCAAACAGCAATAATAACACCAATGCAACCACCATGAATGCCAACGAAAACGAAGTATTCAATCTAATTAATGCCCAAAGAACCAAAAATGGATTACCAGCCTTAAAATCAGATAGTGAAGTACAACGTGTAGCTAGAATTAAAGCACAAGATATGGTAGATAAAAATTATTTTGATCATCAATCACCAACCTACGGATCACCATTTGATATGCTAAAAAGTTTCAAAATTTCTTACCGAACAGCAGGAGAAAACATAGCAGCAAACTCAAGTAATAGTGGAGCAGTTAACGCTTGGATGAACTCTTCAGGTCACAAAGCAAATATTCTAAATAGTAATTTTAACTATACGGGAATCGGAGTAGTTAATAGTCCTAAATATGGAAAAATGTATGTACAACTATTTATAGGAAAATAAAAGAAAAAGAGGACGTTCCAGACTTCCTTGGTGAATTTTTCACTAGGAAAGTTTGGGGCATCTTCTTTTTTTCTGCTTCTTTCTTTTTTTCAACTCATATGTTACAATAATATTGGTAATAAAACTGAAAAATAATTCTCATATCAACATATTACAATATAAAAAGGAGAAATAGGTTAGCTTTAGAAGTACACCTATATTAAGAAAAATGCAAATTAACCGATTATTTGAAATAGTATATCTTTTACTAGAACGAAAAAGTATAACGGCAAAAGAATTAGCCGAAAAATTTGAAGTATCCACAAGAACCATTTACCGAGATATCGAGATATTAAGTAGTAGCAATATTCCCATTTACACAACCCAAGGCAACGGAGGAGGAATTTGCTTATTAGATGAATATGTATTTAATAAATCACTTCTTTCCGAAGAAGAACAAAATCAAATCCTATTTGCATTGCAAAGCCTAGAAAAACTAACCAATCAAGAAGAAAAAACAATATTAACCAAAATGAGTACATTATTTCAAAAAAAGCAAAACAATTGGATTGAAATTGATTTTTCAGATTGGGGAACAAAAGGAGAAACAGATCATACTTTCACCCTTATTCGCGAAGCCATACTAAGCAAAACAGTAGGTGAATTTACCTATTACAATTCCTATGGGCAAAAAAGCAAACGAAAAATAGAACCATTACAAATTTATTTTAAAGATAAAGCATGGTATTTAAAAGCCTATTGTGAAGAAAAACAAGATTATCGTTTATTCAAAATTGCTAGAATACGAGATTTTAAGTTAACCAATAAACACTTTGAAAGACAATTACCTACCGATAACCTAAAAAAAGTAGAAGTAAAAACCATAACCTTAAGCCTAGAAATTTCGCAAGAAATGGCTTTTCGTGTTTATGATGAATTTAAACCAGAAGATATTACTAAACAAGAAAATGGCAATTTTTTAGTCAAAGTAACCTACCCGGAAAGTGATTGGATTTATGGATATTTATTGTCCTTTGGGGAATACCTAAAAGTACAAGCTCCAACTAAAGTACAAGCCATTGTCCAAGAAAAATTAAAAAAAAGTTTAGCTCGTTATCAAACATGACATACAGTTGTCTAATTTAGTTAGTTATAATTCATTTAGGAGGTAAGAAAATGAATTATGAAATCGTAGAATTAGAAGAAAAACAAGTAGAAGGGATCGCTATTAAAACTAGCAATCAATCAAAAACAGTTACGCAAGAAATTGAGCAAACTTGGCAAACCTTTTTCACCAAAGGATTAGCTGGCAAAATCAAAGGAAAAATAAACACCAAAACCATAGGGCTATATACAGATTACGCAAGTGACTACACAGGAACCTATCAATTTATAGCAGGAGTAGAAGTTAACGCAAAAACCACTTCACTACCAAACACAGTAATCAAGACAATTCCCAAAGGGAAATATGCCAAATTTATCACCCATGGAGACATACAAAAATCAGTGCGAGAACTTTGGTCTCAAATATGGAAAATGGATTTAGATAGAACCTATACCGGAGACTTTGAGGAATACCAAAATAACAGCACAGATTCACAAAACCAAGAAATCCATGTCTATATTGCCATAAAATAAGGAGGAAGCAAAATGGAAGAATATATAAACATAACTCTTGAAACCCTTGAAGAAGAGCACATTTGTTGTGCCATTGGAGACAAAAAACACCAAGAAGGCGTAAACGAGAAAAAAGAATGGCTAAGCAAACGTCTAGCAGAAGGCCATGAATTTAGAAAATTAAACGCAAGAGGAAAAGTATTTATTGAATATGCACCATTAGAAAAAGCATGGTGTCCTATATCGGGAGAAGACTATTTGTATATCTACTGCTTATGGGTAGCTGGTAGTTTTAAAGGACAAGGACATGGAAAACAATTATTAACCTATGTCATTAATCGAGCCAAAGAGCAAAACAAAAAAGGAATATGTGTAGTCACTTCTCAAAAGAAAAAGCCATATTTAGCCGACAAAAAATTCTTCCAAAAGTATGGTTTTGAAGTAGTAGACAACATTGGTGAATATGAATTATTAGCTTTACCCTTTACCAAGGCAAAACCAAAATTTAATGACAACGCAATAAAACAATCAGTAGAGCAACAAGAATTCACGATATACTACAGTAATCAATGCCCATTTGTAGAACATTCCATTCAAGAAGTCAAAAAAACAGCAGAGGAATTACAAATTCCGCTAATCATCGAAAAAGTAGATACATTAGAAAAAGCAAAAAATACACCATGTGTATTTACTAATTGGGCAAACTTTCAAGACGGAAAATTTATTTCTAATACGATACTAAATGGCAATAGTTTTAAAAAGTTAGTAGGAAAAGAATAGACAAAATAGAAGGTAAAGCTAACTTAAAAATAAGGAAAGTGAAAAAAGATAAATCAAGGAAAAAGAAAGGGTGTTGGCTTAAAAAGCTAACAAAGGTTAAGAAAAATGGAAAAAGTAGATTATAAAAAGGAATACAAAGACCTATATTTACCCAAAACCAAACCAATGGTAATCGATGTACCAGAAATGATATTTATTCAAGTACAAGGAAAAGGAAATCCCAATAGCGAAAATGGAGAATATCAAAATGCCATGAGTATCCTCTATGGACTTTCCTTCACCATCAAAATGAGTAAAATGAAGCATAAAGAGCCAGAAGGATATTTTGATTATGTTGTTCCTCCATTAGAAGGATTATGGTGGTTAGAAAACAATCAAAAACCGGATTTCTTCCAAATCGATAAGAGTAAATTTCAGTGGGTTTCTATGATTAGGCAACCCGAATTTGTAACAGAAGAAGTATACCAATGGGCATTAGCAGAATTAAAAAAGAAAAAGCCAGAATTAGATTACCAAAAAGTAAGTTATCAAAAATTGACAGAAGGTCTATGTGTACAATGTATGCACAAAGGACCTTATGATGATGAACCAAGAACCATTCAAACGATAGAAGAGTATATTCAAGAAAACGAATACCAAAACGATATTAGCACAAGGCGAAAACACCATGAAATCTATTTAGGAGACCCAAGAAAAACCAAACCAGAAAACCTAAAAACAGTTATCCGTATTCCCGTAAAAAAGGAAAACGAATCATGGAATGGATAAAAGCAAAATCAATTTTACAAAAGGCAACTTATGGAAAAGAATGGTTTGGTATTGACTATAATATGAACTTATACAAAGGATGTTGCCATGGTTGCATCTACTGCGATAGTAGAAGTAGTTGCTACCAAATCGAAAACTTTGATCAAGTACGTGCAAAAGAAAACGAAATAGAAATCCTAGCAAAAGAATTAAAAAGCAAACGAAAAAAAGGAGTTATTGGCATTGGAGCAATGTCAGATACCTATAACCCTTGGGAAGAAAAAATGCAAATCACAAGAAAAGCCCTTAACTTGATTAAGCAATATGGTTTCGGGGTATCCATCGAAACAAAAAGTAAATTAATGGCAAGAGACATTGACCTATTAACAGAAATCAATCAACATGCAGATGTTATTTTAAAATATACCATTACTACAGTAGACGATAAACTAGCTAAGAAAATAGAGCCACACGTTAGCCTTCCCAGTGAACGACTATTAGCCTTAGAACAACTAGCAAAAGCAGGGCTGTTTACCCGGAACACTAATGACGCCGATCTTACCATTTATCACCGATTCAGAAGAAAACATCAGGCAAGTAATACAAGCCTCAGCAAGCCATGGGGCAAAATTCGTGTTTACGATGGGAGGCGTTACTCTGCGTGATAATCAAAGAGATTATTATTATCAAAAATTAGATGAGTTATTTCCTGAGTTAAAGCAAAAGTATCAACAAATGTATCAAAATCAGTATTTTTGTAAGCCAGTAAATAAGAAACTAAAAAAAGTAATCATAGAAGAGTGTAAGAAAAACCATTTGCTTTATCGTATGGAAGACATTATTGAAGCCTATCAAAAAGAAAGAGAAGAAAAACAGATTAGTCTATTTGGCTAGGAGGGGATAAAAAGAAGACAGATATGATATACAATAAATTATATTAGAAGGGATAGTATAAATGAAAAAAGTAAGTTATAAAGATTTTTTAGGTAAAAAAGTCAAAATTGTTATGGATAGACCAATGGGTTCAAAGCATCCTAAATGGAATTTTATCTATCCAATTAATTATGGATATGTTCCAAACACAATTAGTGGTGATGGTGAAGAATTAGATGCTTATCTAGTAGGAATATTTGAACCAGTAGAAGAATATGAAGGGAAATGTATAGCTGCAATATATAGATTGGATGATGATGACGATAAATTAGTGATTGCTCCTGAAGAAAAGATATATACTAAACAACAAATTGAGGCATTAGTAGAATTTCAAGAAAGATTTTTCGAACATGAGATTGTTGAAGCAATACATCATGTAAAAGATAAAGGAGAAGAAAAATAAGATGAAATATAAATACATATTTTTTGATTGGGGATATACATTAATTAGTAAATTTGAAAATGTCGATGATAAAATACAGAACAAGCAAAAGATATATTTAGCTTAATATATAATTACAAAGTAGAATTAGAAACAGATAACAAAATAGCAGAATTAGAAAAAGTAAAAGAATTAGAAGAATATCTAAGAAATAATGAAAAAGGGTTACAAAGATATCAATAGAAACTGGGATATAAAGAAAAACAACTAGAAGAACTAAAAGAAGAACTACCATCATTAGGATCAGAAGAGAGCCACATGTATTGTACATGTAGAGACAGAATGAAGAAAAACAGAACAAGTTGGAGTGTACTAGGAGCAGAAGCACTATTAAAAGTAATAATGAACAAAATGAATGGAACAATAACAGAAATAATAACAAATAAAGCAGAAAAGAAAATAAAAGAAGAACTAGCAAGTAGGATACCAGAACCAAAAGTAGTAAAGAAACGAAAAGAAAGTAGAATAGTATATGCAGGAAGATATGAAATAGCAAATAACTTTACTGGTAGTACAAAGAAATATATAATAGATTTATTAAAAGATAAAAAATGTAGTGAATTAATGTTAATAAACTAAAGAAAAAAGGTCAAAAAATATATAGCTTTTGGCTTATTAAGGTTGAACTTTAATAAGAAATATAGTAGACTAAAAGTAGTTTAAGTCAAGAAAAATTTAATCAAATTATAACTTAGAGCTTAAAAATATTGAAATCTAAGGGATTCCCCAGCGAAAAAAACTCATACCATTAGTAGTAGATACATAGATTTTCGAGGAAATCTGTGATATAATCTTATTGTAGTTTAATACAAAATAAAGAAGAAACATTTTCTGAATTTTTACATTAATACCAAAATTGGTATTAATGATTAACAGAAAAAATCTTCTACTAAAACAAAATAAGACAGGAGGAAAGAGTTAAAAGCATTTTTTAGGATCTGCAACAAAATTCATTAACATCAAGAAAGGGGAAAATGTTAGCTTAAAAGCTGACATATACTAAGAAAAATGGCAAAATACTGGATAACAGGAATAGAGGAATTCTTTACTAAATTAGATAAAGAGAATAAATTATTCAATCAGTCTAACAAAGCTTGGATAAGGGGAACAATGGAAAAAAATTTGGAGTATAGCCACAATGTTGGTAAAGAAAAGTTTTACAAAACAAGAGTAAAAGTACCAAGAAAAAGTGGAGTAGAAGATTTTGTTCCAATAGTTGTATCAGAAAAATATTTGCCTGAAAATTTCCGGGAAATTTTCTTCAATCAAAATATAGAGGTAGGAGGCCAATTTCATTCTTTCCGCAAAATAGAAAACAGCCCAAAACTTGAATTGTTTTTATATGCCAAAATGATTCGCATATTAGGGGAAAAATGGGATGAAACAAAAGAAAACAATCTCATCTATTTGAAAGGTTGTTTAACAAAAGATCCTATATTTAGAGAAACACCAACTGGAAGAAAAATAGCCCAGTTATCAGTAGTCATTAATCGAAAAAGGGAAATTGATGATTATATTCCCTGTATAGTTTGGGAAGAAAAAGCTCAATTTGCATTTGAAAATTTATGTAAAAAAAGCAAAATTGAATTATATGGAAGGATACAAAGCAGAAACTATGCAAAATTATATTCAAACGAAAGGATTGAATTTAAAGATACCTATGAAATTTCAATAACGAATTTGGAATTAAGCACAATAAAATAGTAGAAGACGGAAAAAGGGAATATTTTGTATTCCTTTTTTCTGTGGCTAAAAAGGATATTTGACATACGTCATAACATTTACTAAAGCGGTCATTTTAAATACTAGACAATCAATAAACATATTTATCTATGTTACTCTAAAATTTGTATGACTGTAAATAATAACAACCAGTAACACTTCTGTTGTTACTGGTTAATGGTTTTGAGGAATAAATCCGCTCTAAACCCAAGTCATTTGTGTATTTTCCGGATAAATTTAATCCTCCATAGCAGGGTCTTTTTAAAACCCTTAAGTCCCTCACAAAGAAGTCAGTAATCGGGTTTTAAGCTTGGGCGCGGGTCTTTGGGAACTGTCAGATGTAAATTTATCCGGAAAATACACAAATGACTTGGGTTCAGAGCTAATTTAGTGTAAAAGTGTTAACCAGTATAACACCTTCTGCTAAAAAATATCCCAAAAACATTGCTAAAAAGATAAAAAAACGATAAAATAAAAAGTAGAAAAAATAGTAGCTTAATAGAAAAACAGAGATGTATCCATAACAAAAAGAGAAGGAACAATATTTATCATGAAAAGGAGAAATAAATGATGACGATTAATGAATTAGCAAAAATCACGAAAGGGAAAATCTCAAATGGAGAGTCAAAATCATCAATTAATTGTTATCATATCAGCCCAAAAGATTCAGCACTAAAATCTTTTTATGTTCCTATTTTCAATAAAGAAGATAGACAGGCATATATTTTAGAAGAAGTAAACAAAGGAATTTTAGGGTATATGCTATCTTCTCACTACGAAAAAAGAGAAGAAACAATCACAAAAAGTAAACAAATCAATCCTGAAATCATCATTATAGAAGTAGAAAATATTAACAAAGCCGTCTATGAACTAGGATTAGCTATACGAAGTAAATATATCGATAAACCAATCGTAGCAGTAACAGGAAGTGTAGGAAAAAGCACCGTAACTAATATGATAGCACAAATTCTATCAACGGAAAAAAACATTTTAGCTGATCAAAAGAATAATAACAACAATACTTGCCCACTTCTTGCATGGATGATGACCAATATAGAAAACAAAGAAATGGCAGTACTAGAAGCAGGTATTGCTAGTAAAGGGGTGATGGAACACATTTCAGAATTAGTAAAACCTTCCATTTGTGTAATTCACAATATTGGAAATGCCCATTTAGATGGACTAGAAAATCAAGAAACAGTACGAAACGAAAAAATGAAACTAACAAAGTTTATGCAAAACGAAAAAATAGTTTTCTTAAATGCAGATGATGCTTATCTTGCAAAAGTAAAATTACCTAGTGATTACCACATCAAAATGTATTCTAGCCAAGAAGCTAAAAACATAAACATAAAAGAAGAATGTATTCAATATACAATTCCCATTTATGGAGAAGAAACCAAAATAACACTACATACTTATGGAAAGCACCAAATCATTAATAGTATAGCAGCCATCCGTGTAGCAGAAATGTATCGTATCCAAAAAGAAAATATAGTACAAGGTTTAGCCAATTTTCAACCCATAAAACGAAGATTTATGGTAAAAACAAGCAAAACAGGAGCAACGCTAATTGATGATACCCATAATGCCAACCCAAATTCCATGAAAGCAGGTTTACAAACGGCAAACGAAATGAAAAGCAAACGAAAAATAGCTGTTTTAGGAGATATGTTAGAATTAGGAGAAGCAAGTGATGTTTTACACGAAGAAATAGGCGAATTTTTCTCCCAAATTCAATTTGATGAACTCTATACCTATGGAGAAAAAGCAAAAATCATTGCTCAAAAAGCAAGCCCGTATTTACCAAAAAATCAGGTTATCATGACAGATTCAAAAGAAGAACTAATCCAAAAATTGCAAAAAGAAACAAAAGAAGGAGACTTAATTTATGTAAAAGCAAGTGGCAAAATGAAATTTAATGATATCATAAACGCATTAACCCAAGTTGGGGACGGGGTAATTTAGGGCAATTTTACCCAATTTTGGGACAGGGATATTTGCTTCAATAGAACAGAACATTTGCGATAAAAATTTTCCTAATGTACTCATTCATTGATTAGAAAAATGCCGCAAACAGAAACGTCCCCAAAAGCATAATTAAAGACAACACTTAGCAGGATTTACATGAATCATAATATGCTTTACTGAGGTAAACTTACTTTCTACTCCATCATGTACCTGATGAGCTATAGCATGAGCGCAAGTCAATGTTAGCTTTCCATCAACAGCGATTTCTGCGTCAACATAAACCTTATTACCAAACATCCTCGTATGCAACACATCTAACCCCAAAACTCCCTGTTGAGCCAAAATAAACTTAGCTATTTGCTGTTCGAAATCTTCTTGGCAAGAAGTATCTAACATTTTAGCTAAAGCATCTCGACCAATATCAATAGCAGCCTTAAGTATACAAACACAAATGCAAAGACTGGCAAGTGGTTCTAGTAGGGGAAAACCTAACATAGATCCACCAATTCCAATTAAAGCCCCAACAGAAGATAAAGCATCGGAACGGTGATGCCAAGCATCTGCCATAAAAACAGAAGAATTGATCAATTGAGCATAATGTTTAGTATAATGGAACATAGCTTCTTTTACGATAATGGAAACAATAGCAGCAACAAGAGCAAGTGTACTAGGAACAATGGTTGGAGAAGAGGTTATTCCTAGAATATTGGTTAAACCAGAATATCCAATCATACATCCTACCATAAACAAAATAGCACAAAGAAGCAAAGAAGAAGCACATTCCAAACGGTCATACCCATAAGGATGAGTCTTATCGGCTTTTTTATTTGCCATTTTTACCCCAATGATGGCGACAAAAGTGGAAAACACATCAGATAAGGAATGAACTGCATCAGAAATCATAGCTTGAGAATGTCCTAAAAAACCAGCTAAAAATTTAAAAGTAGCTAAAACGGAATTTCCCACTAAACTAACCAAAGTCATTCTACGAACCATTGTTGATTCACTTAACGAAGAATGTTGAATAGTAATCATTTAATCAACCTCCATTTAACGAAGATACAAGCAAAAAAGACACACCTAGGAAACATAGTTCTGTCCCACAGAAGTGCCTTTAGCCAACTGTTGCCTAATTTAACTTTAGGCCCGGCGCAAACTAAAATTGTTATCGCCTGTTCAGATTTCCTTAATATATGTTATTCAAATATTGTTAATTTGGAAACAAAAAAAGAGAAAATAGTAAAAAAAGAAGGAAAAAGGCCAAAAGCAATCATAAGGCAGTAGAAAAAGAAATAAATTGCTTTAAATAGCATTTTACAAAGGGAAGATGGCAAGATATAATATGAATAATTTATTTAGATACTGGTTTGGCGCGATAAAAGATTTTAGATTAATTAGATTGAGTTTTTTGAATTGATTAAATTCTGTAGTTTATTTTCATTCGTAAAAATCCCCATAAGAAAGATAAGCAAGAGAAATATTGGAAAAGAAGGTAAATGTCTGTTAAGTGAGTATAAAAGTAGTACTGTAAATAAAGAAAAACAGTTATTGGATCATGGTTTTAAGGGTACTCTACAATTGGTATGGCGTGAATGGTAATAATGAGTAAGGAAAAATAGAAAAACGACAAAAATCTCTTGAAAAAAAGAAGGAGATAAGGTATGATAACAAAAGAAAATACAAAATAACTACTTGGCCTAAAGCAGAATGTTAACCGATCAAGATTTTAGAAAGGAAATCTATGTTAGTACATTATTAACATAGGCAGAAAAAGATGAAATCAAACCGTTTTAAATATGTATTTGTAGCGTTTGTGATAGCCATTATGATATTTGCTATCTTTAAGTTCAGGTCAGAACAAGAAAAACAGAAAGCAGAACAAACACAAGTACAAACATCAACTGAACAAAAAAATACACAAATTACACTAGGAATATCTTCTTTTGACAGCATGAACCCTATTTTAAGCCAAAACAAAAATGTACAAGATATTTCTCGTTTAATTTATGAACCACTAATTTCATTAACTTCTGATTATAAAGCAGAAGGATGTTTAGCAAAAGAATGGGCAAAACAAGGAACAACCAGTTATTTAATCAAATTAAAAGAAACGATTAGATGGTCAGACGGAGAAAAATTCACCGCAGATGATGTGAAATTTACCATAGATAAACTAAAAGAAGGAAACTCCATTTATTCCTCTCAAGTACAAGCCATTAGTAGTATAGACATAGTAGATGATTATACCGTTAAAATTAATTTAAGCGAAGAAGTTCCCTTTTTTGAATACCAATTAACTTTTCCCATCATGTCTAGCCAATACTTTTTAGATAAAGAATTTAATCCCAATATCGTCCCTGTAGGAACAGGAATGTATAAAGTATCCGATATTCAATCTTCCTATCTAGTATTAACGAAAAATGAATCTTGGTGGAATACAAAAGTTTCGCTGACCCTAGATAAAATAACGGTTAACTTATATTCATCTATAGGAGAAATGTACAATACGTTTAAAATGGGAAACTTAGATATGATTGCCACCCAAAATAGTAATTTACAAGACTATATAGGAGTAATTGGTTATGCTGCTAAAGAAATGAAAGGAAGGGAACATGACTTTTTAGCCTTCAACACACAAAATTACTTTTTAAGTAAAACAGAAGTAAGAAAAGCAATTAGTTATTCTGTGGATAAAGCCAATCTAATTTCTAGCATTTTCAACAACCGTTATGAAATATCCAGTTTTCCCCTAGACTATGGCTCATGGTTATACCAAGAACAAAATGCAAGTTTAGGCTATAACCCCGAACAAGCCAAACAGATCTTAACAGAAAATGGATGGACATTTCGTAACCAATATTGGCAAAAAACAGAAAACTACAAAACCCAAAAATTAACCCTAAATTTATTAGTCAAAGCAAGTGACAGCACTCGAGTAGCCGTTGCCCAAAACATAAAAGCTCAATTAGATGCACAAGGTATTTATATTAATATCATTCAAGCAAGTAATGAGCAATACAATACATTTCTAACCAATAAAAATTATGATATAGCTTTATGCAGTATGAACCTTTCCATAAGCCCTAACTTAACCACATTTTTTGGCAATAACAATTTAGCCAATTATCAAACCGAAGAAACAACTAACCTAATGAACGAAATCAAAAACACAACTGACGAAACCATCATGAAAAACGATGTCAAACGTTTAGGAGAAATCTATAAAAATGAAGCACCATACCTAAGTTTATATAACAACAAATTTATCGTAGCCTACAGTACAGGATTAGTAGGAGAAGTTACTCCTAACTGGTATAATTTATTTTATCATATTGAAGGTTGGTACAAGTAAGCAGGTAGGTAGGGAAATTAAGGGGACGCCCTTTTCTTCCCTAGGAAAAATTTCCCTAGCAAAAAAATTTAAAAAACAGTTGACAAAACAAAAATTTGGTGTATAATAAGAATATCAAACAAAGTTTTGGACAAAAAATAAGGAGGAAAAATAATCATGGGAGAAAATTTAGAAAAGAAAAAAGCCTTAGAAGCAGCAATGGGGCAAATTGAAAAACAATATGGTAAAGGATCTGTCATGAAATTAGGCGAATTCAAAGCCATGGAAATAGAAGGAATACCTACAGGAGCACTAAGCCTAGATATAGCCTTAGGCATTGGTGGAGTACCAAGAGGAAGAATCATCGAAATTTATGGACCAGAATCTTCAGGAAAAACAACACTTGCCTTGCACATCATAGCAGAAGCACAAAAAATGGGAGGAGAAGCAGCATTTATTGATGCAGAACATGCTTTAGATCCAGTCTATTCCAAAAAATTAGGAGTAGATATTGACAACTTAATTGTCTCCCAACCAGATACAGGAGAACAAGCCCTTGAGATAACTGAAAGTCTAATCCGTAGTGGTGCATTAGATGTTATCGTAGTAGACTCTGTAGCAGCACTAGTTCCTAAAGCAGAAATTGATGGCGATATGGGAGATTCCCACATGGGATTACAAGCTAGATTAATGTCACAAGCTTTACGAAAATTAGCAGGAGCAATTAATAAATCCAAAACAGTATTAATTTTCATCAACCAATTACGTGAAAAAATTGGCGTGATGTTTGGAAATCCAGAAACAACAACTGGTGGTAGAGCATTAAAATTCTACGCATCAGTTCGTTTAGATATCCGTAAAATAGAAAACATTAAACAAGATGGAGAAATGAAAGGAAGCCGTGTAAGAGTAAAAGTCGTAAAAAACAAAGTAGCACCACCATTTAGAGAGGCTGAATTTGATATCGTCTATGGAGAAGGAATTTCAAAAGAAGGAAATATACTAGACATGGCAGTTAATTTAGACGTAGTAGAAAAAAGCGGATCTTGGTTCAGTTATAATGGAGAACGAATTGGACAAGGAAGAGAAAATGTAAAAAAATTCTTAAAAGAAAATCCAGACATCTTAGAAGACGTAGAGAAAAAGGTAAGAGATAATTTTGCTAAAGCTTTTGAAGAAAGCTTAGGAGAAGAATTGCCTGATACAAATGATGAAGAAGAATAAAAAAGAAAATGGGGGTTAACATAGGTTGATTCCTGTTTTTTATTAACATATTATAAAATGGATGAGCAATAAAAGTTCTTTCGATTTTTATTGTTTATGGGAAGAACTATCGAACTCTAATTTTAAACTAGCGGAATCCCACGAGTTAAAAAAGATTAAGTGAAATTTGGGTTGCAGACATAGTTTAACATATGATATAATCAAAAAAAAGAAAGAAAAAGGAAGAGATACATGGATTTTTCAGCAATGCAAGAATTAGATAAAGCCAAAACAAAAGTACTAAAATACATTCTCTATCAAAAAAGAACAGAAGGGCAAATACGTACCAAATTTTCAAGTACAATAGAAGAAAATTTATTAGAAGATGTCATCTGCTATTTAAAAGAAGCAGGATATATCAATGACAAAGACTATATTCAGCGTACAGTACATAATTTTGAGCAATTAAAAAATTTGTCGCAAAAAGAATTGCGTTACAAATTAATGGCTAAAAACTTGCCAAAAGAATTAATAGAAGATTATTTCGCTGAACATAGAGAAGAATTACAAGAATACGAAGAAAAATCAGCACGAACTATTTTTGAAAAAAAATCGAAAGCAATGGAGCCAGAAGAAATTAAGTTGTATTTACTAAAAAAAGGATATAGCAAAGAAGCAATCCAAAAAGCATGGGAGGAAGAATAAATGGCAGGGATACTCACTTTAGAAACCAAAAAATATACCATTAAAATTGAAAACTTTGAAGGTCCTCTAGATTTACTTTGTTACTTGATAGAAAAAAATAAAATGAAAATAGATGAAATTAATCTATCAGAAGTGACAGATCAATACATTGACTATTTAAACCAAATGGAGGAATTAAATTTAGAAATCACCAGTGAGTTTTTGGTTATGGCTTCCACTCTTCTTTACCTAAAATCCAAAAACTTATTACCAAAACAAGACGAGGAAAGTGATGAAGTAACAGAAGAAGAATTAATTCGAAGAATCATTGAGTACAAAAAATTCAAAGACATGAGTGAGCTATTTCGTAAAAATTATCAAGAGTATGCCAAACAGTTTTTTCGCAGACCAGAGGAAATAGAACTCCCTAAACGTAAACTAGAGAAAGACTATCAACCAGATTTAATCCCTGAATTATATCAGCAAATTGTAGAAAGAGCAAATGTTAGGTTAAATCGAAATGCGAAAAACATTGAGAAAATTGCTATTGTAGAAAATTATACAGTAGCGGGAAAAGTAAAAGAAATGTTCCGTGTTTTAGTAAAAAAGCAAAGATTTATCTTTAACCAACTTTTCTCCTTAAAACAACATAACAAACAAGAAGTAGTGACAGCGTTTAGTGGATTATTAGAATTATCTAGAAGAAGTAAAGTAGAAACAAAGCAAGAAGAACTTTTTGAGGATATTTTAGTGGAGAAAAAAAGAAAATTGGGATAATGTTTTATGGATAAATAAATAATTTAATGAATAAGAGGAAACGAATATGGGATCATATATTGAAATTAACGATACATTACAAATAACAAAGGAACAGGGATTTCCAAAAGAATTAGATTGGAAAAAACATTTGAAAGTTCCCTATACTACAGAACAATTTAATGATAGAATATTTGAATTTAAAGACAAACCTAGTATTAGAAATTATCAAATGCCACCAGTTAGAAATTTTTTAGTAGAAAATATTAATGGAAAATGGTTGTATTGGGGACAAGTACATATATTAGAAGTAAATCACAATTATATCAATAAAACTACATCTGGAAGGTTTAAGATTATTTATATAAATAAGCCAGAAGAAATGGAAATAGCACATAATCTTATTGATAGAAATAAAGATACATTTTTTAAACTGGAGGAATAGTATATAAATTATAATTACGTAATGGGAATCAATAGTATCGATATACATAAACAGGATAAATTTAAGATAAAACCAAGCATTAGTACTAATTATGGTAGTAATGCTTTTTGTTAGTTTCATAAAATAACGCTTTGAGGTTATTTAAGGAGAAAGACCGCCTGAAAAATGTTCTCTCTTATAGCTTATGTTCATGAATTTAGTCTTCTATAACGGTAAATTTTAAAAAATTTACTGGGTTTAAAGTGAAATAAAAAAGGGAAGAATAAAGATATAACTTAACTAGAAAGAAGGGATAATGATGATGGTATTTTTATTCATTTTGCTTATCCTATTTTTAATCGTAGTAACCTTATCGATCCAAATAGAAATAAAAAACTTTTACTTTTCTTCTCACAAGCAAGAGGGACGTCACATTAGTCCACACTATGAAATCATAGCAAAAGGAAAAATCATGAATAAAATTCCGATTGCTAAAATAACCATAACAACAGAAAAATTAAAAAAGTTAAATTTAGAGAAAAAAATAAAGGAAATTGATTTTACTAAGTTAGAAGAAAAAGCACTAAGTAGACCAAACTTAAGAAAAGAAATTCTAGAAAAAATAAAAAAGTTATCTATTCAGGTTAAAACATTAGACTTATATGTGCAAATCGGAACAGAAAACGCAGCAATAACAGCCATATTAGTTCCTGTAATTAGTACAGTAATCACTTTCTTCCTACAAAAACAAATAAAAGATTGGAAAAAACAAACATTTATCGTAGAACCATTATTTTTTAATCAAAATATCATAAATTTTAAGTTAGCAGGTATATTTGAGATAAAATTGATTCATATTATAAATACAATCATACACAATAAACCAAAAAGGAGAGTGGAAAAACATGAGCGAACATCCAATAGAGGGTCTTATGACTACGGCTATGAATAGTATTCAAGACATGATTGACGTTAACACTATAATTGGAGAGCCAATTGAAACATCAAACAACATAGTCATTATTCCTATATCTAAAGTATCTTTCGGCTTTGCTGCTGGAGGAAGTGAATTTAAAGGAGAAACAATTGATGAGTACAAAAAAGTAGACAAAGAAGAAGCCATTCAATATCGTCTACCATTTGGAGGTGGGTCAGGAGCAGGGGTTACCATAAACCCAATTGCCTTTTTAGTGATCACACCAGAAAATGTAAGGTTAATGCCAGTTACTCATTCAAGCAGTTTAGATAGACTAATTGATTATATTCCTGATTTAATGGAAAAAACAAACAACATGATGAACCGTTGCCTACAAAATAAAAAAGAGCAAACGGAAAAAATCATTAACCAAATGAGCAAAAAAAGCGCAAAAGTTCAAAATGAAGAAGTAGCCAAAACCATAGCTAAACAAGAAGAAAAAGTAGAAAAAGCTGCTAAAAAAGTAGAAGAAACCAAAAAGAAAAAACCAGAAGAAGAAATCACTTTTGAATATGAGTATAACGAAACAGATGACGAAGACGAATAGAAAAGGTAAGAAAAGAGACAAAGAGGAAAAGAGGGAAAAAGGGGGACGCCCCAAACTTCCCTAGTGAAATTTTCACTAGGGAAGTTTGGGGCGTCCCCTTTTTCCCTCTTTCTTTTCTCGCCATAACTATTTGTCGAAAACTTCTATCATTTCGACAAAACTTCTCATTTTTTACTCTTGGAAAATACTGGAAGTTGTACTATAATAAATCACGAAAATACCGAAGAGGAAGAATGAACAACATTCAAATTCATTTGATTTCTAAGGAGAAAGGGAAGAAAACAATGGAAACAAAATTTTACGAAAAGGACAAGCTGTTGGTCTTTAAAATAGCAGAAGAAATTGATGATTGTAGTGTTCAGAAAATAAGGAGGAGAGCCGATTATGAAATTGAAAGATTTATGCCTAAAAGAGTTGTATTTGATTTTGATCGTGTTACTTTCATGGATAGCGCGGGCATAGGGTTAATTATAGGGAGATATAAGTTCACCAATATGCTAGGAGGAAAGCTAGAGGTAACTAACCTAACACCAAGTGTACAAAAAATATTTGAAATGAGTGGAATTTTAAAATTAATTCCTGTTACTGATTTATCTGGAAATGTAGAGGAAGATGGTATAACCTATGGAAGCAGATAAAAAAGGACAAGCTACAAAAATACTTAAAAGCTTAACATAAGTTAGAAAAACAAAAAAAGAAAGGAAAGAAGATGAAAGAAATGGTAGATAATGAAATGAAATTGGAATTTTTAAGTAAGTCATCCAATGAAGCCTTTGCTAGAATCACGGTTGCTGCCTTTGCTTCCCAATTAGATCCCACGATAGAAGAACTAGCAGACATAAAAACAGCAGTTTCAGAAGCAGTAACGAACTGCATCATTCACGCTTATGAACATAAAATGGGAATTGTCAAAGTAAGTGCACAATTAAAAGGAAAGGAAATCAACATTCAAATTTCAGACAATGGAAAAGGGATTGAAAATGTGGACATGGCAAAAGAACCACTATATACCACCAAACCAAACTTAGAACGTTCAGGAATGGGATTTACCATCATGGAAAGCTTCATGGACTCTGTTGAGGTCGAATCCATCGTAGGGTTAGGAACCAAAATAAGCATGAGTAAAACCATCAAAGAACCAGACGAAGAAAAAGAAAACGAAGAATTTGAATTTCTTACTAAAGAATAAACAGGGGGATAGGTATGTATGAAATTGATACGAATAGCATAAAACGTGCACAAGAAGGAGATAAGTATGAACTAGAACGATTAATTCGTGAAAATAGTGGACTCATCTGGAGCATTGTTAAACGCTTTCAAGGAAGAGGATACGAAACAGAAGACCTATACCAAATAGGTTGTATGGGATTCATTAAAGCCATAAAACGATTTGACACCAACTTTGAAGTAAAATTATCAACCTATACCGTTCCTTACATTTTAGGAGAAATCAAAAGACATCTAAGAGATGACGGGCAAATAAAAATAAGCCGCAGTATCAAAGAATTGGCTATCAAAATACGTGAACTCCAAAAAGAATACTTACGAAAAACAGGAAAAGAAATCAGTATAGAGGAAATGACAAAAGAACTAAAAGTGGATAAAGAAGATATTATCATAGCCTTAGAATCAAGTAGACCACTAGAATCGATAGATCAATCAATAGGTGATGGAGGGGACGAAAAAGCACTCTCTTTCTTAGACAAAATCTCTACCGGAAAAGACGAGCAAGAAGAAATCACCAATCACTTAGCCATAGAACAACTACTCTCTACTTTACAAACAAGAGAAAAAGAAATCATCATGTTACGTTTTTACAAAGAAAAAACACAAGCACAAGTAGCCAAAATACTAGGAATCACTCAAGTGCAAGTATCTCGTCTAGAAAGAAAAATTCTAGAAAAAATGAGAGGAAACTTAAGTTGCTCAAAAAGGAGCTAGCGTGGGCCGGAGGGGTCTGAACCTAAGAGCATAAAATTAAGTCAGAAAAGTCAGACTCCTCCAGCCCAAACAGTCTGAAAGGAGGAATATAAGTGAAAAAAGCAATAACCTACTTATTACTATTTTTAGTCATATTCTTCTTTTTGCCTGCTCTTTTTACCAAACCAGTAGCAACGACAAGTAGTAACGAAAAAATAGAAAATCAATCGGAAAAGCAAAACCAAGAAGAAGCACAAAACCAAAATTCTTCCCAAGACACTCCTTATGACTATCATCAATATGGAACCATAAAATTACTTCATGCTAAAACAGGAGAGGTAGAAGAGGTTAAATTAGACGATTATTTATGCCATGTAGTATCTGCTGAAATGCCGGCTGATTATGAGTTAGAAGCATTAAAAGCACAAGCTATTGTAGCAAGGACCTATACCATTTATAAAATTAAGCATAAAAAACATGATAATGCAGATATTTGTGATAGTTCTACTTGCTGCCAAGCTTGGATCTCTAAGGAAGATCGTTTAGCTAGATGGGAAGAGAGCAAACGTGATAGTAATTGGCAAAAAATTTCTGATAGTGTATACCAAACACAAGGAAAAGTAATTACCTACCAAAATGAACCGATAAATGCTTTTTTCCATGCCAATAGTGGAGGAACAACAGAGGTTCCCATTAATGTATGGGGAGGAAGCAATCTACCCTATTTGCAATCGGTACAAACAGCAGGAGAAGAAGAATATAGCCAATATGCCTCAGAAGTAACCTTGTCAGAACAAGAATTAATCGATAAATTAAAAAGCAAATACGAAGATATTAGTATAAATTTTAGTGATCCGGAAGACATTAAAATTTTAGAACATACCGAAAGTAGCCGAGTAAAAACCGTAAAATTTGGTAATCATAATTTATCAGGAGTAGAAACAAGAACCATTTTAGGGCTTAGATCAACTGATTTTGAAATAACCAAAGAAGAAGGTAAAATCAAATTTACCGTAAAAGGCTACCGGTCATGGCGTAGGAATGAGCCAAACAGGAGCAGACAGTATGGCAAAACAAGGAAGTTCAGCAGAAGACATCATTCATCATTTTTATCAAAATGTAGAAATCAAAGAAGTAAATTCTCTTTAAGATTAATGTATAAAATTTCTGGAATAGGAAATACTGGTAATAACATTAATTTTAAGGAGGATTTTTATGAGAAGAGAAAATAGAAGAAACGTGAATTTACCAAAGGATGACATGACGATGAAAATCATTAAATATGCAGGAATCGGAGTGGGAATCCTTGCGGTTATCGTTTTTGGACTATTACTTTACAGTAGAAATTTGAATGAAGAAGTCAAAAAGGGAAGTTTGAGCAGTGAACAAATTGCCAGTATCATGAACAATACTGTTAGTGAAAACGAAAGCAAAAGTGCCAGTACAGAAATGGGAAAATCAGTAAACGAAGCAAGTAATGAAATAAAAAGTAACAAAGCAAGTAACGAAACAAATGAAACCCAAAAACCACTAACCACAAATGAAATAACAAATACCAACAAAACACAAAATACTACCACAAACACAACGAAAGCAAACACCAATACCACCAAATCCACTACACAAAATACAACAAAACCAACTAACGCAGGCAACGAAAAAACGGAAAAAGCAAAAGAATTAACCTTTGCCAAACCAGTAGAAGGAGATATAGTAAGAGAATTTGCCAAAGACAATTTAATCTACTCTAACACATTAGAAGAATGGACAACTCATATGGGAATAGACATCAAAGCGGAAAAAACAACAGTAGTAAAAGCAGCAGAAGCAGGAACGGTAAAAAGCATCAAAAACGATCCACGCTATGGACTAACTATTGTGGTGGAACACGAAAATGGATACCAAAGTGTTTATGCTAATCTATTAACTTCTGAATTTGTTGTAGAAGGAGAAAAAGTAGAAAAAGAACAATCCTTAGGAACAGTGGGAAATACAGCAGTATTTGAAGTAGCTGATGAACCACATTTGCATTTTGAAATTTGGAAAGATGGAGTGCAGGTTGATCCTACTACTTGTTTAAAATAAAAAAGATGCCTTATTAAGAATAGTAAAATAGCTTAATAAGGCATTTTTGGCGATTTTTATAAAAAGCGAAAAAGAAAACATGGACATCTATGATTTTGCTAGAAATAAATATGAGTGGACATTAGAATATACTAATTTCTTCGGTAATTCTTCTAGTTTTGAGAATGTTACAAAATAGAGGCAAACAAATGAAACTTTAGAAGATATTTCGTTGTATAATAAAATAATTCCTAAAAAAATTATAAGAAAATGTAGATTTTGATTCTGCAAATAAATTCCCAAAAAATTAAAACTAATGTTTGACATTTCTTTGTTTGTATGATAAAATAACAAAAAACAGGAAATGGAGTGGTAAACATGCCTAGAAAAAAAACAGAACTAAATAAAAGAGAAAAAGCAATCGTTAATTTCATTGAAAAACAAATCATGACAGATGGATATCCACCATCAGTAAGAGAAATTGGAAAAGCCGTAGGCCTAAGCTCAACAGCAACCGTACACGGCTACTTAGCCAAACTAGAAGAAAAAGGTTACATCAAAAAACAAGACAAAAAAGGAAGAACACTACGCTTATTAAAAGGAAGTGCAGGAGAAAGCAAAAACACATCCAGCAAAGACTTCTACACCCAAAAAGAACTAGTAGACGTTCCCGTTATCGGAAAAATCACAGCAGGAGCACCAATCTTAGCCGTAGAAAACGTAACCGATACCTTTCCTATTCCTATCGACTTTGTTGGAAACAGTGAATCCTTCATGTTAACTGTCAGAGGAGAAAGTATGATAGAAGCAGGAATCTTAGACGGAGACTATATTCTAGTCAAAAAACAAACTACTGCAAACAATGGAGAAATCGTAGTTGCCTTAATCGAAGACGAAGCAACCGTAAAAACATTCTACAAAGAAAAAGACCACATCCGTTTACAACCAGAAAACAGCACAATGGATCCAATCATTGTACCAAACTGTGAAATTCTAGGTAAAGTAAGTGGAGTATTCAGAAAAATGTAAAATTCACACAAAATTTACATAGTCAACTTGACAAATGACACTGTGTCACATATAATAATAAGACAGTGTCATTTATTTTGTCCAATTGGGGACGTTTCTGTTTGGGACATTTCACCAATGACCGATGTCCAATTAGGGACGGATACCAAAAGGACATATATTAAATCTTTAAAAATGGCTAAAAGAGAAAAAGCAATAGGGAAAAAAACGATAGGGAAAAAAAGGGCGTCCCCCTTCTTTCCCTACCTACCAAAAAGAAAGGAGAGAAATATGCTAAAAGTACTAAAAAACTTGAAAAATTCGTTTTGGAGTGTAGTTTTTATTGTTATCTTTTTGTGTGTACAATCACAAACTGATTTAGCTCTGCCAGAGTATACTTCTAAAATTGTTAACACAGGAATTCAAGCTAGAGGTATTGAATCATCTGTTCCAGAAATAATAGGAAAACAAGATCTAGAACAGTTATTATGGTTTACCCCAGAAGAAGATAGGGAAAACATAACCAAACAATATAAGCAACTTACAGAAGAACTAACCAAAACAGAAGAAAAAACAGCCAAAAAATATTTAGGAGAGGACTACAAAGATAAAGAAGCGTACGTAATCAAACAAATGACTCCTGAAGAGAAAGATGAACTAGCAAGTAAGATGGCAACTCCACTATTAGAACTTACCACTTTTCAAAATGAGGAAACAGCAAACCAAATCAAAATGCAAATGATGGCACAAATGCCAGAACCTCAAAAAGAAATGATCAAAAACCAAAATTTGATGGATATCTTACAAGCTATGCCCAAAGAACAATTTAGCACGATGCTAAGAGAATACACCAAAAAGATAGAAGAATTATCCGACTCCATGAAAGAACAAGCAGCAGTAAGTGGTATAAAACAAATCTATCAAAATGTAGGAATAAATACAGACGATCTTCAAAATAACTACATATGGAATACGGGTATTCAAATGCTAGGAATAGCACTACTAAGTATGGTTTCTGCTGTTTTAGTTATGCTACTTTCATCACGAGTAGCTGCTAATTTAGGAAGAGTATTACGTGATAAAGTCTTTAGAAAAGTATTAACTTTCTCCAATAAAGAATTAAATGAATATTCAACAGCGTCGTTAATCACTCGTAGTACAAATGATATTCAGCAAATTCAGCAATTAATGACCATGCTGTTTCGTGTAGTAGTTTATGCGCCAATTATTGCCATAGGAGGATTTACCAAAGTATTAACCACTACCAACAATTCATTAGCTTGGATCATAGGAGTAGCTATTTTAGCTGTACTATTTGTAGTAGGAACACTATTTATTTTGGTTATGCCAAAATTCAAAAAGCTACAAACATTAATCGATAAAATCAATGAAGTATCCAGAGAAATCCTAACTGGACTTCCTGTTATTCGTGCTTTCCATAAAGAGAAAAAAGAAGAAACAAGGTTTGATGAAGCTAACCAAAAATTAATGAAAGCCAACATTTTTGTTAACCGAGCTATGTCAATGATGATGCCTATGCTCATGTTTATTATGAACAGTATCATGGTATTAGTTATTTGGGTAGGAGGTCATAGTGTTGACCAAGGCCTATTACAAGTAGGAGATATGATGGCCTTTATTCAATACCTAATGCAAATCGTAATGAGTTTCTTAATGATTTCTATGGTATCCATCATGTTACCACGTGCTTCTGTATCAGCTAAACGTATTACTGAAGTATTAGAAACTAAAATCTCAATTCAAGACAAACCAGAAACCAAAAAATTAAACCCTGAAAAAAAAGGATTAGTGGAATTTAAAAATGTATCCTTCCGTTATCCAGATGCCGATACAGAAATACTAGAAGATATTAACTTCACGGCAAAACCAGGAGAAACCACAGCAATCATCGGAAGTACAGGAAGTGGAAAATCTACTGTTGTTAACTTAATTCCTAGATTTTACGATGTTACCGGAGGAGAATTACGCATAGATGGAGTCAATGTAAAAGATCTTTCACAAAAAGAATTAAGAAACATCATAGGATTTGTTCCTCAAAAAGGAGTATTATTCTCAGGAACCATCGAATCTAACATCAAATATGCAGACGAAACCATGTCAGACGAAAAAATGAAAGAAGCAGCTAGAATTGCTCAAGCTACTGAATTTATTAGTGAAAAAGAAAATACCTATCAAGACCCAATCGCACAAGGCGGAGGAAACGTATCTGGTGGGCAAAAACAACGTTTATCTATAGCAAGAGCTATTGCGAAAGACCCAGAAATCTTTGTTTTTGACGACAGTTTTTCTGCCTTAGATTTCAAAACAGACAGCAATTTACGTGAAGCCTTATCCAAAACAACCAAAAATAAAACTGTCATCATTGTAGCACAACGTATTAGCACAATCTTAACCGCTGATCAAATTATCGTTCTAGAAGAAGGAAAAGTAGTCGGAAAAGGTACACATGAAGAACTAATGAAAGACAATGAAGTCTATCGACAAATTGCTTTATCCCAATTATCAGAGGAAGAGCTAGGAAGGGGGGATAAGTAATGCCAGGACCAATGGGAGGGCCAATGGGAGCACGAGGGCGTACTACCGCAAAGGCCAAAGATGTAAAAGGAACGACCAAAAAACTTATCTCACATTATTTATCAAAATACAAATTAGCCCTACTTATCGTTTTGATCTTTGCGATTGGTAGTACCATTTTTACCATAGTAGGACCAAAAATTTTAGGAAATGCCACAACAGAAATTTTTAATGGGATCATGGGAAAATTATCAGGAGGAGCCGGAATTGACTTTGGGAAAATAGGGCAAATACTATTAACTTTATTAGCATTATACGTATTAAGTGCTATTTTCTCTTTCATCCAAGGGTTTACCATGACAAATGTATCCCAAAAATTGACTTACAAACTACGTGATGATCTATCCAAAAAAATAAATCGTTTGCCCATGAAGTATTTTGACAAACGTACTCATGGAGAAGTATTATCCATTATCACCAACGATATTGATACATTAGGAATGAGTTTAAACCAAAGTTTAACCCAAATTGTTACCTCAGTATGTACCATCATAGGGATTTTAGTTATGATGTTTTCCATCAATTGGCAAATGACCTTAATTTCCTTAGTCATTTTACCAGTATCAGCGGTCATTGTTGGATTTGTCGTAAAAAAATCACAAAAATACTTTAAAGCACAACAAGACTATTTAGGCCATGTTAATGGGCAAGTAGAAGAAGTGTATAGTGGACTAAATATCGTAAAAGTATTTAATGGAGAGGAAAAAGCAGCCAAAAACTTTAAAGTAGCTAATGATGAATTATATCGTTCAGGCTGGAAATCTCAATTCTTATCAGGATTAATGCACCCCATCATGAACTTTGTAGGAAATATTGGTTATGTAGCCGTAGCCGTAGTAGGAGGATATTTTGCGATAAATGGAACCATTACCGTTGGAAACATCCAAAGTTTTATCAGTTACAATAAACAATTTACCCAACCGATCAACCAACTAGCGCAAGTATCTAATATGTTACAAGCCATGGTAGCAGCGGCAGAAAGGGTATTTGAATTTTTAGAAGAGCCAGAAGAAAAAGAAACAGCAAAAGGAAATTTAAGCACAGAAAACTTACAAGGAAATATCACCTTTGACCATGTGAAATTCGGCTATGACGAAGGAACAACCATCATTAACGACTTTAGTGCAGAGGTAAAAGAAGGACAAAAAATAGCTATTGTTGGGCCAACCGGAGCAGGAAAAACAACCATGGTAAAACTATTAATGCGTTTCTATGATGTGCAAGAAGGAGCCATATTAGTCGATGGTCATAATGTAAAAGACTTCACCAGAGGTGAACTTCGCCAAATGTTTGGTATGGTTCTGCAAGACACTTGGTTATTTGGAGGAACAGTCAAAGAAAACATCAAATATGGAAAAGAAGACGCCACAGACGACGAAGTCATTGAAGCAGCAAAAGCAGCCCATGTCCATCACTTCATCAAAACCTTACCAAAAGGATACAACTCTGTACTAAATGAAGAATCAAGCAATGTATCAGCAGGGCAAAAACAATTACTAACCATTGCCCGTGTAATATTAGCCGATCCAAAAGTATTAATACTAGACGAAGCAACCAGTTCCATTGATACCAGAACAGAAATTCAAATCCAAAAAGCAATGGACAATTTAATGGAAGGAAGAACCAGTTTCATCATAGCACACCGTTTATCCACCATAAAAAATGCTGATCTCATCTTAGTCATGGATCACGGAGATATTGTTGAACAAGGTACACATGATGACTTATTAGCCAAAGATGGTTTTTATGCTAAATTGTATAATAGCCAATTTGAAGAAGTAGAAGAATAGGCAAGTATCCAAAATGTACCCGTCCCTAATTAGAGCTACTCTTATAACGATAAAAAAGGAGGATAATTGGAAAAGTCTTCCTTTTTTTGACTTTTTGTGATATAAATAAGAAAAAGTAAAGTCTATAGCATCATGTTATGAATTTTATAACGGAAGGATTGAAATTATGAAATTGCCTACAAGTATAGAAAATATATTAAATGAAAATATTGTGGAAAATGCAAGATTAGAATTGAAGAAAAATTGGAATCCAGAACCAATATTACATACTATTTGTGCATTTGCAAATGATATAGATAACTGGGGAGGTGGATATATCTTAATTGGTATAGAAGAAGAAAATGGAAGACCTAAAATGCCAATTACAGGACTTGAATTATCAGAAATAGATAAAATTCAAAAAGAGTTATTAACAAAATGTAAGTTGATTCAACCATCTTATATACCGATAGTCGATGTAGCACAGTATAAAGATAAAAATATATTAGTTGTGTGGTGTTTTGGAGGACAAACAAGACCATATAAATGTCCAACAACACTAGATAAAGACTTTTCAAAAGGATATTCATATTATATAAGAAAGATGTCAAGCACAGTAAAAGCAACTGAAACAGAGCAAAAAGAATTATATGATATAGCTAGAACAATCCCATTTGATGATAGAATGAATCATGAGGCACAGATAAGAGATTTAAAATTACCACTAATTCAAAATTACTTATATGAAATTAAAAGTGATTTATTAAAAGAATCGGAGATGATGGATTTTATAGATTTATGTAAAAGTATGAGAATTGTAGATGGAACGCCAGAATATATGAAACCATTAAATATTGGATTAATGTTCTTCAATGATGAACCACAAAAGTTCTTTCCCTATTCTCAAATAGAAATAGTAGATTTAAGAAATGGTCCAGAAGGAGACAATATGACAGAAAGAATATTTAAAGGACCAATAGATAGTATGATAAAAAGTGCTTTAACTTTTATCAGAAATACTATAATAGAAGAAAAAATATTAAAAATAGAAGGACAAGCAGAAGCGGAAAGATTTTTTAATTATCCTTACCAAGCAATAGAAGAAGCACTAGTAAATGCGGTTTACCATAGAGGATATGATGTAAGAGAGCCAATAGAAGTAAGAATAATGGAAGATAGGATTCATATTCTAAGTTATCCTGGTCCAGACCGTTCAATAAGCGAAAAATCTATTGAAAATAAAAATATGATAGCACGAAAATATAGAAACCGTAGAATTGGAGAATTTTTAAAAGAACTAAAATTAACAGAAGGCAGAAATACAGGTGTTCCAAAAATAAAAAGAGCATTAAAAAATAATGGTTCAAAAGAGCCAGAATTTGAAACAAACGAAACAAGAGATTATTTTATTACAACAATATTTATACATGATGGGTTTGAAAATGAAAAGAAAGACCGACCAAGAACCGACCAAGAACCGACCAAGTTAAATGAACAAGAAATAAAAATATTAGAATTCTGTAAAGAACCACATAGTAAGAAAGAAATAATGGAATATATGGAATATAAACATACAAGAAATTTTACGATATTATATTTAAAACCACTATTGGAAAAAGGACTATTACAAATGACAATACCAGAAAAACCAAATCATAAGAATCAAAAATATAGGTTAAAAAAATAGGAGAAAAATATGTATGATTTTAGTAGAGAAGAAATATTATTAAAGGATATTAATGGGAAGCATAGCATAAAATATTTTTTGTTCTCTCATTAATATATAACACAGTTGAACAAGTATAAGAATAGACAACTCGCCCAATAAGGAGACGGATACATGACACATAAAAAAACAATAACTGGATAAACTAGTCATAGAAACATAGAAAAAACAAAGTAAACATTTAAAATTTACCAATAAAAAGAAGGAGGGAATATGATAGCCTAAAAAGCTAACATATGCTAAAAACTATGGACTATGATATCATCATTATTGGAGCAGGACCAGCGGGAATCTGTGCAGCTATCTATGCCTTAAGAGCAAATCAAAAAACACTAATCATCGAAAAGGAAACAATTGGAGGGAAAATTGCGTCTTCCCCATTAATCGAAAACTATCCCGGAATTAAAGCGATTAAAGGACCAGAACTTTCCGAACAACTAGAAGACCAAATCAAACAATTAGGAGGAAAAATAGAATTTGGCGAAGTAATAAACATACAAAATAAAAGAGAAGAAAAAATAGTCATCACCAAAAACAAAACCCATAAAGCCAAAGTAATTATTCTTGCCTTAGGAACAAAATACAAAAAATTAGGTTTACCAGAAGAAGAAAAATTTTTAGGAAAAGGGATATCCTTTTGTGCCACATGTGATGGATTTTTTTATCGCCAGAAAACAGTAGCCGTGATTGGAGGAGGAAACTCTGCCATGGCAAATGCTTTAGAACTAGCTAACATTTGCCAGAAAGTGTATGTCATTCAAAACCTTGACCACTTAACAGCAGAACCCATGTTAATTGATCAAATCAAACCAAAAGAAAATATCGAAATCATCACACAAGCTTCAGTAAAACAAATACAGGGAGAAGAAAAAGTAACAGGCATAGTCATTGAAGAAAAAGGAAAAGAAAAAACATTAACCCTAGATGGAATGTTCCTTTCTATCGGACAAATTCCCGAAACAGAAATAATTTCCCCTCTAATAAAACTAGATGAAAACGGGTATATTGTAACCAATGAACAGCAAATGACAAATAGCGAAGGAATCTTCGCAGCGGGAGATTGCGTAAAAAAGAATATTAGGCAATTAACAACAGCAGTTAGCGATGGAACAATAGCTGCTTTATCGGCAATAGAATATAATACAAAATAAAGAAACTAGAAACACAGGCTAAGGAAATAATCCTTCTGCCTGTGTTTTAGTAAAAAAGCATATAGAACAAAGAAAATCAAAACAATAAAATACTCTCCTTGACAATTTTCTTTGTTAATAGCTATAATAAAGAAAAAAGGGAAGAAAGGGAAGAAAATGGAGAAACCAATTCGCAAAGCATCACGATGTATAGTATTAAAAAATAATAAAGTTGTATTAGCCAAATATCCAGAAGGAAACGCAAAAGCTGGATATTACGAAATACCGGGAGGGAAAATTGAAGAAGGGGAAACAGCAAAGCAAGCAGCCATTAGAGAAGTAAAAGAAGAAACAGGAATAGCAGTAAAAAATTTAACCTATATAGGAAATATGATAGTAGAATATCCAAACAGAATTTATGATTTTGAGGTATTTGTTACGAATGAATATGAGGGAGGATTAAAAAATGGCAAAGAAAATATACCAGAATGGATATCACTAAATGAAATGAATGAGAAAAAATTATTGAGTAATGTAATTCCTTTGTTACCATTAATTAAACCAACTTGGCAAAAAGAAAACAAAGAATTTTCTCTCTATATTAAAACCTCAGAACAAGAGGAACTTCAAGAATTAAGATTTACCAAACAAGAAAAAAAGGAAGAAGAGCACTAAAATGAAAGAAAAATTCAAACAATTAAAAGAAGAAAAGAAAATCCTAATTATGCTTGCTTTTTATAGTATTTCTATAGGGGTATGGACCAATTTTAAAGAATTATGGTTACAAGATTAGCATTAAAGTACTTTACCCCTAAAAATGAATACCTAACGATTACTATCAAATATGGTATTCGATTTAGCTTATATGCTTTGGGCTTTCTCAGCAACAATAGTGCCATTTGTTTTTTAGCCATGACATGGTCTATCTTTATCTCAACGGCTTATGAAAATGTGGTTTCAGCACCATATATCAATCGAGTTCCCAATAAATTTCAACTCGTTTACACCAATTATCGTTACATCGTTGGACTACTAGGTACATCAATTGGATTATATTTTGCAGGAATAGTTTACCCTTACGGAATCCCTTCACTATTAGGTGTTTCCGCAGTATTTCTTATGTTTCAATTAGTAGCTAGTTATCGATTGATATACTTAAGAACCAGAAAAACAAAAATAACCCCTCAATGGAAAATCCAAGAAGGGGAAGATACAAACTTAGAAGAAGCAGTACAAACAATCAAACAATAGGAAAAATACACATTTATCAGGCTAAGGTATCACGTATAGTATCTTTCATATCCCTCGTTTTATACCCCAATTCATAGGTAGCCTTTTGATGAGAAAAAACCTCTCCACTAGTTAACGTAGCTAAAGAAAATAACGTATACAAAGGTCTCTTCTTCTTGCTCTTAGCCCATAAAGACATAATCGGTAACCCTATTTTTGCCACCCAAACTGGCAAAATAGGGATTTCTTTTTTTCCCGTAAAAGAATGAATAATGGCTAATAACTCAGTTAAATCAAAATGACGATTCGATAAAATATAATCTTCGCCTATTTTTCCTTTCGATAAAGCCAACAAACAACCATTAGCCACATCTCTAACATCAACAAAATCATATCCGCCTTTAATACCAAAAGGTAAATTCCCTTGAGCATAATCATGAACCATTTGAACCAAAAAATTGCTAGAAGGATCATAAGGACCCAATATCCCCGAAGGATATACCACTATTCCGGGAAACCCTTCTTTGATACAATCAAACAAATAACGAGTAGCCATAGCTTTCGTTTTTGAATAACCACCATGAACCAAATTTTCATGAATGGCATGAGTTTCAGAAATAACGTCAGAAGAAGATAAAGAAGGAAAAACATGAACAGAACTAGTATACAAAAAACGAGAAACATCACATTCACGACTCAAATCAATCATATTTTTTGTTCCTAAAACATTAACACGGTATAAAAAATCAGACATCTTATTATCTATACTAATGATTCCGGCAGTATGAATAACCACTAATTCATCCCCTTGAGGATTAGCAAAAAAAGGAAGTAAAGACTCACGATCGGTAATATCACCATGAACATAAGAAACAAATTCATTCTCAGGAATAACAGGTTTTTGACTAGGCAATAACAACCCTCTAACTCTTTGTTTTTGCATTAACAACTGACGAATAATTGTATTGCCTAAATACCCACCACTACCAGTAAGTAAAAATAACTTTCCCATCACAATCCCTCCTTTAATGAAAAAAGTATCTTTAATTTAATTATAAATCCAAATGAAAAAAAGTGCAACAAAAATATCCATTTGGGGGCGTTTCTGTTTGGTACATTTCGCAAGTAGTCCAATTAGGAACAGGTACATATGGACGTTAAAAATTCATCTGACAAATAATCCTAATATCTGACAAGTAAGGCTTGAAAAAAGATACAAATTTGATTATAATGGAGAAAATAAGAGAAACAAAGGAGGAAGATAAAATGCAACAAATGCAGAAAAAGCAAACTAACGAACCAAAAGAAGAACAAAAAACCAAAACAAACCATCAAACACCAAAACATACAGCCACAAAAATAATTTTCTTCTTCTTAGTCATCTTTTTTATCGCCATTCTTATTGTTAGCCTATATTGGCTTAGTCAAAAAGTTCCAATTACTACAATACTAACCAAATCTTATACAGCTGAAGACTTTGGCATAGAAACTCTTCATAGTAGCCACGACGAAAATCAAAATGGAATTGATGACTATACTGACATCTTATTACGGTGCTAAAGAAGAAGCCAAACGAAAACCAGAATACAAAAGTGCCTATTACCAAGGAGGCTATCCTCCAATAACAGAAGGAGTATGTACAGACGTGGTTTGGCGTTCATTCAAGCAAGCAGGATATTCATTAAAAGATATGGTAGATGAAGACATTAAGGCAAACGTAGAAAAATATCCACGAGTAGAAGGAAAGCCAGACCCAAATATCGATTTTCACCGCGTACCTAACCTACAGGTGTTTTTCGAGAGAAAGGCAGAAAAATTAACCAATGAACTAACCCAAATAGCTGAATGGCAACCGGGAGATATCGTTATTTTCTCCAATGACCATATAGGAATTATTTCAGACAAACGTAACGCCAAAGGAATTCCCTATTTAATTCATAATGCTAACCAACCAAATCGAGAAGAAGACTCTATAGAGTGGTGGGAATCAACAAGAGGAATTTCAGGACATTATCGATGGAAAGTTTAAGTTTACAAAATGAAAAAAATAAGCTATAATAGTACTGTTACTATAAACTTTAGCAAAGGGAAGAAAGGGTTTATTGATGAAAATAAGAAAACAAGTACTAAAAAAGGTTCAAGAAGAAGCCATACGGATGGGAGAACAAGGCATTTTAGTTTGGCCTAACTGGAATATGTACAATTATCAGTCTGAGGAAATATTAAGGAAGGGAGAACAATATGAACTGGCGATGAAAAGTATTATTGAGAAGAAAAATAGTACGCTCAAATGGAAACTAATGGGTGTTTTGGAGTTGCCGGGAATATTTGTTATTCCTACTGAATTAATTATTTTACCAGAAGTAATATCTGGTTGTGAAAATATGGAAGGACCAATCACTTTTCTTCCATCAAACAGATTAAGTAGTCTATTTGATTAAAAGAGAAAATGAGTAGATAAGACAATATGTCTACCTACTCATTTTTTGTTGTTTATTAAGAACAAACAACAAATGTTATTAGTTAATACATTTACACTAAAGTAGCTCAGAACCCAAGTCATCTGTATATTTTCCAGATAAAATTATGTCTGACAGTTCCCTAAGACCAGCGTTAGGCTTAAAACCCGATCACAGGCTACTATGTGAGGGACTTAAGGGGTTTAAAACGACCCTGCTATGGAGGACTAAATTTATCTGGAAAATATACAGATGACTTAGGTTCTGAGCGGACTCATTCTCAAAGCCATTAACTAACAAATGGATAAAAACAAAAAAACACTTGACAAATAAGAATAAACTGTATATACTGTACATATACAATAAAAGAAGGTGATCAAAATGGACATTATTATTAGCAACTCATCACAAACCCCAATCTACCTGCAAATCAAAGAACAAACCAAAAACAAAATCATCACTGACGAACTAAAAGCGGGAGACCTCTTGCCGTCTATCCGAAATTTAGCAAGAGACCTAAGAGTAAGTGTAATCACAACCAAATCAGCATATGACGAACTAGAAAAAGAAGGTTTTTTGGAAACAAGACCGGGTAGAGGCTGTTTTGTGGCTAACAAAAATCGCGAATTAGTCAAAGAAGAACAACTAAAGCGAGTAGAAAAACTAATTGAAGAAGCGGTAAATATGGCAAAATTAACTAAGATCACCAAGCAAGAAATACAACAAATGGTAACATTATTTTATGATGAGGAGGAATCGTAAAAATGGAAAATGCAATTGAAATAAAAAAGTTAACCAAAAAATATCCGGGATTTACTTTAGAAGGAATTAATTTAAGCTTACCCAAAGGAACCATCATGGGATTTATTGGAGAAAATGGGGCAGGGAAAAGCACCACCATCAAAACCATGTTAAACATCATTCCTAAAAATAAAGGAGAAGTAAATATTTTAGGAAAAAACATGGAAACATCAGAAAAACGAATTAAAGAAGAAATTGGAGTTGTTTTAGATGACAGTTTCTTATCAGACTATTTAAACCTAGAAGATATTGATAAGATAATGAAACAATTCTATCAAAAATGGGATAAAAATTTATTTTACACCTATAGCAAACAATTTAACCTTCCAAAAGGAAAAAAGATAAAAGAATATTCTACGGGAATGAAAATGAAACTAAAAATAGCTACAGCCCTTTCCCATCACCCTAAATTATTAATTTTAGACGAACCAACCAGTGGATTAGACCCAGTAGTAAGAAATGAAATGCTAGACATTTTTCGTGACTTTATCCAAGATGACGAACATTCCATCTTTCTTTCTAGTCATATCACTTCTGACTTAGAACACATTGCCGATTACATTACCTTTATCCATCAAGGAAAAATCATATTAAGCAAATCAAGAGATGAACTACTAGAACAATACGGAGTAGCAAGATGTTCACAAAAAGACTTTGAAACAATAAACCCAAGCGATTATATTCACTATAAGAAAAATCGTTATCAAATAGACATATTGGTAGAAAATCGTACACAGTTTAAGAAAAAATACCAACAACTATGTATAGATAAACCAAGCATAGAAGAGATTATGCTACTTTCGATAAAGGGGGATAAATAACATGAAAGAAATCAAAGGTTTACTCACCAAAGACTTATTACAATTAAAAAGCTATCAAAAAACGCTAATTGTATTCATTCTAGTATTCATTGGTACAGCCATCGCCCAGTCAAATGCCAAAGGAGTAAGTAGTATGCTAATATTCATGATGACATTTGGATTAGGTATGTTTAGTATGGCAAGCTTTTCGTATGATGAAATGGCAAAAGCAGACACATATCTATTATCTATGCCATTAACTAGAAAAGACATGGTAAAAGAAAAATATATACTAAGCATCTGTGCGGTAATCATAGGAGCAATAATAGGACTAGTAGCAAGTTTAGTTGGAAACATAGCTTTAAGTTATATCAAGCCAGAATTCAGTGGGATAGAATTTAATATAATAGAAACCTTAGGGTTACTAGTAGGAAGTATATTAGGAGTGGGACTAATGCAATGTATACAAATTCCTTGCGTCTTTAAATGGGGAGCAGAAAAAGGAAGACTTCAGATTTTAGTCATTATTGGTTTATTAGCCCTAATCATAGGAGGAGCCTTCCTATTAATCGGAAAAATGGACTTGGCTATTTCTCCTACACAAGAAATACAAAACTTTGTGATGACTTATCTTCCTGTGATATTATTAGTAGTTGCAGTTGGGATATATTATGGATCATATCGTATATCATTAAAAATAGTGAAAAAGAAAGAAATGTAGTATGTCAGGCTACATCTTAGTATGGATTCTACTTCAGAAAATCACAAAATTAGAAAATTGAATACATACAAAAACTGATGATCAGTTCAGAGCAGTTCTATACCTGCTCTGTTTTTTGGTATAAAAAATCCTTGCCTTTTCCCAAAACCTATGCTACAATCAATTTGTCAAAAAAGAACGGAAAAAAGGAGACACCAATGAAAATTATTTTAGCCTCTGGCTCTCCCAGAAGAAAAGAATTATTAACTATGATGGGTCTTAACTTTGAAACCAAAACAAGCCAGAAAGAAGAAAAATTAGATCCACAATTATCCATAAAAGAGCAATGCAAACAACTAGCCTACCAAAAAGCCAGAGACGTACTAGACCAAATACCAGAAAAAGAAGACTGTTTCATTATTGGATCAGACACGATGGTCGTAAAAGCAGAAACAATTTATGGAAAACCAAAATCCAAAGAAGATGCTTTTTCGATGATAAACCAATTGCAAGGAGCTAGCCATGAAGTTTACACCAGCCTATGTGTAATTGTCAGAAAACAAGGAAAAGAAAAACAGTATATCACATTAGACACAACCAAAGTACACCTAAAAGAAATGAGCAACCAAGAAATAGAAATGTGGTTAGCCAAAAAGGAATGGAAAGATAAAGCCGGAGCATATGCCATCCAAGGTTTTTTTAGCGTTTTTATCAGCAAAATAGAAGGAAACTTTTATAGCGTAATGGGATTACCAATTCATCAATTATACGAAATCATGAAACAAGAAAAATTAATGTAACAAGAAAAAGAAAAATATACAAGAAAAATAGAACGAAGAAATAACCCAAAATGATAGAATAAAAGCGAAACAAAAAAGAGAGAACAAAGAAAATAAAAAACAATAAACAAAAAGATAAAACAATAAAAAAAGACAAAAAAATAAACTAAAAGATAAAAAACAATTTAAAAAAAGATAAACAAAGAAAGATAAATGAAAAACTACCACAGAAAAAGAAAACAAAAAACAAAGGGGATAAAGTTGAAAATAATTTTCATCACCCAGTCCAAGTAAACTTAAAACATTTACGAATACGACGAAAGGGGGAGATAGGTTAGAGATGAAAGCTAACCTATGCTAGAAAAAAATGAAACAAGTAATGCGATCTATTTTAAAACAATATATAGGGCTAATGATCATTTTGGTCATTTTTATTTTCATCAATATGTATATCTTAACACTACCAGCAAAAATCATTGGAATCATCATCGATTACATGGCAGATATGGAAGCCAATAAAACGGCAATAACCACATACCTGCTTTATTTGGTAGGTGCGGTTATCTTATACTTACTGACGAGAATACCATGGAGAACACTCAGCACCTATATATCAAGAACCTTTGAACGAGACCTAAAAAATATCATTTTCAACCAATTCATTCGACTAAAATTAGAAGACATTCAAAATATCAAAAACGGAGAATTAATGTCCTACTTCACTAAAGATATTATGGAAATCAGAGCGTGCCTATACCGTATCATGAGTTATGGAATAAGAATCATAGCAATAGGAACAGTAGGAATCTATACCATGGTCTTAGGAGTTAACACAAAGCTAACCATAGTAGCCTTAATCCCTATCCTAATCACGGCATTTGCCATTATCAAAATCAAAAAATACGTAGAACAAAACTTCAGAAAAGCAAGACAATATTTCACAGAACTATCAGAATTTGTACAAGAAAGTACAGATAGTATCAGAACCACAAAAGCCTATTCAGGAGAAATGAGCCAAGTCAAACAATTTATCCAAAAAAATCGAAAACTAAAACAAAGCAATATTGCTGTAGATACCAATTCAACGCTTTTATCCACAAGTATCAACATAGGCTTTGGTTTGTGTTATGGAATAACGATATTGTTCGGGTCACACTTAGTCTTGCAAAACAATATCACCTTAGGAGACTTTATCGCCTTTAATGGCTACATAGGTTTATTCTATGGACCAGTATCATGGCTACCGGGAATCATCTCACGATACAAAAGAGCGCAAATTTCATACCATCGTTTAGACAAACTATTTAACTTAGAACGAGAAAAAATCAACCTAAAAAACATAGAAAAACAAGAAGAAATAAAAGGAGACATCATCATCAAAGACCTAAACTACAACTATCCAACAACCATAGAAGTAGCCCTAAGTCACATCAACCTAACCATTCCAGAAGGAAGAACCCTAGGAATCATCGGAACAATCGGCAGCGGAAAAACAACCCTCATGAACTTACTCCTAAAACTATACCCAGTAGAACGCGGAAAAATCACCATTGACGGAAAAGACATCAATGACCTTCCAATCGAAAGTTTAAGAAACAACATCTGCTACATCACCCAAGACAACTTCCTATTCTCCACCACATTACGAGAAAACATCAGCCTATTCAAAGAAGGCTATGACGAAGAAGACATCATCAAAAGTACAAAGCAAGCCAAAATGAAAGAAGAAATAGACGAAATGGAAAACGGAATCGACACCATCATAGGAGAAAGAGGAGTCGACCTATCAGGAGGGCAAAAACAAAGAGTAGTCATCTCAAGAGCATTCCTCCAAGCAAGTAACATCGTCATCTTCGACGACACCTTCTCAGCATTAGACAACAAAACAGAAGAGCAAGTCCTAAAAAACGTAAGAAACCTAACCAAAGGCAAAACCTGTATCATCATCTCCAACCGAATATCCGACGTAAAAGATGCAGACGAAATCATCGTGTTAGAAGAAGGAAAAATCATCCAAAAAGGAGATCATCAAAACCTAATAAACCAAGAAGGGTTATACCAAAAATTCTACCTACAACAATCTACCGAATTGGGGACGGGGTAAAAAATGGCAAAATCTTCTTTTTAAGACCCGTCCCTAAAACGAAAAAAAGAAAGAGGGAAAACCAATGAAAAATAAAACGCTAAGAAGAGTAATTGACTTAGCCAGACCGCATCGAAAAACGATTATCATCGTCTCATTATTATCGTTAATCGTATCACTAACCGAAATTGCTAAACCGTATTTAGTAAAAATTGTCATTGATCAATATTTAAGTGCCCGGAATTTGGCAACAAGGTTTTTTCTCTATAGGAATCATAGGGGCAATTTATATTGGTCTGGTGCTGATTGGCTACATCATTGATTTAGTGGCAACAGTAACTACCAATATGATGGGAGAAGAGGTTATCTATAATTTCAGAAATAGATTATTTCGATTTACCCAATATGCCAATATTCCTTTTCATGATAAAACATCTGCTGGAAAGTTATTTGTTAGAATTACCAATGATACGGAAGATATTGCTACTTTATTTAAAGATGTGGTATCCACTTTTTTAAAAGACATGATTATCATTATTGCTATAGCGGTAATGATGGTAATCATCAGTTTTGAGTTAAGTATGAAAGTCTAGGGTAAACTAGGGAAGAAAAGGGGACGCCCTTTTTTTCCCTAGCTGAAATTTCCCTATCCAAAATTTCCCTATTTCAAAAATTACTTAATCAAAAATTCTCTAATTAACAGTTTCAAAAATTTTTAGCTAAAAATAGTTTAATTTGCTTTTGATAAGAACATTAACTACCATATTCACATACCATAAATTAGAGGTGTGAAGATATGGTAACCTATGAAGAAGTAGAAAAAATCTTAGCGAAAACTGCTAAAGTTTCCTTTCCAGAAGTAACCAGGGTAATTCCCAACGAACGCTATGCCACTATGTTATACGATGATTTTGCCGGGGATTTAGGCGAATTATCTGCCATAACGCAATACATTTATGAACATATCCAATTTAATGATCAACCTGACCTAGCAAAAATAATGAAGCGTATTGCGATAGAAGAAATGAGACACCTAGATATAGTAGGAGACATCATCAAAAGATCAGGGAAAAAAGCCATCTACCAGGATGCAAAAGGAATGCTATGGTCGGCAAAGAACGTAAAATACGAGTTTAAAGGCATAAAGGAAATCATGGACTTCAATATCTATTCGGAAAATAAAGCGATTGAGGGATACCGTAAAGCCATGATGAATACCAATCAGATGAGTTTAAAAAGGCTATGGGAACGCATTATTATGGATGAGAAAACGCATAAAATGATTTTTGAACGAATCAAACAAGAAAGTAAAAGCTAAGAAAAAAGAGAGTAATTAGCCTAAAATTTAGGGAAAAATACTCTCTTTTTTTATTCTATATATTAGTTTCTTTTCTTTCCAAAAAGAGAAAGAATACGTAGAAAAATGTTGATAAAATCTAAGTAAAGTTGCATAGCACAGTAGATATGAATTTTTTCATGGTCTAATGTTTCATCTGCCTGAAAAGCCTTCATTTTATTGATGTCATAAATCGTAATACCAAAAAATAGAATTAAGATAAACCAATCTAAGATGAGGTCAAAAGTTCCATTTTTGAGAAACAAATTAATAATGGTAAGCACAATACCTGCTAGTAGAAAAACACCTAAATAAGGTTTCCAAGAACTTAGATCATGTTTAGTACGGTAGCCAATTAATGCTAATGCTCCATATAACACAGCCGATACGATAAATAAAATAACAATTGAACCTAATTCATAAACAGCAAAGATAACAGACAACGTTATTCCATTTAACATCGAATACACAAAGTACAAAATACCGCACGGCTATAGGTGGCAATTTACGAAACAAGAAACTAAATAATAAAACAGCGACTAATTCAATGAGCAAAAGGTAACCAAAAGCACCGTCCCAAATGATGTTAATGTACAAGCCTGAAGCATAGGTATACCAAGCGACAATGGCTGTGCCAAGTAAGCCTAAAAACATCCAGAAAAAGGTTTTTCCAAATAGTTTGTTTTGTACGGGTAGATTTTCTTCCATTTTGTTCTCCTTCCTTTTTTATTTTAAGATTATTATAGAGGAAAGTTAGAAAAATAACAAGAAGGTTAGATAAAATTAAAAAAGAACTTTCAGCTCTAATTTTATTGAATTTTTTGTAACAACTGAGAATCCATGATTATAGAGCAGTATAAAGAGAATTAAGCATATTTGCTCGTCAGTTGTTACTTTTTTCTACCAGAAAATAAAAAACAGATGAAAAAACAAGCTCCATGTGATATAATAACAAAAAAACCAAAAGACCTGTCCCTAAAACGAAAAAATCTTCGTTTTAAGAACCGTCCCCAAAACGAAAAAGGAGTTAACTATGCCAAACTGGACCAAAGAACAAAAACAAGCCATCGAAGAAAAAGGAAATAATATATTAGTAGCAGCTGCTGCTGGAAGTGGTAAAACAGCAGTTTTGGTTGAACGAATCATTCATCAAGTGATCGAAGAACAAATGGATATTGATCGTTTATTAGTCGTTACCTTCACCAATGCTGCTGCTGCTGAAATGAGAGAAAGAGTATTAGATGCACTATACCAAAAACTAGAGGAAGACCCAAACAATCTTCACCTCCAAAAACAAGTAACATTACTAAATATGGCAAGTATATGTACCATAGATTCTTTCTGTTTAGAAGTGGTAAAAAGCCATTTCTACGAATTAGATCAAGTATCTCCAAACTTTCGCATAGCCGATACGGCAGAAATTGAATTGTTAAAACAAGAAGTTTTGGAAGACTTATTTGAAGAAAAATACGGACAAGAAGATCCGGATTTTACAGATTTAATTACAACGTATACGAGTTACCGAGATGATAAGCCATTAAAAGATTTAGTACTAAAGATTCATCAGTTTATTGGTTCAAGCCCATACCCTAATCAATGGCTCATGGAAAAAGTTCAGATGTTTGACCTTACTGGCCATTTAGAGGATGATTTTGGACAAACCCCTTGGGGAAGAATTTTATTACCAGAGATAGAAGAGGAGTTAATTGATGATTTAGCTTTATTAACTAAGGCTAACCATAAGTTAACCCAAAACCCAGAATTAAGCGTATTTTCCCAAATGATACAAAGTGACATCACCCAATTAGAATACTTAAAACAAAACCTAAATCAGTGGGATAGAGCCTACCAAATCGCACAGACCATAAAATTTGATCCATGGCCAAGAAAAAAGATCGATTCGGAAGAAAAAGAAGAAGCCAAAAAAGTAAGGGATCAAGTGAAAAAAAGGTTATACCAAAAAATAGGGAAAATATTATTATGCAATTCTAAGCAAGCCAATCAAGATATACAAGATATGGGCAAAACATTAAAAAAATTGCAAGACCTAATCTTCACATTTGATCAAATTTTTTCCCAGAAAAAGCGTGAAAAAAATTTAGTCGACTTTGCCGATATTGAACACTTTGCCTTATCCATTTTAGTACAAGAGAAAGACGGAAAAAAGGAACCCACAGAAGTAGCTAAAGAATACCAAAAAAAGTTCATCGAGATTGCAATTGATGAGTATCAAGATAGTAACTTAGTACAAGAATCAATCTTAACCGCAGTATCTAGAGGAAATAACTTATTTATGGTAGGTGACGTAAAACAAAGTATCTATAAATTCAGACAAGCCATGCCAGAACTTTTCTTACAAAAATATCATCATTACCAAAAAGTAACCGAACAAGCAAATCATAATCACCCAAATAACGAAAAGAATCAAAGTACAGAGAATGTAGAAAATACAGGAAATATAGGAAAAGAAAACATAGAAATGACCAATCCAGACAAGCCAAAAGAACCAGTTGAGGAAGCAAATTCTACCACTCAAATGAACCAAGAAGAAAAAGACTTATCAGGGGGAAAAATCCAATTATTTAAAAATTTCAGAAGTCGTGGAAATGTATTAGATTTCACCAACTTAATATTTGAACACATCATGAGCCAAGAACTAGGAGAAATTGAATATACCCAAGAAGAATTTTTGAATTTAGGAGCAGACTATCCTGAGCCAAATCAATCACTAATTACTGAAATTCAACTTATTTCCTTAAATCAGGAAGACGAAAACGAAAACAATAATGAAAACGAAAACAATAACGAAAATGAAAACCATAACGAAGACCAAAATAAGGAACAAGAAGGGCAAGTCAGTGAACAGCAAAACAGCGAAGAACTAGCAGAAGAACAAGAGATGTTAGAAAACATAGAAATAGAAGCAAAACATATTGCTCAAGAAATCAAAAAACTGGTAGAAACCAAGTTCCCTGTTTATGACCGAAAATTAGGAACCTATCGTCCCATTCGTTACCGTGATATTGCTATTTTGCTCCGTTCAACCAAAAACAAAGCAAGTATCATCGAACAAGAAATGAGTAAGCTAGAAATACCTGTATTTTCTGACAGTACAGAACAATACTTAGACTCACTAGAAATTGAATTAATGATGAGCTTATTAAAAATTATCGACAATCCCATCCAAGACATTCCTCTAGTTGCTGTTCTACGATCCATGGTAGGAGGATTTACCGATAACGAGTTAGTAGAAATACGTTTAAGTGATAAACAAGTATCCTTTTACGAATGTATGGAAAAAGCCAAAATAAACGTAAAACCAGAACTTAGCCAAAAAATTACCTCATTTTTAAATCAACTAAAAACATGGAGAGAAGACCAAGAACACTTAGCCCTAGACGAATTCATTTGGAAAATTTACCAAGATACAGGACTATACGATTATGTACGCCTTATGCCAAACGGAGAACTAAGGCAAGCCAACTTAAAAATGTTATTTGAACGAGCAAAACAATACGAAAGTGCTAGTTTCAAAGGATTGTACCGATTTATCCAATTCATTGAACGTTTGCAATTGAGTAGTGGAGACTTATCACCAGCGAAAATCATAGGGGAACAAGATGACGTAGTTCGTATCATGAGTATTCATAAAAGTAAAGGGCTAGAATTTCCCATTGTCTTTTTAGCCAATACCAATAAACAATTTAATGAACAAGAAATGAGAAACGATTCTCTATTACTTCACCAAGAACTAGGAATAGGCGCTAAATACATTGATTACCATGCACAAGTTCAATACGACACCCTTACCCGAGAAGCAGTAAAGCTAAAAATGATAACCGAAAATCTAGCAGAAGAAATGCGTATCTTATACGTAGCCCTAACCAGAGCAAAAGAAAAACTCTACCTAACAGGAGTAGTAAAAGAAGTAAACGAATTACTAGAAAAAGTACAAAGTCAAATAGACCTCTACCCAAAAGAAAAACAAAAAATGAATCCCATCTTACTAAAAAAAGCAAAATCTTATTTAGAATGGATAGTAATGGTAGTATTATCCGAAAAAAATAACCCAAAAGAACAATTCATCCTTCAAACCATATCACCACAACAAATTAGGCAAAAAGACAAAGAACAAGAAAAGCAAAAACAAGAGCAAAAATCACCACAAGAACTAACCCAAGAATTAAACCAAGCACCAAAAAACGAAGAAATGATACAAGAAATAAAACAGAAAATGGAATTCATTTATCCGTTTGAAAAAGCAACACAAATCCCAACCAAAATGTCAGTATCTCAAATCAAAGAATTAAAGCAAAAAGGAAAAATACTATCTCAAGGACTAGAAAACACAGATATAACAGAAATAACAGAAGAAAATCAAGAAAACACACAAAAAAAATCTCACCTTAACATACAACAAACAAAACAAACAGAAGAAAAAGAACCAGAACTAGAAATCACCCTACCAGAATTCATGAAAGAAGACAAAAAACAAACCATAACACCTGTACAAAAAGGAACCATCATCCATTTATGCTTACAAAAACTAAACTTACAAAAAGAATATACCGAAAAAGACATAAAAGAATTCATCGAAAAATTAGTCTATACACATATTCTATTACCCCAAGAAGCCGAAAGCATAAATCCACTTAAGATTCTAGAATTCACTAACTCTAACCTAGGAAAAGAACTAAAAACAGCCAAAGAAATTCATCAAGAAACGCCATTTTACTTAAGTTTACCTGCCAAAGAAATAGTTCCTACCGAAGAAGGAGAAATCATACAAGAAACCATCTTAGTACAAGGAATTATCGACTTATATTACCTAAACCAGAAAGACGAATTAATCTTAGTCGATTATAAAACTGACTATGTCACCCAAGAAAACGAACTACTAGAAAAATATCAAGAACAACTATCACTCTACCAAAGAGCACTAGAAAAGGCCCTAAAGAGAAAAGTAGATCAAGTATATATCTATTCCACCTATCTAGGTAGGGAAATAAAGGGGACGCCCTAAATTTCCCTATTAATAATTTCCCTATTAGAAATTTCCCTATTTTCAATATACGTTGTATACTAGTAGAAGGTAAAGGTACCGTTTACACTTGTAATAACTGTGTTGTAATTAGTTATGATATAGTTATATTAGAATTAACCAACCACCATTTTTTATCGTACTAAAATAAGGAGGAATAAAAATGCAAGAAATCGTATTTGTTACTCATAACAAAGGAAAAATTGCCTCAGCCCAAAAAAATTTAAAAGACGTCAATATCAAGATCTATGACTACGAATTAGACGAACCAAGAAGTGATGATATTGCCTATATTTCTAAAGCAAAAGTAGAAGAAGCATATGAAATCGTGCAAAAACCATGTATATCATTAGACTGTGGATTTTGGATAGACGAATTAAACGGATTTCCCAAGGCATTTGTCAATTTTGCCTTAGAAACAATAGGAATAGAAGGAATTCTCAAACTAATGGAAGGAAAAACAAATAGAGCGTGCCGTTTCACCGAATGTTTATCCTATTACGATGGCAAAGAACTACATCAATTTGAGGGAAGGCATGAGGGTACATTAGCTGAAGAAATAAGAGGAAAAGATACAAAAGAAAAATGGTCTAATTTATGGTATATCTATCAACCAGCAGGCTATCAAAAAACATTAGCAGAGATGACAAAAGAAGAAAGAGCAGAACGCATCAGACATGAATCAATCGACTCAATGAAAGAATTTGCTAAATGGTATTTAGAACATAATCAATAAGGAAGAAACGATAGACTTTGTCATTCAAGATAGTAAGATACATAAAAAAAATAAGAAAAAACAAAAAAGTAAGGAGTAAGAAATGAAAATTTTAATGGGAACGAAAAATCCGGGAAAAATAGAAGGAGCAAAACAAGCCTTTGAAAAATATTATGAGCAAGTAGAAATAGAAGGAATTCCAGTTGATTCAGAAGTAAGTGATCAACCAATTAACGAAGAAATCATACAAGGAGCCAAAAATAGAGTAAAAAATTTAAAAAAATACGCGCAAGAAACCAATCAAAAAATAGATTTCTATATTGCCAGTGAAGCAGGAATCACCAATTCATTAGGAGAATGGATAGATATCAATGCTGCGGTAATAGAAGATGCAAAAGGAAACAAAAGCGTAGGAATTAGTCAAGGATTTCCCATTCCAGAACAATACCTAGAAGAAATTCAAACTACTGAACTGGGAAAAGTAATGGACAAACTTTTTCAAGGGAAAGAATTAAATAAAGGAAATGGCGGAATTTATGCCTTGACCCATGGGGAAGTAAGCCGAATTGAACTGACTAAAAATGCCTTTATTATGGCATTAATTAGTCATATCAATGGGGATTTGTGGAAATAGTACACTCTATCGTTCTTCACCCAAAAAAGAAAATAATTGTTGATCCATAGTTAGCAGATCTTCTAGATAAGGTCGTTTAGGGTTAGGCATTTTGGCTAATGCCTCTTTAATGAAATGTATTCTCTTAAGTAGCTCATTATGTGTGTGTCACTATTGAATTTTTCAGTGTACTCTTAAGTACAAATATTTTATATCACCAATTATACTAAAAGGCAATAAAAAATGGTTAAAAATGTTGAAAAATACAAGATATGATGATATTATTTAGCTAAACAAATAGAAATTGACATTGAGATTAGAATTAACGTTAGTTGAGCAAATGGTAAAGATTGATAAATCAACAATATGATGATAGAATGTTCGTATAAAATGATATAGATATATACAAATAATAGAAAATATCAAATAGTAATATAGGAGTGGAATTCATTGAAAAAAGAAAAAGGAAAAATCTTAATTGAAGGGATGGATTTATCAGGGAAAACAACTATTACAGAATATTTATCTGAAATTTTGGACGTTAAAAAAATTCAAAAAAGGACCCTTAGTGATGATTGTGCAATTTATGATTTCACAGTAGCTCAATCAAAAAAAGGCAAATTACATATAGACTTAATTAATAAGCTATACACTTTGGCCATTAGTGAAGATTTATATAATTATAAGCCAAGCGATGATGGGATAATATTACAAGATTCATACTTTGCTTTAAGAAGTTATGCTCTAATGAAACAAAAATATCCAAATACATTAGCTAAAGAAGTTTATAAATTATTACAATTATGCCCAAAACCTGAACTAACATTTTACTTAACGGCTAGCACAGAAGAAAGATTGAAAAGGAATGAGAAAAGAGATAAACCTATGGCATATATGGAAAAATTGCTAGTATCAAATCCTAAAGAATTTGAAAAAATTGAGGAAAATTTAAGAGATATAACGATAGGTTTATTTGATACAGAAATTATAAATACGGAAGGTAAAAAACCGAATGAGATAGCATTATATTTAGGAAATAAAATTCAAGAAAGAAATAGAGAAAATGAAAGATAGAAAAGAGAAATTATATGTAGATTTATCATATACTAATAGCAGAAAATGTATGTAATATGAAATTATTAATAAAAAATATTATAGTGATCTTCGTAGAATGCTTGTGGAGGTAGAATAATGAAGTTTATTACAATAGGTGGAGTTCCAGCTACAGGGAAAACTTATACTAGTAAATTATTAGCAAAACGAAATAATTTTCTAGCATTAGAACTCGAAACTTTAAGATGGGATTTCTTTAACAATAATTTGGAAGAAAATTTATATAAATATACTCAACATACCTCGGTATTAAAAAATGAAAATATGAGGGAATATTATTTAAGATGTGCTTTATATGAGAATAGAATACCTTTAGAAATATTGGTTGAATGGCATAAAGCTACAATGAATTTTATTAATAAAAAATTGTCTACAATTATTTATGAGACAGAAAAAATTAAGACAGAAGGGGATTATGTGAATTTGTGTAATGAATATAGAAAATTGATAAATTATATGCCAGAATTTAAAAATCTAGATAAAGATTATGTTATATGTAGCCATGCATTTATTAATACAATTAATTTTTCGAAAGATGAAAGAATTAAAATTGATTTTTCAGTAGATAAAAAAATTCTAATGGAAAGATTTAAACAAAGAGAAAATATAGTAGAAAAGACATTTGACGAAAATATAAAGTTATATTATAAATCTTATGAAAATGTTTTAAAAGATAGTATATCGACTATATTAGATACAACAGATAAAGATATTATTGAAAAAATCAATGATTTAATTTAAAATAGATTATAAATTTAGAAAGGAAGAGAATAGTATGGATTTAAAAATTAAAACAGAAAAAGAAGAATTTCATGGAAGGACTTGTGGAATAATTAAGCAAGAAAATAAATTTCTAATTATGAGAGTGAATAAAACCTCTTATTATCATATACCTGGAGGTCATATTGAAATTGGAGAGGATTCAGAACAAGCTGTTATTCGTGAAATAAAAGAAGAAATTGGCTGTGATGTTCAAGAAACAAATTTATTTTCAGTACAAGAGAATTTTTGGACGAGAAATGCTAAAAAATGTCATGGAATAGAGTTTTATTATATAATAAAACCTAAACAACAATTGAAAATGCAAAACTATGAAAGAATTGAAAATGATAAAGGTGAAGAAAAACTACTAGAATTTAAGTGGGTTACAGCAGAAGATCTAAAAAATATAGATTTAAGACCTATTAATATTAGAGATATGTTAATAAGCGAAGAATATCTTAAAGGACTATCACACATTGTGAAAAGAGGATAAGTAAGTGAAAGGATGTGTATTTTGTAATATAGTAAAAACAGGAAATAATAATAACGAAAAAGAAAAAAATGTTATTTTATACGAGGATGATTTAGTATTAATCACTCAAGCTACTGGAAGTCCTGTTAGAGGTTATTTAATGATAGTAACAAAACGACACATAAATGGATTTGCGGAATTATCAAAAGAAGAATTAAGACATATAGAAAAACTTACAAATATAATTAAAAAATTTTATAAAAAATACTTTCATATTGATTCAATATTATTAGAACATGGTTCTACAAAAAATGGTAGACATCCTAAAAGCATAGTACATGCTCATTTGCATTTAATTCCATTTAATTTCAATAGAAAAAATGAAACGGAATTATTGAAAGAGTTGCATTTAAAGTCAATTGAATCATTTGAAAACATAAAAATTAACGAAAAATTGGATTATTGGTTATATTGCAACCCAAAAGGAAAATATTATACATCATCTAATATCATTAATGCTCCAAGGTCAATTTTTATGAATTTAATAGCTAAACAAATAAATTTTAAATTGCCATATGAATGGAGAAATAATGTTACAAAAAAAGAGTATATAGATGAAATAATAAAAATATTTAATGATAATAAGAACTTTTTAAAAAAATATGATTGTTTATAGTTAATATGAAAAAATAAAATATAATACGAGTATAATATATAAAAAAGAACATTGTAGTAAATGGTACTAATCATAATAGAATTAGTTAAAATAAAAATATTTTTGATTTAGGAGAACAAAATGAAAAAAATCGGAATTGTAGGGTTAGGAAAAGTTGGAATGGAATATGCGTATGCACTAATTAATTCGGATATTAAATTTAATGAACTATTATTGATTAGTAAAAATAGAAAGAATCTTGAGAGCAAAGCACTTGATTTAAAACACGCTTTACTTCCTTTAAATAAGAATGTAAAAATAAAAGTCGGTGAATATTACGAATTAATAGATGCAGATATAGTTTGTAGAACAGCTGGAGTTCCTCAAAACATTGAAAAAGAATCAAGAGATGATGATTTTGATGAATGCAATAAAATATTTGAGGACATTATCCCAAACATTTATAATTCGAGATTTAAAGGAATATATATAATTGCTTCAAATCCGCTTGATATTATGTGTAGAATCTGTTTAAAATATGCAAAATGTAATCCAACAAAAATAATTGGCACTGGAACTTTATTAGATACTAATAGATTATTAAGTATATTAGGCGAAAAATATAATAAAAGTATGTTTGATTTACATGGATATGTTTTAGGAGAACATGGTTCAACTTCTTTTGTTAATTGGACAAGTTTAAATATTAATGTTCCAAATAATGAGAGAAATGAAATAAATAATAAAGTAAGAAGAATTGGTTTGGAGATAGTAGATAAACTGGGTTTTACTGCTTATGGTGTTTCTGCTGCACTATTGAAAATCACTAAATGTATTGAAGAAGATAAAAGAGAATTGTTACCTGTATCAACATATTTAAAAGCTTATGACATATTTATAAGTACACCATCGGTAATTGGGAAAGATGGTGTTTATGAAAATAATAAAGTGACATTTGATGAAGTAGAAAAGCTAGAATTTGAAAAATCTGTGAATAAAATAAAGAAGAAAATAGGAAAATTGATAATGTAACATAATTTAAACATATAGTAGTTCATTCCAAACTTCACCATTAAAGAAATAAGGATTTTCCTCAACCTGTTTTTGCCAAAATTCCTCGATTTTATTTTGCAAAGTTAAAGGTAAATTAACCGGATAGTCTAAAATACGAGCTTCAATGGGTTTTGTTATTGAAATAACCATAGATACAACTCCTTTTTTTAGATAAGTATATCATAAAATAGATCATTAGCCAAGTAAATCTTTTTATTAAAATAAACATGAACAATGAGATTATAGGGCAATGTGAATAAAATAATTTTGACACATTATGTTAAATATGATAAAATATAGATAATTGCAAGGCAATTTGTAAAAAAGAGAAAGGAGAAACACAAATGAAAAAATTAGCAGTAATTAAGATGAGTAAAGACTTGAAAGTCAAAGAATTTAGAAAGCTTCAGGTTGCTAAGCGGGAGGAATTAGGAAAAATTAAAAATGTTTTCTGGATATTCGGAAGCATATGGGAAATTGAAACAAAACAAGGCGACAAAATGATTGCCTGTAACATTAATTACCGCCGCCCAATGAAATATACACGTGAGTGGATAACAGAAGGAGAAGGCAAGCCTGAATATTACGAACAACTAAATCCTTCTTTATGGGGGTGGACAACACAAATGCCTGAAAAACAGAGGTATATTGAATTTGAAGGATATACTTCAGAAGAATTGAAAGAAAAAAGAGATGAAAAGGAGGGTCCTCATTGCATGGAAAAAAAATGCAAAAGGATCCTAAAAGTAAAAAACAATGTATATATTTGCGAGTTACAAGGTTATCAACTCGCAATATTGCAAGTACTCCTTTGATGCGTTAAGCACCCCAAATTAGGGGTGCTTAACGAATTTTCAACATAAATGAGTTTTGCAAGTAATTCGAAAATTCAATTAAATTTTCCACCTATGCTTCTTCAAGTCAACATGACAGTCATCCCTAAAAGTAACTCCCTCGATTTTCAGCAAAGAAATTTGTTCATTCCAACCAGGAGTTACTCTTCCTTCATGATTTACCACTCTATGGCAAGGAAAATTCCCATAACGAAAGGCCATTTTTAAAGCTCTGCCCACTAATCTAGAATTTCTTTCTCTCCCAATCAATTTAGCAATTTGCCCATAAGTAGCAACACAACCTTCCGGAATTTCTTCTACAATAGAATAAATTAAGTACAACAAATCCTCATTCAATACAGTACTCATGATCATCACCTATCATTAGTTTATCACAAAAATTCTTACTATTCAAACCATATCGAAAAGTTTACTTTATCCCATTTTTATCAAATTTATGCTTTATTTTTCTTTCGATTTATGTTAGAATAAGGAAAAATAATGGATAAAAACGATATAAAAAAAAAGAGGAAAAAATGAAAATATTAGTAACAAGGCATGGGCAAACTGACTGGAATGTAGAAAAAAGAATTCAAGGGCAAACAGATGTAGAACTAAATCCTACTGGAATAGAGCAGGCCCATCAAACAAAGAAAAAGTTAGAAAAAGAAACCATAGACGTAATCCTATGCTCCCCCTTAAAAAGAGCAAAGCAAACAGCAGACATTATTAATATAAATCGAAATATTCCCATCATTTATGATGAAAGATTACTAGAAATTGATTATGGAGAAATCGATGGAAAATTAGGTAGTGAATTTGATTATAATGGATTTTGGACAATCACCAATACTCATCAATATAAAGGAGCTGAAACACTAACTAATTTTATCAAAAGAGTACATGAGTGTTTAGATGAGTTAAAAAAACAGGAAAAAGAAAACATATTAATTGTTACTCATAATGGTGTATGTAGAGCAATTAACCTATACTTTAATGAAATTCCAGAAGATGGTAATATCATTCATTTAGGAATGGATAATTGTGAAGTGGTTGAGTATTGGTTAGAATAAAACAATAACAAAAAGAACTAATCCCTTATCCCGTTAACAAAATAAGAAAGTGAGAAAAAATGTACGATTACGTCATCCAATATGGATTAGACCCAGAAGCAACTCAACTAATTCAAGAAATAAAAAGAGAACTAAAACAAAAAAGGATACCAGATAAAGAAAAAAACTTGCTACCTCACATCACCATAGATCTCTATAAAAGCAGCAACAAAAATGAATTCATTCATCAAGTAGAACAAATAACCCAGCACATCAACAGTTTTACCATAGAACTAAATGAATTAGCCGATTTTGATCAAGAAACACTATACTTAAACCCAACACCAAAAGAACCGTTCTTAATCAACAAAAAGCAATTTGACCAAGCACTAAATAAGTACCAACTACCCCATAGAAAAACGAGAATATATAAACCACACATAACCCTATGCACAAACGACAAAATAGAAAAAAACACCTATGACATCGCTAAGACCAAATTCAGACCATTTACAGCCAAAGTAAAATACGTATGGATCTATACGCCTGAAATCGTTTTAGTTAAACAAATTGAACTAAAATAAGGAGTAAATAGATGAAACGAATTTATAAACAAGCGAACCAGTCAGAAACAGAAACCACAATCAATGTACTTTACCGTGAAAAAAAGATATGTATATACACCAATAAAGTAGAACTACAAAAAGAACTAAGAAAAGCCATCGGCGAACCAAAACAAGAATGGATCAAAGGAAGGTCAATTATAGGAAGCATATGGGAAATCCCCTTAACCGATAAAAGTAAAATCACCAAAATGTTGGTTAAAACAGATTTATTTGAATTATCTTAATCAAAAAACAGAAAGAGTAGAAAATAGTATCCACTAAGCTTAAGGAAACGTTTTAAATTACCAATCATAAAATCCAATCATAAAATAAGGAGGAAAAATTATGGTTATATCTCAAGACAAAATAAAACTAAACGCAGAAATAGAAAACATCTGGAATCTCATTACCCAAACAGTAGAATGTACATGGAGAAGTGATTTATCCAAAATAGAAAAAACAGACGAAACACACTTTATTGAATACACCAAACAAGGATACCCCACTTATTTTACCATCACCAAAAAAGAAAAACCTCATTTGTATCAAATGGAATTAGAAAACGATAACATGAAGGGGGAATGGATAGGAACATTAACCCTTCTAGAAAATGGTCAGGTACTGATAGAATTCACAGAAAAAATTGAAGTAAAAAAAGCAATGTTAAAACTAATGGTAAAACCATACTTAAAAAGCCAGCAGAAACGTTATTTCAAAGATTTAGTAAAGAAATTAGAAAAAATAGAAAAAAATTCATAAAAAATAAAACATAAGAACATAGATGAATCAAAAACGCACCATTTAGGTTCTTTTTTGTCTATACCCCTCCCTTTACAAAATGCTTTTAGAAGGGTATAATTTGAACAGACCTAACAAACAATAAAAAATATACCCCAAGGAGGTAGTTAATGGAAAATAACAATATACCCATCAGAAAAACGATTCGCCATGAAGATCAAAAAAAGAAAATAATCAATCGTTTAAATCGAATGGAAGGGCAAATAAAAGGAATTAAAAAAATGATAGGGGAAGATCGTTACTGTGATGATGTACTAATTCAATTATCAGCAATAGACAAATCAATCAAAAGTTTAGAAAATGTCATAATAGAAAATCATATACAAGAATGTGTATTAAATAACATAGAAAGAGGAAACCTAGAAATAATAGATGAAGTAATTCAGTTATTTAGGAGGTTTTCATCATGAAAAAAATACTATTAAAAATAGAAGGAATGACGTGTAGTGCATGTTCTAGCGGGTTAGAAAAATACTTAAACAAGCAAAAAGGAATTCTTAGTGCTAATGTAAACTTAGTCATGGCCAATAGCCTAATTGAATATGACGAAACAATCTTAAACCAAAAACAAATCGAAACATTCATCAAAAAAGCGGGCTTTAAAAGTTTAGGAATCGATCAGGGAAAAACAGAAGAAAACAAACAAAAACAAGAAAAAGGAAAATTTATCTTTTTTGGTAGTTTAGCCGTGTTTTTGCTCTATCTTTCCATGGGGCATATGATGGGAATACCTGTTCCTGAATTTTTCCATATGCACCTTCACCCCATGAATTATGCTGTAACACTTTTGCTACTAACCATTGCCTTTTGTATTTATGGTTTTGATCTACTTAAAAATGGCTACAAAAACCTCATCCACCGAACGCCCAATATGGACACATTAGTAGCCATTGGTGTAATCAGTAGTGTCTTATACAGCCTATATGGAATGGTTAAAATCTCACAAGGAGATCATTCTTATGTAGAACATCTCTATTTTGAATCAGCAGCCATAGTCATCTTTTTCATTAAACTAGGAAGGTACATTGATGGAATCAGCAAAGACAAAACCAAAGAGGCCATTCAAAAACTAGTCCAAATTACCCCAAACAAAGCCATCATCAAACAAGACGGAAAAGAAAAAGAAGTCACTCTAGATGAAATCAAACAAGGAGATATCGTCATCAGTAGACCCGGAGAGAAAATTGCCGTAGACGGAAGAATTACCGAAGGGAAAAGCCATTTAGATGAATCATTCATCACGGGAGAAAGTAAACCAGTCACCAAAACAATCGGAAACGAAGTCATAGCAGGAAGCATTAACTATGATGGATACTTAGAATACGAGGCCAAACGAATTGGAAAAGAATCCACCATATCCCAAATTGTGCAATTAGTCATAGAGGCAACAAGCACCAAAGCACCAATTGCCAAAACAGCAGATAAAGTAAGTGGATACTTTGTACCCATAGTTATCCTAATAGCCATACTAACCTTCATCGGCTATCTCTTAATTGGAGGAACCGCACAAATAAACCAAGCAGTAAGTAGTTTTGTCACCATTTTAGTCGTAGCTTGCCCATGTGCATTAGGACTAGCTACACCACTGGCGATTGTAGTCAGTGAAGGAAAATGTGCTAATCATGGTATTTTAGTCAAAAAAAGTGAAATCCTAGAAAAAGCCCAAAAAATAGACACAATCGTTTTCGACAAAACAGGGACGCTAACCTATGGCAAACTAAAAATAGCCAACATCATCAACCTAAGCTTAGAAACAAAAGAACCAAAAACAGAAAAGCAAATCATGCAATTAGCCATAAGCTTAGAAAGCAAATCAACTCATCCCATCAGCAAAGCCTTCACAGAATACCAACAAAAGCACAAAATAGAGACCTATCCAGTAACAGAATTCGAAGACAAAAGTGGATATGGGATCATCGGAAAAATAGAAGGAAAACAAATAGCCCTAGGAAACGAAAAACTACTAAAACAAATCAGCAAACAAACAGAAGCAGAAACTGAAACAGGAATAGGAATAGGAATAGGAACAAACTTAGAAAATCCATTCAAAGCTCAAGAAACAGCCTTGGCTAAAGACGGAAATAGTATCGTCTATGTCATAGAAAATCAAACCATCATTGCCATCATAGGAGTAAACGACCTAATCAGAGAAAATGCTAAGCAAATTGTACAAACTCTACAAGAACAAAAAATAGACACCATCATGTTAACCGGAGACAATCAACAAACAGCCAATATCATAGCCCAGCAAGTAGGAATCAGCCACATCATCGCAAACGTATTACCATCTCAAAAAGCACAAACCATACAAAACCTAAAACAACAAGGAAAACAAGTTATGATGTGTGGAGATGGGATAAACGACAGCCCAGCCCTAGCCAGCAGTGACATAGGAGTCAGCATAAGCGGAGCAAGTGACATCGCTATGGACTCATCAGACGTAATCCTAATGAAAGACGACCTAGGAAAAATAACAGACCTCATCCAAATCAGCAAAAACACCATCAAAAACATCAAACAAAATCTATTCTGGGCATTTTTCTACAATGTACTCATGATCCCTATTGCCATGGGCATCCTAACCCCATGGGGAATAACCATAAATCCAATGATAGCAGGGCTAGCCATGGTACTAAGCAGCCTAACCGTCATCCTAAACGCCCTACGCCTAAAAAAGGAATAAGTGGAAAGTAAGGAGCGAAAAAGAAAGAGGGAAATAAGGGGACGCCCTTTTTTTCCCTAGTGAAAATTTCCCTATTAGAAATTGCCTTGTAGTAAATCGATTGATATTTGTTTATTCCATACCATTTTCTAGACAGAGGGGAGCAATAATAAAGAAAAAAAGAAGGGAGGTGACCTACATGTTTGGTCATGATAAAATAACGAAAACAGTGCAAATAGAAGGAATGAGTTGCAGTCATTGTACTAAAAAAGTAGAAATGGCATTAAAAGAATTGCCAGGAGTAAAATCGGTGAAAGTGGTCTTGGAGAATAAAAAAGCAGAAATTGTATCAAATAAGGAAATTGATGATGAGACAATAAAAAGAGTAATTGAGGAGATCGGTTATCACGTAAGTAATGAATAAAAGTGAGTAGTGAATAAAGGAAAAACAGGTTGGATAAAAAGACATCCAACCTGTTTTTCCTTTTTACTTTACTTGCTTAATTTCTCAACCTCAATTATTGAGGTTCTAATTTTTGTCAACTCTTTGTATTGCTGAGCTAAAATAATTAAAGAATTGTATTCATAATATAAAGAGAGTGTAGACATAGGGTGATCTTTAACAAATTTAAGAAAATCAAAAATAGATTTTTCTGTATCTGTCAAATTTTTCTCCTAACAATCATAATGTTCCTCCTTTTAATACAATTATTTTATTAACATAATACCACAAAAACAAAAAAAGAACAAGAAAAAGTAGTATTTCGTATCATTTTATGCTAAAATATAGATAAATGAAAAAAGAAAGAGGAAAAAAGATGTACCAAACTAATCCACTAAGTCATCAAAGAAAAAAAGGAAGAAGCCTATGCAACTGGGTAGACAACTATGTCTTACTAGATATTGAAACAACAGGGCTATCCCCACAAACCTGTGATATCATAGAAATAGGAGCAATTAAAGTAAGAGAAAATCGAATTGTTGACCAATACGAATCACTCATCAAAATTGAAGATAGAATTCCACCATTTATTACTAGACTAACCGGTATAACTAACCAAATGATGAAACAAGGGAAAGAAGCGGAAATTGTCTTACAAGAATTTATCGAGTTCAGCGGAGATGATATTTTAATGGGTCACAACGTAAACTTTGATATTAATTTTATCTACGATAAATGCCAAAAATACTTAGATAGAGAGCTAACCAATGATTTTGTTGATACCATGAGGCTAGCCAAAAACGTTTTACCAAGTAGCCCAAATTACAAATTAGGAACATTAGCGAGTTACTTTCAAGTAGACTACTCGAGTGCCCATAGAGGATTAAAAGACGTAGAAATTACCTATAAAGTGTATAACAAACTGAGAGAAATAGCGACGAAAAAATGAAGGGAGGGAAAAGAATGGAAAAATTAAGTGATTTACCCAACATTGGAAAAGAGGTAGAAAGGCAATTAAACCAAGTAGGCATCATGAACAAAGAAGACCTAGAAAACACAGGAAGTACAGAAGCATGGCTCAAAATACAAGCCATAGATCCATCAGCTTGTATCCATCGTTTAATGGCATTAGAAGGAGCTATTCAAGGGATCAAAAAAACAGAGTTGTCAGAAAAGGATAAAAAGTATTTGAAAGATTTTTATCAGCAACATAAAAGATAGAGAGAACCAAAAAAGGATGTTGATTGTTATGCAAAAACAAAGAAAATGTATTGAATATTATTATGATAGCCAAAAATATAATAAACAGGAGATTTTAGAAGATCTAACTTTAGAAACGAAAGAACAATTTCCTAAACAAGAGGCGGAAATTAGTATATGTTTAAATCCATTTGGTGTATATGTAGCCACACTAATTTTTCCAGAAAAGCAAGGAAAAAGAAAAATTAAGCAACGAGAAAAAAGAAAAAACGAGAAAGAAATAAAATCTAGCTTATCTTATTATGAAATGAAACAGAAAACAAAGCAGAAAGCACAATATGGTGTGTATAAAAATGGGGGAACATTTAAGCCTTTTTAGAACAGTCAAAATTAAGTATTCAAAACATTTTTAGGAACGGTTATCTTGGGTACAACACGAAATGAATAACTATTTCACTTAGATAAAGACAAAAAAATGGAATAAATTTACAAAAATCAAAATAAAAACCACAAAGATCGTAAAAATAGGTATGGAAAAGAGAAAAAAAGAATGATAAAGTAACAAAGAAAAGTTATTTTTCTAAAAAGAACCTTGAAAAAAGAATACCTTTGCCTAAGAAGAAATAGAAATCAAGCTATTTTTAGAAAAATAATGAATAAAACAAGTCAAAAGGAACAAAATAAGCATAAGAAAAATAGAAAAAAGCAAAAGAGGAGGATGATTTTTTTGAATGATAGTAAAAATCAAACAAAAATAGAAAAGAGAAAAATGAGTAAAATAAAGTTAGATAAAGGTATTACCCTAATAGCCTTAGTGATCACCATTATCGTGTTATTAATCTTAGCCGGAGTAACCATAGCCACCCTAACAGGGCAAAATGGGATACTAACAAATGCTACAAAATCGAAAGAAGCAAACGAAAAAGGAAATGAATTAGACTTAGTAAAACTAGCAACATCAGCATCACTTATTGACGGCCAAGGGCAAACCATAACCTTATCTGATTTACAAAACAACTTAAATAAACAAAACAGCAATGCCACAGCAAGGCAAGACGGAGAAGGATTTATCGTAAAATTTAATGACTCAGGAAGAGAATACAAAGTAGACAAATATGGAAACGTACAAGAAACAGCAGGAGGAAATGGTGAAGGATCAGGAGAAACAGGAAGCCTACCATCAACGCTTGACACTAATCCATTTTTACCAGAAGGATTTACCCAAAAAGAAGGAACAAATTTAGACAATGGACTAACCATAACCGATGGAACGAATAGTTTTGTATGGGTAGAAGTACCAAAAAATATTTATACCACAGCAACATCAGAAACAGATTATGCAAAAATAGAAGCAGATATGAAAACGTATACAACAGACTATAAAAGTTCAGCCTATAAAGATGAGTATTATTCAGACGCAACAACAGGACTAACAGAAGAAGAATATAACAGTTTGAAACAAGCTATGTTAACAAGCGTATATAAAAATGGAGGATTTTGGATCAGTCAATATGAAATAGGAACAGAAACACTAAGAACGAATGAAGCAGATCCATTAACAACCCCAAAAAGTCAAGAAGGATTATATCCCTATAACTGGGTAACTTGTAGCCAAGCGCAACAATTAGCAGAGCAAATGAATCCCAATAGTAGTAAATATAAAAGTAGTTTACTATTTGGAGTACAATGGGATTTAACTTGTAAATTCTTAGAAACGAAAGCAAGTAATTTAGGAGCAACGTCAGAAGAACGAAAAAATGCCATAAAAAATAATAGTACAACATGGGGAAATTACTATAATGCAACATTTGATATAACTAAAGGAAAATATTCAACAAATTATGGAGATGCTTATACAGACGTAAATGGAAGTTATACAAAACAAATAGATTCAAGTGTATTATTAACAACAGGAGCAACAGAAAGAAACCGTGCAATGAATATTTATGATTTTGCTGGAAATGAATGGGAGTGGACATTAGAATATACCAACTACACCAGCTATCCTTGCAGTTATCGAGGTGGCAATTACTACCGCAATGGAAGCAACTGTCCAGCCAGCAGTCGTGACTACGGTTCTACCACAGGCGGCGACGGCACCTTTAGTTCACGTGTGGCTTTATATTAGTAGGACTGTCAATGAGAAATAGTACGGATACTAGCATAATAGAATACTAGATTAACACTAATGTAGCTAGAAGTAAGCCAATGGACGAACAGAAGACACATAAAGTACACAGAAAACATAAACAGTAGAGAAATAAAGAAAGTAAATAGTAAGCTTAACTCATTCTCAAATTTTCTATCTCCCGTAAGGGAGAATAGGAAATTTGAGAAATCACTAATTAAGGTGGTATTTTTTGCATGAAAAAAACAAACCAATAAAAATGTAAAAATTCCCAAATTTGAACAAAAATAAAAAAAAGCTTGAAAACCCTCACAAAATATGATACACTTATACCATAAATAAACAAACCGCTAAAAAAGCAAAGTATCACTAGAAAAACAGGAAAAAGAGAAAATGGCCTAGGCTGAAAGCCATTACCAAGAATCTAGTTCGAGAAATTTCACTTTTTAGGTCTTTTTTTGAACAGCCCAAGAGCCAAAGTAGGAAAAAGCGGGTAGCCCGTTACAGCAAACAATGAGGTTAGTTAAATCCAAACCAATTTGGATACTAATAAATTTAGGTGGTACCACGAAAATAGTAAACCATTTCGTCCTAACAAGAAGAACGAAGTGGTTTTTTTGCATTTCAAAAGCCACAAAAAGAAAGGAGCCAAACCATGAAAGAACAAGTAGAACAAATCAAACAAAACTCCATCAAAGAAATGGAAGAAGTAAAAACCATAAAAGAGCTAACAGAATTAAAAGTAAAATACTTAGGAAAAAAAGGAGAATTAACAACTGTATTAAGAGGAATGGGTAAGCTAAGCCCAGAAGAAAGACCAATCATAGGAAGCTTAGTCAATAGCGTAAGAGATTTATTAGACGAAAAATTCACCCAAAAAGAAAAAGAACTAAAACGAGAGGAATTAAACCAAAGGCTGCAAACCGAAACCATAGATATCACAGAACCAAGCCAAAAAATCGAATTAGGATCCATTCATCCCATCACACAAATTATCCAAGAAGTACAAGATATCTTCTTAGGAATGGGATATCAAATTGCCGATGGACCAGAAGTAGAAAAAACATTCTACAATTTTGACCAATTAAACACACCACCAGATCATCCAGCAAGAGACGTGCAAGACACCTTTTACATCAATGATGACATCGTGCTAAGAAGCCAAACATCGCCAGTTCAAGCCAGAGTCATGGAAAACCAAAAACCACCAATCAAAATCATTTGCCCAGGAGCAGTGTATCGTTCAGACAGCGTAGATGCTACCCACTCACCAGTATTCCATCAAATGGAAGGGCTAGTCGTAGACAAAAACATCACCATGACAGACCTAAAAGGAACCCTAGAAATGTTTGCCAAAAAATGCTTAGGAGAAAAAACACAAATCAGATTCAGACCACATCATTTTCCATTTACTGAACCAAGCGCAGAAGCAGACGTATCGTGTTTCGTCTGTGGAGGAAAAGGCTGCAGAGTATGTAAAGGAGAAGGTTGGATCGAACTACTAGGGTGTGGAATGGTACATCCAAATGTACTACGAAACTGTGGAATCGACCCAGAAATATACTCCGGGTTCGCCTTTGGGTTTGGGGTAGAAAGAGTAGCCATGGCCAAGTTTGGCATTGATGACTTACGACTACTTTACGAAAATGATGTAAGATTCTTAAAACAATTCTAAGAAGGAAATAAGAAATGGTAAAAATAAAAAAGGAGGGGTGATCATGGCAATTATTCAAAATAGTAAAAATATGCCGATCAATCCAATGGAAATAATCACCATACCCAAAAAACAAGAAAATCATACAATTCAAAAAACAGACGTAATAAAGGCATTAGAACAGTATAAACCAGAACTAATCGACCAAATGAACCAAATCGTAAAACAAGAAAAAGACCAGCAAAGTAAAGAGCAAAAAAACGAACCAAACCACCAAATATCCATGTCTATTGATGAAAGCGAAAACTTCATTCGTATTATACTAAACTGGGTCAATTGGAATGAACTACAATATGCTGTAGGAAATCCTGACGTAGGAGAAGGGTTTCACAATGAATTATTAAAAAAACTAGTCAATCAAATCAGAGAAATCATCCAAAAAGAATTCCCTAACCAAACAATAACCCAATCAAAGGACGATGAAATGTCCATTTAGGGACGTTTCTAAAAAGGACATTTTGCCCCCAAAAACAAAATGTCCAAAACATACCTGTCTATTGTTGGACATCAAAAATAAAATAATCAAAACGAACCGTCCCTTGTTGGACACCAAAAATAAAATGATCAAAACGTACCTGTCCCCAATTGGACAAAAAATGTCCCAAACAGAAACGTCCCCAAAAGGACAAAAGGACAAAGAAGGAGGAAAAAAACATGAAAGCAAGTAAAGAATGGCTAGAAGAATATAGCAAAATCAACGTAGATACCATAAGCTTAGGAGATAAGCTAACCATGGCAGGGCAAAAAGTAGAAACCATAGAACAAACCGGAAAAGATATCCAAAACGTAGTCGTAGGAAAAATCTTAAGCATAGAAAAACACCCAGATTCTGATCATCTAATCATCACCCAAGTGGACGTAGGAACCGAAAAGATACAAATCGTCACCGGTGCAGATAACGTAAAAGAAGGAGACATCATTCCTATTGCCAAAAATGGATCAACCCTTCCAGGAGGCATAACCATCAAAACAGGAAAACTAAGAGGAATAGAATCTTGTGGAATGATGTGTGCAGTAACTGAATTAGGGCTAACCCTAAATGACTATCCGGGGCAAATAGAACATGGGATCATGATACTAGATCCAAAACTAGAAAGTAGATTAGGAGACGATATCACCGATGTACTTAACTTAAAAGAAGAGATCATCGACTTCGAAATCACTCCCAATCGTCCAGACTGCTTATCTATAGAAGGGTTAGGAAGAGAAGTAGCTGTCACCGTAGGAGAGCCATTTAACAACCCAAGAAAAGACATCGATGAAATGAACGTAGAAAATAAATCAGAAATAGAAGGGCTAACAGTTGACATCACCGCTCCAGACCTATGTTATCGCTATATCGCTAGAGTAGTCAAAAACGTAAAAATAGGACCATCCCCAGAATGGATGATCAGAAGACTAAGAGCCTGTGGTGTCAGATCCATTAATAACATAGTTGACATCACTAACTATGTCATGTTAGAAATGGGTCAACCAATGCACGCATTTGACATAAACTCCATCGAAGGAAAGCATATCACCGTAAGAAGAGCAAAACCTAACGAAAAAATTACCACCTTAGACGAAATAGAAAGAACACTAGGAGAAGACGACCTAGTCATTGCTGACGAGAAAAAAGCAGTAGCCATTGCAGGGGTTATGGGAGGGGTAAACTCAGAAATTGAAGAAAATACCCAAACTGTAGTCTTTGAATCAGCCGTATTCTATGGAGGAGCAGTTCGAAAAACCGCCAAAAAAGTAGGACTACGTACAGAAGCCTCTTCTCGTTTTGAAAAAGGACTATCACCAGAAAACGCTCTAAGAGCCGTAAACCGTGCAGTACAATTAGTAGAAAAATTACAAGCAGGAGAAATCGTAGAAGGAAAAATCGATGTATATCCAACCAAACAACCAGTAAGAACCATTCCTTTCGAACCAGAAAAAATCAATCAATTGCTAGGAACCACCATAAGCCAAGAAGACATGGAAGAAATTCTAACTAAATTAGACATTCACGTAGAAAACGGAAAAGCTACTAGCCCATACTTCAGAATGGACCTAGAACAAATGGCAGACTTAGCAGAAGAAGTAGCCAGATTTTATGGATACGATAAACTAGACACCACACTCATGAAAGCAGAAACCACAGTAGGAATCAAAAATAAAGAACAAAAAATCATCGACAAAATTAGACAAACACTAGTAGGAGAAGGACTATGTGAAATTTACACCTATGGATTCATCAGCGAAAAAGAACTAGAAAAAGCAAACTTAAGCCAAACCTTAAAAGAAGAATCCATTCGTCTACAAAATCCTTTAAGTGAAGACTTCCAATACATGAGACCATCCACCATACCAAGCATGATGCAAAGCCTAACCACCAACAGTAACCACAAAAATCAAGAAGTAGGGCTATTTGACATCTCCCGAACTTACAAAAATAATCATGAGCAAATACAAAAAGGAGAAGTCCCTGAGGAAGACAACATCTTAACCATCGGAATGTACGGAAAACAAATCAACTTCTACAGCCTAAAAGGAATCGTAGAAAACGTCCTAGACCAAAGTGGAATAGCAAGATATGACATCACAAGAGAAACCCAAAACCAATCCTATCATCCGGGAAGATGTGCTACCTTAAAAATAGGTGTAGATACCATAGCCACCTTAGGAGAAGTACATCCAGAAGTACTAACTAACTACGGAATAAACGAGCAAAGAGTCTACTTAGCCGAAATCAATATCACTAAACTTGTCAAATACGCAAAATCAGTAAAAAAATACACCGAAGTACCAAAATTCCCAGCAGTCGAAAGAGACATTGCCCTAATTGTAGACGAAACAGTAGAAATTGGACAAATCGAAAAAATGATGACCAAAAAAGGAAAAAAATTACTAGAAAGCATAAGACTATTTGACATCTACCGTAACGAAAAACTAGGAGAAAACAAAAAAAGTGTAGCCTTTGCCTTAACCTTCAGAGACAAAAACAAAACACTAGGAGACGAAGAAATAAACCCAATCATGACCAGTATCTGGCAAGAACTAGAAAAAGAGCTAGGAGCCGAAATCAGAAAATAGCCACCCAGATGGGGTAGCCTCCCAGATTGGGGACGGGGTAAATTTTGGTAAAATTACCAAAATTTACCCCGTCCCCAATCTGGGAAAAGTCACCATAATTTTACGCCTTCTAAGGCTTGACAAAACCCCAACAAATTGATAGTATTAGGAAGAAGAAAAGGAGAAGAAAACAAATGAATCTATATCCAAAAGCCTATTTTTCAAGCGTACTAGATATCACCATACAATTTTTAATCAAAAATAAAATAAAAGCTTTAGTTTTAGATGTAGATAATACCTTAATCGATAAAGATAGAAATCTTTCCGAAGAGACCATCAAGTGGGCCAAAGAATTAAGAGGACAAGGAACAAAGATGTATATCTTATCCAATACAAATGATAAAACTAAAGTAGAAGAAGTAGCCAAAAAATTAGCGTTACCATTTGAATATTTTGCCTTAAAACCACTAAAAAAAGGATTTAAGCGTGTTCAAAAAGCTATTCAAGAAAAACCAGAACAAATTGCCGTAGTAGGTGACCAAATATTTACCGATATCATAGGAGGAAACCGTTTACATATGTTTACCATCTTAGTTGATCCAATTAGCTCTAAAGATTATTGGTATACCGCTTGGAAAAGACCAATTGAAAACAAAATAAAAAGAAAAATAAAAAATGAAATGAATCTTAACTTAACAAAATAACAAAGGAGAAAATTAACATGTATATAAACGATGTTCATATTGGCTATTACGTAGTAGCTATGATTTTCGGGTTAATCATTGGTCAATTTATTGATTGGATGAATCAAAGATTACCAGACTATAAAAAAGTTTTTTCAAAAGAATTAATACAAGAATATAAACTAAAATTTAGACCGAACTACTTATTAATGCTAATTACGGCAGCAATATATGCAACACTCATCTATTGTTATGGAATAAAAGACACCTTTATTGCCAACTTAGACTTAATTAAATACCTTATTTTAACACCAATGCTATTATCAGCATTTGTCATCGATTATCGACACCAAATTATTCCTAACCGTTTAAATTTAACGATATTAGAAGTAGGCTTAGTTTTTGCCTTTCTTTATGGATTATCTGATGTAGCCATAACCATTCATATGATATTAGGAATGTTAGCCGGAGCAGGAATCTTCTTACTTATCACTTTTTTGGGTGGTTTAGTCTATGGAAAAGAAGCAATGGGATTTGGTGATGTAAAACTAATGGGAGCATTAGGACTATATTTTGGGCTATCCAATATCGTTGTCATTACCTTATTATCTTTCTTAATTGGAGCAATATTAAGCGTAATTTTATTGGTCAGCAAAATCAAAAAATCCAACGAATATATCCCATTTGGACCATTTATTGTCCTAGGAACATTTATCTGTATGTATGTTCCATTTGAAGTCATTAAAAACACTTTGTTGCAAATTTTTACACTAGGTTTATACCAAGGATAATGCGCTAAAAGGGTCAGACCCTTCCAGAGCACTTCTTAAAAAAGTAGGGGGATAGGAAGATGAATGAAAAGTTACAATGGTTACGTAATAAGATGAATAGTTTATCTATGCAAGGAATGATTTTAACCAATCCGATTAATATCAAGTATTTAACCAACATCGAAGCAGAAGGAACTCTTTTATTAACTCGCAAAGAAAATATTTATATTACTGATGGAAGGTACATTGAACAAGTGCATAGCATATTAACTCTATTTGATGAAATAATCGTTTACGATCAAAACGATATTTCAAAAGATGACTACGAAAATTTCTTTCTATTCTGCGAAAATGTTGGGTTTGAAGAATATCATGTTTCCTATGCTACGTACAAAGAAATGATTCGAAAATACAAAATTAATGACTTAGTAGAAACTGATCATATGATCGAAAAGCAAAGAATGATAAAAGATCAAGAAGAAATTAGTAATATAAGCAAAGCATGCAATATCACCGATAACTGTTTTCACTATTTATTGGGATTTATCAAACCGGGAATGACCGAAAAACAAATTGCCAAAGAGATAGATGATTATTACAACGAAAGAGCAGAAGGACCATCCTTTGAAACGATAGTCGCTTCAGGAGAAAATAGTTCAAAACCACATGCCGTACCATCTGATCGAAAGATCCAAAAACAAGACATCATCACAATCGATATGGGATGCAAGGTAAACGGCTATTGCTCTGATATGACTAGAACAATTTTTGTAGGAAGTGTCCCAGACGAAGTAAAACCAGTGTATGATTTAGTACTCAAAAATGAAAGACAAACCATGCAAGACTACAAAGATGGAGCAAGCACCAGAATATTAACCAAAATGGTAGAAAACGACTTTAAACTACACGGATATGATCTAATTCATAGCCTAGGGCATGGAGTAGGGTTAGAAATACATGAACCACCCTACATTAGTTACCGAAATGATGTACAATTAAAAGAAAATATGGTGGTAACTGACGAACCGGGAATCTATCTACCCGGAAAATTTGGTGTTAGAATTGAAGATACTGTTCAGATATCTAAATTCGGGTGTAGCAGTTTAACAAATGCAGAAAGAGGTTATGTCGTGATATAGTCTCCAATTGGATAAAAAACAAAAAACTTGCAAAACTATTGATTTTTTAGCATTTTTATAGTAAAATAATAAAATGTAAAAACTCACGGATAATTTAAAAAAAATTGAGTAAAATAAAAAGTGAAAGGAGAAATAAAATGGCAGGAGTATTTTCAGCAGGAGATTTTAGAAATGGAACAACATTTGAAATGGATGGTAACGTTTTTCGTGTAGTAGAATTTCAACACGTAAAACCAGGAAAAGGATCAGCCTTTGTAAGAACAAAATTAAAAAACGTAATTTCAGGAGCAACCTTAGAAAAAACCTTCAACCCATCTGACAAATTCCCAGGAGCAGAAATTGAAAAAAAAGTAATGCAATACTTATACAGTGATGGAGGACTATATTACTTTATGGACAACGAAACCTATGACCAAATTCCTCTAAATGCAGAACAATTAGGAGATTGCTTAAAATACTTAAAAGAAAACATGGAAGTAACCATTCTTTCTTTTAAAGGAAACATATTTGCCGTAGAACCACCTACGTTTGTGGAATTAGAAGTTACATATACAGAACCAGGATTTAGCGGAAACACAACAACCACCTCAGGAAAACCAGCTAAACTAGAAACAGGGCTAGAGCTACAAGTTCCTCTATTTGTTAACATTGGTGATGTATTAAAGATTGATACCAGAACATGTGAATACATGGAGAGAGTATAGAAAGGTGTAAAACAATATGGGTGTATTAAAAAGCGAATATAAAAGTTTTTTAGATGACATGGAAAAAAACATCAAAGATAAAGATGATTTAGCTTTCATCAAAAAAAGGTTTTCTGATTTTTTAGACGTTGTTTTAGATCAAATGGACTTTATTATGGACTATAAAAAAGAACAAATTTCACAATTAGAAAATACACAAAAAGAATTAGAAGAGAGAATGTCAAAAATGCAGAATATTGTCGACAATATTGAAAAAGATATATACTCTGATGAAGGGTTTGACTTTGAAATTGTCTGCCCATACTGCAATTATGAATTTGTGATTGATGTAGACGAAAACAAAACAGAAATCGAATGTCCAGAATGTCAAAACATTATTGAATTAGATTGGTCTGGAGATCTAGATAATGATCAAGACGCATGCGGAGGAGAATGTTCTGGATGTACTGGATGTGGAAGTGAAGAAGAGTCACCAAAATCAGATGATGATGACGATGATATGTAAATTAGAAAAAATAAATAAAAAAAGTAATAAGATAAAATCTAAAATGTACCCTGTATAGTGAACAGTAAAAAAAGAGACTGTTACCTATTCAAGGGTACATTTTAATCTCTTATTGCTTTTTTTTATTCTGAATTTTAGACCTAAAAATCAAAAAAACATGCAAAAAACAAAAAAGACTATTTTTATCAAATGACCCTGTCCCCAAAATGGCAAAATTGCCAAAATTTACCCCGTCCCCAAAATGGGAAAATTAAAAATAGAGTAAAGGGTTAACATATTCTCCGTCAATCCTCATCCCCAGATGTAAGTGTGGACCAGTAGTTGCTCCATTAGTAGGATTTCCATTTTCATCATGATAGGGGTTTCCAGAAACACCATAAACATTCTTGGGGCCGACTGAACCAATCACTTGCCCCTGTTTAATTTTATCTCCTACAGACACAATAAAGTTTGGGTCTACATGGCAATAGGTAACTTTATATTCACCAAAGGAAAGGGTTATGGTAAAACCACCAGCTCCCAAAAATTGGCGAAACGTAATTTCACCATCGTGAATAGCAATAAAATGAGTTCCGGGAGGTGCTGGGATGTCAGCTCCATAGTGAAAACTAGAGGCACCACCAGTAGGAGCAGGTCTTTTGCCAAAGGGAGAACTTATTTTAGTGTAGCCGGGTAAAGGCCAAACAAACCCATTAGGGTTAAAGTCAATAATTTCACCGTTGGAATGAGAAGAATCAGTAATATGGTTGTGAAAAACAGGAATAAAAAAGATAGAAATTAACAGAATAAATAAAAAGATAAAACAAACAAGTTGTACAATAATTTTTTGAATAAGCATCACCTCTTTTTACGAATATACCATGAGTAGACGTAAAAAGCAAGAAAAAGTCATCGACAAAGTTTGACATAAGTTTTTTCTATTTATCATCCACCACTTACTGAAAACGGGAAAATTTGATATAAACCCTGAATTCTAATACAAATAAAGAGTAACAAGTAAAAAAATAGACAATTTATTCCTTTTATTACAATTTTTAGCATGAAGAGTGGATAAAAATTCATAGACAAGGAATACTACTAATAATAAAATGACAAAGAATACGAAGGAGGATTTTTATTATGTTAAATATGAAGCAAAACAAAAAAGGAATAACATTGATTGCCCTAGTCATTACCATAATTATATTATTAATCTTAGCAGGCATAACAATAGTCGCCTTAACAGGAGATAATGGAATATTAACAAGAGCCACTCAATCCAAATTCATAAATGAATTAAGCCAGTTGAAAGAAGAATTGACCATATTTCATGCTGAACAAACAACTCAAAGCCTAGGAGAATATGAGTCTGCTAGTTTAACAGCAGGGAAAGAAAGATTATCGTATAATACTAAAGGAGAAGAGCAAGGGAACATCAAAACAGTATTACCAAGTATACCAGATAAATATTTAAGCAAAATAGAAATATTAAGAGGAGAATTACTATTTTCTAGTCAAGACGCAAGAGAAATCGAATGGGCAAAAAGTTTATCCATAGCAGTTAATCCCTATCAGGTAGAAAATGGAGTATTAGAATCAGCAAATGAAAATTTACTATTAGTAGACGAAGAGGGAAATATAACCATACCAGCCAATGTCACTGAAATATGGAAACCTTTGAAATCCCAAATGGTGTAATAGAATTAGGAGAACTACTTTTTCATAATAGAAATGTTAAAGAAATAAAAATACCTACTAGTGTCAAAAAAATTGGTAATAGTTTCAATTATTGTACTAACTTAACTAAAATAGTAATACCAAGCAATGTAGAAGAAATCAATTCAAATTGTTTTAGCTTTTGTGGCAATCTAACTGAAATTATCATCCAAAAACCCAAAAATTCTATCCAAGGAGAACCATGGGGATGCCCACAAGGAATAAGATCGGTTATCTGGCAAGAATAAAGAAAAAATACTAACAATTCAAAATGATCAATAAAAAGAAAATACGCTAAAATAGGAATCAGAAAATTAGAAGATCCAATTCTTATTGAGTTGATCTTCTAGTTTTCAGGTTCCTATTCTAAGCCATTCTCTTTTTTGACAATAAAATAAATAGAAAAAAATTTAATTACTACTTGCCAAACAGAAAAAAGTATGCTAAGATTATAAATGACTTCAAAAGTAGGTTTAAACTACATTAACATAAAGAAAATACATAGGGGTATAGTGTCAATGGTAGCACATCGGTCTCCAAAACCGCCTGTGAGGGTTCGAATCCTTCTACCCCTGCCATAAAATTTACATCATAAAAAACACACCAAATGTGGATAAATCAGTAAAAAAATCATATACTAAATTAAACAAAGATTACGTTGAAGAAGAAAAAATACTGAAACCTATTGTCAAAGAGAGCAAGTGATGGTGAGATACTTGCCAATAAGCCAGTATGGGGAGCTTTGGAGTAATAGATAAATGAAGGTGCCAAAAAAAGTCAACGACTTTTTCTTTGGAATTAGGGTGGAAACGCGGAAGTAAACTTTCGTCCCTAGCATAAGCTAGTGATGGGAGTTTTTTTTGATCTTCAAAATCACTAGCCAAAAAGAAAAGGAGGAATTTTTATGGTAAAATCAATGGAAACATTAGTCAGTCTATGCAAAAACAGAGGATTTATTTATCCGGGTTCAGAAATTTATGGAGGGTTAGCCAACACATGGGATTATGGACCATTAGGAACAGAATTAAAAAACAACATCACAGCAGCATGGCGTAAAAAATTCATTCAAGAACAACCAAACATTGTTGGTTTAGACGCAGCCATCCTAATGAACCCAGAAACTTGGGTAGCATCAGGGCACGTAGGAGGATTTTCTGATCCATTAATTGACTGTAAAGAATGTAAAACCAGACACAGAGCAGACAAACTAATCGAAGAATGGGCCCATGATCAAGGAAAAGATATGATAGCTGATGGCATGACAGAAAAACAATTAATAGACTTTATCGTAGATAATAAAATTCCATGTCCATCCTGTGGAAAAACCAACTTCACTGACATTCGTAAGTTCAACTTAATGTTCAAAACCTTCCAAGGAGTAACCGAAGACTCAACAGCTGAAATTTACTTACGCCCAGAAACAGCACAAGGAATCTTTGTTGACTTCAAAAATATCGTAAGAACATCGAGAAAAAAAATGCCAATGGGAATTGCCCAAATAGGAAAAGCCTTTAGAAATGAAATCACACCAGGAAACTTTATTTTTAGAACACGTGAATTTGAACAAATGGAACTAGAATTTTTCTGCAAACCGGGAACAGACCTAGAATGGCATAAATATTGGAAAGACTATGCTGAAAATTGGCTACTAACACTAGGAATGAAAAAAGAAAATATACGCCTAAGAGACCATTCACCAGAAGAATTAGTCTTCTACAGCAAAGCAACCACTGACATCGAATTTGCTTTCCCATTTGGTTGGGGAGAATTATGGGGAATAGCTGATCGTACAGATTACGATTTAACCCAACACATGAATCATTCAAAACAAGATCTATCTTATTTAGATCCAGAAACCAATGAACGCTATGTGCCATACGTAATCGAACCATCATTAGGAGTAGGGCGTGTACTACTTGCTTTTCTTTGCAACAGTTACGAAGAAGAAGAAATCGCAGAAGGAGACACCAGAGTAGTACTTCATTTGCACCCAGCATTAGCGCCTTATAAAGTAGCCGTATTACCATTATCCAAAAAACTATCCGAAAAATCGCAAGAAGTATATGCTGGGTTAGCCAAAAAATTCATGTGCGATTACGATGAAGCAGGAAGCATTGGAAAACGTTACCGTAGAGAAGATGAAATAGGAACACCTTTCTGCATAACCGTTGACTTTGATACGCTAGAAGATAACACCGTAACCATTCGTGACCGTGATACGATGGAACAAGTACGAGTAAATATTGATGAATTAGAAAATTGGATCGCGGAAAAAATAGAATTTTAACCAAAAGAGGAAATACCATGGAAAATCAATATGGGGTAACACGTGAGTTAAACGTGTTATCTCCTGAATATAAACAATTTCAAAAACTAGTCATACAATTTATGATTGATCAATATATACGAAATGAATCTCCTTACTGTCAATGCAATCACCAACAGCAAAAAAAATATATTCAGCAAGCCATAAACGATTATGAAAATTGGTCAGAAGGAGGAAATCATTTTCAAATACTAACAGCTAGGGAAATCAGAGAAGAAATTCATGATGAAGTAAGATGGATCATGAAAGAAGTAAATCAATTTGCGGAAAATAAACAAGACAAAAATTATCAAAAAAGATTTTATTGGCTTAAGAAAGCTGGTAAAGTAATTGGTTTTCAAAAAGCAACCATCGAAAAAAGAAAAGACAGCACAATTGGTTGGAGAAATTTAGCTTATACAGATCCTAACTATGCAGGAAAAATAATCGAACAAGAAGGGCAAAACAACAAAAAACAAAACATATTGGTAACCTCTCTACTTTACCATGAAATTGATGAGTGGTTTAACGAAAACAAAGTAACCATAGAAAAAACATTAACAGGTATTCATATGTTAAGCAATATCCAGCTGTATATGATAGGATTAGGGTTTATGCCAATAGGAAAGAAAGAAGATTTGCTCTATTTTCAAAAAGAAAAAAATAATCCCTATCCAAAACAAATACTAAAAAAAATATACCAAATGTATGAAGAAAACGAAAGACGAAACCAAAGAAAAAGCCATCATGAATTACAAACAGAAATAGAACAAATCAAAGAATTCAAGCAAATTCCCCCAGCCACCAAACAAGATTTAGTAGGCATCTTGTTAAAAGAAGAGGAAAAAGGAGGCTATCGAAAATTTAGAGAATCCCTTCGATTAAAAGAAGAAGATAAGATAGAAGATAAAAGAATAGAAAAAAATTTACGCAGAGAAGAAAACGTCACTCATAGAATAGCAGAAGACAAAGAAAAGTAAAAATCAACACTTCATTTTAACTAAAAATATCCTGCCATAAGAAGTATTTTCCATTCTTATAGCAGGGTATTTTGGGATTTTAAGCCTAACATAGCGAAAGGGGACTGCCAGACATAAATTTATCTAAAAAAACTACAGATGATTTGGCTTCAACACTACTTTAGCGTAAAACAATTAATCAGTAAGAACAAACTAATTGTACAAATTTTTTTCATACAAATCCTGAATAAACACATCTCTCTCTTCAAAATTATCCACAAAGCCAACTTTAGCCATGTGATGTTCTTCATCAATTCCCTGAATCCAAATAGGGCGTTCATCATAATAAACATCAAACTTTTCATCATTTGACAAAATAGAATGTACTCGTTTTAATTCCATAACTATACCTCCCTAAAATCATTTATTATCAGTATATCCAATAAGAATAAAAATATAACAAAAGAATAAAATGCTAAGGAAGGGTCAGACCCTTTTAGTGCAATTGCTACGGTATGGACTGACGCTTTTGATAGCCTTTTGCTACCTTTTTGGTACCCTTTTACTGCATTTGACTTATCCTAAAAAGTAAGTTAAAATAAATAGGCAAGCCAAAGAAAACAAGGAGGAATGAACAAATGAACCAAGACAAATTAATAGAAATAACCAAACAGCAAGAAGGGATGACCGTTAACCAAATTTTTGAGCAACAAATCAACGAAAGTACCTACCAAGTGGTAGGCTGTACAGTAAAAAACGAATATAAAAATTTAGAATATCCTGTACGAGAAGGTGACAAAATTAAACTAATTCAAGTTTCTTCCAAAGAAGGAATGAAAATCTACATAAGAACCTTAGTTTATGTGATGGGAAAAGCTTTTGAAACATTATTCCCAAACGAAAAATTAACCGTAGAATATCAACTAGGAAATGCCATGTTTTGTAAATGTGATACCTTAACTGTAACAAAAGAAATGATAGAACAAATAAAAACGAAAATACAAGAAATGGTAAACCAAAATCTACCAATTCAAAAAATAATTATGACACGAAAGGAAGCAGAAACATTTTACGAAACTCACATTACATCAAAAGGAAGATTACAACTTGATTTAACGGAAAACCAAGAAATTTATATTTATCAATGTGAAGATTACTACAACTATTGTTATGGAACATTAGCCAATCGAACAGGAGTTATTCAAGAATTCGACATTATACGCTATTTTGATGGATTTTTAATTCGTTATCCGAGCAGTAAGTCACCAAATGAAATTACTCCATTTAAAGAAACAAAAAAACTATCTTGGGCATTTGAAGAATATGAAAAAATTCATCGAGTGCTAGATGTAAATACCGTATATAAACTAAATAAAGCCATAGAAGAAAAACGAATGAAAGACATCATCATGTTAGCAGAAGCTTTGCATGAAAAGAAAATAGCCATGATAGCAGACAATATCGCCAAAACCAAAAACATAAAAATGATATTAATTGCGGGGCCTTCATCATCAGGAAAGACAACATTTGCTCAACGTTTAGGTATTCAACTACGACTAAATGGGCTAAAGCCAGTGACCATATCAGTAGACAATTATTTTGTAGAAAGACAAGATACACCAAGAGATAGCAATGGTGAATATGATTTTGAATGTATAGAAGCCATAGACCTAGCTTTATTAAATGATCACCTAGTAAAATTACTAAACGGAGAAAAAATCGAAATGCCACAATTTGACTTTCACGTAGGAAGCAAAAAATACACAGGCAAAACGATGAAATTAGCAGAAGACGAGATTTTAGTGATGGAAGGAATACACTGCTTAAATGATGAATTAACCCGCCAAATAGCTAAAGAACAAAAATACAAAATATACATTAGCGCGTTAACCGTATTAAATATGGATCGCTATAATCGTATTTCTACAACAGACACAAGACTCATCAGAAGAATAGTAAGAGACCATCAATTCAGAGGATATACAGCCAAACATACCATAGCAACATGGCATAAAGTAACCGAAGGAGAAGAAAAAAATATATTTCCATATCAAGAAGAAGCAAACACTATAGTCAACACATCATTAATTTATGAATTAAATGCCTTAAAACCAATTGCCATGCCACTATTACAAGAAATAAAACAAGAAGAACCAGAATATGCAGAAGCCCAAAGACTAATTGATATATTAAAATACTTTAATCCTATTCCAAAAGAATATGTACCAGCAAACTCATTACTAAAAGAATTTTTAGGAGGCGGAGATTTCAAGTACTAAAAGTAAAACACAGGAAGGAGAAAGCAAGAGAAAAAATGATCAAAACAAGTAAATTTACCGAAATAGACGAAGAATTCATCTGTGAAAACTGTGGGCAAAAAGTAAAGCCATTAGGGTATTCCTGCCGAAATCATTGCCCAAACTGCTTGCATTCCAAACATGTAGACCAATACCCGGGAGACCGAGCAGAAGAGTGTCATGGAGACTTAAAACCAATTGGAATAGAAGTAAATAGTAAAAAAGGATATGTGATACTCTTTCAATGCCAAAAATGTGGGGCAATTCGCAAGAATAAAGCAGCAAAAGATGATAATATGGATCTTATTATTCAGTTAAGTAGTGGGCAAGGAGTAAAATAGATTAGATTGTTGTAATATACAACTTATTGAAAAGGATTCTTTTTTAGAGTACGCAATAATTTAGAAGACGTGAATGGTAACATTAGATTAGCATGAATAGATTAGAGAAATTGAGAAAAAATTTTAAATATTAACTACTCGTCTGAAATAAAAATATCTTATTAAGCACAGATAAAAGCTGAATAAGATATTTTTTGCGTTTAAGCACCCAATATCATAGTTTGCTGAAAAGGATAACCGTGAAAAAAGGGAAGTTTGGTCAATGGTTCTCACATTAATTTAACCTTCCATAGCAGGGTCAATTTAAAACCCTTAAGTCCCTAACAAAGAAGCCTGTGATCGGGTTTTAAGCCTAACGGGGCCAACGGGAACTGTCAGGTATAAATTAATGTGAGAACCATTGACCAAACTTCCCTTTTTTCACTACTCTACAATTTGTACGGCATAAATTGTAGTAATAAATAAGCTATACTTTACAAAAATAGAAAAAAATCAAAATGAAAACCATAAAGAGTGATGAAATGGGTATGGTAAGAGTGAAATAAAAATGCCTCTAAATCTGACGATTCAAATTTCCATTCGTATAATCTTTACCCTCTATTCGTTTCCCTTCACGAACTGCTTTAACAATCTCATTTATCTCATCAACGGATTCATCCAAAACATCAATTCTAGCCGAATCAATACAAAAACGTTCTGGCGAAAGAGAAAGAGTCTTACTATTAAACAAAGTAGTTACTGTCTGAATATGATCTGGCACAAAACGAAATTCAGCATGTAATCGATCACGTAAAGAATAAACATGCCCATTTTGACAACGCATTTGACAGGTTGGGTAACATTGGTTTGTTTTTCCTAACAAACAATAGTGCATATTCATTAAAGGAAGTTTACCATAGACAATCAACTCTTTTGGTAAACAATGAGTAGTGCTTAATTTCATACCAGACTCATCTAACTCAGGCGATAAAGTAAAGCGGGTAATCCCCAAATCACGTAAAGCCAAAATGGTTTGACTATTATACACATTAAACGTATAGTTCGTAATCAACTCAAAATCCCTTTCACTTTCTTCCACAAACGTATGATTTAACAGTTCAATATTACAAATATTAGAGATAACAAATCCCTTTAAGTGATATTGATCCAAAGCCTTTTTAGCATGAGCAGAAAAAAGATTGCCATAATTAGAACGTACAATGGTTGGCATATACAAATAAAGAGAAAAACGCTTGCTCAAAGCAGTAATTACCGATTCATATGCTTTATCCGTAAAATACTTAAGAGGCACATAAACAGAATCAACCGAGGGTAATTTTTCTACCTCAAGAGTAGGACTAAGCAAATTAAAAAGTAAAGAAATAGTTGGTCTAATTGGTGAAGAAGACAAATCTACAGAAGAAATAGTTTCTTTTTGCCTTTCTTTTTCTTGTCCTAAATCCAGTTCCAATTCCAATTCTAGTTTATCTTCTAGTTCCTGCTTTTCTCTTGCTTGATAAACAGAACAGGTAGAAGAGTTAGCCTCTCTTTTCATCCTTTGGTAAGCATATTCCTGAACAGCCTCTAAAGCTAAGCGACGAAGCTGATTAAGAGAACTAATCTTAGGCAAAAACAAATTATCGCCTAATTGCACACGTACTGACTGAAACTCATAAGGAGTTTGGTTGGTTTTCATGATCTGCAAAATAATGGTATCAGCAGTAAGTGGTTTATTTTTTGCTTCAACAGGAATAACATCATCTAACTGACAAGTAAGACACAGACCATGATAAAGGAAATCATGGTAACGAGAATGCTCATGAAAATTAGGGTAGCGAACCTCAATGGAAATAGGCTGATCCTTTTCAATGGTAACCAAAGCCTCTAGTGGAATTTTGCGATATTCTTTTTGGTAACTTTCCTTCGCCAAATGAGAAAGCAAGCGAGAAGACATCTTGTACACTTTATCACCAGAATAAATATTTCCCTTCATACGACCAATCGTAACTAAATGAGAAGAAGCAACTTCTTTCTGATTTTGACGATTCTCCATCAACTCAGAAACCGTATAAGTTCCCTGTTCGCTTTCCAAAGCAATAGTATCTCCAATCGCCAAAGGTTCATTTAATTTTAGCGTAATATACCCTTTATTTTCTTGATATTTCTGTACAATTCCCAAAAAAAGTCCCCTATTATTCGGCTTTTCCGGAAAAACCAAATCACGATTAGCCCCTTTAGCCAAATGCCCAGAAGAAAAACCTCCACGATTAAAAACTTGCATTAACTCTTCTTTATCTTGTTTTGTCACAGGCTCTGGCTTACCTGCTAAAGCTAAGTCAATATATTTTCGATAAATACGAGTAACGGTTGCCACATATTCTGCACTCTTCATTCTTCCCTCAATCTTAAACGAAGTAACACCAGCCTGAATCAAATCAGAAACAAAATCCAATCCACACAAATCACGAGGACTAAGCAAATGACCATGATCAATTACCTTTTTTCCATCCTCCAATAACTCATAGGGGAGACGACAAGGCTGAGCACATCTACCACGATTACCAGAACGTCCACCCACCATACTAGAAAGCAAACACTGTCCAGAATAAGAAATACAAAGTGCTCCATGAATAAAACACTCAATATCCACATGAGAATTCTGACAAATATATTCAATTTCAGGAACAGAAAGTTCACGAGACAAAACAACACGACGAAATCCCATAGCCTCTAGACGCTGGACGCCTCTCAAATTATGAATAGACATCTGAGTACTAGCATGAATAGGCAAATCAGGAAAAGAGCGAATAAGCAAACGAGCTAAGCCTAAATCCTGCACAATAATAGCATCAATGCCAAACTCATAAGCATTTTTTGCCAGAGCAAAAGCATCAGGAAGCTCATCTTCCTTCATTAGCGTATTTAATGTCAAAAAACACCTGACACCACGAAGTTTAGCATAACTAATTGCCTCTTCCAATTCCTTTAAAGAAAAATTCTCTGCAAAAGCCCTAGCACTAAAAGAACTAGCACCAAAATAAACTGCATCAGCACCATTTTGTACAGCAGCTTTTAAACACTCAAAATTACCAACAGGAGAAAGTAACTCAACCATATTCATGCACCTCTTTCCATTTTGGGGACGGGGTAAAATTTGGTCATTTTACCCTAATTGGGGACAGGCTGACAACAACAGCCAAAAAATAAAATAATGAGTAAAACAAAGCAATAATTAGAATAAAGCCAATATTAACACATACGCTAATTATCACCCTGTCCCATAAATGGTAAAATCACCAAATTTTACCCCGTCCCCATTATAGCACAAAATATTACATCTGTGTTACATTTTGGGAAAACAGGTAAAATTTGTTGACGAAAAAATAGGCGAATGATATAATCATGCTAGAAAAATGTAAAATGATAGGACAATATAGAGAATTTTAGCAAACGAAAGAATGGGGGAATAAACCAATGGAAAAGGGAAAAAAGATGATGAACATAATTCTTTTATTGACGGTAATTGTTTATTCATTAATCGTTTTTACCATAAATCCAGTATCATTTGCTATTAATCAGAGTATTAGTACTGATATTAATGGAATAAATGATTCGGCTTATCCGGGAATTAAAGAAAGAATTCAAGTACTTAAAAATAAATATCCAAATTGGAATTTTAAAATTTTGTATACAGATTTAGATTGGAATGATGTGATTCGTAATGAATATCAAGGGCATGGAAGTTCACCTAAAAATTTAGTCCAGAAAAAAGCAAATTATGAGGGGGCTTGGATATGTCCAATTTGTGGTGATAGACCTTATGATAATGGGAGCTGGAGATGTGCTTCTGAACAAGCGATTCGTTATATGATGGATCCAAGAAATTCGTTAAATGCTTCTGATATTTTTCAATTTGAAGAATTAACCAATAATGGATGCGATATTAATATCGTTAGAACCATGACTTCAGGAACGTTTTTAGCAGGACACGAACAAGGAATTGTGGATGCTGCTAATAATAACGGAGTAAATCCATATTACATTGTTGCTCGTTTAATTCAAGAACAAGGAAGAAGTGGATCAGCCTTAACTTCTGGAGCAACAGGGTATTACAATGCCTTTAATATCGGAGCATCAGGAAATACATCAAGTGAAATTATTGCAAATGGATTGGCTTATGCACAAAGAAAAGGATGGACAACATTAGAAAAGTCTATTGATGGAGGAATAAGTTTTGTTGCCAATCAATATATTAAACAAGGACAAAATACATTGTATTTACAAAAATTTAATGTAACAACGTACAATGGACCATATACACACCAATACCAACAAAACATTATGGCTGCTCAATCAGAAGGAACAACGTTAAGAAATACCTATATTAATACCAATTCCTTAAATTCATCTCATACTTTTATTATTCCCGTGTATAGAAATATGCCATCTGCACCATGCAATAGGCCAGGTGAAGGGCAAGACCCTAATCCAGATGTTACTTCTGATTTAGTTAGAGTTAATGTAGATAGTTCCTTAAAAATTAGAAAAGACCCAAATGATAGTACCGCAGTAGGCTGGCTATGGAAAGATGAAATAGCTACTAGGTTAGAAAAAGCAACAACGAAAATCAATGGAACTTATTGGGATAAAGTGAAAAAAGCAGATGGAACAATTGGATATGCAGCAAGAGAGACTTTTGATTATGAGAGTAGTTATAAATTGTATTTAGTTCCTATTGGAGATGAATCGTCAGGGGGAAATCAAGGGGGAAACAATGAGCCAGAACCAACACCGGATCCAGCACCAGACCCAACTCCTGAACCAACCTATGTAAACGGAGACGCAAACGGAGATGGAAAATTAAGTGCTAGTGATTATGTCATTGTTAAAAATTACATTATGGGAGCCACTTCCTTAGATGAAAATGCTCAAAAACGCGCAGATATGAATGGCGATGGAAAAATTACCGCTAGTGATTATGTATTAATTAAAAATAAATTAATGCAATAAAGAGTAGGAGAGTGAACCATGAAACAAAAAAATAAACTGAAAACTGTATTAATGATAGGGATTGCCTTTTTCCTTATTTTGTTAGCCAAAGACGTTAAAGCTGCCTCTTTATCCATATCAGCCTCTAAAACTTCAGTAGCACCGGGAGAATCGGTTACCATTACGGTTTCTTCTGATTGTACAGGAAGAATTAATCTTTCTGCTTCTGGAGGAAGTTTATCAAACAATAAAGTATGGGTAGAAGGAAATAGCCAAAGTGTAACCTTAACAACCAGTTCAGCAGGTACGATAAATGTAACAGCAACACCAGAAACACTTTCAACTAGTTCAGGAGAGGAAGTGAATTTAGGAAGTAAATCTTGTAGCATTAAAGTTGTAGCAAATACTGGGGGAACAACAAATAATAATAATAACAATAATAATAATACAAATACGAAATCATCAGTAGCCACACTAGTCAATTTAGGAATTAAACCAAACGACTTCTCAGGATTTACTCCATCCAAAAAATCGTATGCAGTAACAGTACCAAACAACGTAGAAAGTATAGAAGTCTATGCAAGTAAAGGTCAAACTGGGCAAACAATTAGTGGAACAGGCACAAAAAGCTTAAAAGAAGGAGCAAATACTTTCACCATAACCGTAACAGCAGAAGATAAGAAAACAACAAATCAATATACCATAACCGTAACGAGAGAAGCAAAAGAAGAAGAAAAGCCAGAAGAGCCAGAAGAACAAGAAGAGCCAAATACTGAAAAACCTACCCAAGAAAAATTTGGGCTTTCTACGTTAATTGTGAGTGGAGTATCCTTAGATCCTAATTTTTCAACAGATGTGTTTGAATATAAGGTAAAACTGACAGAGGATAAAGATAAATTAGACATTAAAACTGTATCAACAGATGAAAAAGCAAAAATAGAAGTTACCGGAAATGAAAATCTACAAGAAGGGGAAAACATCATTACCATTTTGGTAACCGACGAATCAGGAGAAAAAACAGCAACCTACCAAATCATTGTAGAAAAAAATCTAGTAGATCAAGAAGAATTAGCTAAACAAAAAGAGCAAGAAGAAAAAGATAAACAAATGAAAATGATATTAATAGGAGGAGCAGGAGCACTTCTTGTTATTATCGCAATTATCATTATCATCATGATTAAACGTAAAAGAAATAGACAATATGCAGAAGAATTTTCAATTCCTTATGCAGGACTTAATCAAGAGGAAGAAGAGGAAAAAGAAGATAGAATAACAGAAGAAGATAGTCAAATAAAATCATTCGATCCAATGGAGACAGAAGATAAAGAAAAATTAAGACAAGAATTTTTAAATCAAAGTTTTACCGAATTTGAAGAAGAAAAACCAAGAAAAAATAGACATAGTAAGGGAAAACGTTTTAAATAGAAAAAAGCTATTGATGAAATTTTCATCAATAGCTTTTTTAGGGGAAATTTTGAAGAAAAATACCTTATTTTTTTAGCAAAACTACTTGAAAAAATAAGGTAGACAAGGTATAATAATAACTGTCATGCCAATATAGCTCAGTTGGTAGAGCAACAGATTCGTAACCTGTAGGTCGGCAGTTCGATTCTGCCTATTGGCTCCAATTTATAGCAACTTACGAACTATAAAGAGTTTCGTAAGTTTTTTCATTTTTAGAAAAGATGAATTGAACTTCATAAAAATATCAAAAATGTTCTCTTTTGGAAAGGAGGGCATTTTTTATTAGAGTTATTAAAAAAGTTAAATTGTGATATTTCAAATAATGAAGTTATTTTCAAAAAGAGATTAGGTTTTGCATTTATTTTTGATAGCTTAAATAGAAAATCAAAGAAAGAATTGATTAAAAGATTAATTGATACAATCGAAATTACAAGAAATAAAAACTACAATATTGAAATAACGAATATTAAGTTTACAGAAGAATTTATCTCAAAAAGTAGTAAAGATTATATTGAATATTTATATGAAATACTACAAAATAACAATGTAGGTTTTATTTATAAAGAAGCCATTACTAAACAACAATTAGAAAAATTACAAGAAGATTATTTTGCATTTTCTAATACAAAAATAGCAAATAATGAGTACGACAATGCTACTTTAACAATATATAATGATTTACTAAAACAGAACCTTTATGATAATGGAATTATAAATTGCTTTATATCTTTTCAATAGTATAAATTTTAAAATTAAAAATTGCAAAAGCCTTGACAGTTAAGAACAAATGTTTTAGAATGTATAGAGTAAGAAAAGGATGTGAAATTATGGAAGAAAATAAATTAACAATTCAAAATGAATTATCAAATGAAGATATAAAGAATTTAATATATACTGTAAGAGGAAAACAAGTTATGCTAGATAGTGATGTAGCAACGTTATATCACTATCCTACTAAAAGAATAAATGAAACTGTGAATAGGAATAAGCAAAGATTTCCAGAAAATTTCTGTTTTCAATTAACAGATGAAGAATATGAAGCTTTAAGGTGCAAAAATGTCACCTTAAACCAAGATACTATACAAGAAAATATTGATAATTCTTTAAGGTCGCAATTTGCGACCTTAAACGAAAACATAGGTAGAGGTAAGCATCGTAAATATCTACCTTATGCGTTTACAGAGCAAGGAATAGCTATGTTATCAGGACTATTAAAAAATGATATAGCTATTCAAGTAAGTATAAATATTATGAATGCATTTGTTGAAATGAGACAGTTTTTAATGATTAATGGACAAGTATTCGAAAGATTAACAAATGTAGAATATCAATTACAAGAACATAATAAAAAATTTGATGAAGTATTTAATCAGCTTCAGTTAGAAGAAAATATCAAACAGAGGATATTTTTTGATGGTCAAATATATGATGCATATAGCTTAATCATAGATATAATAAAAAGAGCAAATAAGAAAATTTTAATTATAGACAATTATGTTGATGATAGTGTTCTAAAAATGCTAGCTAAAAAGAAGAATAATGTGGAAGTAGTTATACTAACATCAAACAAAAGTAATATTGAAAATTTAGATGTTAAAAAATTTAATAAAGAATATCCTATTCTTAAAGTTGCTAAAACAAATAAATTTCATGATAGATTTATTGTGATAGATAACAAAGAAATGTATCATTTGGGAGCTTCTATAAAGGATTTAGGAAAGAGATGTTTTGGAATTAACAAAATAGAAGATATGGAAATTATAGAAAAGATTATAAACATATAATTAGCTCTTATAAGTAAAGGATAGAAATATATTTTTTTAACTACTAGAAAGCAGAGGACTCGAATTACGAATCCTCTGTTTTAAACATGAATTGTTCTTTTACTATTTTTACGCTTATTTCTAAAGATGTGGCATGAGTTGCTTCTATATCTTTTGAGATAGTATTAGAATAGAATACAGAGTGCTGGCTTATTTCTGGTACAATGCCATCACCATTTATTTTTCCTTTTTTATCAAGGTATTTTAATATTATATCCAAAGGACTACCACTTTTTTTAGGGCATTTTGATACAATATTAATATGTGTACAATTTTCTAAACCAGAATAGTCAGCATTCTGAAGAAAGTTAGAATTTGGAATAATGTCCTTGTCTACATTGTGATTGCTGAAAATTAGTGTGTATATTCGTTCTTCAAACCACGTTAACCTTTCAAACATTAATTCTTTATCTGCCATAGGTGTGCCTTGAAATGGTGCAGAGATTGTAACGATATTTACATTTTTACATTCTATTAATTTTGTTGCATTTGCAAAGCAAACACCACATTTAGAATGTCCAATTAATGTAATACTATCATAATCTGTCATAACAGAATTTATAAAATAACTTAGCTCCTTTCCAGCATCTTCCAATCCTTTTGATTCAAAAGGATAAAATATCGACATTATGGTTTCTTCTTGAAATTCTATATTAGGTAATATCATAAGTGGATCATGATTTACAATTTTATTTTGTTCATCAATGCTCAATGAATATCCCGAACCTAATATAATTAAATTTCTATTTCCTTTCTGTGTCTGCTGAATAATAATATTGTCGCTTTTGTAAAGTACATTTTTTAGAATATCTCCATTACAAACAAATATTATCCGCCACATAATTGCTATTCCTACTATGATTATAGCAAGAATAAAAATAATTATTTTCTTTTTCATGCTTCTCAATCCTTTCTATAATTTTTATGTAAATATTATATACTGTTTTATATGAAAAAGCAAATATAGTATTGCAATTCATTTAACAATACTATATAATCCATTTAGAAAGAGAACAAGAAAGTTCGTAACTTGTAAGAATATCGCTCCACCTAAGTAAAACCGTCGCACTTTTTGGCGAAACATTGATAAATCAACTGTAAGGGTTGATTTTTTTGTAGCTTTTAACTTGAAAAAGGAAGATGATGTGGTATGATTAGTATCGTTAAGAAGAAAAACAAAATAAAAAAAGAATATAGAAATATGAAAAGTGAGATTAAAATGGAGATCTTATTAACAAGACACGGACAAACCGAATGGAATGTATTAAAAAAAGTATTGAAGAAATACTTTTGAAGGAATTCTTTTAGTTGATATTTCAAAGACCTTGCTGATCATTAGCAAGGTCTTTAAACAAATGATAATCTATACCATTTACTTTTTTACTATCCTACTTAAAGAACTAACACCCAATAAATTAACAGTTTGAAACATTCCCTGATAAAATACACACCAATTATTAAAAACGCAAGGTAATTCCTTAGCTTTTTTCAATGAATTCACGTGAATAAAAGACACAGGAATATCATTTATTCGACAATACTCTTTAATTTTTTCTACATTTTGAAAAACATAAGGACATTGCCAATCATAAAAAATAGTTAATTCTTGATTTTCAATTTCTTCCGTTTTAACATTTGGAGCAAATTTAGGAGTTGTTCCATCAAAAGAAAGAGCAAGTAATTCATATCCGTAATTTGTGGTATCAACAACTTCAAAACCAAACTTCTTAGCAAAAGATTGATCAGAAAGCCAAGATTTTTGTTTTTTTGCTCCAAGCATACAAATACCAGCTTTTCCTTTTTCTTTAGCATCTGCTATACAATATTCCATTAACGATTTCCCGTATCCATGTCCCTTTTCCTTACCAGTAACCCACAAACAATAAATATAATAATAGTTATCACCAACGATGGGTACCCATGCTGTTTCTAAAGGAGCATATTCAATAAAAACAGTAGCTTTTTTGTTTAACTTTCTAAAAACATGCCCTTCTTTTAATCGCTTAAAAAGCCATTGACGTTTAGCTTCAACTCCTGAATGAAGCTTTTTAGTACGAATAATACAACATAGATGTTCATCTGCCAAATTTTCAATAGTTAAATTAATAAAATCATCATTCATTTATCTATTCTCCCTTTCTAAAAAATAAAGTAAATAGAAATTAGTGTCCCAATATTTTGCTATATAAAAAACATTTCAAAGACAGAATATTATTCATTAGGTATTTTTTCCCAGATCTTAGGATTCATAGAACCATTCCCGTATCTTTTAAAAAAGTCAGAAAATTCATGTTGATCAAATTCACCGTTTTTGATTAATATCTCTTGTTTAGTGTTAGAAAGTTCAATTAAATAACCAGTATCTAAATATCCATTATGAAGATAAAATTTTTTACGTCTAACTCTTTGCTCAACATTAGGGGCATCCTCATCGCATGTTTCAATGGTGACAATTATTTTATGATTAGGATATAATGATTCAAGCTTAGCTAAAATATTACTACCATAACCTTTTGACCTAAAGTTTTCATCAACAGCAAAAAACATAATAAAAAGTATATTATCTACAATAGCCATATACACAAAACCACACAAAATATCTTTATCATAAAAAGCCCAAAAATCAGTATAATCCATTTTAGACATTAATACCATAAAGAAAAATGGCATACGCTCTTCTTTGGGAAAAGAATTGATATACATTTGCTTTACTTTTTTGTTTTTTAGCGTTACTTTTTCAAGTTTTAAATCCATAAATATACCTCACTAACATACTTTATTTTTCTAAATAAAGTATTCATTTTTAAAGTGCGACAGGCATGTTGTTTAGCTAAACGGTGAAAGTCCGTATTGGAGGTACATATCGCCAACCAAATAGAGAAGCACAAGCTATCCATCGTGAGGTGGAAGTGGAGGAAGTG
>JAETPW010000037.1 GCA_021771025.1 Clostridiaceae bacterium
GAAATAAAAAACACCGGGGACAATCCCCTTGTGATAGTGGACGTAAGTACCACCTGTGGCTGCACAGCAGCCACCTATGACAAACGACCTGCAAAACCCGGAGAAACCCTTCGGGTGGGAATTAAGATGACACCGAAAGACACAGGTTTCTTCGATGAAGTCGTGACGATCAAGTACAATAGTATTAACAATCAACCTATCAAGGTTGGAATAAAGGGGAATGTTCGGTGATCGAACGAATGGGAGTTTGCTGCATCCGACCAAGAATGTATTAGCAAACTCCCCGTCTCCCTTTACAAATATGAAAGGAAGTGTATTATGGTTATATAACCGACAAAACAGAATGAATTATTTCATTCGACTATCTAATCTGAAGAATAGTAGGCAAAGATAAAAAATAACCCGATCAAATAACTAATAAAAAGATTAAGATATGAAGCTTAAGATTTTTTGGGCAGTCCTGTTTACTTCCATAGCTCTTGCAGCAGGCTGGAATTACAGCCAGAGTAAAAATAATGTAGAACTCAATGATTTGGCACTGGCCAATGTGGAAGCATTGGCTTGGGGTGAAACAGGAGGTGACCATTGCTTTAGAATATGGTATCAAGAAGATGTATTTGGTGGAACAGGGACTGCTTTTATAGCAAAAGTATGTGAAACTTGTTATTTCAAATATCTCAATTCTGCGTCAGGATCTTCAACTTGCAACTTTTAATAGAGATAAATATTAAAAACAAGTCTTAAGGCCTGTTTGTTTTTACTCGTTCCTGTTTTGAGGATTATTTTCAAGGATGTTTTTTTGTTTTCATGTGAAACATAGTAGGCTATGTGAGATTGAAAACATAGAGATAGCCCCAAAAAGAGACTCAAAACAGGACAAAACACAAAATAAGTTCTTAATATTCTAACGTATCATGAAAAATACAACTAAACAAATATTATTTATTCTACTTTATTTATTAATTTCATTCACAATTCATGCTCAGAGTAATTTGACATGGATAGAGGTGAATACCGATAAATATTCAATAAAAATACCATCAGATTGGACACAAAAAATAGACTTGCCTGTAAGGAAGGCAAAATCCGGATTAATAATTGATAAACAAATGTTTGACACGCCCAAAGAAAAAGGATACATATGTATTGATGTTACTAAATATGACTACGATAAAGGGATAAGCTGTGATGATATATACAAGATGGATTCATTAGACCATAAAAGAATATTTAATGGAACAACAACAAAACAAGCTATTCCCAATCCTTGCAAAATTTATTTTATTATCAATTATCATGCTGATAACCCTTTTTTAAAAAAGATAGAATACATGAAAAAACACACTTGGTTATATGAACAAGGGAAATCTGTTTATGCATTAACTGCTATGTATGAAAAGGAGACTTTTAAAGATTACCCTAACCTTTTGGAAATCATTAATAATATACAAAAATCGTTCACACTAAAATAAAAGAAATATGAAATACTACATATTAATATCTACGATTATATTTTTATTGAACGGATGTAGTCAATCATCATCCCAATTGACTTACATTAAAGAGAGTAAAATAGGGACTCAATTAAATGCTATTACTCATAAAATCCCACCTGTATTATTAAGTCCATTCTCACTTTGTGTAACAAATGACAAACTTGTAGTCTTAGAATCAAAGTCTGATACTCTTTTCAAAGTCTTTAATGTCAATAATTTTCAACATATATACAATGCTGGAACCAGAGGAGGAGGGCCCAATGAATTTCTAACAATTGCTCCGCATTATTTTTTACCCACCGATAAAGGGTTTAAAGTCCTATTCACAGAAACTAACGATATTAATGAATATGCAGTAACTGATTCAGAAATCACATTAGAAAAAACAAATAACCTAAAAATAGAAAGGAAGGGATTGAATGGACTAAGCTATTTAAATAATGAAAAATATATCATGACAAGTGATTTCAACTCAGATCATGAATATGAAATACTTAATAACGCAAGTGGAGAAATAAGTTCAATGGGAAAATACCCCGAAGATAGTCAAACTGCAGACAAAAAGGGAATCGAAAGATACACATCATATTTAAAAAATGGAGTAGCACACCCCACAGGTGCATATTTTGCCTCATTCTATCTCAATTTTAAACGCATGAAGATTTATGACGCAAACGGGAATATGAAAAAAGATGTCATTTTGAAAATAGAACCATACAATTCGAATATATCTGATGAAATAAAAGAGAGTATGGTATACTATTACACATCCCCCGCTGCTGACGACAAATACATATATGTATTATGCGCAAATAAAAATAGAAATGACTATTTCAAAAAAATGCCTGAGTTACAAATATGGGATTGGGAAGGGAATCTTATTTCAAGGCATCAATGTGATAAAAATATATCAATGATCACACTTGATAAAAAAAGAAACAAAATATATGCTGTTGATTATTATATAGAAGATGAGATATATGAATATGATCTTAAGTTTATTCATAACAATTAATAATTTATTCATTCATAACTACTAAAAAAATAACACTATGAGCAGTAAATATCAAGGCTGTTTGGTAACAAACGGGAACGTTCCTTTCTTGTTTTTCTTTCATCCAAAAGATATGACAGACATACGTTATCTGCTAAAAAGCCACAATTTCGATCGCCCCCGTCTGCATTGATACAGATGACCGGATAAACAAACGGAACAAGTTCCCGGCAGATATGAATTTCCAGACATTCCTGTTGGATAAAAACAACAAAGTCATAATTTTAGGGAACCCGGCCAAAAACTCGACCGTAAAAGATTTGTATCTAAAACAGATTACAGGTAAGGACAGTCCGAACAAAAATATACCGAAAACAACAGCCGAAGCAACAAAGACAGAAATCGACTTCGGTACTTTCGACAAATCGGAAATAAAAGAAACAACCATAGAGGTTAAAAACACAGGGGAGAGTCCCCTCGTGATAGTGGACGTTAGTACCACCTGCGGCTGCACGGCAGCCACCTATGACAAACGGCCTGCAAAACCCGGAGAATCTCTTCGGGTAGGAATTAAGATGACACCGAAAGACACAGGTTTCTTCGATGAAGTCGTGAAGATCAAGTACAATAGTATTAACAATCAACCTGTCAAAGTAAAGATAAAGGGGAATGTTCGGTGATCGAACGAATGGGAGTTTGCTGCACGAGAGCAAATAGTACAAGCAAACTCCCGGAGACCCCGAAAAAGAGGTGTATGATGTTTATATAACTGACAAAACAGAATGAATCACTTCATTTGACTATCTAATCTGAAGAAGAGTAGGCAAAGATAGAAAATAAACTGAATTTTAATTTAATAAGAGACTAAGATCATGAAAAAAAAGATCTTTGGGGTAGCGCTTATCGCTGCTATGGCTCTTGCAGCCGGCTGGAATTTCAACCAGAGCAAAAATGAAGTGGAGTTGTCAGATTTGGCACTGGCTAATGTGGAGGCATTGGCTAGATATGAAGGCCAAAATGACAGATGTACTGAATTTTCTTCATTTAGATGTATTTCTAATGGAGTAGTATATGATCAAATGTATCCATCAGCTGGTTTGTAAATTCTTTTTTAACCAAGATTTAGGTTAGTCTAAATAATAGGTTAGTCTAAATAATAGATTTAGGCTAACCTATTTTAAATATTAATTAATATCATGAAAAACATCATACTGATATCGCTACTATTACTTGTATCATCTTGTAACAGGCAAGATATAAACATTTTTGTCTTACCAGAAGAAACACCTATTAAAGGTTCTGATTATTTGAATGAAATGATTATGACTTTACCTTTGGGTATAGATATCATAGATGATAAACTTTTGATATTTATGCATAAAGATGAACATGTAATAAGAATTGTGGATGCAAATACAGGTGCCGAGATTAACCAAACTGGCATATTCGGAAACGGACCGGGAGAATTCATACAACCAGTATATTGTGGTTTCAATAAAAACAAAGATATATATATATATAATGAAGGACAAAAAAATCTTAGAAAATATACATGGGAAGAAATTATAAAAACACCGGTACTACCAAAACGAGAAGGCATACCATTAAAAAACGGGGAGACTCTCATTATTTCAGGAAGAATGCTAAATAATGAAAATTTGATAGGATCAGTTGCTGTTGGCACGTCAAAGCCAATAGCAATCTTTGATAAGGGTTTGAATATCAGAGAAAATATAGGAAATGTACCTGATAAAGCACATCAAAGCAAAGCCTTGGTTTCATATTGGGGATCAATCAGTACTTTTGATAATAAATTTGTATTTGCTATGGCTTCATTAGGTTATATAGCTTGTTATGAACAAGATCAAGATGGAATAAGCAAGATGCTGTGGGATAGTTATGCCGAAAAACCTCATTATAAAGGAGATCAGTTAGACCTAAAGCATTTAATGCTAGGATTTACCGATGTAAAAATGACAAAAAACTATATTTTCTGTAGTTATTTCGGTCAAAAATTTGTATTCGATAACCGAAGAAACATAAAAGTAAGAAATATTTTAGTATTTGACCATAGTGGTAAATTACTAAAAAATTTCTACTCAGATAGAAGTGTTGCTAAAATTACAGTATCAGAAGATGAAAATACACTATATGCAATTACAGAAGAGCCTGAAGTTGCTATTATAAAGTTTGATATTAGTAAGTTAATAAAATAATATTATGAATAAATGGATCATACTTTTATGTGGAGTACTGGTAGCATGCAGTAATTCACAAACAAAAACTGTAAAAGAGGAGAGTTTCTATCAAATTGAGTTAAGTTCCCTATTGGATAAAGGGGCAGCTCAAAAAATCAGCTTAGATAAATGGAGCAAAAAAATCCATTATATACCTCTAGAAACAAATGACTCAATACAGATCAAATCTATTAACAAAATTATTTTAGATAACGATAAACTATTAATTGTTCATTCAGATAGAATATCTTTGTTTAATTTGGATGGTAAATATCTATATGATATAGGTCGGAAGGGAGAAGGTATAAAAGAATATTTTCGACTATACAATTTGATTCTACGAAATGACACTATTTTTGTCAATGAAGGTTATGATCTCAAACAATATAATTGGACAGGGACATATTTAGGTAAAATGCAAATTCCTCATATACGACATATGTTGGATCTATACCCATTATCCAATTCAAACGTATTTTTAGGATATATAGACAATTTCACAGGACAAAAAGACAAACGATTTGCATTTTTCCACGATACAACAGCATTTAAAATTATCCCTAATTTAGAAAAATATGAGAGAGTTACAGATTGTATGGTATGGAGCTTTTCTCCTGAAATGAAACCATTTAGTGGAGTTGTATCAGCTTTCAAGGAACTATTCAATGATACAATATACCAAGTAGATATTGATTATAATTTATCTCCATATGCAGTCATTAATCTAGGTAAATATAAAGCAAAAAAAGACTTCATTTTTTCTCTTACTCCAGAAATGATTTTAAAAAAAGACTTCGACATATTTAATGATAAAATAGCAATCTCAGCTACTGGAGAAAAAGATAATATTATCTACATGGTCCATTATAATGTAGATGACCCTTATACATTCAGTTTTGATAAAAATAGCAAAAAGACTTATTATCAACAAATCATATATCCAAATGATCAATATCAATTTAAAGATGAAAGCTTTTTTGTTCCACGCTTCATATCCACAGATGGCAAATATCTGATTGATTTCGAATTTACAAACAACAACGATAAACCTGTAATCGTACTGGTCGAACGTTAATTATTAACTATAAATTGAATGATCATGAAAACTTATATTCCTTTCTTTGTTTTGTGTATCCTTATCTCTTGTTCTACGCCTCATCAAAAGAAAATCAGCTTGGAACAGGCGCTTTCCTTTGCCGGAGAGAACAGAATAGAATTGGAAAAAGTTTTCGAACATTACAAAAATGATTCGCTGAAATTGAAAGCAGCAGAATATCTAATCACAAATATGCCCCTGCATTTTTCCAGAGTCGAATACTACTTATCGCCGGAAGGTAAACAATATATACCGGATATTGCTTGCTTTCCGGATAAGGAAGCTGTAAAAATGCATTGCGACTCGCTACGGAACAGAGGATACACAATCCAGGGAAATAACATCTATGACAGTAAAACACTCAAAAGCGATTTTTTGATCCGGAATATCGATCTGGCTTTCCAAGTTCGGGAAAAGCCTTGGGCAAAAGATATTCCTTTCGAGGATTTTTGCCGGTATATCCTCCCTTACAGGACCCAAGTAGAACCCGTTTCCAACATGCGTCGGGAATTCATGGAAAAATATTTACCTCTGATTGATTCGGGAAAAGTTAACAATGCCATTGATGCCTGCAAAATAATCAATTCACAATTAATGAAAGAGTTGGTTTACAAAGATACAGGTTCTCCTCTCTATCCTACCGTCGAAAGCACATATCACTCTGGCAGAGGCAGTTGTGAAGATTTGTGTAACTTGGCCACATTATTAATGCGTGCTGTAGGCATTCCTGTTGCCGTACAACTTACCACCTGGACCAAAATGGATTTAGCGCATAGTTGGGGTGTTGTATTGCATGATGGAAAGTTTTATAATTTCAGCCCAGTCTACGGTCAACCTGACACATATAGAGAAAAACTTGAAACTACCAGCTATCTGAAACCCGCCAAGGTATATCGGTTGTTATTTGATCCCGAATTTAAGGAAACCGATATTAAAGACGACGGTTATATCACAAATCTGAAAAGTCCATTATTAAGAGATGTGACAAAGGAAGAAGGATATCAGGTTCTGGATATTTGTATCGAGACAGACAAACCTGTATCTTCTTCCATAAAACAGATTTATCTCTGTACATACAATGATTATGATTGGAAACCACTTGCCATAGGTAGCCGAAAAGGTTCTACATGCAGATTTAAAGATATTGTAGGTAATAATATTTTTATTATTGCCGAAGTCTCAAACACACAGTCTTTACAGTATATTACCGCTCCTTTCATCTTAAAAAAAGATGGCGACATTCATAAATTAATTCCTCAAAAAGAATTAAGTCAATCCTTTACGTTTAACAAACGTAAAAATAAATTGAATCAAAAACATACGTTACATTACTGGGATGCAGACAAAAATGGGTTTATCTCTTTAGAAGAGATGAGTTCGACAGATACAACACAGACGTACAATCAAATACCGAAAAATGCTCTATTATGGTTTACTGTTCCGGAAAGAATCGTGAATCAAAGGGTATTTTATATTGAAAACGATAGTATAAAATATTAGTCACCATATGAAAAAGCAAACACATAAACTGATCAATAAAGTCATTGACATTGTCTTCTGGCTATGTATGACAGTTACTCTATGGTTTGTTGTACAGGTATTCATCTTTGCCTCTTTCAAAATCCCCAGCGATTCGATGGAACCGGGATTAATTACAGGAGACAATATACTTGTCTGGAAACCGACCGTTGGACCTCGCATATTCAACCTGTTTGCCTCCATGAGAAACGAACAAACAGAGATTTATCGCATTCCCGGTTTCAAAAAGATAAAACGCAATGATATTCTGGTTTTCAATTTTCCGCATCCAAACAGTTGGGATAAAATTGAAATGCATATACTCAAATATTACATCAAACGGTGTGTCGGAATACCGGGAGATACCTTATCCATCCGAAACGGATTCTTTCATGTGGAAGGCGTACAAACGCCTCTCGGCAACATGGAGTCACAAAAAGGAATAGCTGCGACTGAGAAATTTCAAGACGGCATATTCCAGAGTTTCCCATTCGACAGCATCATCGGTTGGAACATCAAAGATTTCGGACCGCTCTATATACCGGCAAAAGGTGATTCCGTTACTTTAGATCGTACAAACTTCCGATTATATAAAAAACTGATCGAATGGGAACAACAGGAAAGCCTTCAATACAAAGATTCTATGACTTTTCTTAACGGAAAGCCGATCTACGGATATCGTTTCCAAGAAAACTATTATTT
>JAETPW010000038.1 GCA_021771025.1 Clostridiaceae bacterium
CTATAGAGTACCATATGAACTAGAAAATCAAAAGGCATGTTAGGATAATGAGAGACTAACAAAAAAGTAAAAAAATTCTCAAAAAAAGTGTCCAAAAACTTGACATAGATCCAAAATTATTCTAATAAAAATATTGATAGGGAAAAATCATATTTGAATTATGCTTTAAAATCTCCAAAATATAGTTATGAAAAGGAATTTGACAGAATAAGAAAAGAATATGATTTAAAAGGTCAAATTAAAACTGTAAGTAATATTGCTTGTGAATATATAATAACATCTGACAAGCGATTTTTTGAAGAAATAGGTCAAGAAGAAACAAAAAGATATTTTGAAACAGCATATCAATTTGTAACTGAATATAAAAATTTAGGCGAACAATATATTTTATCTGCACAAGTGCATAATGATGAGGAAACTCCACATTTGCACTTGATTTTTTTACCTATTGTTCACAAAAAAGATAAAAACGGCAATAATATTGATAAATTAGCTTGTAGTGAGTTTTGGAAAGAAAAAGACAGTTACAGAAGATTACAAAATGCTTTTTATGATTATATGGTATCACATAATTTCAAACTAGAAAGAGGTTTGCCAAAAGAAGAAACTAACAGACAACATTTAGATTTAAAGGAATTTAAAAAAATAACTAATTTTGAAAATACAAAGGAAACACTAAAGAATATTAAGTTAGAATTGCCAGAAATTCCAAATATAAAAGACTTTAAGAGATTATCTTTCAATAGGGATGAAAAGATTTTAGAAGAAATTATAAAGCCAAAAGATGAAGTTATTGAGAAATTATATCAAGCTAATGTTACTTTACAAGAAAAATTATCAAGACAAGCTAATATTATTGATGAGGCTGAAAAGTACCAAAAAGAAAGAAATTCTATAATTGCTGATAATAGAGAACTTCATAATCAAGTAAACAATATTAAAGCAGAATATAAAGAAAAAGAATTTGATATTGAATGGAAATATAAGAATAAAATAAAAAGTTTAGAAAAAGAAAATAATCATTTACACAAAATTATAGATAAATTCTATGAAACTGTTGATAAATTTATAATTTGGGTTTGTCATAAATTTGGTATTGGAGAATCTAACGAATTGGTTAAAAATTTTGAGAAAGAAACTAATACTTTTATTGATCCAGTAAAGCAACTTAAACACGAAGAAAGAGAAAAAGAATGGGATTTGGAAAGATAATAAAACTATAAAAAGGAACACCCCTATATAAAGGTGTTCCTTTCGCACGGCAGAAAAGTGTTTTTAGTTATTAAATTGCTTATTGGTAGTTTAATACAAATCCCATCTGAAGAATCCGCTCTTTACCTTACCACCAACTGTATATTCAGCATAATGGAAGGCTTCTCCGTTCCCATAATAATAGCTGTAATATACTTTTGCTGGACTATCCGTATGGTCAATATATCCAACGGATCCATATGAACCATTATCGTTCGGTCCAAAATACATATTTTTAGTCATTCCTTCAGGAATTGACCACCAATCAATGTTATTGGACATATAGAAATCAGCGAAATAGGCAGGTCTATTGTAGCAAGAAAGGTTAGCATACGGCATATAGCCACGCTTTCTTCCTGAATTTGTATTATATTCAACATAAACCCAAGAACCTTCTTTGGCAATAACTGCAACATACTCTCCCGCATAAACATTGCCTCCAGTAGAAGCGTATGTGCTGGTATTCGGCCCGTAATATAAATTGTAGTTTGATGTAACTCTGGCTACACAACTACTAGACAAAGAAGATGTATCCAAATTCGGATTACGTATATATCCTCTTTTGGCACCATTCGCAGTACTGTACTCGATATAATATGTCGTTCCAGATTGTGACAACACCGTAATACCTTCACGACCTATTGAACCGATTGCACTTCCACCAGTAGCAGAACTGTAAACTGTATGGTTAGCTTTAGAAAAAGCCCAACCGCCATCATAATTTTCTGCTGCACTTACACTCATAGTTGGTATAATCCCAAACAATGTAACTAAAGTAAGTGCAATTGCTAACAACCGCTTTTTGAAACTTAAAATTTTCCGCATAAAAAGTCCTCCTTATAAAGTTATTCTGCCGTACTCAGCATACAAATCACATTTTATTATAAAACATAATTTGATACTGTTTAATAGATATAGAGTATCTCTATAAATATCTTTATTATTATACCACATAATTTCCTTTATTTTCCAAAAAGGTAAAAAAAGTAAAATTAATATTTAATTGCACATATATGATATTGATTAGTATATTCATCTTGAGAAAATACTGAGAAGTGATCTAAACCTTTTGGTTTAGAAATGATAATAACTTTTCCTATTTTATAAACTGTTTTTCCTGTATCTAAATATAATCTATTTATATAATATTTATTATCTTTATACTCTATATCCGTTATTAATGTTTCTTCTTCAAAATCAACTATTCTAATAAATTTGCTAGTTTTATTCTCGACAAAATCAGTTAATTGACTAGTATCAGATGATACTATTTTATTATTTTCAATTACAAAACATCCGTCTTGTATAGCTTGTTCTTTAGAATAATCTTTAGGTATTTCGTTTATAGAAATATATTTATCATCTTGTGGTTGTAATCCAGTTATATTAAATTTAATATTTTCTCGTAATTCTTCTCTAGGAATTTTTACTGATATAACACTTTCTTCTGTATTTGTAAATTTATCTGATTGATATAGTCCAACATAAAGAGTATCAGTATCACAAGTTATATTTGATACATCTAATCCAATTAATGATGTATTTTCAACAGCAATTACTATTATAAAATATTCATTAAATTCTTCTGGATTCATAGACACTAAGTTGTTCCATTTTTCTTTTGATTCTTCATAATCTTCATAAGAATTTATAATTTTATGATATATTTTATCTTGATAATTCATATCTTGCGAATAGTCATAGCTAATATTATTTTCAAAATCAGTCTTTGTTTTCTGTTGAAAATAGTTTACTGTAGCTATTCCTGCATATACAGTGCCAACTGTTGCAATTATTGGAATCATATTACCAATTGTAAATTTCTTTAAAAAATTAGATCTCATACTATTTTTAGTATAAAAGTGATTATGATAAAAATCATTATTAATTTTATTCAAATTTTCCTCATATTTCTCAAAAACTCTTTTTTTAAAATATTCTTTATCCATTATATTTGCTTTCCTCCTTTAATAGAACTTTCTTTAAATTTTTTCTAGCTCTATGTATTAACGATTTTAAATTTGACATAGGTATTCCTAATACTTTACATGCTTCTTTATATGATAATTCTTCAATGTCCACAAGAAAAATGACTTGACTTTGCTCATTATTCAATTTATTTATAGCATTTTTTAAATTTTTGTTTTTTTCTTTTTTAAATACTATTTCTTCAATCTCATTTTCGTCAATGCATATATCTTCATTTAAATTAACAATTCGCTTTTCTTTTTTTAAATAATTAAGAGCTCTACATTTTCCTATTGTATACAAATAAGTCTTTAAAGAATATTTAAAATCATAATCTTTCCTATTTATAAGAATATAAACAAATACGTCTTGTGCCAAGTCTTCAGCTACATCTATATTTCTTACAAATCTATTTATAAAATATATAATTGCCTCCATGTATTTATCAATGATAAGCCCAAATGCATTTTGATTTCCGATTTAAAAACTCCTTATATAATTCTTTATCCTCTTTCATTTAATCCTCCTCAAATTTCTAACTTACATTTCTTAATATTGCATTAATTACCTCTTTCTTTTTGGGATTTTGTTTTCCTAAGCATATTTTTAAATAATTTTCTAAAATATCTTCCGAACAGTTATATATCATTTTAATATAAGATTGTGTGATATTTGTCTTTATATTATTAATACTCGTGTTATATCTTTTTGCAATAATTGGATATATATCACGATTCAAATTAATATTATCATAATCTTTATTTAAATAAATTTCAAATATACACTCTAATAAATATTTAGTACCAATATAAGAAAATTCAAAATTCAATTTTTCCATTTCTAGTTGTATTTTTTTCAAAATATCTTGTTTGTTTTTTATCTTTTCTTTCCTTTTATTAAAGATAATATCATTAATTTGATTCATATTGTTAATATATGAATCAATATATGAATTTTTAATTGCATTTGCAGGAATAAGTCCATCTTCTATATATACTATTATAGACTCATCGTATTTAGTTAAATGATTAACATCTATATACTTTATAATGTCAATACTATTTATTTCATCATAAGTTTTTAAAACAATTAAAATTATATCTGGGATATTACTCTTTATCAATTGTATAGCATCTATATAATTAGAAAAAATATTATTAAATAAATTTATATGTTTTTGTTCTTTCATTATATTTTTTACTAAAGTATATGTCTTTAATAAATTTTCACTCATAATTAGTAAATTATACATATCATTCCTCCTCACACTTATATTACAAATTTGAAAATAAAAAAGTTGCAAAAAAATAAAATTATTTTTACTTTGTTATCAAATTATATATAAGTACAAGTTTTATTTTATAATGTAAAATTAAAGACAGATAATTTTAATATCTGTCTTATAATTAACCTTTCTTTACTTTATGCTACTTTTATTCCTGTATTTTTTACTTCTACTACAAAAGGAGTTTCATCATTTTCATAATCTGCTTTTTACTACATTTTATTAACATTTTTTGCAAAGTTATTTATGTTCTTGTAACCACTCATAAACATCATCTTCAGTAAGTTCTCCATGTTTTAGTTTAGTAATCTTTTCTTTAGCTTGTTTTTTCCAAGTTTCAAATTCTTTCTTTAAGTTCTTATCATCTTTGTTTTTATTAACTATACCAAACTTTTGTTGATATGTTTTTCTATATTCTGTATAGGCTGATTTTTCTTGTAATCTCTTGTTATAAGATAATATCGCTCCTTGTTCTCTACAAGTCTTTCCATTTTCCTTTGGATAATCACAATAAATTTCATCTAATCTTGAATTTGGTATAAAATACATTCCACAGTTTTGACATTTCTTAATTGGGTAGTTGTCTGTTTTTGATAATTCTTCTAATATAGCATAGCAAATACTTGATATATCATTGCTTCTATGTGTATTTACCATTGATATAAGCATACTTTCTTCTTTTAGTTTCTTTAGTAAGTCTATATCTGATGAATTTCCTAGTTCATCAGATTTATTAGAATAGTTATCTGCTATTACTTCATCATTTTTTATGTATGAATATAGTTTTCCTTTTCTTTTTATAAGATATACTGCATATCTTTGTGAATGTGTAAATGGCTTTAATTCTTCTATTTCGTTTATATTATATATGTAATTAACTGCATCTGTTATTTGTTCTTGTATGTATATAAGTTGTTCTTGTAGCATATCATATATTTTTTTTGTTTCTTTTAGATATGTTTCGTCATCTTCATATTTTCCTTTTAGTTCAAATTTGTAATCTTCATCTATATCTTTTAATATTTCAAATCCATAGGCATAGAAGAAATCTTTGTATGCTGTTTCATAAGTAGATAAATCAGCATTTAAAAATCTTAATAATAATAGTCCAAATCTTTCTACATAAGGAAAATATAAACTACCTGGCTGTTTTAATCCCATATCTGTTCCTTCATTTTCTTTCCATTTAATATATCTTGTACCTCCACCTTTAGTACGTCCATTTTTATGATTATCTTTTTCTTTATCATTAAAATCAAATGAGAAATCAGCTTTATAAAAATACATAGGTGTGGAGTAATATTCTTTCTTTTCTTCTTTATTAAACCAAATATAAAAATCATGCAAATGTTTTACTTCTGGTAAATCAATACTCATTTCAATACTTTCCTCCGTTTCTGTAAAATTCTATCAAGTTTTATTAAAAACAATTTTAACTTTTTTAATAATTGTTATTGACATCTTAATTATATTATACTATAATTAGTTTAATAATACAATACTTTTTGAGATAATTATTGTTTTAAGTTGTAGACAAAAAATTCACTACAACTAAAATTAAAAGAAACGGAGGTGATTACAATAGATAAAATAGCTGAAATAAATAGACTTTTTTATGAAGAACATTTAAGACCAACAGATATTGCTAAACAAATTGGTGTAGGTAAATCATATATAACAAAAATTATTCAAAAAGATGAGAGATATATTGAAGAAAAGGAATACCGAGCCATACAAAGCAAAGAAAGACACAAAGTTTGTAAAAGAAATTATATCAGTAAAAAGCGACAAACTGATAAACAACAATATCAAGCAATGATAATACAAATAAACAAAGATAATGAGTATTTATCTACTAAAAAGAAACTATCTGATGAAGCATTTTCAAATTGGAATAGAGGAATGTTTGATTATGATAAGAAAAGTAGCGATTTAGTATTAAAAAGTGGAATAAATGTAGGTTTTGATGTACCAAGAAGAGTAAGTAATATTGTAAGTCCAAGTTGCATAAGAGCAACAGTTTAAATTTAATAAGCAAAGATTTTAGCACTTTACGAAAAGGCTATTTTTTTTGACTTTAAAGAAAGGGGTATTTATAAATGATTTTTAAAATGAATTTCAAAAAGTATGTGCATTATTAGTAAGAACAGGAGGAATTGCCATGAACGAAAAAACAAGAAAGAAAAATCAAGTAACTATTGTGAACAAATTTAAAGAAAATGAAATAGTAAATATAAAAGAACTTTTAGAAAATGCTTTTAAAATATACTATAATATGCAAATTAAAAACAAAGTAAGCTAAAACGTAAGAAATTAAAATAATTAGTAAGTAATTCGCCTATAATTTATAGGTGTTTATATAATTAGGAAATTTTCCTAATTATATAAACATTAATTGCACAGAAAAATTACTATGCAATTTTTCGCGTCGACAAATCTTTACGCTTATTTAAAACTTTTATTAATAAAGTTTCAAATAAGCGAGATTTGTCATTGACTTTTTTGAGATAAAGCTATAAACTAACATTATAATTATAGTCGAAGCTTACTAATGGAAAGGAGGAAATTTTGTTAGTAAGCAATGAAACAAAATATAACTGTGCTTTATATTGTAGATTATCTAAAGATGATGATTTACAAGGAGAAAGTAACAGTATAACAAATCAAAAAGAAATATTAACACAATATGCAAAAGAAAATAATCTAAATATTTATGATGTCTATATTGATGATGGATATAGTGGTACAAATTTTGAAAGACCTAACTTTAAAAGAATGATACAAGATATTACAGATAAAAAAGTAAATATGGTAATTGTAAAAGATTCATCAAGACTAGGTAGAGATTATATTGGTTTTGGAGAATATGTTGAGAAAATATTTCCTGAAAATCAAGTAAGATTAGTATCAATATTAGACAATTATGATTCAGCAATAGATAATGGTGTTGCAGATACTCTCCCATTTAGAGCTGTAATAAATGATTTATATGCAAAAGATATTTCTAAAAAAGTAAAAGCATCTAAACATAAAAATGCAATAAATGGATTATTTAATGGAAATCGTACACCTTATGGCTATAAAAGATCTGAAACTAATAAACACAAATTAGTAATAGATGAAGAATATGCACAAAATATAAGAAGAATATTTGACTTATATTTAGAGGGAACTGCTTTAAATCAAATTGCTTATGCTTTCAATGATGAGCATATTCCAACCCCTTCTCAAATATCTGGCACAGGAAGAAATGTATGTGCAATATGGAAACCTAGTTCTATAAAACACATTCTAAAAAATGAAGTATATATTGGAAATATGGTACAAGAAAAGTGTAAAAGAATTAACTACAAATT
>JAETPW010000005.1 GCA_021771025.1 Clostridiaceae bacterium
TAATTTATACCTGACAGTTCCCTAAGACCCACGTTAGGCTTAAAACCCGATAACAGGCTTCCATGTGAGGGACCTAAGGGTTTTAAATTGACCCTGCTATGGAAGGTTAAATTAATGTTAGAACAATTGACCAAACTTCCTTTTTTACACGGTTACCCTTAAATAGTAATAGCTAGCCCACCTTAAGAAAATATTCAGAAAAAATCACTTCCCTTTTAGCGAAAAGTAAGGTATAATAGAACAAAATAAGATGGGATAAAGGTTGAAATAATGGAAAAAACGAAAGGAAAAACATTTGCCAATTTGTGCATGAAATTATTTTGGATTTTTTTAATTGGTAGTGTATTTGGCTATGTAGCAGAAATGTTATATTCATTGGTATATACAAGGACACTCGTTTTTCGTCAAGGGCTACTATATGGTCCTTTTGTCCAAGTTTATGGGTTTGGGGCTATAGCCTATTATCTTTTGGTTTCTAGAATAAGAGAACCTAAGCAAGTGTTTTTTGCCGGAATGCTTATGGGCGGGATACTAGAATACCTTTGCTCTTTTTTTCAAGAAATCTTTTTTGGAACAATATCGTGGGATTATTCTAATCTTTTCTTAAACATAAATGGAAGAACTTGTTTACTATATTGTTTATATTGGGGGATTATTGGGGTAGTCTACTTAAAAATTTTCTTTCCTCTTTTTGAAAAAATAGATATCATTTGGGAGCACAAAAAAGGAAAATGGCTAACAGGAATTTTATTTGTCTTTCTTTTATTTGATGTGATTATTTCTTGTATGGCAGCAACCAGACAAGATGAGAGAAGAAAACATATTCCACCTAAAAATACAGTAGATGTTTTTTTAGATGAAACGTATCCAGATGAATTTATGGATCGAATTTATAATAATAAAATTAATATTCGTTAAGCAAAAAAGTGAACAAAATGGATAACCCAAGTAACTTGGTTCTAATTTATCCCTTAGTGAAATACAATTAAACAAAAGTATTCGCTAGGGGGTTTTTCTGTATGAAGCAAATATCCATAGAAGACCGTGCTATAGATCTAGCACATTATATCATAGATTCAAAAGATACCGTTAGAGGAGCAGCAGCCAAGTTTGGCATTAGTAAAAGTACTGTACACAAAGATGTTTCGGAGAGACTCAAAAAAATTAATCCAAGTTTAGCCAGAGAAGTCAGGGCTATTTTAGACGAAAACAAAGCTGAAAGGCACATAAGAGGAGGAATGGCTACTAAAATGAAATATAGTCATTTGAAAGAGGGATAAAAAGAGCAATGCTATGCTCTTTTTTCATATCCTTATCCATAAAAAAAGTTCCCTGTAGGGAACTTTTTCAGATTAATAATTGTTATTATTTCTTTGTTGTTTTCTAGCTCTTCTGCAAGCTGGGCATCTTACTGGTTGGTTTGTGAATCCTTTTTCAGCGTAGAATTCTTGTTCACCAGCTGTGAATGTAAATTCAGCTCCACAATCTTTGCAAGTAAGAGTGATATCTTCGTAATTATTGTTTTCCATACTAAAAATCCTCCTTTTTTAAATTGATTTGAATTACTTTTTACCTAACCAATCTAAAATAGAAGGGAAATAGACTAAAAATAAATTCATGGCTTTGTTCTTATCTCTAAGAACTCTTATAGTATATCACACAAGTTTCAAAATAGCAACACTTTTTTTAAAAATAAATAAAAACCTTAAATAAAAAATAGAAAAGAAACCTTGTAGGTTTCTTTTTACACACTTACTTCACTTTTCTTACGTTTCGTCTCTATTGGAGGAGGAATTAATGGACTATAAGAATCCCCATCGAAGACCTCAACTTCTACAGTTCTAGTTAGTACATCAGTATAACTATACGTTACATTTCTATCATTTTCCTCATACTTTACAATAAAAATATTAGGATATACTTTTTCTATTGTGGCTTCTTTTTCAAAGGATTTGCTTCTTCCTAAAGATCCCTTGACAATTATCTTTTGTCCCACTTTCTCTAAGATGTCAGTTTTTAGATTTGTGATATCATTTTTACAAATCATACAATCACCTACTCCCTTAAGATAGGTAGATTATAGCATTTTTGGTAGATAATGTCAAAAAATGAATGTTTGTGTAGGATTAATCAATCCTAGTAGTAGCAATGAGTTAAGGGAAAATATAAGCAAATATTACATTTGTGTGACAATTATATTTCAGTTATGTTATTTTGCTAAAGAAGAAAAAAAGTAACTAGTAACTTTAAGCAAAACAGTTTATTTTTTTGTCAGTTTACCTTTAGCACCAATACCATCAACTCCTTTTCTTCCATCGCGTAATTCAGAAAGAACATCATCAATTGTCACATATTTATAATTTTCCGTTACCGCTACTTTTTCAGCAATAATTAGTGGATCCATAAAATCAATTAAGATTCTAGCAGGAGAAGAAGCAAAATTAGCTCCGGCCGAAATAAGAGCTTCAAAATAACTTTGGCAAGCCCCTGCAAAAATAACTAAATGATTTCCCGTTTCATCATCAAACTTACGTGCTTCTTTAACAGTTTGGATAAAATGCCTAGAATTTCGATAATTATATAAATCATGATAACCTGTTCCTCTCTTAATCATTCCATCATGCCCAGTAATGACCAAAATATCAGGTCGATAAATTTTAAGGAGAGAATAGGCTACTTTAGGCTGTTTATATTCAGGAATATTTTTAACAACAGCATGAAGACCAAGTTTTTGGTAATAATAATACGATTTTTCAGCATATTTTTTATCGCCATCTAAATGAAGAATTTTTCCGGGAATAATTTTTTCTTGGGCTCTTTTTCCTGAAACAATTAGATCAATTTTATTAGGACTTTTTTGTTTTTTCTGCAAGCAGTAATTTAATTTATGGTCAAAATCGGCAAAAGCTTTTTTCATCGTCTCTGAATCTATTTTTTCTAAATCCGAAAGAGGACTGTTGGCTTCTACACGATCAAAAATTCCTTTTAATATAGCAATAGAGATATCATCGACTTTAATGATTTTTTTTACCTTAAAAAAAATATCTTTTCCATAGGAGATTCGACCGACAATATCACCCTTTTTGATTTGACTCATGGTAATCACCTCTAAGATTGGGCTATTCTATTATATGTCGAAAAATAGTAAAAGGTGTCAAACGAAAAATAAACAAATAAGCATAACCCTAACATTTTCACATATACATGTATAAAGTAAAAAAATAAGGAGGTATAGCATGATTGAGATAGCAAAAGATAATCTGTGTGTAAATCAATTAATTGCCAACAAAAAAGAAGTCATCATAGTAGAAGGGGATATGATCGTACCCGACTCCAAACCTGATATTTTAAATACAATTTGTACAAGTGGGGTAGTTTGTGTATACAAAAAAGAAGTACAAGAAGAAAAAGTACGTATAGATGGAAACGTAAATACGTATGTCATGTACCTACCAGATGGAACTGAGGAAGGAGTAAGAGGGCTAAATACAAGCCTAGATTTCTCTGAAACCATAGCTGTTCCTAATTGTCATTCCGGGCAACAATTCATGTTAAGGACAAAGGTAAAATCCATTGAATGTAAAGTGATTAACGGAAGAAAAATTGGCATAAAAGCTACATTAGAATTTGATATACAAATTTTCGAGCAAGAAGAAGTAGAAATCATAGGAGATGTTCCAACAGATAATGGAATTCAGATTCGCAAAGAAGATATTAAAGTAAATTCCTTAGTAGGAACTGGTTCTACAAAAATATATGCTAAAGACACAGTTCCTATTGAAGCAATTGATCAATTAGCAGAAATTCTAAAAACCAATGTTACCCTAATGAATCAAGATATCAAAGTAAGTTACAATAAGGTACTTACCAAATCAGAATTAGCCGTTAAAATGATGTACCTAACAGAAGATAATCGCATAAAAACAATAACGTATACTATCCCAGCAGTAGGATTTGTAGATATTCCCAATGTGACAGAAGAAAACGTTTGTGAAGTAGGTTATGAAATCAAAAATGCCATCATCAAACCAAATGCACAAGAAGAACACTCCATTTACGTAGAAATAGAATTGGAAGTAGTTTGCTATGTTTACGAAGAAAAACAAATAAGTCTTATACAAGATTTATATAGTCCAACAGAAAAATTATCCATGACCCAAAAACAAGTAGTTACCATGAGTGGAAAACAAACGCGTACAGAAACAAAGCAAATACAAGAAAAAGTGAACTTAAGCGATATGGAAGGAAAAAGTATATTAGACGTAGATGTTTCCCCCGTCATGCTTAAAGAAGACAAAATCCATTCTAAAATCTTATATGAAGGTGAATTACAATTACAATTTTTAATGATGGATAGTAGGAATCAAATCACCAAGCAAGAAGCAAAAATTCCCTTTGACTATGTATTAGAAGACTTACAAAATGGAGAAACATTAACAACTAATGAGCAAATAGAATTAGCTTCACAAGACTTTATCTTACAAGACGGAGGAGATGTAGATTGTCGTATTGCCATGGCCATTCATACTGACATGAGTCGTATGGCCAATATGAACTTAATTGATCAAATTGAAGACGAAGGAGAAAGAGAAGAACAAGACTATAGTGTTATGATTTACTTAGTCAAAGAAGGGGACACCTTATGGAATATAGCGAAACGTTTTGGCAGTACAGTAGAAGATATCGCCAGAACGAATGGAATAGAAAATGAAAATTTAATTACTCCAGGACAGAAATTGTACATTCCTCGCTTTGTTAAGATGCCAGTAAGCCATTATGGATAAAATCTATTCTCGTCCACGTTTGAAAATTCCCGAAGGGGTAAGCCATTTTCGGGAAGAAAATTCCTGAGAAAAAAAGAAAAAGAATGGTGAAAGTGATTTTCATTTTCATCATTGCTTTTTCTACGGTAAAACTAATTTTGGATGCTGTATTGCCAGTATTTGATACCCTATGTGAAAGCAAAGCTAAATCAATTGCCACAGTAGTATCTAATGATCAAGCCACAAAAGTCATGAGAGACCATACTTATGATGAACTCTTTACCATAGAAAAAGACAGTGAAGGAAACATCACTATGATACGCGCCAATGTTATTCCCATTAATGAAATCATTTCAGATGTTCCCAATAAAATTCAAGAAGAAATCAACAAACAAGGAAGAAGTAAAGTAGAAATTGCTTTAGGAACATTTACTGGTTTTCGTTTAATGGCAGGAAAAGGTCCACGGAGTAAAAATTACCATATCTACCATAGGAAACGTAGAAACAGATCTGCGTAGTGAATTTGTTAGCCAAGGGATTAACCAAACTCTTCATCGTGTATATTTACAAGTTAAATGTAATGTAAGCATATTAACCCCTTTTCATGATTTAACCAAAGAAATTACGAATCAGGTTTTACTCGCCGAAAATGTTATTGTTGGTCATATACCAAGTACGTATTATAATTTAGAAGGATTACAAGGAAATAGCGATGCTCTAGAGTTAGTGGAGTGAGTCCGCTCCCAAGCGAGGAGTTTGCTATTCCTTTTTCTATTCATTTAGTCTTCCATAGCAGGGTCTTTTTAAAACCCTTAGGTCCCTCACAAAGAAGCCAGTAATCGGGTTTTAAGCCTAACGCGGGTCTTAGGGAACTGTCAGACGTAAATGAATAGAAAAAGGAATAGCAAACTCCTCGCTTGGGAGCTACTTTTACGAAAGAATTGTATTTAATGCCTTACAATTTACAGCCTTCTTTATTGTAGAGTAGTGTAAAAAGGGAAGTCTAGTTAATGGTGATCTTATTCATTTATACCTGACAGTTCCCTAAGACCCGCGTTAGGCTTAAAACCCGATTACTAGCTTCCCTGTGAGGGACCTAAGGGTTTTAAAATGACCCTGCTATGGAAGGTTAAATGAATAAGATCACCATTAACTAGACTTCCATTTTTACACGGTTTCCCTTTTCAGGAAACTATGAAGAGGAATTTTACTTATCTTAAATTTGTCAAATTCATAGAAAAGGATTGATGAAACACTATTTTTATAGTAAAATAGTGAAACCATAATAAAGAATAATCTTATTGTGGAATATAAAAGTAAGGAAATACATAACATGGAAGAAAAACAAGAAATAACTAATTCAGCAGGAGAACGTTTTACTCATTGGCGAAAAAATATTATTTTATTTTTAACCAGTCAATCCATTTCCCTTTTTGGCTCTTCATTGGTACAATATGCTATCATTTGGTATATTACCCTTACCACTAAATCGGGAATGATGATGACCATCGCAACGATTTGCGGATTTTTACCACAATTATTAATCTCTTTTTTTGGAGGAGTATGGGCAGACCGCTATAACAAAAAATACATTATTGCTATCTCTGATTCAGCAATAGCTGTATCCACACTAATGGTAGCCATTTTATTCATCATGGGAATAGAAAGTACATGGATTTTATTTATTGCCTTAGCCATTCGCTCTTTGGGAGCAGGTGTCCAAACACCAACGGTAAATGCGATTGTTCCTGATTTGGCTCCCCAAGACAAATTAATGAGAGTCAACGGAATTAATACTACCATTCAATCCATAATGCTTATTTTATCTCCAGCTGCCGCAGGGGCATTAATGCCATTGATGCCAGTAGGGTATATTTTATTTATTGATGTCATCACGGCTATTATTGGTGTGGGAATTATGATTTTTGGTGTAACCTATCATCATAAAAAAACAAAAGAAGAAGAACATAAAGGCTATTTCCATTCCATTAAAGAAGGGTTAACTTACGTAAAAGGACATCAGTTTATTAAACGCTTTTTAGGATATTATGCTGTATTCTCCATTTTAGTTGCTCCCATAGGTATACTTACCCCATTAATGGTAACTCGTTCATTTGGCGAAGAAGCATGGCTATTAACCTTAAATGAAATTGTCTATTTTATTGGTAGTATTGCTGGGGGAATTTTGATTTCTTCATGGGGTGGTTTTAAAAATAAGATTTATACAATAGGACTTGGCTGTTTCTTATGTGGATTATTTGGGTTAATGATGGGGCTTGTATCATTGGCACATTTATTTGTGATGTATCTCATTTTAATGGCTTTATTAGGAGTTATTGGACCACTATTTAATACACCATCTATTGTTATTTTACAAGAAACGGTAGAGGCGGATATGTATGGAAGAGTTTTTTCTTTAGTCAATATCATTGCTTCTGGAATTATGCCACTTTCTATGATAGCATTTGGACCATTATCTGACGTGGTTAGCATAGAGATGATTTTGATGATAACTAGTGTTATTTTTATGATTATTCCTATCTTGTTTTTCTTTGATAAAACGATAAAAAATCCTCCTGTGATTAAGCAAGAAGAGGATTAGATTTTACAAGGTTGTGAATGGTAGAAATTGAGTATAATTTATTGGAAAAAAGGTAAAATACTATTGTTATTCTAAGAGACTACTGGTAGAATAAATAAAAAGAAGAAAGAGGGATATCATAAGATGAAAACGATTTTTTATCATGGAGATATCATCACCTTAACGCAGGAAAAACCGGAAGCGATATTAGTGGAAAAAGGAAAAATTCAAAAGTTAGGAAATAAAGAAGAAATTTTTGCTCATCAAGATAAAGACACAAGAATAGTGGATTTACAAGGAAAAACATTAATGCCATCTTTTATGGATGCCCATAGTCATTTTTCTTCGGTAGCCAATAATTTATTGCAATTATCTTTAATCGATTGTACAAGCATACAAGAAATTCAGCAAAAACTAGTTAAGTATAAAGAAAGTGAGCAAATAAAAGATGCTGAATGGATTATTGCGAATCAGTATGATCATAATCGTTTACCAAACCAAAAGCATATCACTAAACAAGAAATTGATGAGATACTGCCCAATAATCCTGTAGTTATCCAGCATCAATCAGGGCATTGCGGAGTATTTAATCAAGCAGGATTGTCAGCATTAGGAATCACTTCTGATACTCCTTCACCAGAGGGAGGAAAAATAGGAAAAGAAGGCAATGAACTTACCGGATATGTAGAAGAGAATGCTTTTCTTTCTTATTTAAAAAAAGTACCATTACCAACCATAGAAAAGATCATAAAAGCTTATCAGAAAGCACAAGAAATTTATTTGTCTTATGGAATTACTACTGTGCAAGAAGGTTTTATGGTCAAAGAAATGGTTCCTTTATTTCAAGAATTGATTCGTCAAAATGTTCTTTCACTAGATTTAGTAGCTTATGTAGATATACCTTCAGCAAAGGAAATTGAAGAAGCGTTTGTTGATCATATTAAGAAATATTCTCACCGAATAAAAATAGGAGGATATAAAATTTTTTTAGATGGTTCTCCACAAGCAAGAACGGCATGGATGAGGAAAGCCTACCAAGGGGAAGAGGAATACTCTGGCTATTCGACCATGAAAATAGAAGAAGTAGAAAACGCAGTAAAATTAGCGGCGAAAACCCAAATGCAATTATTAGCTCATTGCAATGGAGACAAAGCCTGTGAGCAATATATTGAAGCTATTTCTACCTCTACCGAAATTCAGAAGTTAAGGCCAGTTATGATTCATGCCCAATTATTGGGCTTGGATCAATTACGTTTAGTTAAGCAATATGGTATCATTCCGTCTTTCTTTGTTGCCCATACGTATTATTGGGGAGATGTTCATTTAAAAAATTTTGGAGAAGACAGAGCAAGAGCAATTAGCCCAGCAGGAAGCAGTTTAGCAGAAGGCGTTTTATTTACGTTTCACCAAGATTCACCAGTCATCGAACCAAATATGTTAGAAACCATTTGGTGTGCTGTTCAGAGAAAGACAAAAGAAGGCATAGAACTAGCTAAAGAAGAAAGAATATCTGTGTTAGAAGCCATAAAAGCAGTTACCTGTAATGTGGCATATCAATATGGTGAAGAAAAGCAAAAAGGAACCATAGAAGTGGGAAAATTAGCTGATTTTGTTATTCTAGATCGAAATCCTTTAACGGTTGATTTAGATCAAATAAAAACCATTCAAGTTTTAGAAACAATAAAAGAAGGTAAAACACTATGGCATAAGTAAGATAAATTAATTTGATACAGGAGATATATTTAGTCCAAGTATTTGGAGAAAACCAATGGATAATGATTTATTATGGACATTTTATCTGGTATTAAATTTTTCCCTTAGTTTGTCAAGAAAATTGATAAATTGCTAGACAGTATACAAATTTGATAATTAGTAAAAATGCCTAATAGTGAGAAGATTTTTTTATCATATTTTTACGAAAATTACAGATACTAAATTTAGTATTTCTTATAGGAGGAATTTTATGATGGAAAATTTTAATCAAGAAGATCGCGAAAAGAAAGACAGACAACTACAAAACTTAGAAAATCTAGTAGAAAATCATACTAGAACACAAAGACATTTAGAACAATATTCAGAAATAGGGGATAAAGCAAACAAAGAAAATGCCAGAAAAATACAAAAAATAAGAGAAGAACAAATTCAAGAACTAGAAAGTCAGTTAAAAGATGAAGAAAAATATATTTCACCAGAAGAACATTTAGAAAATGTAAAAGAAAATTACTATGCCACAAAAGAATATATTAATCATTATGGAGAAAATATCAATGAACAAATGTTACAAAATTTAGTAGAAAAACAACAGCACAGAGAAGAACAAATTAATTTTTTAGAAAATGAGGAATAAAAAAGAAGATCTACGTTTTTAGCGTAGATCTTTTCTCTTAATCAATAACTTATTTCTTGATAATGGATTCTATATATTCTTCTAAACAAACGCCCATATCTTTCATACGTTTTGCATTTTCAATTCCTACATAACGATAATGCCATGGTTCATATTCTATTTTTGTGATTTGTTTTTTTTCCGTAGGATATCTCATGACAAAACCATAACGATGGCAATTTTCCATTAACCATTTTTGTTCAGCTGTTTTCTTTTGGTTTTTGTCTAACAATTGATAGCTTTTAGAAACAATATCTACCGATAATCCAATTTCATGCTCACTCGTTTTTGGGATAGCTACCCAAACAGAACATTCTTTTTTCAAAGTAAATCTTGTTTTGATTTGGGGTAAAGAACACAATAAACTGGAGATGATGCAACTTATTTTCATCAAAATATTCAGTTTGTTGATAAAAGATATCCCCATATTTTGTTTGAGGGATGATGTATTGCTCCGAGTTTTTAATTAACACATCACTAGTTATGGTACTAAGATCATCAATAGTTTCTTACACGTTTTGGTCAAAAATAGTAGTGATAGCAGTAGTTTGAAATAATTTTTTTTCTCCTTCTGTCGGTTCTCGACGAAGCGTAGCATTTTCAATATAATCAAGGGGATTATCTTTTTCTTGCTTATCAAAGTATTTGTTTGGCTAATTACTTTTCCTTCATCATTTGGCATGAAAGTTTCTATATGCTGAAAAAATAAAACAATCACAAAAAGAAGAACCATAGCCATAAGTAATTGAATTAAATAGTTAACTTGTATATCTTTATCTGATAATTCTAAAGAGTACATTGCTATTACCTTTTCATCAAATCCATTTACTGTCCTTGAATATTTTGGAACTAAATCTGATTCTATTTTTCCATTCCTATCTCTAGGCACATTTACTGGTACTTCTCCCATCTCTGTAGATACTGTTCTTTCTGGATAATATCCATTTCGATAATTTTCATTATCGGTTTGTTCATTTTTGAATATCCTAGCTTGGTTTCCATTTCTGCATCTAGTAATTGTTGAAATGCTGGTGCAAAGAAATCTTTCCATGCTGCGTACATATCACTCATAGATTTGATGTTTTTTGGGTCATTTCTTCTAAAAAATTCCTCTACTATTTCATTTTTTTCTTTTTCTACTTTTTTACCCATAGAAAAAAATCCCTCCTTGATATTTTTTATTTTATCACGAAAGGATTTATTTACGCAACTTTTTCTATAGGCTCAAAGAATTTCTAAAAAGGTCTAAAAGGAAATCTTCTACGCCTTCCTAATAATTCTCTTAACAATAGAACTCTAATAAAATCTCTTAAAAATCTATTACGGCGACGAGGTCTTCTTTGTCTAGAATCTTCTGAAATCTGTCTAGAATCATTTTCTTCTCTGTTTTCTACTTCTATATTAATATCAATCATGATTCTACTATCTGCTTCCGCTCTATCATAAATGTCATCTGTCATTCTATTTATCATTGATTCCGTAACAGGCATATCGACATTTACCATATTGCAAGCTGAGGCCACCATAGGATATATAATTCTATAGGTATCAGGATACATTCCTTCTAAATCATCATTTGCTTGATACATGTTTTGATATGGTGTTTGATTATTCATACACATATCTGGACAATTTCTATTAGGATAACCCAATAAATTTCTCATATAATCATTATAATTTTGGTAATACATTATTTCACCCCCCATAATATCATAATATGCAATATAGTAAATAGTTGCTTCATTCAAAAAAATAAAATATAAGAAAGAGTAACAAATAGAGAAATATTGTAATACAATTCTATAATGATGAATTAGACCAACTATTAAATGTCAATAGTTAGTTTAAAAAATTTTTAAAAATTTTAAATTAATATTTTAGGCACAATGAAAAAACTTTAATATAAACATTAAAGTTATGTAAAGTTATTGTAGCACATTGAAAATTAGAAATTATGTATATTATGAAGATTTAGAAGCTCGATAATCTCTATTTTCTTTTAAGACATGAAAAATAATACCAAGTAATTTTTGCTCTACTCCAGCTAAAGCAACATAATGATGCTTACCTTCTGCGCATTTTTTAACATAGTAATCGTGCATTACAGGATCGTTATTTGATGCAATAAAAGCTGCCTGATAAATAGCATGTCTTAAATAAGGAGAACCTCTTTTAGAAGTTTTCTCATCAGTAGATTTTTTATTGCCAGATTGATTTCCAGATGGGTCAATACCAGCAAAGGCTGTTAATTTACTTGGAGAGCTAAAATTATTAATATCTCCAATTTCAGCTAAAATAACAGGTGCAGTTGCTTTACCAACACCAGGTATACTTTCTAAATGACTATCAAGTTTAGAATATATTTCTTTGATTTTAAGTTCTAATTCATCTACTTGATTTTCAAGAAAAATAATTTGGTTTATGAGTTGCTTAATTTCAAAAGAACAAGCATCTTCAGTAAATTTAATACCAAAAGAATTTTTAGCTAAATCTTTTACTTTACGTACAGTGTTGGTTCCATGCCTACTTTTAGAAGCTTTTTTAAGGAGATTAGCAAGTTTTTTAGTATTAAAATTTACAACTTCGTTTGGAGTTGGGCAATTAAGCAAAATTTGTTTTGAAGCTTCACCAAATGTATCAGAAAATACATCTGAATATTCAGGGAAAACTTTGTTAAGGATGCCTTGAATTTGAGTTTTTGCTCTAGAGATATTATCAACTAAATTACTCCTATATCTAGTTAAATTCTTTAAAGCAAGTAAATCGTCATTAGGTAGATATGTTTGGTTGACACCATTAAAACTTAAAAAGTTAGCAATAATAATAGAATCAATAACATTGTTTTTTTGTTTACGATTAGAATAAGCACCTCTAAAAGATTTTATTTGATAAGGATTAAATACAGAAACATTAAACCCTTTAACAGTAAGAGAAGAAAATAGAGAAAGCCAATAAGAGCCTGTAGCTTCCATAGCACAATAAATTTGAGATTGGTCATAATTTTTAATAGAGTCAATTAACTTTTGTAGTCCTTCATTAGAATTAGTAAATTTAATAGCTTTTACTAAGATAGATCCATCTTCAGCAATTAGAGAAGCTACATGATTAACTTTAGCAATATCAATACCTAAATAAAACATAATATATACATCTTTCTAATTTATGTTAGAGGAAATCCCTCAATCTCTTTACACGATATAACCTGGCTACAAATAAAAGTCATTATTGAAAAATAATACTTATCCAACTTATTAATATCTGAATGTAAAGTAGAGGCTTTAGTCTAAACAAAGAGCCTAACGCTCAAGGAGGTAACTAAAACCACTCTAACAATTACAAAAATTTTACCATAAATTGGTCTAATATTAAAGTTTATGAGTTATGAAATAACTCATAGAAAAAAATAAAAAATAATAATGTTAAGTGTTTTTCTTAACTTAACATTATTATACTAGGAGGTAAAACAAAAATGAAACAAAATTACATTCAAACTTCACTAGAATTACATATATTTTTTGCTAGGATTATGAAGGAACATTCTTTATTTTTACAAGCTGGTTTTATGCCTATTGGTAATGATTATATTTGTGAAGCACAATGGTACAAAGGAGAATTTGAGAAGTTATTATCAGATGTTGTAAATTTAAGCAATTGCAGGATTTGTCAAAATATTCTAGATTCAGGGGAAATAGTAACACGATATACTTTTGGAGCAGAAAAAAAGACATCGGAATTAACGGGAATTGTTATTGACACAAATATCACATTACAAGAGTTAAATTTACAACCTAATGGTTATTCTTATTCAGATACAAGATTAACTGATTATGTATGTTATCTAAATAATAGAGCAATACAATTATTAGATGGATTAATTGGATTAAAAGAAAGAATTTTACGAGATGTATTATCTTGTAAATTATTTACAGCTAATTATCCACTTTTACTAGAACATATTATTAGAGAAGCAAAATTATATAGGCAATATGTAATAATGCTTCAAAGTGGTCAAGATATTACATGTGAGGATAGGAAGCAAGTAGAATTATTTTGGAATCAAATTATGATGGAACATGCTTTATTTATAAGAGGACTTTTAGATCCAACTGAAGAACAATTAATTACAACAGCTGATAATTTTGCGAAAGAGTATCAAAAATTATTAGACGAAGCTAGAAATATGACAGATGAAACGATAAAAACTATTACAGATAAAACAATAACAGAAACGGTTAAGTATAGAGATTTCAAAAAAGCTGGAGCAGAAGGCATTTTGGGCTGTGATATAAGATCTATTATTTTACCACTTTTGGCAGACCATGTATTAAGAGAAGCAAATCATTATTTGAGAATATTAAAAGAAGATTCTTAAGTAGTATATAACTTACAATTTTTCGGCAAAATATATTGTAAAAGCAAAAATGTTTTAGTATAATCCAAGAAGAAATAAGGAAGTAGTTAGCATTACATATGCAATAAAGTCAGTTTGTAATATTAACTAGTAATATATTGAGTTCCAAGCCTAAAAGCAGCAGAAGCAGAATTTGAAAAATTCAAGCAAGCATGGTCAGAATATCAACAAGACAAGAAAAAGCCATTATAGACTATTGGGGTGCCAATATTGATGATGAACACACAGAACAAGATGTATGAGAGCAAACAAGAAAGGTCATAAATAATGCTTATTGACAAAGTCAGAGATGAAAAAAACTCTTAATAAAAAGTGTGTATTGCTGTAAAAACAAGCGAGCACAACAAAAACCTTAGAAGTATTGCTACGGCTAAGGTTTTTATCTATTGACTTGCTAACAAGCCTATCTTTTACTAAATTGAGGAGCTTTTCTAGCTTTCTTAAGACCATATTTCTTTCTTTCTTTCATACGAGGATCTCTTGTTAAGAATCCATTTGTTTTAAGTGCAGGTCTAAATTCTTGGTTTGCTTCATTTAAAGCTCTTGCGATTCCATGACGGATAGCTCCAGCTTGACCAGTAAATCCTCCACCTTTTACGGTACAAATAACATCGTATTTAGTAGCGGTATTGGTTACGGTAAGTGGTTGTCTTACGATAACTTTTAATGTTTCCATTCCAAAAAATTCTTCAATATCTTTACCATTAATGGTGATTTTTCCAGAACCTTCTACTAATCTTACTCTAGCAACAGAAGATTTTCTTCTTCCTGTTCCATAGTATGTAATTTTTTCTTGTTTAGCCATTTTATTTTACCTCCCATATTTCTGGTTTTTGTGCTTGGTTTTCATGTTCACTACCAGCATATACTCTTAACTTTTTCAATTGTTGTCTTCCTAAAGAGTTGTGTGGTAACATTCCTTTTACGGCTAACATCATAGCTTTTCCAGGATTTTTATCAAGCATTACACTTGCTGGAACTTCTTTCATTCCACCAATGTATCCTGAATGATGTCTATACATTTTTTGGTTTAATTTGTTTCCTGTTAAAACAGTATCTTTACAATTGATAATGATAACGTGATCACCTGTATCAATGTTAGGAGTAAATGTTGGTTTGTGTTTTCCTCTTAATAATTTTGCTGCTTCTGTAGCAACTCTACCTAATGGTTTATCAGCAGCGTCGATGATATACCATTTGCTTTCTACTTCGCCTTTTTTTGCGCTATATGTTGTATTATTCATGACGATAATACCCTCCTATTTTTTAATTATTTATCTATGATTAAAAAAGCTTAGCTACCGGGGAGAAGCTATTCTTTTTCTCATATTCTAGTATAATGCTCATCTATTCTATTACAGAATCAACGAAATGTCAATATTTTTTGGGAAAATTTTATGGAAATTTAGAAAAAGTCTTGCGAATTTAACCCTAAGTCATTATAATAAAGAAAGATTATTTAAGATAACAAAGAAACATTACTTAAGACAACAAAAAAGAGATTATTCAAGGATAAGCAAAATAAAACGAAATCATTAAATAAGAAGATTTACTAATACAGAAATAAAACGAAAAGTTGTACATAAAATGAAAAGAGAAATATAGTGCCAGGGGGTAAGGAGTGATCAAATGCCGAGAGGAAAACACATGGCAAATAGTCGAGAAAAAAAACGAAAGAAAAGTCAAACAAGAGAAGTGAGAGAAATACGAAAGATACCAAGAACGCAAAATAGGCGAGAAACACGAGAAACATCCCAAACACATGAAACTAATCCTTATACTATCTCTCCTTACTTATCACAAGAAGAGAGCGAAATAAGGGATAAACAATCAAAAAATAAAGTACAGCCAACGAGAAAGAGAAAAAAAGAAAAATCAAATAAACAAGGTTTTTTACAAGGGGTACTAACCTTGATGTTTTCCCAAGTACTAATTAAATTATTGGGAATGATTTATACTTTATATTTAACCAACCGAGAAGGATTTGGAGACAAAGGAAATGGAATTGTTTCCAGTAGTTACCAAATTTATGCGATGTTACTTACTATATCTTCTATTGGGGTACCAAATGCGATTTCTAAATTGGTATCAGAACGTGTAGCAGTAGGAGATCATAAAGGAGCATATCGAATCTTTAAAATTGCGTTTGCCACATTTGCTGTTATCGGTTTAGTAGGAAGTCTGATGTTATTTTTCGGTGCAGGCGTTATTGCTAAACAATGGCTTCAAATTCCCGATGCGGAAATGACATTAGTTGCTTTATCACCAGCCATCTTCTTTGTTGCTATTTCTTCCGTTATGAGAGGATATTGCAATGGAAGGCAAAACATCAAAGCAACAGCACGTTCACAAACGTTAGAGCAAGTTTTTAAAACAGCACTAACCATCATTGTAGTAGAAATCGTAGCCATTATTTCTAATGTATCTACTGAATGGATGGCAGCAGGAGCTACCTTAGCGACTACCTTAGCAACATTTGCTGGGTTTGGCTATTTGTATTTTTATTATCAAACCATTCGTAGAGAAATTGCAGCAGAAATTAAAACAACTGTTAATTATAAATATGAACGAGTAAAAACCATCATCAAAAAAGTCTTAATGGTATCTATCCCAATCGCATTAACGGCGATCATGTCTTCCTTAAATAAAAACATCGATTCCTTTACGGTAGTTCGTAGCCTAAAAGAATTTTTAACAGAAGACCAAGCATTAGCCCAGTACGGGATACTAGGGGGAAAGGTAGATATGCTAACAAGCCTACCACTTTCCATTAACGTAGCTTTTGCTACAGCATTAGTTCCAGCTATATCAGCAGCTAAAGCAAAAAGAGATAAGAAAACCATTCGCAAAAAAACGTCATTTTCTTTAATGGTTTCCATGTTAATTGGTCTACCTTGTACAGTAGGAATGTGTATATTTGCAGGGCCAATCTTAGCTTTACTCTTCCCTAATGCTAGTGCAGGAGAAGCCGTTTTGCAAATTAGTTCATTAACCATTATCTTTACTATACTAGACCAAACCATCAACGGAGCACTCCAAGGTTATGGAAAATTAATGATACCCGCAGTTTCCCTAGGGTGCCGGAGTAATCGTTAAACTCATCTTAAACTTAATTTTAGTTTCTAATCCAGCGTTTGGTGTAAATGGAGCAGCGTGGGCGTCAGTTGCTTGTCACTTAGTAGCCTTTACCATTGCAAGTTCTGCCCTTAGAAGACTAATTAAATTAGACTTAGGCTTTACTAAGTTTGTCATCAAACCAGTAATTGCCACAGCCATCATGGGAATTTGTTCATATTTTATTTATTTACTACTTTCTGGTATAATTGCACAAAAATTGGCTACAATAATAGCAATTCTAGTAGCTATCGTCATTTATGGATTAGCCGTATTGGTATTAAAAATCTTTTCCAAAGAAGATTTATTAGAAATTCCAATGGGAAACAAAATATACTCTGTTTTGCGAAAACTTAAAATTTATTAAACTTTTCAAAATTTTTTCGCAAAAAAGAAGGATTTTGCCGAAATTTGGCGAATAGTTCTAAATAGTAGTACAGTTATTGCTTAGTTCAGGCGATAAACGTACATAATTTTATATCTTATAGGAGGTAATTTAAATGAACAAAGCTGAATTAATCGCAGCAATAGCTGCAAAAACAGGAGACACCAAAAAAGTAGCAGAAACATCTGTTAACGCATTCGTAGAAGTAGTAACAGAAGCTTTACAAAAAGGAGACAAAGTTCAATTAGTTGGATTTGGATCTTTTGAAGTAAGAAAAAGAGCTGCAAGAAAAGGTAGAAACCCACAAACAAAAGAAGAAATCAAAATACCTGCATCAAAAGCTCCAGTTTTCAAAGCTGGTAAAGCATTAAAAGATTTAGTAAACAAAAAATAAGAAATAAAATAAATTTGTTCATGTAAATATATGATAAATGAGAGAGCATTCCAAATTAAAAAGGAATGCTTTTTTCTATAGGGATGTCAATGAAAAAAGATGGTCTCTATATATTTATACAGTGTACCATCTTTAGTATCTTAAAAATTATTTTATCGTATAAGTCATATTTATTTTAATTCCTTCTCTGAACAATACTTTATCAGTATTAGCATTTTTTCCAGAAATATTTGTTAATTCTAGACGGTTTTGTGATAAGATATCGAAAGTAAAATCAACTTCAACTGTTTTTGTTTCTGCTAATTCATCAGTTCTTTGGGTAGCTTTAGCAATGATTTGGTTGTTTTTAATAGAATATGTTCCTTTTAAATAAGCACCAAATCCCATGTAAATACTAAATTGATTATTATCTTGTAAAGTAATTCCACATTCTTCATTTGATATACCGGTTTCATTTTCAGTAGTAGGATGTTCAATGGTATAATTTCCTAATTTTGGACTAATAGTAGTAGAGTTTGTTATAGTATTATTGTTAGAAGTGTTAGAAGTGTTAGATGTATTAGCTGTATTTGATTGTAATTGGTCAACTTGATGTTGTAGTTGAGCTAAATTAGTTTCTAAACTATTAATTTTATTAAGATCTGCTTGTTTTTCATTATGCGAATAAGCAATAAGTAAACCAACAGATATTAATAAGATAATAATTAGAATAATGCTAATTACTGTACTAAGTCTAAGTTTAATCGGTTCTTTTTCCATATTTTTCTCCTTTCTTTAGATTAATAATAGTTTAAATATTACTGTTTAATTATATAAAAAGGAAACAAAAAAAGCAATAGAAAAATTTCAATTTTTTAAGTTTCGATTTTTTTGAGAAAAACGAAAATAGTTATGTACAGAATTGTGAAATTTCTGTAAAAATAAAGAAAATACCTCTTTTGTTTGGTATAATTTAGTTAGCCAAAAAAGTAACTAGTAACGGTAAGTTTAGTAAATTATAAAAAAATATTGAATACAAAATTGGAATGTGATACAATACAAATGTTCATATCAAATAATAAATATATAAGTATTAGTTAATAATTTTCTTTAAATTTATGTTATTGAATATAGATAAATTTGGGAAGATGTTGTATAATAAAAGGAGAGGTTAATTTTATGTTGAAAATATATTTAGATAATTGTTGTTATAATAGACCATTTGATGATTTAACACAAGAGAAAATTAATTTAGAAGCGAATGCAATAGAAACTATATTTAGAAAACATATAAATAAGGAACTAGAAATATATAAAAGTATGGCAATAGATTTTGAGATATCTAAAATTAATTATGAAAATAAAAGAAGACAGGTAGAGGATTTATATGATGCAATGGAGTTAACAGAAATTATCTATTCTCAAGAGATAAAACAAAGAGCAGTAGATTTGAAACAATATAATATAAAAGATATGGATGCATTACATTTAGCTTTTGCCGAAAGTAAGCTGATAGATTATTTTATTACAACGGATAGATTATTAATAAATGCTTCAAAAAGGGCGAATTTGAAAATTAAAGTGATAAATCCGGTAGAATTTGTTATGGAGGTGATTTGAATGGCGGTAACAGTAAGAGAACTAGAAAAAATAAGAAGAGATGGTCTTAAAGCATTAAAAGAAAAATTAGGTGTTGAAGGGATGGTAAAATTTATTCAAATGTATAGTGATGGAAAAGGTAACTATACTGAAGAAAGAGAAGAACTTTTAAAAGAAGTAACAATAGAAGATTTTGATAAATTTTTAGAAGAAAGTTAAGTTAAAAAAGCAATTCATATTCTTTATTTTGGGATATGAATTGTTTTTCTATTCTATAATCACAGAAAAATGTTCCCAAAAATCTTGACAAATTCACGAATAACCAGTAAAATATAGTATATACTAAATAAAAACAATTGCGTTAGCACAATGCAAAGCCATTAGAAATTACGGAAAGAGAAAAAAGGTTACCAGCTGAAAGCCTTTTACGGTCAACCTAATTGGTGAAACACATTGGAGCAATCAAAATAAAGTGGAAAATTATTTTTATCTTTCTTATCTCGTAAGTAAAAAAAAAATAATTTTCAAGCTGGGTGGTACCGCGGAAAATATTTCGTCCCTGCATAGAGCAGAGGGCGTTTTTTGTTTTTCCTCTGGGGGAGGTAGTGGTATCATCTTTAAGCAAATTTATATCTGACAGTTCCCGAAGACCCGCGTTAGGCTTAAAATCCGATAACAGGCTTCCTTGTGAGGGACTTAAGGATTTTAACATGACCCTGCTATGGAAGGTTAAATTTGCTTAAAGATGATACCACTACCTCCCCTAGAGGAAAAATAAAAAATGCACCTCAGAAAACAGGAGGTAGAAAAAAATGAAAGAGTACAGAACAAAAACCTGTAATGAAATTGGCCTAAAAGATGTAGGTCAAAAAGTAAGAATTGCCGGATGGGTACAAACCATTCGAGATTTAGGAGGGTTAGTTTTTTTAGACATTTGTGATAGTGAAGGAATTACCCAAGTAGTTACTTCCGGAAAACCAGAAGAGGTAGACTTTGTTTCCCATATTCCTACTCAATCTACAGTCACTATATACGGAACCGTAAAACAAAGAGACGAAGAAACCATCAATCCCAAAATCAAAACAGGATTAGTAGAAATTCGTATAGAAGAAATTACTATCTTAGGAAAACGAACCTTAAACTTACCCTTTGAAGTAAATACTGACCAAGAAGTGCGCGAAGATTTACGCCTTGAGTATCGATATTTAGATTTACGTGGAGAAAAATTAAAAAACAATTTAAAAATGCGAGCAAATGTGATACAATACCTTCGTAACCAAATGATTAGCCAAGGATTTTTAGAGGTACAAACGCCAATCTTAACCAGTTCATCGCCCGAAGGAGCTAGAGACTACTTAGTACCAAGCCGTTTGCATCCCGGAAAATTTTATGCACTTCCTCAAGCACCCCAACAATTTAAACAACTACTTATGGTATCAGGAATAGATCGCTATTTTCAAATAGCACCATGTTTCCGTGATGAAGATGCAAGGCTAGATAGAGCACCTGGGGAATTTTATCAATTAGACATTGAAATGAGCTTTGCTAACCAAGAAGATGTTTTTTCAGTCATTGAGCCAGTTATGGTAAGTACCTTTGAAACATTTTCAGAAAAAACAATCGTGCAAAAGCCATTTCCCAGAATCACGTATCAAGAAGCCATCAATAGCTATGGAACAGACAAGCCAGACTTACGTAATCCATTAATCATTGTAGATGCTACCGATATTTTTCAAGAACTAGAATTAAAAGCATTCCAAAACCAAATTGTTCGTATTATTGCCACTCACGATGTAGCAGATAAACCAAGAAGTTTTTTTGAAGGAATGACAGACTATGCTATAACAAAGTTAAAAGCAAAAGGACTAGCTTGGCTTCGTATCCAAGAAGACAGAACCTTTCAAGGGCCAATAGCAAAATTTATTACCGAAGAGGCAAAAGAAGAACTATTAAGAAGAACCAATACCAAGCCAGGAGACTGTCTATTCTTTATCGCAGAAAAAGCAGGGATAGTAGAGCCATTAGCAGGAGAAATCCGAACAGAATTAGGAAAACGACTATCCTTAATCGACCCAAACACATTTGCTTTTGCTTGGATCGTGGACTTTCCTATGTTCGAATTAGATGACAAAGGAAAACTAGCCTTTAGTCACAACCCCTTTTCTATGCCACAAGGAGGACTAGAGGCCTTAGAAAACCAAGATCCATTAACCATTTTAGCGTATCAATATGACCTAGTCTGCAATGGAATTGAATTATCATCAGGAGCGGTACGTAATCACGATATAAGGATCATGGTAAAAGCTTTTCAAATGGCAGGGTACACAGAAGAAGAAGTCAAAACAAAATTTGGAGCATTATACACTGCCTTCCAATATGGAGCCCCACCACATGCAGGAATTGCACCGGGAATAGATCGAATCATCATGTTATTAGCAGAAGCAGACAACATTCGAGAGGTTATTGCCTTTCCTCTAAACAGCAAAGCACAAGACTTAATGATGGGAGCACCAAGTATGGTAAGACGCGAACAATTAAGAGATGTTCACCTTGATGTGAGAATGCGCTAAAAAGGTCAGACCTTATCAGCGCATAGCCTCACTAGACCAAAAAAATAAGATAGGAGATGAATTTTATGCAAGTCAGTAAAGAAGAAATCAGACATATTGCCAATTTAGCCGATTTAATCATAGAGGAGGAAGAAATGGATTCCTATGTATTAAATTTACAAGATATTTTAACTTTTGCTAATATCGTTAATGAGGCACCAGTACAAGGTCTTGATATTACGATAGGAACGAATGAAGCAGAAGATGTATTTAGAAAAGATGAAGTTAAGGCATTTTCGGATACGCAAGCACTTTTACAAAATGCACCAGAACAAGAGCAAAATATGTTCAAAATACCAAAAGTAATTAATTAATATCCCAAACAGAAACGTCCCAAAAAGGAGAAAAGGAGGAAAAAACATGGAGATTACCGAATTAACGGTTCACGAATTACAAGAAAAATTAAAAAAACAAGAAATTACCATTACTGAAATTGTTGGTGCTTATGCCAAAAGAATAGAAGAAAAGGAACCAGAGGTTCAAAGTTTTGTCACCACATTAATAGAAGAGGCCAAAAAGCAAGCTAAAGAAATAGAAGAAAAAGTAAAATCTGGAGAGATAACAAGTGATTTTGCTGGTATTCCTATTGGCATAAAAGACAATTTATGCACCAAAGGAGTGAGAACTACTTGTAGTTCTCGTATGTTAGAGAATTTTGTTGCTCCGTATGATGCTACAGTAGTAGAAAAATTAAACCAAGAAAATATGATCGACTTAGGAAAATTAAATATGGACGAATTTGCTATGGGAGGATCAACAGAATATTCCTATTTCAAAAAAACCAAAAACCCATGGAATTTAAGCAAAGTACCTGGGGGATCATCAGGAGGAAGTGCTGCAGCAGTAGCAGCAGGTTTAGTTCCTTGGGCTTTAGGGTCAGATACGGGTGGATCCATTAGGCAACCAGCTAGTTTTTGTGGAGTAGTAGGGTTAAAACCAACTTATGGATTAGTTTCTCGTTATGGATTAGTGGCTTTTGCTTCCTCTTTAGACCAAGTTGGACCAATTACCAAAGACGTAAGAGATTCAGCCATGTTACTAAATCTAATTGCAGGGCATGACGAAAAAGATACGACATCGGCAAAACGAGAAAAAATAGATTATACCAAATGCTTGACTCAAGATATAAAGGGCTTAAAAATAGGTGTTCCTAAAGAATTTTTTGGAGAAGGAATTAATCCTGAAGTAAAAGCTTCTTTAGAAAAAGCAATAGAAACGTATCGCTTGCTAGGTGCTGAAATACGAGAATTTTCATTAGACATTGCCAATTATTCATTAGCTGCTTACTATATCATTGCCTGTGCGGAAGCAAGCTCTAACTTAGGCCGTTTTGATGGAATTCGTTATGGTTATCGTACACCTGAATTTAGTGACTTAAAAGAATTGTACAAAAAATCAAGAAGTGAAGGTTTTGGACCAGAAGTAAAACGTAGAATTATGCTAGGAACATATGTGCTTTCCTCTGGTTATTATGATGCTTATTACAAAAAAGCACAGCAAGTTCGTACATTAGTCATGAATGAATTTAATCAAGGATATAACCAATTTGATGTTATCTTAACACCAACATCACCAACGGTTGCTTTTACCATCGGCTCTAAATCAAACAATCCGTTAGAAATGTATTTGTCAGATATTTGTACTGTTTCGGTTAATGTAGCAGGATTGCCCGCAATTTCTATTCCTTGTGGGGTAGATAAAGAAGGTATGCCAATTGGAATGCAACTTATTGGAAACAAATTTCAAGAAGAAACAATCTTAAAGGCTGCTTATGCTTATGAACAACAGGTTAATTTTAGAGAACAATATAAACCACAATTTAAATCTTAAATAGATAACCTTAACTTATTCAAAAAGAAAGAATAAGTTTGACAGAAAAAATTTTTCATTACTAAGAGTATCTTTTAAAGTAAGGTGAGAAGTAATGAAATTTAAAATAGATAAAGCATATAAGATTAATTCATAAAAATGATCTAACAACTAAAATCTCAAAGAAATAATTTTTAAAAAAGTTTCGAAAAAAACATGAATCGATGAGTTTAAAGAATGTTAATGAATAAACATCGATTGAATGATCGAATAAGGAGGAACATCAATGTCAAAAGAAGATTATGAAATTGTTATGGGGCTAGAAGTTCATGCTGAACTATCAACCAAAACAAAAATATTCTGTTCTTGTCCAACCGGATTTGGAGCAGAACCTAACACACACACTTGTCCTATCTGTATGGCCATGCCGGGAACTCTACCAGTGTTAAACGAAAAAGTAGTAGAATATGCCGTAAAAGCTGGGTTTGCTACGAACTGTGAAATTGCTCGTCACAGCAAAAATGATCGCAAAAACTATTTTTATCCAGACTTACCAAAAGCCTATCAAATATCTCAGTTTGACAAGCCACTTTGTGAACATGGATACGTAGAAATTGAAACAGAAGAAGGAAAAAAGAAAATTCGTTTAACCAGAATTCACATTGAAGAAGATGCCGGAAAATTAAATCATGACGAATATTCAGGAGGAAGCCTAGTAGATCTTAACCGTGCAGGGGTTCCTTTAATTGAAATTGTATCAGAACCAGATATACGTAGTGCTAAGGAAGCGGAAACATACTTGCGTAAATTAAAATCAATTTTAGAATACATTGAAGTTTCCGATTGTAAAATGCAAGAAGGTTCACTTCGTGCCGATGTCAATGTTTCTGTACGCAAAAAAGGAGATCCCAAATTAGGAACACGTACAGAAATGAAAAACATGAACTCATTCCGTAGTATTGCTAGGGCCATTAGATATGAAGCACAAAGACAAATAGATGTACTAAAAGAAGGAGGAAAAATCGAACAAGAAACCTTGCGTTGGGATGATGTATCAGGAAGAACATTTTCCATGAGAGACAAAGAAGATGCCCAAGACTATCGCTATTTTCCAGACCCAGACTTAGTGGCAATTCATTTAACTGATGAATATATAAGCAAAATAAGAGAAACACTACCAGAACTACCAGAAACAAGAAAAAAACGTTACTTAGAAGAATATGGACTAAGCCAAAAAGACGCTAATTTAATCTCATCATCAAAATATTTAGCTGACCTATTTGAAAAAGCAAGCCAAGAATCAGGAAATCCAAAAGCCGTTAACAATTGGATCATTTCAGATATTTCTCGTATATTAAACGAAACTGAGAGCGAACCAATTGAAATTCCATTTGACAGCCATCAATTAGCTAAACTCGTTATGCTAATCGATAAAGGAACCATCAGTTCTAGTATAGGAAAAAAAGTACTAGTAGAATTATTTGAAAAGCCAAGAGACCCAGAAGACATTATCGCCGAAAAAGGATGGGTACAAATTTCTGACGAAGGAGCAATCTTAGCAGTAGTTACCCAAATCTTAGAGCAAAACCCACAATCCATAGCCGACTATAAAGCAGGAAAAGACCGTGCATTAGGATTCTTAGTGGGGCAAGCCATGAAACAAACAAAAGGAAAAGCAAACCCAAAAATGTTAAACGAAATGTTCTTAAAAGAATTGACCAAATAGGGACGTTTCTGTTTGGGACAATGTCCAATGGGGGACGGGTACATTTTGGACAATCTGTTTCAGCAATTAACAAAAATACTATTAATTCGATAAAACTAGTTAAGAAATCGCATAACTCAAATCCCCTTTGTACTAATCTATAGCAATACTTTATAAGTAGATAGTATTCAATCGAATAAACCAAAAAAGAGAGGGTGTCCATGATAGGATATCCTCTTGTTGGTCTTGATTCAATTAATTTGTCCACATTAAACAAGCTGTTTTTTAATGCCATCCGTAACAAAAGCACACACAATAAACTCTATGCCAAAAATAAGACTTAAACGGAATAAATTAATTCCTATGGCATAAAGAAATGGACTTGCAATAAGGAAGTCATAGACTAGTAGTAAGAATAAAGAAGCAAGGCAAAGTCCGAAACAAAATTTTAAGCCATTATTCATGATAGTATGTGTTATTTTTTCGAAGTTATGAATTGTATTTTTAATTTTATGTACCATATGTATCACCTATTATTATTTTATCATCGTTTGAGTGATGAAACAATGGAAATATTAACCAGTTATTTTTGCATATAAATTATGTTAATTCTGGCAATTGGGTTGCGAACGTAGTCTGCCATATGGTATAATATAAGAGAAAGTTGTTGAAAGATGGGTAAAGGAGGAAGTATGGAACGACCAAAAAATTTTGTGGAGTTTAAACATTTTTATAGGTTAAACTTCAGCTCACTTGAAAATGCAAAAGAATATTACAAAAATGTGAGAAAATCTTTTCCGCATTTTTGTGATTGCAGGAACGAGGAACAAATGTATTGGAAAAGTAGATTTATCTACTTTCCAAAAAGTATAATTGGAAAGGAAGAATTAATACAGCTAGTCATAGAATGGAAGAATTAATACAGTTAGTCAATAGAATGGAAGAATTGTATTAGCTTACTGTAACTATTAACTTTTTAAAACCCATCAAAAACACACCCTGTGGAGAATTCCACAGGGTCTTTTCATAAAAACTATGCATAATTTTTATTTTGCTTAAGCAATAGCTGCATTTAATTTTTTTGCTAAATTTGATTTTTTTCTAGCTGCTGTGTTTTTTACGATAACACCTTTGGTACAAGCTTGATCAATTTTCTTGGTTGCTTCAGAAAATAATTTTTTTGCTTCTTCCATGTTACCAGATTCTAATGCTTGTTCAAAACTTTTAATGGTTGTTTTATAACCAGATTTTATCATATTATTACGTAAAGTTTTCTTTTCGATAACCTTTACTCTCTTTTTAGCAGATTTAATATTTGGCATGTTAGCACCTCCTCTTAGTCTTTATTACACTATAACATAAGACATTCTACCATATTTTTTTTCGTTTGGCAAGTATTTACAAAAAATTTACAAGGAAATTTCTCATTTTTCTTGTAATATCAGGATAGTTATGGTATAGTGAGTAAGAAAAAAAGCAAAAGAAATGGAGTGATCATCATGATAGCAATTGGAGCAGATCATGGAGGATACCGATTAAAAGAAGAAATAAAAAAATATTTCACGGAAAAAGAAATTCCTTACCTAGATGTAGGAACAGACAGTGAGGAGAGAACCGACTACCCGATTTATGCTAGCCTTGTAGCAGAAGCCATTCAAAATGGACAAGCAGATCAAGGGATTTTATTATGTCGTTCAGGATATGGAATGACGGTAGTTGCTAACAAATATAAAGGCATACGAGCCGCATCTATTTCTGATGAAGAATCAGCCAAATTTGCTAAAGCAGATGACGACATCAATGTTATCACATTAGGAGGAGATTACCTTTCCCTTAACCAAGCCATTTGCATTATTCGTAATTGGTTAGGAACCGAATTTAAAGGAGGAAGATACCAAGAACGCTTAAGACTGGTAGAAGAAATAGAAAACAAAAATATGAAATAAAATAGGAGGAATGTCTTATGTGGGGAGATATTGCCATTGCGTTTATCTTAGCATTTGTTGTTACCTTTGTCACAACACCCTATACGATAAAAATAGCTAAAAAAGTAGGAGCAGTAGATATTCCAAAAGATGAAAGAAGAATGCACAAAAAATCCATGCCAAAATTTGGTGGACCAGCGGTTATTATCGGTTTTTTAGTTTCCGCTATTTACCTATTAATCGTACTTAGTTTAGAGCATTCCATAAATTTATTTAATGTAGATCAATACGGCAAAAAACTACTCGGTTTTTTACTGGGAATCTTAGTTATAGCAGCCTTTTGTATAGTAGATGATATCAAAACCATAAAACCAATCACTAAATTAATTGGTCAATTATTAGGAGCAATCATTGTAGTAGCATCAGGTATACGAATTGAAGGAATAACTTTACCATTCTTCAATTTTCCTGAAATTCATCAAATTACATCAATTATCATTACACTAATATGGATTATCATCGTCACCAATGCCATTAACTTAATTGATGGGCTAGATGGACTATCATCAGGAATATCAGTAATATCAGCAGTTTCTTTAATGATTATCTTTGTTCTTAATGGTTCATCTATGGTATCGGTTATTTTAATCACAGCATTAGCAGGAGCCCTTGTTGGATTTTTACCCTTTAACTTTGCCCCTGCCAAAACCTTTATTGGAGACACCGGCTCAAACTTTTTAGGATTTGCCCTAGCCATCATTTCCATTTTAGGCTCAGCAAAAACCTACACAGCAGCAGTCATCGTATTACCATTAATCGTATTAGGACTACCAATCTTTGACACGATGATGGCAATCATCAGAAGAATCATCAAAGGAAAATCCCTAAAAGCAGTATTTAAAGCAGACAAAGGGCACTTACATCATCGAATTGTAGCCAGAGGATTTAGCCAAAAACAAGCCGTATTAATCTTATACGGAATCAGTGCAATATTTGGCATATTTGCTGTCATCTTAACCGATAGTGGAATTTGGAAAGCTCTTTCTTTCCTACTTATCGTCATTGTAGCCATAGCCGTAGGGTACAAAAACTTTTCCCCAGAAAAAACAGGAAAAGAACGATACGAGTGTGTACAATGCAAATACATCTATAACCCAAAATTCGGCAATGAAAAAGCAGGAATCAAGCCGGGAACAACTTTTGATGAACTTCCAGATGATTGGGTATGTCCTGTTTGTGGTGAAGGAAAAGATATGTTTGAACTTCACGAATAGAGGGTTCCCATTTTGGGGACGGGGTAAAAATAGGTAATTTTACCCATTTTAGGGACAGGGTCAAAATTAAAAGTAACAAAATAAGGTATTAATTTGAACAAAAAAGTCTATATTAAATAAGAAAGGTGAGGTGGATATAATGTACGTATGTTTAGCATGTGGATATGTTTACGATCCAGAAAAAGGAGATCCAGATAGTGGGATTGCTCCAGGAACAGCTTTTGAAGATATTCCAGATACATGGGTATGTCCAGTATGTGGAGTAGGAAAAGATATGTTTCAAAAACAAGATTAAGTAGAAAAAGAGATAAGAAATTCTTAAGGGTTTCTTATCTCTTTTTTTCAAGGGAAAAACTACTTTTCAAAAAGAAAATTGTGTGGTATACTATATCCATTCGAAAAGAAAAGGGAACAAAGGGCCAAAAATAATTTTCACCCATCCAGCCTAGGTAAGCTTTCAAAGTTTACTAATATGAGGAAAGGGGGAATATGTTAGCTTTGAAAGCTGACATATGCTAGGAAATAAGGAGAAAGGATAGAAAATTTTTTCATCTATCCAGTGTAGGTAAATTTTCAACATTTATCAGTTTTAAGAAGGAGGAAATATGTTGGCTTTAAAGACTAACATATACTAAAAATTATGGAAAATTCAATTCAGATGGGGATTGGTTTTGTTACCGGAAGACCTAATGTTTGTGAACTTATTAATCACTATTATCAACATATGGTGAGGCAAATTGAGCATTTTTCAAAACCAGTACAACTTACCCTTTTCATTTTGTTCGACCTTGACTATCAACACACAAAAGAACAGGAATTCTATCGTTTAGATCCTAAAGTTAGAGAGGCTGTAAAAATTCATTATATTACCAAACAAGAAATAGAAACAGAAAAATACAATCTTATTCGCCAAGGAATTCTTACCGAAAATCAAGCTAATTTATTTTTTGGTTATGGCCATGCTAAAGGTAGAAATACCCTTATGTATTTTGCTAAAAAGCAAAAAATGGATTATCTTCTTTTCTGGGATGATGATGAGTATCCAGTTGCTTGTCTAAAGAAAAAGGAAAAATTAATCTGGAAAAAGCAGGACAATATACTTAAACATATTCAGCAGATGGAAAATACTCATATTTCAATAGGATATCATTGTGGCTATATTTCGCCAATTCCTTATCTCCCTTTGGAAGAGGATGATAAGAGAGACATTTTTTGCCAGTATATTAAAGCAGTTAGCAATGAAGTAGTAGATTGGGATTCTCTCTATACACTATTTCACGAAAACAAAGGGATTACCTATGCAAATGCACACATTGCTACTGGAAGAGGAACACATGAAATCATAGAAAAAACCAAATGGGTAGCTGGTTCAACATTGTGTCTTAATCTAAGAAGGATAGAAGGTATTCCGGCGTTTTACAATCCGCCAGGAGCAAGAGGAGAAGATACATTTTTTTCTTTAGGCTTAACTAATTGTGTAGTAACAAAAACATCAGTTTACCATTTCCATGATGGATTTTTACGTTATCCGCAAATTATGCAAGAAAAATATCCTATTTCGTTATCAGCCATTCGATCAGGGGAAAAAAGAATAGAAGAAAGATTTTATCGAGCATCTGCTGGTTGGCTCAAATATAAACCATTACTATTATATGTGCAAGATCCGCCTACCTATCGTGAAAAAATAAACATAGTTAAACAACAATTAACCTATAGTTTAGCTTCTTTTTCCACTATTTTTTATCACCAAGACTTTGGAGCACTTAGCCAAATTTTAGACCAGTACGATAATCAAGTAGAAAAACATTACCAAGAGTACCAAGAAACCAATCAAATATGGAATAACTTAAAAAATAATTAAGAAAAAGCTTGAAAAATAATTTTCAGCATTAGTAATAGTTAATTTCAAGTTTACCAATAAGATGAAAGGGGGATATGTAGCTTTAAAAGCTAACATAGGATAGAAAAATGAAAGATCAAATCAAAAAATTTTTAGCCTACCAAGGAAAAATAGCAGTCACCTGTATACAAACAACAGAGCTAGTAGAAGAAGCAAGAAAAACTCATGATTTAAGCCCAGTAGCTACGGCAGCATTTGGGAGACTACTTACCATAGCAGCGATGATGGCAAATGACATGAAAAGTGAAACAGACAAACTAACCATACAAATCAAAGGAACAGGTCCACTAGGAATGATGGTGGTAACGGCAAAGGCAAGGCCAACCTTAAAAGGATATGTGGCTAATCCACAGCTTGATCTACCACTAAATGACATGGGAAAACTAGATGTAGGGGCAGCAGTGGGAAGGGAAGGCTATATCAACGTGATCAAAGATATAGGGCTAAAAGATCCCTACATAGGAATATGCCCTATTGTATCTGGAGAAATAGCAGAAGACTTTGCCGAATACTTTGCCAAATCAGAACAAAAAAACACAGCAGTAGCCTTAGGGGTGCTAGTAGATGCAAAAGGAGTAAAATCAGCAGGAGGATATATCATAACACCTATGCCAGATGCTACAAATGACGAAATAACCCAAATTGAACAAGCCATCTTCAAAGCAGGAGCCATCTCCAAAATGTTAGACCAAAACTTAAGTCTATTAGAAATAGCTAAAAAAGTCACAGGAGACGACAACCTTACACCACTAGACACAAACACAAACCTAACCTACCAATGTGACTGTTCAAAAGAATATATGGCTCAAGGTTTAGCAAGTATAGGAAAACAAGAACTACAAACCATAATAGAAGAAGACGGTGAGGCTGAATTAACTTGTCAATTTTGCCATAAGCAATATCACTTTACCAAGCAAGAACTATCCCAAATTGGGTGTCTGAATAAAGTTGACAAATAAAAGAAAAAATCATATAATTTAGAAAAAAACAAGAAGGGAAGAAAAAAATGGAAGAAAAAGTTTTTATTTTTGGGCATCAAAATCCAGATACAGATTCAATTTGTTCTAGTTTGGTTGAGGAATATTTAGGTCATAAAAATGGTTGGCATTCCGTTGAGGCTAGAAGATTAGGAAATGTTAATGAAGAGACACAATATGTATTAGATTATTTAGGAATAGAGGCTCCTGCTTTATTAGAAGAAGTAGAAGAGGGGCAAGGGGTTATTTTGATCGATCATAATGAGTTTAATCAAAGTGTTAAGGGGATTGAGAAAGCAAAAATTTGGGCTGTTACGGATCATCATCGTATTGCTAACATTGAAACAGGAGATCCTTTGTATTATACCGCTAAGCCATATGGTTGTACATCGACTATTTTGTTTGAAGAATTTAAACGTTTAGGTCATACAATTGAAAAAAAAGAAGCAATTTTAATGGCAAGTGCTATCATTTCTGATACCTTATTATTAAAATCACCAACGACAACAGATTATGATCGAAAGGCGTTGGAGGAGTTAGCCAAGATTGCTGAAATAGATGCTAATGAATATGGATTAGCGATGTTAAAGGCAGGAACCAATTTGGATAAATTTACAGCGGAACAATTAATTTGCTTAGATGCTAAAATGTTAAATACCAAAGGAACAAAATATGTCATTGCTCAAGTCAATACCGTAAGTATTGAAGATGTTCTAGCAAGACAAGAAGAGTTGGAGAAGGCTATTTTAGCAGAAATCGAGCAAAAAGGATTAGGAATGTTTATCTTAGCTATTACCGATATTTTAGCTAGTAATTCAGAAATTTTAGTATTAGGTGATAAGGCAGAGGCAGTAGAAAAATCTTTTGGCAAGAAATTAGAAAACCATCATATGTTTTTAGAGGGAGTTGTTTCACGAAAGAAACAATTATTACCACTAATCGACAAAAATGTGTAAAAAAGGAAGAAAATGAGGATAAAATTAACAAAAGATAAGAAGACGGGATTTTTCCGTCTCTTTTTGGGTATTTGACTTTTCGGTATAATCAGTATATACTAACAACCATGAGATTGAAATAAGGAGTTTAAACCATGAAATTAACCATAAAGCAAAAAGTGATAACAGTCATTGTCATGATTACGATAGCCATTTTGCTAGGAGGATATACTAGTTTAGCAGTAAGTAAAGCAAAGGTCATTGTAGAAACGGCTAATTTACGTGAGAAAGCATCTGCAGAAGCTAAAATTGTAGAATTGATTTCTAAAGGAGAAGAAGTGGAAATTGTATCTACTTCTGGGAATTGGTATCAAGTATCCTACAAAGGAATAACTGGGTATTTGCGTAATGATTTAGTAGAAATGAAGGAAGATACAGAAAAGAATGATCAAAATTCTACTTCTACTAATGTAGTAACAAATTCAGAAAATTCAACGACCAATGAAAATAAGGCAGAAGGAAAGCAAGAGCAAACCAATAATCAAACTTCAGAAAATCAAAATAACGAAACAAATAATGAGACTCAAGGAAGTAATCAAGCTGGTGATGTACCAGAGGATACAACAAAAAAAGAAGAACCTGTTTTAACCGGAAAGTATAAGGTGACCACAGAAACTAAAATGAAAATTACGCCGCTCATTACTTCCCTTACCTTAACTACTTTGCCAAAAGATAAAGAGGTTGATGTTATCAAAGTAATGAATCAATGGGCATGGATTGATGATAATGGAAGTCAGGCTTGGGTATATTATCGTCATTTAGAAAAAATAGAAGAGCAAGCAAATGAACCTTCTGATGCAAAAGGAGAAAAAGAAAAAGAACAACAACCACAAGAGCAAAATCCAGAAGAAAATAAAGAACCAGTAACCAAAACCATGTATGTGAATTCACAAACAGTAAACGTGAGAAAAAAAGCCGATAAAACAGCTGAGTTAGTAACACAGCTATCACTAAATACGGCAGTAGAAGTTATCTCAGAAGAAAATGGATGGAGCGAAATTAAAGTAAATGGGCAAACAGGCTATATTTCTTCTACTTTGTTGTCGGAAACTAAACAACAAACATCAAGAGGAACAGATACAAGCAGACAACCGATACAAAATGAAGAAGAGAAAAAACAAGACATAACATCAACTTCACCTTCAAATTCTTCTCAGTCAAATGCAAATACCAATACAAATAACAGTGGAAGTGCTAGTGGATCAGCAGTAGTAGCCTATGCTAATCAATTTATTGGATATCCTTATGTTTATGGGGGGACATCACCAAGTGGGTTTGACTGTTCTGGATTTACATCCTATGTTTATCGCCATTTTGGTGTTAGTTTAAATCGTACAGCAGCAGCTCAAGCATCCAATGGAATTAGTGTAAGTAAAAGTAATTTACAACCAGGAGACCTATTATTCTTCTGCTCTCCTATTAATCATGTAGGAATATACATAGGGGGAGGAAGAATGGTTCATGCTGCCAATAAGACTCGTGGAGTAACTACGGATACTATCAATTCAGGCTATTATTCAACTAATTATGTAGGAGCTACAAGAATTTTTAATTAATGTAATCAAACAATTGAAATTAAATAAAACATCAGCAATCAAGAAAGGAGTATGCTAGTGAAGCGACCGATCTTAGTTGCGACCATAGGATATGGAATAGGAATTATAGGGGGATTATGCTTTTCCAAGAGCATAATCTTTTTCTATCTCTTATTAGGTGTATTTTATGGGGTAAAGCAACTTTTCCTTAAAAGACATTTTTCATTATTTTCTCACTCAATCATTCGAAAAAACAAATCTATTGGCAGTAAAACTGCATCATTTCATTTTATTTCGTATTCTCGTTTAAAACGTTATCTTCATTTAATCGTAAATTCACAAGTTATTTTTCTTATTTTGATTAGTTCGTTTATTTCCAATACAATAGTCTTACAACAAAATCGAACCATTACTCACCTGCAAGACCAGCTAGAGAAACAGCCAAATCTTGAATTATCAGGAATCATTATTAGTTCTCCTGAGCAAAAACAAAACAGGGATGATTACCTTTTTCAAACAAAAGATCAATCAGGCAAAACCCATCAATTTGTTATGCAAGTTCCTCATCAAATGAATAAGACATTTTCTTATGGGGATGAACTCAAAATACAAGGGGAATATCGTCGACCAGAAAAACAGCGAAACGAAGGAGGATTTCAAGAAGAATTACTTTATCAGCAACGAAAACAATTAGGAACCATTATTTTACATCAGGGGGCCATTCTTGCTCATACGAAAGGAAATGTCATAGAGAGAAAAATAAACCAGATAAGTGAAGTTGCAAAGCAAAAAGCAAGAGAGGTATTAGAAGAACCAATAAATTCACTTTTTTTAGCCATGATAATGGGTGATACAAGTAACTTAGAGGAGGAACAAAAGGACAATTTTAAAAATGCTGGTATTTACCATATATTGGCTGTTTCAGGAATGCACATAGGAATAGTTATACTAGGAGTAAAAACTCTGTTAAAAAGGCAAATGGGAAAAAATAGAACTTATTTTATTATCATTGTTTGTCTAATATTTTATTCTTTACTAACAGGAAGCTCACCATCAATCATGAGAGCAACCATAATGAGTGTTCTAGCATTAATTAGTTTTTTTGTTCACCGAAAAAATGATATTTGGAATTCTTTATCCATTTCTCTTTTATGGTTATGGATCGATAATCCATATTCCATTACCCATATAGGATTACAACTTTCCTTTGGTGGAACGATAGGAATAATATGTTTTTCACGTCTAATAGTACAAGGCTTAAAGAAAAAGAAAGAAGAAAGCGAAAGAAAAAGATTTAGGCAAGAACAGAAGAAAAGGAACAAGTGGATTCCCAAAAATTTAAGAGAATATGGCTATCAGAAAATAATTGAAATAGTATCTGTTACTCTATCAGCCCAATTCATTTTATTTCCTTGTTTAGTCTTTCATTTCAATTGTATAAATCTGTATTTCCTTATCAGTAATTTTTTTCTTAGTTTTTTACTAATTCCAGTAGCCATTTTAGGATTTATTTTATTAGTTAGTCTATTTATTTCTTTCCCCATTTCAAAAATTTTAGCCATTCCTTTTTCGCTAGGAATGAAATTAATCCTTACCATAACTCAGATAGCTAAATTACCTTTAGCTAAGATCTATGTAACTACTCCTACTTGGCTATTTTTTCTGCTTTATGGCATTTTCTTATTCATTTTCTTTTTTACCCTACGCATAGCTGTAGCCAAAAAATTAACAGTAACGCAAAAAAGAGCCAAAAACCTGTTAGCACTTTTTCGTTTTCGCTGTTACCAAAATCACCAAAAAGTAAAAAAAATCTTATCTTTTTTTCTAATCTTTCTACTAATATTCATCATTTTTTGTCCATATCTTTTTTCTTCACCACTATTCATTCATTTTGTTGATGTAGGTCAAGGGGATTGTACATTTATTCGTACACCACAAAATCAAACCATGTTAATTGATGGTGGGGGAAGCTTAGGAACATTTGATATAGGAAAAAATATTGTATTACCCTATTTATTCGATCATCAGTGTAAAGTATTAGACGTTATCATGATCAGTCATTTTGACCAAGATCACGTGCGGACGGGCTGTTAACATTAATGGAAGAAATAAAGGTGAAAAAGGTAATAATAGGAAAACAATTTGGATCTTGTGAAAATTACGAAGAATTTAAAAACATAGTAAAAGAAAAAAGAATTAAAGTACATGTGGTAGAAGCAGGACAAAAAATCAAAATAGAAAAGGACTTATATTTGGATGTATTGTGGCCAGATTCAAAAAATATAATTAGCGAAAATGGGATTAATAACAACTCTTTTGTTTGTAAAATGATATATAAGGATTTTTCGATGCTTTTTACAGGTGATATTGAAGAAGTCGCAGAAAAAGCTATTTTATCAAAATACAAGAATACGAATATATTACAATCTACCATTTTAAAGGTTGCTCATCATGGTTCAAAATCATCATCGATAGAAGAATTTATAAATATAGTGAAGCCTAAAGTAGCGTTGATCGGAGTGGGAGAAAAGAACACTTTTGGACATCCAAATGCTGGCGTTCTAGAAAGAATAGAGCGGATATGGAAGTAAAATATATAGGACAGACAAGAATGGTGAAATTACAATACAAGTGAATAGAAAGGGGAAGATATGGATTGATAAAATGTTGAATTTAAGATAGATGTGTGAAGTGAAACAAAATACAAATATCTTATGTAAGAAGAACTTGGCTACAAATTAAATGTGACTAGACAAACCATATCAAAATGGGAGTTAGGGCAAACAACACCAGAGATGGATAAGTTAGTGGAAATGAGTAAACTATTTAACCTTAGTGTAGACGAATTAATTAATGAATCAGTAGCAACACCAAATCAACCTTCTAATAGAGAAGATCAACCAATGAAAAAAGAAAGTGCGAAAAACAATAAAAAAACAGTGGTCATTGTAGCAGGAATTTTAATTGTCCTAATTATCTTATTCATCGTCATTGGCATTGTACTAGATACCGGAAAAAATAGTATATTAGACAAATTTTTTAGTATGTTTGAAAAAACAACTGAAATACAAGAAAATAGAACTACCACTATTTTGGATAAAGCAACAAATATTATTGATCAAGTAACGGAAGATCAGCAAAAGGGTAGTGATGATATGGCTGATGAATTTTCTAATGCGTTAGATAAAATAACAAATGCTATAGACCTACAAAATGGAAAGTAAAATTAAGTTAGATCCGCTCCAAAGTGAAGCGTTTGCTTATCTTCTTATCGATTCATTTAGTATTCCATAGCTGGGTCATGTTAAAATCCTTAAGTCCCTAACACAGAAGCCTGTTATCTGAATGTTACTTTTTAAGAAAATAGATTTAAGTTAAAGAAAAGGATTAAAAATAACCAAAACAAGTATAAAATGGTAAAAATCGTTAATACTAACAAAAAGGTTACTGCTTAATTTTCTAGTTAATTAATTCTTCTTAAGGGGATATCATTATTGATTTTGCCTAAACAGTAACCAAAAAGAGTAATGGAGGTTTACCATGAATAAATGGATAATTACGCTACTTGCTGTTTTGGTTATTTTAGTAGCCGTTTTTATGGGAGTACAAATGGTAAGTAAGCAAAGAACCCAAATTTCACAAAATGAGGCACAAGTGCAAAACCAAGCTGAGTTATCAGATAAAGTAACTGACGAATGTGTAGAAGAATGGAAAGAAATGGAGGAAGACCAAAAAACAGCAGCATTAGAAGCTAATGCAGAGGAACAAATAAAACTATCACCAAATTGTTCTTTCCTTTTCCAAAAGCATTATACAAAATGCAATCATACGACGAAAGAATATACCAACATTCCTACTACATTAGTTAACCAAAATCAAGAAGAGGTAGCTAAGCACTATCCTGAATGGAAAATAGAAAAGTGGAGTGCGAATGAAGTTATTTTTTCTCAAGAACTAGCAGGAGAATGTGGAGAACATTATCGATTAAAAGAAATAGATGGTAAAATTGTGATTTATCAAATTAATTCAAATGGACAGGAAGAAGAATATGAAAAAACCGAAATAGCTACAGATTATTTAACTGAAACAGATAAAATTCATTTAGCGAATGGTTGGGAAGTGAATGGGAAACAAGAATTAAACCAAGCCATTGAAGATTTTGAATAATAAAAGAAGAAGTCTTGAAAAAATTTGGCAAAATGTTAAATGCCACTTTTAAAGTAAATCAATGAAAAAAGGGAGAATAGGGGCTACTTTCAAATTAAATTAATAGAAAATAGACGCCATGTTTAAATCAAAATGAAGGAAAAAATAGAGAATAGGTTCACTTGCTTCGTGAAATATTCTCTATTTTTCTTTGAAATGAGGTATCTTTTTTATAAATCAATGACAAGATACCATTTTTCGATTAATTTTTTTCTTTTTTCTTTTTCTTAATAACTACCTCTTGCTTTTCCTTTTTCAAGTCACTTTTATCAATAAATCCATTTTGATATAAGCACTTAATGTACATAACAAGAGAAAAGACGGTAGCCATTAAGGCAATACAGTAGAATAATAAGTCTAAATGAGCAAGTAACCCAGTAAGTTCAAACTGTTTGATGATAAGTGAAAGTACAATAGCAACATAGAAAAGCACAGTAGCTAATTTTCCATACCATTTGCTATAAACCACAACATCTTTTCCGTATAAAAATGAAGCACCAATAATCATCACCAATTCTTTTAAGATAACGATAATTAAAATCCAAATAGGAATAATATTGGTGATCACTAAAGTGGCTAATACAGAAATTTGGGTTAGCTTATCGGCTAGAGGATCCATTAATTTACCAAACGTAGAAATTAAATGATATTTTCTAGCTAGCCCACCATCTAAAATATCCGTTATTCCCGAAATAGTAAAAAAGACAAATCCTAATAAATAATTGCCAGTAAAGATAAAATATAGGATAACAGGAATAAGAATAAATCGTAAAATAGTGAGTGCATTTGGTACGTGTTTTAACATAATTATTTCTCCTTTTTGTGTTACTTACTTGGGATAAGGGGAAGTAGGCTTATTCTTGAATGATCAGTTTTTCGCCATTACTATCCACCCCAATGGTTTGCCCATCTATAATTTCGCTACGTAATATTTTTTCAGATATTTCATCTTCTAAATAACGTTGAATAGCTCTTCTTAGCGGTCTTGCGCCAAATTTAACGTTAGTTCCTTTGGCTAAAATAAATTGTTTAGCAGAATCAGTAACGGTTAATGTGATATCTTTGGCTGCTAAAGCTTTTTTGGTATCTTCTAACATTAAGTCAACAATTTGCAATAGTTCAGGTTCAGTAAGTGAATTAAATACCACAATTTCATCTACACGATTTAAAAATTCTGGACGGAAAACGTCTTTTAATTGATCTTCAATTTTCGTTTTATCGACGGTTTGTTTTCCAAATCCAATGGAATTTTGGTTTAGATTAGAACCGGCATTAGAAGTCATAATGATAATGGTGTTAGAAAAACTTACTGTATTTCCTTGACTATCGGTTAGCTTACCATCATCTAAAACTTGTAGTAGTATATTAAATACATCAGGATGTGCTTTTTCGATCTCATCTAATAGAATAATAGAATATGGTTTACGTTTTACTTTATCGGTTAATTGACCAGCCTCATCGTATCCTACATATCCTGGAGGTGCACCAATCAATTTAGAGGTAGAATGACTTTCCATATATTCAGACATATCTACACGGATCATTGCATCTTCTGAACCAAACATTTCATAAGCCAGACTTTTGGCTAGTTGGGTTTTTCCCACACCGGTTGGACCAACAAAGATAAAAGATGGTGGTCTTTTTGTACTCTGAAGCCCAGCACGATTTCTACGAATGGCTCTTGATACACTAGATACAGCTTCTTCTTGCCCAATAATGCGTTCATGAAGGTTATTTTCTAAGTTTAGCAATTTCAACGTTTCTGCTTCTGTAATTTTTTTCACTGGAATTTTGGTCCAGCTTTCAATAACGGTAGCAATATCTTGAATAGTAAGATTTTTTAGTTTCATTTTTTTGTTTAATTTATCAATTTCTTCTGTTAATTGACATTCACGTGTTTTTAAATCAGCAGCACGTTGATAATCTTCTGTTGAATCAGCAGCTACAACTTCTTCTTTTTCCGTTTGTACTTCACTAAGTTCTCGTTTTAACATTTCTAAACGGTACAAATCTTTATTTTCTAGATTAAGACGAGAGCAGGCTTCATCTAAGATATCAATAGCTTTATCTGGTAAGAAACGATCATGAATGTATTTTTCAGACATGATAACCGTTTGACGAATGACATCAGAAGAAATTTTTACTTTGTGGTATTCTTCATAATATTTTTTAATGCCTTCTAAGATACCAATCGAATCTTCAATGTTAGGCTCTTCTACTAAAACTTGTTGAAATCTTCTTTCTAAAGCAGAATCTTTTTCAATGTATTTACGGTATTCTTTTAAAGTAGTTGTTCCAATTAGTTGGATTTCTCCATTAGAAAGAGCAGGTTTTAAAATATTAGCAGCATTCATCGAATGTTCTCCATCACCTGCACCAATGATGTTGTGAATTTCGTCAATGACTAAAATAATATTTCCAAACTGTTTACATTCATCAATAATTCCCTTCATTCTAGCCTCAAATTGACCTCTAAACTGTGTGCCAGCGATAACAGAAGTCATATCCAATAAATACACTTCTTTATTAAGTAACTTAGCAGGAACTTTTTGATTCGCAATTTTAATGGCTAGCCCTTGTGCAATAGCTGTTTTTCCTACTCCTGGTTCACCAATTAGGCAAGGGTTATTTTTAGAACGGCGATTTAGAATTTGAACAATACGCTGAATTTCTTTATCACGACCAATCACAATGTCTAATTCTCCATTTTTTGCTTTATTGGTAAGATTAGTTCCATAAACATCTAAATATTTTTTCTTTTTACTTTGTTTTTGATTTTTCTTTTTTTCTACTTTTACTTTTTTTCTGCCTACGCTTTCCTGTGGATCGTTTTCTTCTTGTTCTCCGTTTGGATTCCCCATATTTGGACCAAACATATTAGAAAAAATAGAACCTAGGGGAATAGCAGCACCAGTAATTTTAGGGGATTCTGGATTTTCTTCATTATCTTGATCAGGATCTTCATTTTCTTCACCATTTTCATTTAAGTTTCCAAAAGCAATGGCGCCTTCTATATTGCCTAAGTTTTCTAAATTGATATTTTCAGCTAAATTTTTGAAGATCGATTCAAACTGTTTAGTCATATCGTTTAGGTTTACTTTATCGTTACTTAATATGTCATTTTGGCGGCTGAGTGTCTCTAATGGATCAATGCCTCTTTTTTTAGCGCAGTCATAACACAGTCCTTCTATTTTTTTCTCATTGTTTTCTTCTTTTTCAAAGAAAACAATGGCTGGATTTTTTTGGCAATCTGAACAATTCATATATTCTTTTTCCTCATTTCTATTCAAAAATTTCAATACGTATATCATACCTCAAAATCTGGAAATAGTCAATAAAATTAAGAGATTTTTAACTAGTGGTACCTTTTATCTACTTGGTAGTGATAGGGGAAATAGTAAATTAATATTATCTATTTTTTTTAGCTTATTTAAGTAATAAATTGACAAAAGAAAAACCCTAATTTCAAGATAGAAGGGGATGAGGCTTGATTAGGATAAAACCTAATCTGATGTATTCTTACTTCAACTTGATGTTAGTGTTTAAGTTTCAATTTTCTTTATATTTCATAAATGATATTATTTTAGAAATAGCTTAAATAGATAGAAAATTGAAAATGTTTTCCAATGAAAACAGCAAATATAGTTATATAAACTATTTCAGAAAAAAATCGAAACTTAAAGATGTCAGCACTGAAGAATAAAAATTTTTCGCAATAGAAAAGAGCTAAGTATAGAGAAAAGAGCCATCTTTTGATACAATAAAGAAAAAATATTGTAACAAAGGATGGTGATTTTAATGAACAGAAGAGAAAAACGAGAAATGAAAAAAGAAATAGAAATATTTTTAGATGTAGTAAAAATAATAAAACAATACTTCCCGTACTTGGCAGAAAAGTTAGAAGAACTAACAGATATAAGACATCAAAGCTATGTAGAATACAATATGTCTGTAATTACAATGACTAGGTTGCTAGGATTAGTTTGCGGTTTAAAAAGTATGAGACAAATGACTGATAGTTTTAACACAGATGAAACTATTGAAAACATATCAAAATTGTTAGGAGTAGAATTAGAAGAGATACCACATTATGATACTATCAATGATGTATTTGAAAATATAGATATAACTGAATTACAAAAGATACAAAAATATATGGTAACAAGATTAATTCGTAGCAAAATGTTTGATAAGTATAGATTTAAAGGAAAATACTTCCAAATAGTGCTAGATGGAACAGGTCTTGCAACATTTAAGGAAAGGCATTGCAATAACTGTTTAAAGAAAACATATAATAAAGGACAAGAAGATGAATATAGTATATATTATCATTATGTATTAGAGGCGAAGTTAGTAGTTGGAGATATTGTAATAAGCATAGACACAGAATTTGTAGAGAATGAAAATGAAAATGTAGAAAAGCAAGATTGTGAATTAAGAGCATTTTACAGAATGGCAAAGAGAATAAAAAAAGAATATCCCAAATTACCAATAATAATATCGGGAGATGCCTTGTATGCATGTGAGCCAGTAATAAAAACATGTAAAGAAAAAGGATGGCAATATATATTGAGATTAAAAGAAGAAAGACAAAAATTGCTAGGAGAAGAAATAAATTGTTTAGAGAAAGCAGAAAAGGAAGAAGAAATAAGATATTGGAATGAACTAAAATATGGAGAAATACATAATCAAAGAGAAGCAAATATAATAAAATATTATGATAAAAATGAAGAAAAAACAATAGAATTTTTATGGATTACATCATTTAAAATAACAGAAAAAAATAAAGAAGAATTAGTTTATTTTGGAAGACAAAGATGGAAAATAGAGAACGAAGGATTTAATATGCAAAAGAATGGAACATTTGATATAGAGCACATATATTCGAGGAATTATAATGCTATGAAAGCCCACTACTTCTTTATACAATTTGCACATACAATAAGGCAATTACTTGAAAAAGGATTAAGGTATGTAAAAGAGTTAAAAATGAGCATAAAAGAAGTAAGTGCCGCCATCACACAAACACTTACTCATAAAATACTAAACTTAACAGAGCATAATAAAATGCAGTTAAGATTTGATTTAAAATAATTATATAATAAAAATAAAAAAAAGCAATAACCTCAGAAGAAATTTTTGGGGTAAGGGGCAATTTGTGCATATAAAAAAAATAATTACCAAAGTATGGGATATACCTAAAATTAACAATAAATAAAGGGACTTTAGGTAAATTGGAAAAAATTACTCTTTATTTCTGTAAAGATGTTAATGAAGTTGACGACAAATTGTTTAAATGGTATAATGGAGTACGAACAAAAGCCATATAGTGAAGGAGAAAACAGATGAAATTAAGTATAGAACTACCAGAACAAGAAAAAGTAAGCAAAAAAAGATATTTAATTTATGGGCTATCCATTTTTATTTGTGTCATAGCAGTAGTGATAGTTGTCAGTTTACAAATACTAGGAAATGATTGGACAAATAAAATGTTTGGTATTACCGCTAAAGAGACCAAAACAGAGGAAGAAGAAAATGAATTAAAAGCAAATTTTGGTACGTTATTTATGAATACCGTACAGGGGCAAGATGAGGAATTTGCTGTATCCAAACTAGAAGAGGGAAAACCATTAGTGTATACCGATTATGAAAGAAAAGAAAATGTGACGGGTAGTTATGAAGTTGACCTTCATATTCCCAAGATCAATATTCAAAATGACGTGATTAAAAAGTACAATCAAGAAATTCAAGATATTTTTAAACAAAAAGCAGAAAGTGTTTTAGTAACGTTAAATCGAAACATCATCTATACTGTTGAGTACGAAGCTTTTATTGAAAACAATATATTATCATTAGTAATTCGTTCCAATTTGAAACAAGGAGCAAGTGCACAACAAGTTGTCGTTCAGACATATAATTTTGATTTAGTTACCCAGAAAGAAGTGAGTTTAGCAGAAGCAATTCCACTATTAGGGTTAACAGAACAAGATGTTCAGCAGAAAATTAAAACAGATATTCAAAAAGAAGAAAAAAAAGCCGAAGACCTACGAAATTTAGGCTACACCATTTATAAACGTGATAGCAATAGTGACACCTATAAAATTGAAAATTCAAAACAATTTTTCATCTATCATCAAAATTTATACATCATCTATGCCTATGGAAATGAAGCACTAACCAGTGAAATGGATTTAGTCGTCATGTAGTGTAGCCAAAAATCATCCCAAGCCTAGCCTTTCAGGGAGGGTGATATACTTTTCTTTAGATTCCACTCCTCGGTTTCCCTACGTAACAAAGAAAATCTAAAAAAATAGCCATGATACTTCCCAAAATTGCTTTGGGTTCCCTCATGGCTATTTTTTAATATTTTCTAATGTTACTCCAGTCGCATTCGTCGTTCCATCTAAAGAAAAGTATATCACCCTCCCTGAAAGGCTAGGCTTGGGATGATTTTTGATGTATAGAACAAAAAGAAAAAAGAAGCCTTGTTGCTTCTTTTTTCTTGAAAATAAAAGGGGATGTTTTTTCTTGTTAATCAGTATTGTTTACTGATTATGATATAATTATAACCTGTATTTTTGTCCATTGTGTGAATAAAAAGTGAATTTTTTCTTAAGGTTGTTCACCTAATTTTAAGGTTAATTCTTTTTCTTGTCCTTCACGATTTACTTTAATTTTCATTTCATCACCAATCTTGTGAGAATTTTTGATTTTGTTTAGGTCATCCATACTGGTGATTTTGCTTCCATCTGCTTCGATAATGACATCGCCAGGTTTTACCCCAGCTTTTTCAGCACTAGAGAAATCTTCTACTGATTTAACGTATACACCCATTACTAAATTATACGTTTTCGCTGTTTCTTCGTTTAAATCAATTCCTGAAATACCGATATATGGTCTTTTTACTTTACTATATTGGATTAATTGTGAAGTAACATCTGTTGTTGAATTAATAGGGATAGCAAATCCCATTCCTTCAATTCCTGTACCAGACATTTTTAAGGTATTGATACCAATTACTTTTCCTTCACTATTGACTAAAGCTCCACCACTATTACCTGCATTAATGGCAGCATCAGTTTGAATTAAGGTGAATTTTTTACCATCAGAATCAGTTACTTCACGGTTAACGGCACTAACAATTCCAGCAGTTACACTACTTTGTAGACCAATTGGGTTTCCAACAGCCATAGCGAAATCACCTACTTTGATGGAATCAGAATCAGCAAATTCAGCTTTTGATAATCCTGTTTTATCGATTTTGATTACGGCTAAATCGGTTTGTTCATCTTTTCCTATAATTTTTGCCGTATATTCAGTACTATCATTAAATAAAGTAACGGTTAATTTAGTTGCTTCTGAAATTTGGTAGTAAGAGTCAGACGAAGACGTATCAGAAGTGCTAGATGAAACAACGTGATTATTGGTTAAAATATAGCCATCTTCGCTAATGATAATTCCAGAACCAGAAGCAGTAGCTGTTGATGCGGAAGGTTTTCCAAACATTGACATCATAGAATTATTAACAGTGTATTCAATTTTAATGCCTACAATAGATGGTAGAATTTTGTTAGCAGCATATACTGCTGTGTCCGAATAATTAGATAGAGATGTTTGTGATACATAACCAGAAGATGGGGTATTGGTATTAGTAGAATTGTTAGTAGAGTAGTTGCTACTAAGAATTTGATTTCGAATAGAAGGAACACCGAAACAAGTTCCGATGACTACTGCACATCCTACTACTCCGCTAAAAAAGGGAAGTAGTACACTTTTTCCAAAGCCAGTATGTTTTCTCTCTTTTTGATTTAAAACAACTGGACCAGAAACGGTTTTGAAATTGGTTGTTTTGTTTTCTTTTTTTTCATTTTCTTCCATGAAAAGACCTCCTCTATTTTTAATCGTTTAACGATTTTAACATAAATTTGTGTTATTCTTATGATAACCTAATTTAGTAATAGAATACAATACATTTGTGAAATTTTTGTGAAAAATAGGTAATTGTTTTCGGTTAAAATAAGTAAAAAGGGAAAAAAAGGAAAAATTCCAGAAAGGATTTAGAAAATGTGGAACAAAATTCATGGAATTAGGATTGAAAAATTGATAAAATGTGAAAAATAAGAATAAACGGAGAGTTCCTTTTTTCATTGCCGAGAAAACAACGGAAAACCCTACTGAAACGATTGAAATTTCTTCTCAAGTAGAATCGATTTCAAGTGGAGCTTTTTCTTCTATGGAAGGACTAAAAAATTTAGTCATTCACCCAGATAATCCAAATTATTCTTTTACTGATGGGTTACTCTTATCTAAAAATGGTGAGATTTTATATCAAGCCTTAAATTACCTCACAACGCTTACCATTCCTGATACGGTAACAGATATTAAGACAATGTCTTTGACTGGTTGTAATTCACTTACGTCTATTTTTATTCCTAAGAATGTTGTTAGGATAGAGGATTCGGTATTTATTATTTCTAATTTAAAGACAGTTGATGTAGAAGAGGGAAATCCAAATTATGAGAGTGATCAAGGATCTATTTATACAAAAGGGAAAAAAGAATTAATTTTCTACCATTATGGTACAGGAAACGCAATCGTAACAGAAGGTGTTGAAGTGATTAGACCGAATGTTTTTTATGCCAATAATGGATACACATCTATTCAATTACCACAAACGTTAAAAACAATTATGGAATTTGGCTTAATGGGGCTAACCAAAGTAAGAACAATTACTATTCCTAAAAATGTTAATGATTTAACGACATCAAGCTTTCCTGATGCAAAATTAGAAGTTGATCCTGAAAGCCCAAATTATCAGAGTGTTAATGGAATAATCATTTTAAGTAAAGATGGAACTGAATTAGTAGCGGTAAGCAGAAATGTATCAGAATATACCATTCCTAATTCAGTAAAAAAGATAAAAGCAAAGTCTTTTTATGCAACTAGGGTAATGGATATAATTATTCCTAATGGAGTTCAAGAAATAGAATATTCTGTGTTCGATTATTGTGATAATTTGAAAAGTATAGAGATACCTTCATCAGTGACAACAATAGGGGGAGGAGCATTTTCACGTTGTAGTCAATTGTCCGAAATCCAAATTCATAAGCCAGCAGGAAGCATAGCAGGATCACCTTGGAGCTGTCCATATGGGGAACGAGCAGTTAAATGGGATAGTTAACAAAAAATGATATCTAGTAAAAACTCTTAATTCCAAATGAGTAATTTGGATTAAGAGTTTTTTGAAAGTGTAATCTTATTTGTATTTAATGAACAAATAAAGATAAAGTTTATTTTGAGCTTTTTAAATACTTAACATGAGTAATTAGTAGAAAGTTTTGCTATTGATCTAACCCAAAAAACAAAAAACTTTCTTGCAATTTAAGTTGTGGTATAGTACAATACAAATAATAAAGAAAATAGAAATAATAAAAAGGAAGGGAATAGAGTGAAAGATAAAACAATAAAAAAAGATATCACTAATAGAAACAAACAAAAGCAAAACAATAAAGGAATTACCTTATTAGCTCTAGTCATCACCGTAACCGTCATGCTCATTATTGCAGGAATAACACTTACAGCAGGGGGGGATACCATTAGGCAAACTAATGTAGAAAACATCAAAACCAATATGCTATTAATAGAAGCCAAAACAAAGGAATTTGTCGAAAAAGCAAGCCATGATTTAGGAGTAAAACCAGCAGAAGCAAGTGAAGAAATGAAAGCTAAAGCGGCTAGTGAACTAGAAGGAGAAGGAAAAGGAACCAAAGTTCAATCGTCCGATTCTCTTATCGATCGTTTACTAGAAATAGGAATAACCAATGAACAAATAACACAAGGGCTAGTAGTTAAAATCTCCACATCAGATTTAGACAAAATGGGAATTAGAAACGTAAAATCAGATGATAATGAAGGTTGGTATATCGTTGCTTATGATATTCCTAATGTAGAAGTTAAAATCTATCATACCCATGGAATAAAAATAAACAAAGACGAAGTGAAATATTGTCTAGATGATATACGAGACAGTTAGAAAAAGATAACTAAATACCAAAAAAAGAAAAATCTATACGAATAAACAGAAAATAAGTCAGATAAAATAAATCCCAATAAGGAAATTTTATCTGGCTAATTTAGCCAAAAAGGGAGCAAAATTAATGAAAGAAAAAGAACTAGAACGATTAATCAAGTTAAAAGAATTAGAACAAAACCTGTACCAAAAGAGAATTCATACCATTTGTGGGATAGACGAAGCAGGACGAGGTCCATTAGCAGGACCAGTAGTCATAGCTGGAGTCATTATGCCACCAGACTCCATGATAGAAGGAGTTAATGACTCCAAAAAAGTATCAGAAAAGAAAAGAGAACGACTATACGATGAAATTATTCAAGAAGCCATTAGTTATTCAGTAGCCATCATCGGACACGACATCATCGATGACATAAACATCTTACAAGCAACCAAAAAAGGACTAACCCAAGTAGTAGAGGGGCTTGCTGTAAAACCAGACTTAATCTTAGTAGATGCCTTACAACACATCAACACGAAAGGAATACCGTATGAATCAATCGTTAAAGGAGATGCCAAATGCTACTCCATAGCAGCAGCCTCAATCTTAGCCAAAGTAACCAGAGACCGCATCATGAGAGAATGGGACGAAGTTTATCCACAATACGGTTTTATTGCCCATAAAGGCTATGGAACAGCAAAACATATTGCTGCTATACGTGAATATGGGCTATGTCCAATACACCGAAGAAGTTTCACCACTCACTTTGTTTAATAATTGCCAAATTGTTGCCAATTTGTTGCCAATTTGGGGACGGGGTAAAAAATGGTAAAATTACCATATTAGGGACAAGGTGATAAAAGTTATGGTAAATAGCAAAGAAGAGTCTTCGATAGGCTGGTTTCTAAAAAGAACCTATATCTCTATAATGGATCTCATACTAAAAAGATCAAACAAAATTAATGAATATGCTTACTAAAGGGAAAAATTGTCTCAATGAACCTGTCCCCAAAACGAAAAAATTGTCTGAAATGAACCCGTCCCCAAAAGGAAGAAATAATGAAAAGCAAGGAGAATACCTATGAATATACTACAAATCATTGCCAAAAAAAGAGATAAACAAGAATTATCAAAACAGGAAATTGATTATTTTATCCAACAATATACTAAAGGAATTATCCCTGATTATCAAATGGCTAGTTTACTTATGGCCATTTTTCTAAACGGAATGAGTAAACGAGAAATAACCGATTTAACATTAGCCATGGCGTATTCGGGAGAAGTGCTAGATTTATCTTCTTTAGGGAAAATCATCGTAGATAAACACTCAACGGGAGGAGTAGGGGATAAAGTTTCTTTGATTTTATTACCTTTGGTGGCATCGCTTGGTGTTCCTGTTGCTAAGATGTCAGGAAGAGGACTTGGATTTACGGGAGGAACAGTGGATAAGTTGGAGTCTATTCCAGGATATCAGACTGATATTTCGATTGATCAATTTAAACAAAATGTGAAAGATATAGGAATTAGTATGATATCCCAAACAATGAATTTAGCTCCGGCAGATAAAAAGATGTATCGTTTACGTGATAGCATTTCTTGTGTAGAAAGTATTCCCTTAATTGCTTCAAGTATCATGAGTAAGAAGATCGCAAGTGGTGCACAAAAAATTGTTTTAGATGTTACCGTTGGTGATGGAGCATTTATGAAAACAATAGAGAGAGCAAGAGAATTGGCTCATGAAATGATAGAAATAGGAAAGTTAGCAAATCGAGAGACCGTTTGCGTGTTAACTAGTATGGAACAACCATTAGGGTATGCTATTGGGAATCAGTTAGAAGTAATAGAAGCGGTAGAGTGTTTACAAGGTAATATGCCAGAAGACGTAAAGCAAGTAGTATTATCATTAGGAAGTGAAATGCTTAAGTTATCTGGTTTAGGAGATGATTTAAGGCAAAACAAAGATAAGCTGTGGCAAGCCATTCAGGAAGGAAAAGCATATGAAAAATTTCTAACTATGGTGAGTACACAAGGAGGAGATATATCTTATTTGCAAAATAGTAATCAATTGATAAAAGCAAAATATATGTGTCCAGTAATAAGCAAAGAATCTGGTTTTGTACAAGCTATTCCAGCAGAGCAAATAGGAAAAATTACTTGTGCATTAGGAGCAGGAAGAATTCAAAAAGAGGATCAAATAGATCCATCAGTAGGAATTGTTTTACACAAAAAAATAGGGGATTATGTGGAAAAAGGTGAGGTGCTTGCAACAATTCATGCTAATCAGTTAAGCTCTGCTAAGCAAGCGGAAAAGGATTTAAGAAACACATATCAATTGGGAAAAGAAAGAAAACAAATTGATGATGTAATAGAAATCATTTAATCGTAACGGAAATTATAGGAAATCAGCCTAAAAGACTTGAAAAGTCTTACTTCTTAGTGGTATACTGAAAGAGACAAAACAAAGGAGGGAAAGTCATGAAAAAAAATAAAGAAGAAGTGAAAAAAAGAAGAGAATTTGATAAAGGGAGAACTTTTGTTAAGATTACAGCTGGTATATTAGCTCTTTTAATGATTATTACAACAGGAGTATCGTTAATTTTTGCGCTAATTTAACTTACAAAATAAGGAGAAGATAAAATAATGGGAAAAACATTCGGACTAACATGGGAAAATTTTTACCAAGAAAACATAGTAGCTTATTTGAAAAACCTAAACCAAAACCCATTTGAATTAATTACAATTATTTTAGATTTAGCCATAGTACTATTTTTATTTTATTGTTTCTTTCGTGTAGTAAAAGGATCTAGAGCATGGCAATTATTAAAAGGCATTGCTTTATTGATTGTAGCAACTTGGGCAAGTAGTTTGCTTAACCTAAAAATAGTAAATGCCATTTTAACTGGTATTATGAACTGGGGAGTTATTGCTATAATTGTGATCTTTCAGCCGGAACTAAGAAGAGCGTTAGAACAATTAGGTACCAATAAGTTTACTAAATTTTTTGGCATAGATAAAGATATAGCAACAAAAACCAAGGAAGATATTTATAAAGTAGTCATTGCCGCAGAAGAATTAGCAAAAACAAAGACAGGGGCATTAATTGTACTAGAAAGGGATATTAATATACAAGATATCATCGCTACAGGAGTTCCTATGCAAGCAGAAGTTTCTCCTCAGTTATTAGTTAATATTTTTGAACCTAAAACGCCTTTACATGATGGAGCTGTAGTCATTAGCAATAATAAAATAGCAGCGGCAGCCTGTGTACTTCCATTAGCCGATGATACAGATATTGCTAAAGAACTAGGCACTAGACATCGAGCAGCTATAGGAATATCCAAAGAATCAGATAGTATCGTAGTTGTTGTTTCAGAAGAGACAGGAAAGATTTCTGTAGCCAAAGACGGAACATTAATCGCTGATGTTAGAGAAGATGTATTAAAGAAAATTTTAATTACGAACATTGTTACTAAGCGATTTACGGTAGAAAGAAAAGTTCCTAAAGGTAGCTTTAAGAAATGGAAAGAAAAATGGAGAAAAGAGTCAAAATCTAAAGTAAAAACGGAAGGTAAAGAACAAAACAAAGATAAAGAATAAGTTTAGCTATCTTAAATGGAGTAAACTTTTAACCTTCACGAATACAAAGAAAAGAGGAAAAATGTTGGTTTTGAACACTAACATAGACTAGAAAAAATGAGAAATATCAAATTAACCATTGAATATGATGGCAAGGAATTTCATGGCTGGCAAAAACAGCCTAATAAACCAAATATTCAAGGAACCATAGAGCAAGCGATTAAACAAATTACAGGAGAAGAGGTAGACTTATTTGCATCAGGAAGAACAGATGCTGGTGTACATGCTTTAGGGCAAGTAGCCAATTTTAAAACCAATTCTTCTGTACCAATGGATAAATGGTGTATTGCCCTAAACAGTATTCTCAAAAAATCCATTCGTATCAAACAAGCAGAAGAAGTAGAAGAACGATTTCATAGTCGATTGTCTTGTAAACGAAAAACCTATCGCTATGTAATTCGTTATTCAGAATGTAGTTCGGCTATTTATCGTCATTTAGAAACGCATATTCCCTATCCATTAAACATCGAAAATATGCAAAAAGCGGCATCTTATTTAGAAGGAGAACATGATTTTAAATCATTTAAAGCAAGTGGAACAAGTAGTAAAAGTAGTATAAGGACGATTTATCAAGCAAAAGTGTTTTCTATCGATGATGAGCGTATTGGAATAGAATTAACAGGAAATGGTTTTTTATATAATATGGTAAGAATTATTGCGGGAACATTAGTAGAAGTAGGCATGGGAAAAATTTCACCAGAGCAAATGAAAACCATAATCATGGCAAAAGATAGAAGCCTAGCAGGGAAAACATTGCCACCAGAAGGCTTATATTTAGTAAAAGTAGAATATCAATAGAGGGGTCCTGTAATTAGTTGTAAAAAAGCCTAATGTTAAACAAAAATAGAGAATAGTTTATCATCAAAGATAAGCATCTTCTCTATTTTTTTCATTAATTTTTAGGTATGATTAACCAAAAGCAAAAAATAAACATAACATATAACAAAAAGAAAAGGAGAGAAGTTATGAATATATTATTACTATTTTTTGCTTTACCAATAGCCGTTATCATTATTTCTATTGTTTTGCAGAAAATTTTAAAATGTCCTATTCTAGTTGCTGGCGTTATTTTTGCTATTTTCCTTATTGTCACTTTTGTCATCGGTAATATCAATTTCTTAGTAGCTACCATTGTTTATACCATTCTTTCATTTATTACAGCATTTATCACTATGCTACTTTGTCGTTTTTTAGCCCATCAAGAGGATGACTCTTGCCAATGTTTTAGTGGAAGAAATAGATCTGGCCGAGGAGGAAGAAATACATCAAATAGATGCAACTGTTCTACTTGTTGTTGTGAAAACAATGAACCTACATTGCTTACCATTAATAGCAGTTGCTCAAATGGGCGAAACGGAGATTTACTTACCATCAGTAGTAATGGTTGCAATGGCGTAGAAAATGATTTACTTACGATCCAATCCAACTGTGGCAGAAGCGGCCAAAACAATGGAAATTCAAATGGTTGCTCAAATCATTGTTCAAACGGATGCAATTGGTCATGTACTTGTCGTGAAAACAATAGTACAGATGATAATGGGAATAATGGAATGGGAAATAACAATAATGCTATAGTATTAAATGCAAATGTTGTTCCAAATCAATGTAATAATGGAAGAACAGGAAATTTCAATGGATGCTATCGTAGAAGATAATGAGATAAGAAGAAAAAAGAAAACATCCCCGGCTGTATAGCATTCCGGGGATGTAGGAGTTTTCAATTATTCACCGATGCCAAGAAGTTTTTCTTGGTATTTAAAGATGCGTTCTAAATCATCTTGCGAATATTTGGTTATTATGAAACACGAGTTTAACGATGAAACATCGTTAAATTCAATGTTTCTTTCTTGCTTCATTTTTTTTAGAAACTTTAAAAATTTCTTCCGAAAATAAATCGGAAGAGTAATGATCTGATCCTTTTCTTCTAAATTGAGTTTCATAAAAAACCTCCTATTTAATGAGTAACTGTTTTTACAGTTCTAGTTATATTTTAACATATATAGCCAGAAAAATCAACTTTATCATATGATCTAATCATAGTCTATTTGCATGATGAAAATTAATTTCTTGCATTTTCTCCCATTTTATGGTATGATAACCGCAATTAAAATAAGAGGAGAAAATCATGTTAGAAGTTATTCAAGATACCTTAATGGATAGTATAAAATTATTGCCTTTTCTATTTTTAACGTATTTCATCTTAGAATACATTGAACATAAAATGGGGGAGAAGTCCAAACAAACTATTCAAAAATCAGGAAAGTTTGGTCCACTGATAGGAAGTATTTTAGGAGTATTTCCTCAATGTGGATTTTCCGTTTCTGCTACTAATTTATATGCAGGTAGAGTTATTAGCTTGGGAACATTAATTGCTGTTTATTTATCTACTTCTGATGAAATGCTACCTATTTTTATCTCAGAGGCGGTTTCACCTTGGATTATCTTAAAAATTTTAGGCATTAAACTACTCATTGGAATGATAGCAGGTTTTGTGATTGATTTGGTAGCTAGATTTTGGCGTAAGAAAAATAAAAAAAATAAGCAAGAAGAAAAAACAGAAGAAAGTATTGAGGATTTATGTGAGCACGATCATTGCCATTGTGAAGAAGGAAGCATATGGAAATCAGCATTGTCTCATACACTTCATATTTTCCTATTTATTATGATCATTACTTTTGTGATTAATGTCATTGTCTATTTCATTGGGGAAGAAAATATCTCTCATCTCATGTTAAATCAGCCGATTTTAGGACCAATCATAGCAGGAGCAGTGGGATTAATACCAAACTGTGCAGCATCAGTTATCATCACCAATTTGTATTTAGAAAATGTAATTTCAGCAGCTAGTATGATAGCAGGTTTATTAACAGGAGCGGGAGTGGGACTAGCAGTTCTATTTAAAACCAATCGTGGATTAAAACAAAACATCAAAATAGTTGGTTTATTGTACGTCATTGGAGTTATATCTGGTTTACTATTAGAATGGATAGGAATAGCTTTTTAGTCTATCAATAAAAAAATAGGGAAATCTGGGGCGTCCCCAGTTTTCCCTATTTTTATCCGTTAGGATTTCCTTTTTTTAAATTAACGATAATCGCATCATCATTATCAAATAAAAATTTAGAATCAGTATCATTATTTTTGATTGGATCAAATTCGTTTCTTTCATCCGTGAAATCTACGTTTTTAAGATCAAATTTTTTCTTTGCCTTGCTACTACTATCATCTTCTGTAGCGGTAGTTACTCCATCAGAATATCGACCAAAGTCATAGGTTTTGATTTTTTGTGCTTCTTTGTATTTAGCAGATAAGTAATTTAATTTTCCAGGGCCAGCCATTGGTTTCCCGTCAGCACCTCTGATTTTATAGGCACATTGTTTTTGACTAAGGGTTTGTAATTTTCCAGGTTTAAAGTTTAAAACAAATTTCCAAGCTACATCACTATGTTTATCTTCGTATTTTAGTTTACTAAAGTCCATAGTATTTTTAAATTCCCACTCTCTATGTGTTCCAAATTCTTTGGACCACCACTCAACTGCATCGGCATCACCACCACCAGTAAAGATTTTACTAGCACAGTTAGACAAAATCGTTTCACGATAGTTTTCTCGAGGAGAATTTCCACCTTCTAATTGTTTTAAATTTTGTGCTGAAATGGTAGTTCCTACTTTGTATTTGCGATACATGGTAAAGATAGGTTCAGTTGCTTTTCCAACGAAGTCTGGAAATTCATCAATGTATAGGAAATGAGGAATTCTAGACTTTTCATTTCCCGGTCTTCTTAATACAGCATTTTGCATAGCCATTAAGAAAAATAAACCAAATGCTTTATGACCAGATGCTCCTAAGTCTCCTCTTCTTGTACAAACAAATAAAATATCGCCATTAGCTAGTACATCGTCAAAATTAATATTTTGGTGACGATTGCATAAAATATTTTTAACTCCTGGAATACGTAGTAAATTATCTAATTGAGAAACCGCGGTGTATACAGAAGATTCTGTGAATTCTTTTCCTGATCCAGTGCTATAGAAGTTTTTCTTGAAGTAAGCAATTTGAGTATGATAAGTTTCTTTTAACTGTTCATCGTGTGCCATAATTTCACACATTTTTTCTACTAAATCAAAATGAGTAAGCATTTTTAGTAAATCCTCTAAGTTAGGTAATAGCCCTTCGTTCATTCTTGGATACATCACTTTTAATAAAATCGAGATATTTTCTACGGCTTGCATAACAATATCCTCACGGTAAGCATCTTTCATATCATTAACGTGTTCACTATAATACATGGCTTTTAACACAGAAGAAATAGTAATCGCTATGTTATTTGGATCATGATAAACAAATGGATTTAATCCTGATGAAGTAGAATCTGTTGGGTCAATGACTTGATAAGGTAGTTTAAAATTTCGGCAAACATCCATCAAATGATCACTAATTTCGCGGTCTGGTGACATAACGGTTACACCACAATTGCGATAAGTAATTTCTGGACTATCAGCTAAAATCATTTTTTTCATATAAGCTTTATAAATGCTTTCCTTTCCTTCGTAAGGGGCAAGCATATTCAAATTAAAGTTTTCATTCAAATAATCATTATCATAAGGTCGTCTTAAATAGGCAATGTTGGTTTTCAAAGCAGTAAATCCCATTTCCTTAGCTACTTCGCGAAAGAAAAATTTACGTTCAATATCACGAGCAATTAACGGTTCATAAACTAAAGAAGTCTTACCAGTACCAGATCCACCACAAACAAACAATTGTTGAAAACGAGAACTTTCAGGAATGGTAATCGTTTTTCCCGTTTCTACATCAGTACATAAAAACACTTCAAAAGAATATGGTCCTTTTCCTTCTTTTTTATTCGATAAATCAATTCCTCCATAATCCCAAATGGAACGGAACTGATCAGGAGTATCATTAACCCCAAAATACAAGAAGTTAAAAATCTTAGGAATAATCAATAGAGGAAGGAATACAGTCAAAGCTGAAAGAGCTGGTTGAAACAATTCCGAAAAATTACTAATCAATTCTGGATAACCCGGAACAGACACTAAAAATAGCCATACTCCCATATTCAGCCATTGAGTAAACATAGAAACTGCAATAATTGTTAGGCCAATAATATATAAATAAAACAAAGTTACTTTTTGTTTCTTAGAAGTAGCAAACTCCGAATTTCCCGAAAACAAATAAGCAAAAATAGGGCAAGCCAAAGCAAACGTATACTCAATTGGTCCCCAATAAGAATACGAAACCCCTGTAAATGCCATTAACAAAATTTCGACAATACGATCAACAGCTAAATAAATAGTCACTAAAGTAAGAATATAAGTAGCAAACGTATTTCGACTAGTCTTCAATTTTTTTAAAAATTTATCGATTAATTTCATCAAAAAAAGTCCTTTCTCAAAATAAAATCCTTCTCTTATATTATCCTATAAAATGCTTAAAAAATCAAGGGTTTTTGGAATATTTGGTATAAAAACTCACCTTCTTGCATATACTATTCCCAAATTGGGGACGGGGTAAAATTTGGTCATTTTACCATTTGGGGGACAGGGTAAAAGAAAAAGTTTATTAGGAAAAAAGAATTAGGGAAAAATCACATAGGGAAAAAAAGGGCGTCCCCCTTTTTTCCCTAGTTAGCTATTTTAATTGAATATAGGATTAAAAGGAGGAGTTATTTTGCGTGAAGAACAAAAATTTCGTAGGGAAGAGTTAATTAGAGAGAGGGGAGAACTAGAAAAGGAAAAAGAGTTGATCAAAAATATTATTAAAACGAAAGAAGAGTTAAAAAAGGCAAACCGAAATTTTGAGTTTGCTGATTCTAATTTAATTGATTACTATATTTACCAAATTAAAGCTAATCAAGCCAAATTGGATTACTTGATCAAAATTGCTAAAACAAAAGGAATTAATGTGGATTTGATTCAAGATATACAGTTTAGAACTTGGGGAGAAGAAGAGGTAGTATAGCATATTTGTCCGAATTTTCACATAGGTATGGTAATAATAGAGCATGATAAAAGAGAGGAAGAGAGTGTATGAATGCAACCATTATTACCTATTTAGCGTGTATATGTTTTTTGTTTATATTTGGACGTTTGTTTATTGTTCCCTTAAAAAAGATTTTGAAATTAGTCATCAATTCTGTTTTAGGTGGGGTATGTATTTTCTTAATTAACCTGATTGGGGCAAGTTTTGGATTTCATATTGGGCTTAATGTTTTAACTAGCCTTATTGTGGGACTTTTAGGGTTGCCGGGAGCTGTTTGCTTGGTTATTGTGAAATTGTTAGTTAGTTAAGTTTATGGCAGATCGATAAAGGTATAAGTGTTAGAAAGTATTAGTGCAAAAAATAGCAAAAAGTAAAAGAACTACTTGACAAAACAGAACAAATGTTTTAAACTATAACTAGTTTAAAACAAGGATGTGATATTTTGGAATTTAATAAGAAGACAATAGAGATACTAAAGAAACAATTTGATGAAATTGTTAATATTGAAGAGAGTGAAAATATTGAATTTTGGTATGCGAGAGATTTACAAATAAAACTAGGATATACTCAATGGAGAAATTTTGAAGATGTCATAAGTAAAGCAATTTTATCATGCGAAAATGCAGGTATAAGCGTACAAGATCATTTTGCTAAGGTTAGCAAAATGATAGAAATAGCAAAGGGAGCAAAAAGAAAAATTGATGATTATATGCTTACTCGTTATGCTTGTTTTTTAATTGCTCAAAATGGAGATTCAAGGAAACAAGAAATAGCTTTTGCACAAACCTATTTTGCAGTACAAACAAGAAAGCAAGAAATTATTGAAGATAGAATAAAATTAATGAATCGTTTAGAAGCAAGAGATAGGCTGAAGGAATCTGAGAAGCAATTATCTAAAAATATATATGAAAGAGGAGTTGACGATAAAGGCTTTGCTATTATCCGTTCAAAAGGAGATTCAGCACTTTTTGGAGGATTAAATACATCTCAAATGAAAGCAAGGTATAAAATAAAAGAAAATAGACCACTAGCTGATTTTTTACCAACATTAACAATAGCTGCTAAAAATCTTGCAACTGAAATGACAAATCATAATGTTACACAAGAAGATTTATATGGGCAAGATAGTATTTCAAATGAACATATACAGAATAATTTGAGTGTAAGAAGTATGTTGTCCAAGAGAGGAATTAAACCAGAAAATTTGAAACCGGCTGAAGATTTGAAAAAACTAGAAAGAAGGGTGAAAGCGGAAGAAAAGAAAATTTCACAAATAAATAAAAAATTACCTGATAATAGTTAAGAAAATAAAAGTATAAATCAACTTTTTTGAAAATTTTTGAGTTCTTTTAAAAATAAATAAATGCTACCCTCTCTAAAAGAAAGTAGCATTTTCAATACCTCTATCAATTTTGAAAAAGTGATTTCATTTATTCCACCGTAACTGATTTAGCCAAATTCCTTGGTTTATCCACATCCAATCCTTTTTCCTTTGAAATATAATAAGAAAGTAATTGTAAAGGAATAATTGACAAAATAGGGGAAATAAAAGCATTTGTATCTGGAATAAAGATTACTCGGTCAAATTGATTGGAGTTTATCTTTTGGTTTGTTACGATAAACGTTTTAGCTCCTCTAGTAACTACTTCTTGAATATTACTAATGGTTTTTTCCACTAAACGAGGATCAGTCATAATGCCAATAACAGTTATACCATTTTCAATTAAAGCAATTGGTCCATGTTTTAATTCACCCGCTGCGTAGCTTTCTGAATGGATATAGGAAATCTCTTTTAGTTTTAAAGAACCTTCTTTAGCTACACTTTCGTCAATTCCTCGGCCTAAGAAAAATACATCTTTTTCTTGATAAATTTTTCTAGCAAATTCTTGAATGGTTTCATTTTGTTTTAAGGTCTCTTCTATTTTTTTAGGCAAGGCTAAAAGGTCGCTTTTGAGTTCACTAAGAAGTGATGATTCACATCTACCTAAAATTTCTGCAAAATAAATGGCTAAAATAGTGATTAATACCACTTGAGAAGTATAAGCTTTCGTAGAAGCAACAGCGATTTCAGGGCCTGCATGGGTATAAATAGAGTAGTCTGCTTCTCGCGTAATGGAACTTCCAATTACGTTAGAAATAGCAATTGTTTTTGCTCCTTTTGATTTAGCCAATTTTAAAGCAGCAATGGTATCAGCAGTTTCTCCTGATTGAGAAATGAAAACACATAAAGTATTTTCGTCAAGTAATGGGTCACGATAGCGAAATTCCGAAGCAATATCCACTTCTGCCGTTATGTGGCAAAGTTTTTCTATTGCATTTTTTCCGGCGATACCAGCGTGCATAGCTGTACCACAAGCAACAATATAGATTTTTTGGATTTTTTCTAGGTCTAACTTAGAAAAATGTAATTCTGACAATTCGCAGTTTCCTGTTAATGAAATGCGAGAACCAATCGTTTCACGAACTGCGTTAGGTTGTTCATAAATTTCTTTTAACATAAAATCTTCGAAGCCATCTTTTTCCGCAGCGGTTGCGTTCCATTCAATGGTTTGTGTTTTTTTATTTATTTCCACTAAATCAGAAGTATAGAACTTAGCTGAGGTTCTCGATAATACGGCAAACTCAAAATCTTCTAGTAAATAGAAGTTTCGGGTATACGAAAGAATAGCCGGAATATCAGAGGAAATATAATTTTCCTCTTCGGTAGAACCAATGACCAAAGGGCTATCTTTACGAACAACAATCATATTGTCTGGATAATCACTAGAAATGACTTCAATCGCAAAACTACCTTTTAAATCTAAACAGCTATTACGAACAGCACGTAAAAATTTTAGTTCATCTTGTTTAGGGTCTTTATGATAATAATAATCAATTAAATTAGGAATCACTTCTGTATCTGTTTGAGACACAAAAGAATATCCGTTTTCTTCTAATAAGGTACGTAGTTCATGGTAATTTTCGATAATTCCATTATGAACTACACTAAAAGTTTTGGTTTTATTTTGGTGAGGGTGAGCATTTTCTTTAGATGGTTTTCCGTGAGTGGCCCATCTCGTATGAGCAATACCAATGGTTCCTTCTAATTCATCAATTCCTGTTATAGAAGCTAAATGGTTTACTCTTCCTTTATCTTTGATTAGGGATAAACCATTTTTTTCAACGGTTGAAATTCCAGCTGAATCATACCCTCTATATTCTAAACGATTAAGCCCTGCTAATAAAATAGGGCAAGCTTTTTTCTTTCCTATGTAACCTACAATTCCACACATAGTAAATCCTCCTTGTTATTTTAATTTTAGAATGGAAAAGTATGGTAAATACAGCTTATCTATTTTTCTTTGTTGCCTTTTTACAAAGGTTTTTGGAAAAATAGTATGGCTAAAGCTAAAGCCATTAGGGCACCCGCCGAATCTTTCGATAACCCTAAACCTCGTCAACCAAAATTTGGTCCAGGCGCTTATCAATAAAATGTTATCTCCTTTCTTAATTAGTATACCTACTTTCCATTGATATGGTATTATATTAACGCAAATGAAAAAAAGAAGCAAGTCTTTCACAAGAAATTTACTTTAGGGAAAAGGAAAGATCCAAAATAGATAAAATACTAATTTTGGATCTTTGGTGTAATTTACTGATTTACTATTGTTTCAATTTCTTGCTTACTAAGACCAGTAATTTCCATAATTGTTTCTAGGGGCATGTTCTTTTCTATCATTTTGAGAACGATTTCTTTTTGTTTTTTCTCAATTCCTTCTTTTAACCCTTCTTTTTTGGCATAATTCATTCCACTATTATAGTCCATATCCCATTTTTCACGTAGTTCTGCTAGCCTTCTAACAGCTGCATCTCCAGTTAGATAGTTCATTTCTTCTCTTGCATTTTCAATTGTCTTGTTCTTTTTTTCTGCCATTTCCACCAACCCCTTATCTTTATCATCAATGAAGGCAATCCATTGATTGATTTTTTCGTTCATGTCTGGATGTGCTTTTCTAAATTTAGGTAACTCAATAAAATACCATTTTAGTCCTTTTAAAAGTTCATAATCACGATGTTTATCTAAAACAATTACTGATTCAGAAATATATTCCTCAACATCGAGTAATTCATAATCTAAAATATTAATCATATAAATTTGTTTAATATCTTCATATCGAGTTCCACGTTCTGTTTCTCTGGATAATACCTTTGCACTATAAAATGCAGTTCGATTTTCCATGTTATGATGATTACATATTTGTAATTCAATACTCACAATAATTCCATCATTTAATTCTGCTTGGAGATCTAATCTTCCTCCTTTTTCTTTTGTAGATAGTTGTTCTAAATTTACTTCTTCACGAATGGATATTGTTTTAATTTCAATTTTTAATAGACTAGATAAAAAGTCAATTAAAAATCGTTCATTTCCTTTTCGAGCGAAAAAAGATTTGAAAATAATATCATTTTTTAAATTTAATGATCTTGAAGTTTGATTAACCATATAGAATTCCTTTCTATTATATCAAGAAGTCAAAAAAACGGCAAACAAAAAAATTAGGATTTAAGAGGGTTTTCCTACCTTTTTCTTTATTATTTTTTTCTTTTGACTAGTATTGATATAATTTTTAAATTTTTATTCCATTGCAGAAGATTTATTATTTTTTATCTTTGGTAGTGATAATACTAACCTCCTTGTTTAACAAATTTAATTTATATCTTGTTTTTATTTGGGAACATTTTTAAAGAATAAAATGCTGGAAATAAAAGGGTATTGAAAATAATAGTCTCGTAAAAACGAATAAATTGAAATAATGATCCTCTGGTGAAATAAAGTAGAATCATTATAAAAGATATTATATTTTATGTAAAACTCTAATAGGAACGATATAGGTTGATTAACTACTGAATAAGACTATTAACATTTCTTTTTCTTAACATGATAGAGTTTTTCATCGAAAATCAAGAAATTTTTTCAACAAGTTAAAAATCAGTGTTACAAATTAGGTAGAAACACAGTTTATTTCCCTTTTTTATTGAAACTTAAAGCAAAGTTCGTTATAATAAAAAGGGGAAAAAGTTAACCATAATTTTTACCCATCTGTTTAGGTAAAAACTATTTACGAATATCATGAAAGGGGAAAGGTGTTAATTTCAAAAGTTAACACTGGTTAGAAAAAATGAATGTATTAATCAATGAAGGAAGATTGCAAAAAAGAATCGACGAATTAGCCAAGCAAATTGAACAAGATTATCAAGGAGAAGAAATTCTTTTTGTTGGTATTTTAAAAGGATGTATTCCTTTTTATTGGGAACTAGCCAAACGAATTAAAAATCCTATAGAGTTTGAATTTATCGAAGTATCTAGTTATGAAGGCACAGAAAGTACAGGGAAAATTCAAATCAATAAAGATATTTCTAACAAAATAGAAGGAAAACATGTTCTTATTGTAGAAGATATTATTGATACAGGAAGAACGCTAACAGCATTAAAAGAGTTAATAGAACAAAAAGGAGTAAAAGACTTAAAAATTGCCACACTACTGAGTAAACCATCTCGAAGAATAATGGAATTAGAAGTAGAGTATATTGGATTTAAAATCGAAGATAAATTTGTTGTCGGTTTTGGTTTAGACTATAATCAAAAATACCGCAATTTGCCCTATATTGGGTACATAGAATAACAAGGAGAAAACCATGTTTGATATTGAAGAAGAATTAAAAAAATTGCCTAATAAACCAGGAGTATATTTAATGCACGATAAAGAAGATACCATTATTTATGTAGGGAAAGCCATATCGCTAAAAAATCGTGTTAGGCAATATTTTCGTAAAAACAATAAAACAAAGAGAATCGAAAATATGGTAAGTTTAATCGACCATTTTGAATACATTGTTGTAGACAATGAGGCAGAAGCCTTGATTTTGGAGTGTAATTTAATCAAAAAACATAGACCCAAATTTAATGTTTTGTTAAAAGACGATAAAACGTATCCCTATATTAAAATTGACGTAAAAGATGAATTTCCTTCAGTGGTACTGACCAGAAGATTAATCAATGATGGAGCGAAATATTTTGGTCCATATGCTAATGCAGGGGCAGCGAAAGAAATGGTGCAATTTATTAAAAGTCGTTACCAAATTCGCCAATGTCGTAATTATAAAGGGAGAACGCGTCCATGTTTAAACTATCATATTAAACGTTGTACGGCACCTTGTATGGGCTATATTGCGCCAGAAGAATATAGAAAGCAGATACAAGAAATCACCGATTTATTAGAAGGAAAAACGGACAAAATTATTAAAGAATTAGAAAAACGTATGGTAGAAGCTTCGCAAAATTTAGACTTTGAAAAAGCTGCTGAACTGCGTGATCGTAAACAAGCCCTTGAACGTACTTCGGAAAAACAAAAGGTATCAAACTTATCCGAAAATAACATTGATGTAATAGGAATAGCCAAATCAGAAATTGAGGTGTGCATAGAGATTTTCTTTGTCCGTGGTAGCAAAATGATTGGCAGAGAACATTACTTTTTTGATGAGTTAAAGGATATGGATCAAAAAGAGATTTTATCTGGTTTTGTGAAACAATATTATTTAGATAACCCTAATATACCAGCCAAAATTATGCTTAGGGAAGAATTAGAAGATAAAGAAGTCATCGAAGAATGGTTATCAAAAGAAGTAGGAAAAAAGGTAGAAATCAAAAGTCCAAAAAAAGGAGAAAAATTACGTTTTGTCGAAATGGCAGAACGAAATGCCAAAGTTACTTTGGAAAATAAAGAAAAAGATAAAACTGAGATATTAACTGAGCTAAAAGAAGTTTTACAATTAGAAAAATATCCTCGTAAAATAGAAACTTATGATATTTCAAATTTATCAGGTGAAAATATGGTAGCTGCTATGTGTGTTATGCAAGATGGTGTGATTAAGAAAAATTTATCAAGAAGATTTAAAATCAAAACGGTCTATGGGCAAGATGATCCAAGGTGTATGGAAGAAGTAATAACCAGAAGACTAAAACATTCACTAGAAAATCCGACAGGAGGCTTTGGCACTTTGCCAGATGCGATTTTTGCCGATGGAGGGATAACCCAAATTCGAGCAACAAAAAAGGCAGTAGAAAAATATGGATTAACCATTCCTGTTTTCGGTATGGTAAAAAATGATAAGCACCAAACACGTGCATTGATGGACGAAAATCGAAATGAACTAGAAATATCAGAGGGGTTAAAACAATTGATTACTAGATTTCAAGATACGGTTCATGATACAGCCATTACCTATCACCGAAAAGTACGCGATAAGCAAATAACGAAATCTGAATTAGATGAAATAGTAGGGATTGGTGAAGCAAAGAAAAAGGCTTTGCTTAAACAATTTGGGAGTGTTGATAAAATAAAAAAGGCAAGTATCGAAGAACTTAAGCAAGTAAAGGGAATTAATGAAAGTTTGGCTGAATTGATCTTGTCTTCATTAAATGGTAATTGAAAGGAAAAAAGAAAAGGTGGGAATATGGTTAATTCCCACCTTTTCTTGGTTTGACATTTGCTAGCCATAGTTTACTAAGGATAGTATTTCTTTGCCAAAATAAGCATTTTAATAGTAGCCGTTGATAGGCAAAAATGACCAAAAAAATTGTCGTACCAATAAAACAACTACTAATTATAAAGTGTTTTAATTTTTTCATGATGGAACCTCCTTCATGAAGCAGTGTTTTTGAGTTGATTTAAGTATATCATAAAGGAAGAAAATTGGATAGATTTTTGAAGAGAATAATGAATTAATGGTTTTGGATGGTTACAATTGACTGCTTGTCCAAAGGATAACCGTGTAAAAAGGTAAGCTTGCTAAATGGTGTTAACATGAATTTTACTATTGGATTGGTTTTGTTAAATAGACTTTTCACTTGAATTTTATAGATAGAAATAAAATGGCTAAATAAATAGCTTGAAGAAAAGTTTCCATAATATTGCAATTTAACACAAAAGATGATATAATAAAAACCAATTGTAAAAGGAGTGAGAAATTAATGGAAAAAATGAATTATACCATAAAACCAGAAGAAGAGAATGAACAACAAAATGAGGTAAAGCCTCCTAAGAAGAAAAGAAAAATAGTGGGAATAGCCATGGTAACAGGTGCATTTATAGCAGCAATGGGAGGAATACATGCTTATCGTATGATTAGTTATTCAATGCAAAAGCCAGAAAAGATAGTTGATAGCCAAATGGAAGAAAAATTTGACCAAGAACAAGTAAAAATGAATTTGCGAGGAATGACAGTAGAAGAATATAATGAAAATACAGAAAAAATAAATGAATTATGCAACATAGAAAATGTAGAGCAGATTGCTCAAGATTTAAAAGACAGTCTAATTAATACAGTAGCTAATGTTTCAGAGTTAGATCCTAGTACTGTGTCCATTCAGACCAATGATGATAAAGATAATCCATATCCATATCTTTTACTTAAGCCAGCAGGGAAAATTCAAGAAAGATATGTTCCTCGTAAAGGACTAAAAGATATAGGTAGTTGGAAAGAAGGGCTAAGAAAAGATACCAGAGAAATGCCGGGTTATTTTTATAGTATGATTCAACATATAACCGAGCTAGACAGCTTAGTAGAAACATTGAAAGAAGATAATCAAGTGCCTTTAGAAGAAGTGCAGAAAAAAATCATATCAGCCCAAAAAGCATTAATTGGTTTTAATGAAAAATTAGACATTACTTATGATTCAGCAACAGGATTTAAAGCACAGCCAAAACAAGAAAAGGAAAAAGAGCTAAAAGAAGAAAATAAAGAAGACCCAAAAGCAGAAAAACAAGAAGAACAAGAAGAACAAAAAGAAACAGAAGGACAAGAAGAAAAATAAAAAAATAGGAATAAAAATCCTTTTTAGTGAATATAGTATTACTGGTAAATTAGGACAAGCTCTAATTCACCAGTAAACAATATTTGGTAAGGGGGATTTTTATGATGGATTATGCAAAAGATGAAGTTTTTGAGGTTACTTACCGTAAAGGGCAAGATCAGTTTAGAAAAGAAAAGAAACGAATAATAGGGAGAATTATTCATCTATGCCAAAGGCATAAATGGCTTACTTTTTTACTTCTTTCCTTTTTATTTTTTTCCAGTATAAATATTATTTTGATTACTCAATTTATGAAACTTATACAGACATTACGGGTAGTTAGTTAACTACTTGGAAATAGAGAATCATTAAAAGAGATATTATTATTAATACTCTATTCAAAATGCCAATTATATGATACAATGTTACCATTCTTAAACAAGGAGGAGTAGTTGAAAAACGAAAAAGAGAAAATGAAAATAGCCAATGAATGGAAAGATTATGAAATATTAGATATGGCAGATGGGCAAAAATTAGAAAGATGGGGGAATGTTACTCTATCTCGCCCAGATCCACAAATTATTTGGAAACAGAAATCCCACCCTGAAAAATGGAAACAAGTTAATGCTACCTATCATCGTAGCAAAACAGGAGGAGGTTCATGGGAATTTGCCAAAAAAATGCCAGATAATTGGCAAATTCATTATAAAACGTTAACTTTTAATATTAAGCCTATGGGATTCAAACATACTGGTTTATTTCCTGAGCAAGCAGTAAATTGGGACTGGATGATAGTCAAAATAAAAGAGGCCAAACGACCAATTAAAGTATTAAATTTGTTTGCTTATACAGGTGGGGCAACAGTAGCTTGTTTATCTGCTGGGGCTTCTGTTTGCCATGTAGATAGTTCTAAAGGGATGACGTCTTGGGCAAAGGAAAATGTTATCTCATCAGGACTTGGCGATCAATCAGTACGTTTTATTATTGATGATGTGGTTAAATTTGTCAGCCGTGAAATTCGTAGAGGAAATACCTATGACGCCATTATTATGGATCCTCCTTCTTATGGTAGAGGAGCAAAAGGAGAGATCTGGCAATTTGAAAACAATCTATACGATTTAGTAGAATTATGTACAAAAGTACTTTCGCCAAATCCTTTATTTTTCTTAATTAATTCTTATACAACAGGAATTTCTAGTCAGGTTTTAGCTGATATTTTACACTTAGTTATGCCTGAAAAAGTAGCAGGAACAGTAGAAGCAGGAGAAATTGGATTGCCCATGAAGGATTCGGCACTTATTTTACCTTGTGGAATCTATGGACGTTGGGAAAGTGAAAAAAGAAGGAGTTAAACATGCCAGATTTAAAAGTGATTTATGAAGATAATCATATAATTGTTGTTCAAAAAATCCCTAATATTCCTTCTCAGGCAGATAAAACAGGTGATTTAGATATGTTAACCCTAATTAAACAATACCTAAAAGAAAAATACCAAAAGCCCGGAAATGTGTATTTAGGTTTAGTTCACCGTTTAGATAGACCAGTAGGAGGAATAATGGTTTTTGCCAAAACTTCAAAAGCTGCTTCACGATTAAGCAATCAAGTAAGAGAAAAAATAGTACGTAAAACGTATTTAGCGGTGGTTGATGGAGAAATAGAGCAAAAGAAGCGGAATATTAGAAGATTATTTGCTAAAAGAGGAAAGAACCAATATGAGTAAAGTAGTAGCATCCACCAAAAAGAATGCAAAATTAGCTCGTTTAGATTATGAAGTATTAACCCATCATCCGAAGAAGAATTTGAGTTTACTAAAAATCAATTTACATACAGGTAGGCACCACCAAATACGAGTGCAACTATCCCACTTTGGTCATAGTATTTTTGGAGATCAGAAATACGGAACAAGAGGGCAGGGAAAACAAATTGCCCTTTGGGCGTATCAACTTACCATTTGCCATCCAATCACGGGGGAAGAAATGACATTTCAAGACTTGCCAGAAATGATTGGAACTTGGTGTATTTTAAAACATCTTGTGATTCATTAAAATGTGGATTAGTATAAACGAAAAAAGCATTGAACCTGTCTAAAATGCGGACAGGTTCAATGCTTTTTACTTGCTTTGGTTAGGAGAATAGCTTATCTATTCTTGTTTTTAAAGAAATATTATTTTCCCAAGTACTTTGGCAGCAAAGGCAACTAAGGGGATTAAAAGGATTAGCGCAATGATAATAGCAATAATAATTTTATTTTTTTTCTTCATACTTTATGTAGATTACACAAATAAATTGTTTTTTATATCTAAATATGGCGAATTTGACAATCTATAAGAAAAACCAACATTGATAAATAAATTAAAACAAAAAAATAATTTAATGGTAGACTAACCTTAGCTTAATAAAGCGAGGTGAGGACAGATGATCGATAAGATTTGTACGTTTCTAACCAATAAAATAAGACAAGAAATGACAGATTTAGATGATGAGCGAGCAGAGGTTATCAATTATGGACTTCAAAACATCATCGGGGAGATTCCAAAGTTTTTCATTGTGTTAATAGTTGCTTATTTATTTGGAATTTTAAAGGAAACACTGGTAACATTTTTTATTTTATTACCTTATAGATGTTTTTCGGGTGGAGTACATTTAAAAACGCATATGGGCTGTATTATTTCTACTTGTTTAATGTATTGCGGAGTTGCTTACTTAGCAAAATCAATTGAATTTACTCAAATAACAATATATATATTAGCAGTTTCAACTTGGGTATTTGGAATGATCATGATAAAGTTATATGCTCCAGCTGATACAGAAAATGTTCCTATTCTTAGAAAAAAAGAGCGCAAACAAAAACAAATTTTATCTTATTTAGTATTAACAGTAGGAACAATAGTAGCGGTAGTAATTCCTAATACAATGGTAGCTAATGTTATTATATTTGGATATTTAGTACAAAGTTGTATGATAACTAGATTCATATATAAAATTACAGATAATAAATATGGATATGAAGTATATAGTACTTCAAATTAATTAGTAATACAAAACATTTACCGGTAATGTTTGTATTGATAGATAATATTTTGAAAGGGGAAGTACCTATGTTGAAATTATTAGCAAAGGTTGCTGAAAAATATGCAAAATCTACTAACACAGCTTGTTTTTTAGGATGCTGGATGCACCAACCTAAAATGCCTACTAGTTTAATTCAGAAAGATTAATCGTTATTTAATTTAAGTAAAAATTACTCGACAATATTTTTACTTAAGCACACATATACTTAATGTTATTTTACAATCTAAAACAGCTATTATAGCTGTTTTTTCCTATATAATGAAAATATTATGCTATTACGCATGTATTCCATTATACAAAAAGGAAAGTTCCCACTATGCGGGAACTTTTTTAATCATATATTTCAAGCTGTTGAGTGAAAAATTTATTATTTTTATGAGTATACAAGTTTAAATTGGAGTTCTTTTTTAATATTTTTTTGACTTCCCATAATCCGTATACCACTATGGTTTTCTTTACCACTAATGCCCTTATTAAAAATATTGTTTATATCTACGTTTTTGTTAGTATAAGTATTTTCAATAATAATTATATTACGTTTTCTTTTTGTTTCTTTTCTAAAAGTGATATTAATAACTTTATCGTTTTCTTTACATTCTTTACTAGCTTCAATAGCATTATCTAGCAAAATTCCAAGTATTTTAGCAAATTCGTATATTTTCATATGAATTTCATTAAGATTTAGAAAAAATGAAAGGTTTACTTTAATGCCTTCATCTTCTGCTTCATGATATTTTGAGGTTAATAAATTATATATACCTGGATTATTAACAACATCTGGATTAAGTACGTAAAGATTATTAACTCTTTCACAGTCATCTTCTAGTTCTACATAGTATTTTTTTAGACCTTCCATATCATTGGTGTTTATATAGCCTCCTATTGTAGTTACAATATTATCAAAGTCATGTTTAAATCCACGAACGTTATCATGTAAGATATGTAATGTTTTGTTATATTCTTCTGCACTTTCCAATTTTTTTGTTGTAATCATTAGTTTTGATACCTTATTTAAACTATAAAAACTAATGCAAAAGTATGCTAACAAGGCAATAAAATTTAATATGCTAAATTCTAAAGGTAAAATACTAATATAGTTAAATGTTAATGTAGACTGCATAGCAATGGTAAAAATTCCAAATATAAAATTTAATATAATTATAGATTTATTTTTTTTATCATAATATTCTGAATACGTGACTTTGAAATTTTTATGTTTAATTAACAAATATATAAGGAATACGATTGCATATACTAATATTGCAAATGGTATTCTGTACATTGGAGTTGATACTGCTATTTCTGAAGATATGTTTAATAGTGTAAGATAAGGTGTAAGTAAAATATTTTGTAATAATGTAAAAACCACAGTTGGTAATGCTGTCATTAATATACTTTTAATAATTCCTTGTTTAAATAGAAAATATACTATAGCAAAATTAGCTAGAAAAATAAATATAAAGTTGAAAGGAACAGGAATTAGGTAAGAGCAAATTAAACTAACACATGTAGTTAGAATACTATATATAATTTTTTGTTTTGTGTCGACGTTTAAATTGAATGCAGAGATATATATATGCAGAAATAAAGGTATTTCTATAAAAATTAAAAGTGGTATAGACAAAATACTTATCAATCCTTCATTCGGCGTACTCAACGCCATCCAAATATTATTCAATAATTCCATAATTTCTAAATACCTCCATCAAACTTTTTTTATACTTCGGACCAATTTCACAAGAATCTCCACTTTTAAAATAAATTTTATTCGTAACAAAATCCACATTTTTAATATTATTCATATTTACCATGTAAGACTTATGACAACGAACAAAATTATCGGGCAAATGTTCTTCTTGTTTAGCAAAAGAGCTATAAGTGTCGTAGTCACAACTAATGGTATGAAAGACTAACTTCATACCATCTCGTTTAATGTATTCGATTTCATTTTCATCGACAATGGTATTTTTGGAATCGATTTTCAGATATTTAGCAGGTAATCCATTAATGTCATCAAAAAGGCGCACAATGGTGTCTTCTAGTCTTTCAAAAGTAATTGGCTTAGCTAAATAATCAAATGTTTTGAAACGATATGCCATCATAGCATATTCTAGGTGTGCAGTCGTAAAAATAAGATAAACATTCTTGTTTTTCTTTCTTACTGCTTCGGCAATTTCAAGACCTGTTTTGCCGGCTTTTAGATTGATGTCTAAAATCATGACATCTGTTTTGTTGGTATCTACGTAATGTAAAATGTCATCTACATTATCAGATTTAAAACCGACTTTCGCGTCATAATTGTATCTTGCGAAAATATCTTCTAGCATTTTGGATAGTTTGTCTAAAATGTGCAAGTTATCATCGCAAATCACAAAATTCAACATGTTTTTCTCCCCCTAAAATAAAAATAGATTGTTTTTGAGGAAAATACTTAATTCGACATAAAAATGAAAATTACCTGATTTTTCCAAAAACAATATCAATATAATCTAAAAAATTTAGATTGTCAATAGGGTATTTACAAAATTATCCAAAAGGTAAGAGTTTTACTATTACTTAGAGACACAAGTAAAAGAAACGATATTTGTAGATGATTGAAACAGGAAAATATTGGAAATACAGCGTTACCCGTTATGGTATAATCTACCATATTAGTTTATTGGAAAATTTTGTTATTAAGTTAAAAAAGTTAGTTTATCAGATGTTCTTTTACAAACGCTTGCGTTTCCACCAAATGAATAGAGATAATCATTTTATTGATAAAAAATAAAAAAAATAGTTGATCGAGAAGTAAAACGGAAAAAAATTGTTTTTTGTTTTTTTCTAGTATTCTAAATTATTTTGTGCTATAATAATAAAGAATTAATTATGAGGAGAGTGATCATAATGGTATATGAATTTGCAAAATATCCTGATGAAACATTAGTTGTTTTTTCAGATATCCGAAAAAAAGAAAATAGAGAAGAATATATAAGAGTCTCTTTTGAAAGACCAACAGAAAATGGATTTGATACCGTGGTTTTGAACTTCCAAGTTATGAGATAGTGGAACAAGATGGAGATTATAGTAAAGAAGAGATACAAGAATTCAGAGAAACAGTAGAAAAAGGTGCTCATTTATTCTTTAAATATGCAAGAGAAGGAGGACTTAAATTTGCCTAGTATATTAGAAATAATGCGGATATAAAATTTATTTCTGGTCCAATGAAAATAGCGAACCTATACATATTTATATTTCAAAAGGAAGACCAACATCAAATTCGACAAAAGTATGGCTAACTAAAACAGGGGGCTGTATTCTAGCTAATAATAATGGACATAGATCCATGGATTACTTACCATAAATAATTATACACCATTTGCCAAAAATCCTACACTTGCAAAATTTTTTAGAGAAATAGGATATGCAGATGAATTGGGTAGTGGTTTTGTAAAAATTACAAAAAATTCGTACTTATATTCAGGAAAACCACCTATTTTTGAAGACAAAGAAATGTTTCGAGTTATCATTCCACTACTAAGAGATGAAAAGTTGGATGAAAAAGATTTAATTAATTTGGCAAATGATACTTTAAATGATACTTTAAATTTGTTAAAAATAAATCCTAGTATAAGACAAAAAGATATAGCTATAAAATTAAGAGTTTCTGAAGTAACAATAAAGCGAAATATAAAAGAATTAAAAGAAAAAGGATATATAAAAAGAGAAGGTTCAAAAAAGACTGGACATTGGAAAGTATTAAAAAATGACTAATATACTGATTGGTAAAGAACGATAAAAATACAAAAGAACACTCAAAAAAAATTACTGTACTAGATTAATAAAAGAACATATGTTAAAAAGTGGTTCTAAATAAAATAAAAAACATGTTTATTAAGTAAAAAGAGAAATGCGATATCAAATGCGATATCGTATATTTTTTTGTGTGCCCAGCATAGGCGACAACTTGAGGAACTGCATGAATGGTGGCATGAGAGGACACCAAATCAGTAGTCATATTACTTTTTCTTTCTCATACAATTAAAAAAAGAATGTGATTTAACCAAAAATAAGGAGGCAAAAATGAAAATGAGTAAGCAAAAAGACAAAATATCCTATTGGGCGATAGCTATTTTGTTATTAGCTATATTTTCCCTTAGCGTAGTCAATATGAATGAACAGGAAGAAACAGTATTAACCAATTCAGGAACAGTAAGCAATGAAAAAATTGGCTGGGGAATTAAACGAAGCGATAACCATGAACAACCTGATCTAGGAAAGAAAAATCAAACACTATTAGAGCAAAACGGTGGAATAGCCATGGGAAATAAAGAAAAAAAATATCTTTATTTAACCTTTGATGAAGGATATGAAGCAGGGTATACGCCTCAAATTTTAGAAACACTTAAACAAAATAACGTAAAAGCAACTTTCTTTATCACAGCTCATTACATTAATACAGAGCCAGATTTAGTTAAACAAATGATAGACCAAGGACATATTGTAGGAAATCATACCGTAAACCATAAATCTATGCCAGAACTATCAAAAGAGCAAATTCAAACAGAAGTAATGGATCTTCATGAAGTCATGAAAGAAAAATATCAATATGAGATGAAATACATAAGACCACCTAAAGGAGAATATAGTGAAAGAACATTACAAGAAACGAAAGAACTGGGGTATAAAACCGTCATGTGGTCATTTGCTTATCAGGATTGGGACGAAAAGAAACAACCTGATCTGGTAGCAGCAAAAAAGAAAATACTCGACAATTTACATCCAGGAGAAATTATGCTATTACATGGCAATTCAAAAACAAACACCGATTTATTAGGAGAAATGATTCAGGAAGCTAAAAAAATGGGATATGAATTTAAATCATTAGACGAATTTGAACAATAATAGGATAAGAGAAAAATCATATTGGCGTTAACTATATCTTTATTAACAAGAGCAGCGATAGAAATATTGACCTAACCCCAGAAAAACAAAAAAGGGAGAAGAAGTTCATGAAAAAAAAATTAAGAAAAATTGATCAACTGTTAGAAATGCCCAAAGAAGTATACTCGAATGAACCTAAAATTACCTTAATTGGGTTTCATGAAATGATTATTGAAAATTTCAAAGGAATTATTGAATACGAAGAATATCTTATCCGTATTAACACGTATATCGGAATAATCAACATCAATGGCTATGAATTAAAATTAGAAAACATGACAAACGATGATCTTCGTGTAACAGGAAAATTGGAAAGCTTTGATTTAGAACCAAATTCAGAAGAAGAATAAACTACTTTCTTCTTAAATTAAACGAGTAAGGAGAAGACAATGCTCATTAAAATTATTTTCTATTATTTATTAGGCTATGTTCGTATTGTAATAGAAGGATATTATATCGAACGTTTTATTAATATTTGTACAACACAAAAAATAGCTATTTGGCATTTAAAACGAGAAAAGAATGTTAGATTATCCTTAAATATAGGAATACACGATTTTAAAGAAGTAGCCAAAATAGCTAGAAAAACCAAATGTCATATTAGCATTCAGCAAAAAAAGGGTTTTCCCTTTTTGCTTCATCAATACAAAAAAAGAAAAATATTTATTGGTTTACTTATTTTAATATGTCTATCCATTGGGATAAGTGCTAACTTTGTTTGGAATATAGAAATTGTAGCAGAAAATGAGCAAATGTTTGAAGGTATAACTAATGATATTTCAGAAGCAGGGCTAACCATAGGAGAATGGAAACCTAAAATAAATACAAAAGAAATTATTAATCAGGTTCGCTTAAAAAGGCAAGATATTGCTTGGATGGGAATTGAATTAAAAGGTACAAATGCTATTGTTAAACTGGTAAAAGCAGAAGCAAAACCAGAAATAATTAATGAGCAAGAATATTGTAATATTGTTTCCGATAAAGTAGGTGTAGTAACAAAAATCAATGCTCAAAACGGTACAGCAGCGGTTAAACCGGGAGACACCATTAATGTAGGTTCTACCTTAATCCATGGATGGATAGAGGGAAAATATACTGGGCTTCGCTATGTTCATGCAAAGGGAGAAATAGAAGCCAAAGTTTGGTATACTAAATCCAAAAAAATCCCGTATCAGCTTACGGAAAGAAAGGATACAGGAAGCGAGGAAAAATCGTATAGCCTCAAATTTAACAATTTTAAAATAAATTTACCAAAAAAGCTTTCAAAATTTCAAATTTATGATACAATAGAAGAAGAAAGAAAATTAAAGTTATTTTCTAATTTTTATTTACCAATTTCAATCGTAGAAACTACTAATAAAGAACAAACAGAAGAAACCAAAAATCTATCTCCAGAAGAGGCAAAAACCTTAGGGGTAGAAGAATTAGAACAAGAATTGAACCAAGAAATACCAGATCAGGAAAAGATCGTAAATAAAAATATCAACACTTACGAAAGAGGAGACAGCTTAGAGGTCTTTGTTACATATGAAGTGTTAGAAACAATAGGAACAAACGAAAAAATAGTATTTTGAAGGGATGATGTACATGGAAGAGAGAAGTCTTAGAATTACAGGAGCCGATACTAGCTTTATTAACAAAATCACCAATACACTAACGAAATTATTAATTCCCACTAAAATAGGAATTAATGGAATGTTCATTACCATGAAGCGAAATAGTTTACTAAAAGCTTTTGAGAATTACACGAAAGATACCGAAAATTATAACCAAGAAGAACTAGAAAAAAAATATGAAACCGCCTATACAGCCTATTTAGAATCCTTAGACAAATACGTTATGGATTCGATCTACAAAAAAGTAAAAAACGGAACAGCCAGTGATTTTGAAAAAAATGCGTTATCACAATATTATGAAATCACCAGTTTAAAAGAACGAGAATATATGGATTATAAATATCGTAAACAAAAATACTTATTAGAACTAGACGGAGAAAGCCTTAAACATTCTGCCAAAGAAAAAATAGTACAAAAATATCAACAATTTTATGTAGAAAAAATGGACACTTTATATAAAGCCATCTTAAAAAATTATTCCATCAAATTGGCAGATACAACAAATATATACGATTCTACCAAAGAATGGATTTATACGAAAATTTTTTACACCCTAGAAGAATACATTCAAAATATACTTACTTTAAAAATGAAACAAGGAAAAGAAGACTTCAGTGGAATTTTAGCAGACTATGAAAAATTTCAAGGTTTCACTGTAGGAAAATTAGACACCAGAGACACCATTGAAAAAAATATGATCCTATTAGGTCTTAGCCGAAGATTATTTACCCATAGTATTCCACTCATTGTAGCAGAACAATGCTATGAAAAATTATTACGAGATGCAAGAGGACTTGTTCAAGATACCAAAATGGCAGCTAAACGAGAAAAAGCTTATGCTATATTAATGAACGTAATGGAAGACTATCATGTACGATTATTATCCACAAAAGTTTATTGGGAAAATCCAAAAGACCGTGAAATGTATAAAAAATTTTGGGACAAGTACAAACAAATCACACAATTAAAAGAAATAGACTTTATCGAATACGTCAGAAGAAAAGAGATTTTATTCATTAAACATGATCGTAAACAGATGCAAACCAGCAAAGTCGATTATACTAAACTAGACTGCTATTATAAACGTAAATTAGTCGACTATGGAGTAATGAAAGAAATAGGAAATGAACCAAAATCGCAAGGAATATATCATGGTTTAATACGCAACAAAGAAAACAGGGTGAGTGCATAGCTGAGAAAAAAGAAAAATTCCTTCATAACTAGGTGTGCCTTTTAAAGTAAAGTGAAAAGGAAATGGAATTTAGTTTAGAAGAAAAGAAAAATTCTTTTCTTACTATGTATGTCATTTAAAGCAAAGCAAGAAGGGAATGGAATTGAATATGGAAGAAATACTTTATTTAGGAATTCCAGAAAATAAAACGTTTGAAGAAACCATTCAAAAAGTAGTCAATCAGTGTTTTCAAACCGAACAAATACAAGATTCAAAATTAATCATAACCATAACATTAACAACACCAGAAGAAATTCAAAAGCTAAACCAAACGTATCGAGGAATAGATAAAGCAACCGATGTTTTATCTTTTCCCATGTTCGAAAGAGAAGAATTAACACAAAAAATAAAAGAGCATAAGTGGAACAATGAAGACATATTAGGAGACATTATCATATCCATCGAACAAGTAAAAGCACAAGCCATCGAATATGGTCACAGTTTCGAACGAGAATTAAGTTATATGGTAGTTCACGGTTTCTATCATTTAATGGGGTATGATCACATGACAGAAGAAGAAAAAAGCGAAATGCGTAAAAAAGAAGACCAAATATTAACTACTTTAGGCGTAACAAGAGAGAAAAAAGCAGATACAAATGAATAATTTTTATCTACATAAAGGAAAGGCTTAACAATTACCAGTACCAGTTACCAGTGAAAAGAGCACAACTTAGTCAACAACACTATTAATACTAAGCAATACAATTAATAGGCATGTTGACCACGTTAAGGCATAGAAAACAATGAATAAGAATTAAACATTTACTAAGCTTAAAATATACCAGTTTAAAGAAGGGAGGGGTATGTTAGTACTAAAAGCTAACATACGCTATAAACATGAAAAATAAAGGTGTTAAGATACTAATTATCTTGTTAATCATTTTAATTTTAGCAGCAGGAGGAGTATTAGCATATAAAATCGTAAAAGATAAAGAAAACAAAGAAGTATCCAATCAAGCAGAGGAAAACAATGTACTAACAACCGGAGTAGAAGAAAAAAAGGTTCAAATTTTCCAAGGAAATGATCGCCCAATAGCAGTCATGATAGACAATCACAATGGTGCATGGCCACAAGCAGGATTAAATCAAGCCTATATGGTTTATGAAATAATAGTGGAAGGCGGAGAAACACGATTAATGGCCTTATTTAAAGGAATCGATGTAGACAAAATCGGTCCAGTAAGAAGTGCAAGACATTACTTCTTAGACTATGCCATGGAAAATGATGCCATGTATATTCACTTCGGTTGGAGCCCACAAGCACAAAGTGATATTACTAAATACTCAATCCATAACATCAATGGAATAGCAGAAGACGGAACAACCTTTTGGCGTGTAAAAGACAAATCAGCTCCTCATAATGCAGTAACCAGTACAGAAAAAATATTACAATCAGCCAAAAATAAAAAATATAGAACTACATCAGACGAAACCAGTGTGCTAAACTATGTCACCAAAGAAGTAAACCTAGAACAAGGGAAAAATGCAGAAACTATAACCATTCCTCACTCGGACTTACAAACCGTTACCTATGAATATGACCAAGAAAATAAAGTATACAAACGTTATGCCAGAAAAAAAGTACAAACAGACTGGGAAACAGGAGACCCAGAAACAACCAAAAACATCATCATTACCTTCTGTGAAAACTATACTTTAACTGACAAAGAAAACAAAGGAAGACAAGGACTAAAAAATATTGGAACATTTGATGGTTACTACATTACCAATGGAAAAGCCATCCCAATAAAATGTACCAAAAGTGCCAGAGATCAAAAAACAAAATACCAAGACTTAGAAGGAAACGAAATAGAAGTAAACGATGGAAACACATGGGTAAACATTTGTCCACCCAATGCCCAAGTAACCATTGAGTAGGGAAATAAAGGGGACGCCCTTTTCTTCCCTATCAAAATTTCCCCTATTTTCTATTCTAAGTACACAGAAAGGAAGTAACAATCATGAACGTATACGATACAGCTAATCGATTAGCATCAGAAATCAAACAATCAGAAGAATACATGAACTATAAAATGGCAAAAGAAGCCATTAATCTTAAACCAGAACTAAAAGAACAAATCAAACAATTTGAAGAAATGAGATATGAAATTCAACTTACTGCCATGCAAACCGGAAAAAATGATGAAGAAAAAATGCAGAAAATGCAACAAATGTATATTGAATTAATTGAACAATCAGATGCCAAAAATTTCTTTGAGGCAGAAACCAAATTTAATATTTTAATTGCTGATGTCAATAAGATAATTGGAGAAGCCATTCAAGATGTCATGAAATAAAAGAAAATAAGGCAAGGTCTCTTTTCCACTAAATAAAAGTAGAATAGAGGTCTTTGTTTTAATAGTGTATCATTAATAGTAAAAATAAGAGGACATGGATTAAGGGGGAAAAAAAGTGGGAATTATTGCGATCATTGGTATAGTGATTTATGGAGCATTGTTTTGGGTAATGCAGGTTAATTTAAAAAAAATTAAGGAGATTGCTGAAAACGAAAAATTGGATCAAATAGCTGATCAATATCCAGAAAATCGTATCATTTGTGAAGAAATGTTAAAAAAAGTAAAAAATGAACAAGTGATGATTGAAGAAGATAAAGAAGCCAATACCACCATGTATCTTGCTATTCCCAATAAAATTAAAATAGCTAATTTAAAAGGAAATTATTCACGTATTCAAACCATTGCCCATGAATGTTTACATTCTATCCAAAATAGAAGATTATTAATAGCTAATGTTGTTATATCAAACGTATATTTACTATTTTTCATCATCGTTTTCGTCTTATCGTGTATTCCACAAATACAAGGGAAACAAATTCTATTATGTGCTTTAACTTTGTTGGGGTTATCCTATTATATGATTCGTGCTTATTTGGAAAATGATGCTATGATAAAAGCACGATATTTAGCCAAAGAATATATGGAAGAGAAGCAAAGTGTTACTAAGGAAGAAATCGACTCGATGATTTATCAGTATGATAAACTAAATGATATTGGTATACGATGCGTGAACTTTCAGTTATTTGGTGGTATTGTGATCAAGGTAGTTTTAGTTGCTTTGATTAGCTGGGGGGTAGAATGTTTCTTCTAATAGGAGTGGGAAAAGTAAATTTATGAAAAAAATGAAAAAAAGTGCAAAAAACTATTGACAAAAAAAACAATCTATTTTATAATCTATAAATGTCAGGAGCAGTTGCAGGTGTAGTTCAATGGTAGAACCCCAGCCTTCCAAGCTGATGACGTGGGTTCGATTCCCACTACCTGCTCCACTTGACAACTTAATTATAATAAAAATATCCAATTATTAATTATGCAGGTGTAGTTCAATGGTAGAACCTCAGCCTTCCAAGCTGATGACGTGGGTTCGATTCCCACTACCTGCTCCAATTTATAGCAACTTACGAACTTATAAAGTTTGTAGGTTGTTTTTATAGTGCGACAGGCATGTTGTTTAGCTAAACGGTGAAAGTCCGTATTGGAGGTACATATCGCCAACCAAATAGAGAAGCACAAGCTATCCATCGTGAGGTGGAAGTGGAGGAAGTGTG
>JAETPW010000039.1 GCA_021771025.1 Clostridiaceae bacterium
CTTTGTGTGATATAATTCACTCAAATAATAAACGGAGGAAAATTTGATGTACCTAAGAAAATATACTGATAAAAGAATTAATAAAACATATTTGTCCATTGCTCGTGGTTATCAAAATGCTGAAGGAAAAACAAGAACCAAAATCGTTCAATATTTAGGTTCTTTGGATGATTTACAAAAGCAATATGATGACCCTATTGCTCATTTTAAAGAAGTAGTCAAAAAAATGAATGAAGAAGAAAAATCAGAAAAACAACCAATCAATTTAAAATTAAATAGAAATGAACATTTGACTGAAAATACAGATAATCGTAAAAACTTTGGATACACTGCTCTTTCCAAAGTTTACCACGAATTGGAAATTGATAAATTTTTAGTTCATAAATTTAAAGCTAGGAATTTTTCTGAATTTAAAATTAATAACATTATGAAACTTCTTGTTTTTGCTAGAGCTTTGTTTCCTGATTCTAAAAAATCTACTTTTGAAAATAGAAGTGTCTTTTTTGAAAATACTAATTTTTCTTTAGAAGAAGTATATAATGCTTTAACATACATTGAACCTTTTAAAGAGTCCCTTCAATCATATATATATGACCATATTCAAGCTCAATATAATCCTAATAATGAATGTGTTTTCTATGATGTTACTAATTACTATTTCGAAATTGATGACCCTGATGAACTTAGAAAAAAAGGTGTTTGTAAAGAGCATAGACCTAACCCTATTGTTCAAATGGGTTTGTTTATGGACTCTTTAGGCTTACCTATGTGTTACAAACTTTTTGAAGGTAATACTAACGATTGTCTAACTCTTAAACCTATGGTTCAAGAACTTCAAAAAAATTACAATGTTGGTAAAGTTATTGTTGTTGCAGATAAGGGGCTTAATACTGGTAATAATATTGCATATAACAAGGCTATTGGTAATGGTTATGTTATGAGCCTTAGTGTTAGAGGAGCTAATGCGGATTTAAAAAAGTATGTCTTAAACGAAGATGGATATGAATACAACGAGGATAAGTCATATAAAAAGAAATGCCGTTTATCTCCTAGAGAAATCATCATTACAAAAAAAGACAAGAATGGTAAGACTATTAAAATCAAACAAAACGTTGATGAAAAGCAAGTTGTTTTCTGGAGTGCTGATTATGCTAAACGTGCTAAAGCTGAAAGGCAACCTGCTATTGATAAAGCTAAAGATTTAATTGGTAATGTTCAAAAATATAATAAGAAAAATTGTGTTGGTGCCTCTAAGTATGTAAAACATTTAGTCTTTGATAAAAATACTGGCGAAATTATTGAAGCTAAATCTCAGCTTTCTCTAGATGAAGATAAGATTGCTGAAGAAGAAAAACTTGATGGATATTACATGATTGTTTCTAGTGAATTCGATAAAACTGATGATGAAATCATTGATATTTATAGAGGCTTATGGAAAATTGAAGAAACCTTTAAAGTTACAAAAAGTGAACTAGATAGCAGACCTGTCTATGTTTCAAGGAAAGATCATATTGAAGCACATTTTTTAACTTGTTTCATAGCATTAGTTCTTAGCAGAGTTCTTCAACATAAATTGGATAAAAAATATTCTGTTGGAAAAATACTTGAAAGTCTTGGTAACTGCAATTGCTACAACATTCAAGAAAACTTTTATCTTTTTAATTATTATGATACTGTATTAAAAGATATTGGAAGTATAATAAATATTGATTTTTCGCTTAAAAATAGAACTTTACAGGATATTAAAAAAATTTTAGGAACAACAAAAAAATCCTTTACATAGCAATAACTTTCGAACACAATTTACGCACTTAAAACTTAGTTATATCAACTAGTTCAAGTGCGTATTTCCATTTTTTACTACCAAACTCAGGCCACTTATTTCCTTCTAAAGAAATTATAGTTGTAACAGGACTTTCTAGTAATTTATTTATATTTCTCATTCTTACATTTGTATTCAAGTAAAAGAAAACTCTCTGAAAACATAGTGTTTCAGAGAATTTCATGGCTATAAATTGCAAGTTGTCGCTGAGGTTATAATAAAAATATTTTTTATTTTAGTCTATGTATTTATTACAATCAATGGTATCATTAATTCCTCTTTACTAAAACCTGAATGAGAGCCTTTTATTTTTCCAATATATTTTTCTGTGTCATTTATAGTATTAACAAAATAAGATCCTTTCTTGCAAAAACTTATATATTCACCCAAATTAGACTTCGTGTACTGTGATACAGTGTTCTTTCCAAATATATTATATTTTATGAATTCATTCGTTTCAAAAATGTACATTTGATCTTCATAATCTTTTTTAAATTCTTGCAGAAATTCTTCTCTTTTATTATCTTTTACATAATACGTAGATGTTCCAAAGTCTATTCCTGGCAAAGCATAAAAATATTGCTTATATTTTTCAAAATCCATTGTAATATCTTGTCTTGTTACATCTATTTGTCCATGATCTGCTATTATAATGACCTCTAAATCTTGAATTTTTCGACTTATTAATCTAATTAATTCTTTTTCAATTTCATTAATAACTTTATTAACATTTTTACTATACACTCCATTATAATGAGATTCTGTATCTACATATGGCAAATATAAATATGTAAATGTTTCCATATCTCTATTTTTCTGTATATTATCAATTGCTTTATTAAATGCTTCTTCTATACTATTATAAGCAATTCTATTCTTATTTAATATGAATTTTGAAAAATTACTATTTACTATTGTTTCAGGAAATAATGCTATTGTTTTTCTTTTTAATTTATTCATTACAGATTTACAAACATATATGTCTTTTGCTTTTATTCCTAATTCTTCTAATTTTTTTCCACTATATCTTTCTTGGAATAATAATGTATAATAATCTATATTTCTATCTCTATTATGATTATACCAACCTATCATGCCATGAGTAGAAGGATATTCTGCAGTAGCTACTGAAGATAATGCGCAACCTGTAGTTGTAGGGAAAACCGTTAATAAATCTGTCACTTTATTTTTTCTTAATAACATTTTATCAGAAAGTGAGTCTATCAAATTGCTTCCCATTCCATCTGACAAAATAAGTAATATATGTTTTTTATTTTTTATGTATTGTGTAATTTCTTTATTAATGTTTTCGGAATTATATCGATATCCACAATAATTGTAAATAGTTCTTACTGCATCTATAATCGAACACTTTTTATAATCTGGAAGTATCATGCCATTATTTTCTAAACATTCAACTAAATTCATTTATCTCTCCCAATCTTCATTTGGTTTAAACTGTCTTGATGCTTGTTTCTTTAATTTTCCTTCTTTAACAAGTCTATCGAATGTTCTTTCACAATCATCTTCTAAATCAAGTTGTTTTTGCTTGATATTTGTTTTATAACCTAAAAACATTTCTCCATCTTGATTAGTTTTTTCATCTTTATATAATAGTTTTATAAAGTGGTCTAAATCAATTTCAGACAATTCATTATATGATATTATAATTTTTACTAACAAATCCCATGCTTTTTGTTTGTATATATCAATTTTTTCTGTATCTCCTTGTAGAGTTAGAGAACGTGTTGTTAAAATATTTAATAACAATCTATACTTCATTTCTTTTGAGCCTAAAAATTGTGGTGTCTTTTCAATTGGTGAAATTCTATATACACCATTTACTTTTTTAAATGGTGTATTTTTCAGCATATATTCAACATCAGAATCAGTATATACAAGTTTACTAGAATAAGGGACTTCTTCATCTAAATTCATTTTATGTTGCTTTTGAAATTCTATTGTTAAATTTTTAATTTTCTCATAATCTTTGCTATCAAATTTTTTTACTATAAATGAAATATCTAAATCGCTAGATACTTTTCCATATACAGTTGACCCATATAATAAAATGTCTGGATTTATGTGTTTCGTTTCTTTACCTACATATTCAACATATTCTTCTCCAATATAGGGTATATCTGTTTTCATATTCAATCCTCTTTCTATTTGTTTAGGTTCTTAATTATATTATCAATATACATTATCATACTATTAATATTATCTTTTGTTATATTATCATTTCCTGACATATATCTTAATGGATATAAAACTGCATTTTCAGATATTTTTTTATTATCATCATTTATTGAAAACTGATGTAAAAAATAAATTCCATCAATATCCATTTTTTCTTTTATTCGCTTGTTAAAATTATTAATTTCATCAACAGTCATTGTAATATTATTTTTATCACCAACATACATAAACATTACTGAATTTATATCTACATCGTTTAATACTATATATTCTTTTCTATTATCAAGCATCTCTTTTAAATATTGTGCCATTTGACATCTTCTTTCTATAATCTCTGCAATTCCATTTTTTCCGATATTTTGAAATGCAAGCCATACTTTTAATGACATCCAACTTTTTGAACCTATAAACGGTGTTACTTGTCCAAATGCATAATCCTCTTTCATTATTAAATCCGATGTAGTTGTAACTTTTTTAAGTGTTTCTGGATTTTTTAGTAAAAGTGCACTTACCGTATATGGTATAGCTAATACTTTGTGTGGATCAGTTGAAATACTGTCAAATAATTCAATACCAGAAATTTTAGATTTTAATTTTTCACTAAATCCTAGTGAAAATCCATGACAAGCATCTGCATGTAACCATATATTATTATCAATTTCTTTTACTATTTTATCAATTTCTTTAAGATTATCAATTGTCATACTTCTGCTATCTCCAATATATGCTACAACACTCATAATCTTTCCTTTATTTTCTAAAAGAACTTTTTTTAATTCTTTTAAATCATACTTAAAATCTATTGTAGGAACTTCTATAACATTATCACCACATCCAATCCACATTAAGCTACTTTTGATACTATAATGTCCAATTCCCTTTGGTATTATGACTTTATAATCATCAGGATTTATTACTCCTTTTTTCATAGTATTTTGTTTATGATTTTCTCTAGCTAATAACATAGCAATAGAATTACTTCCAGTTCCTCCATATGTAATAATGCCACCAACATCCCATATGTTATTAATTTCAATATTTTCATAACCTACAATTTCTCTAAGCCATTTTATTACCGCAATCTCCATATATGTCGCTATAGGTGCACAAAAACTAGAATTAATTAAATTTTGTTGCAAAAAATCTGATAATACTGCCCCTGATATTCCTGCAATAGAGTTTCCTGCATCTGGAAATCCCATAAACTTTTCTGTTCCAAAATTAGAACAATATGGAAGCACTTCTTTCTTCATAAGAAAAATAATCTTTTCTAATTCTGTAGTCTCTATTGGCATTTTAAATAGCTTCTCTATAACATCTTTTGAAAGATGTTTTTTTCTAAAATTCTCTTGTAATTTGAAGTTTAATCCCATATCTACAACTTCATTTAAACATTCCTTTGCATAACTTTTATTTTTTTGTTTAAAATCAAATTAGAATCCATATTATTTTCTCCTTTCAAATTTCCATAATTATATATTATATGTAAAAAATTGTCAATATTTATATTCTAAATAATTATCTATATTTCAAGCATTTCTTTATGTATTGACTTATTTTCCCAAATACTGTATAATGTTTATGTATACTCTTATTTGAGTTACTATTCATTTATAGTAACTTTCAACGAGATATACTCTTCGTTGACTGTTACGCCATGCATTTTAAATAGTAAAGGAGGACAAACACATGAAGCAAAACATTTTTATTGGAGGTGCATGGCCTTATGCTAATAGCTCATTGCATATTGGTCACATTGCAGCACTCCTTCCAGGAGACGTTATTGCGAGGTACTATCGTAAAAATGGTGATAATGTACTGTATGTATCAGGTAGTGATTCACATGGTACTCCCATTACACTTAGATCTCGCAATGAGCATTGCAAACCCATTGATATCGTTAATCGGTATCACAAAGAATTTTGTGACTGTTTTGAAAAATTACAGTTCACTTATGACAATTACACTTTAACATGCACACCATATCATAAAAACTTTGTAAAAGATTGCATAAAGAATATTTATGATAATGGTTACATCTATGAAAAGGAGGAACAACAAGATTTTTGTGAACATTGTAATCAGTTTCTTTCAGATCGTGAAATTGAAGGAACTTGTCCATTTTGTGGAGGACACGCCACTGGCGATCAGTGTGATGACTGTATGGCTACTTTTAATGCTGATGAATTAAAAAATAAGCATTGTAAATATTGTGGTCAACCTGTATCTTTACACACAAACAAACATCTTTATTGGAAACTCAGTGATTTCCAAAAAGACATTGAAAAATTTGTATCTTCACATCAGGACATTTGGCGATTTAATGCCATTAACGAATCGCAGAAATATTTGCAGGAGGGATTAAAGGATCGTGCTATTACACGGCAACTTGAATGGGGAATTGATGTTCCTATTACTGGTTTTGATGATAAAAAGATTTATGTATGGATTGAGGCAGTATTAGGATATATTTCTGCTGGAAAACTTTATTGTGAACAAAATGACTTGGATTGGAACAATTTTTATAAAAATGCATCTACCAAATCATATTATATTCATGGTAAAGATAATATTCCCTTTCATACTATCATTTATCCAGCTTTACTGTTATCTTTGAACGAAGGATATCAACTTCCAGATTACATTGTGTCAAGCGAGTATCTCAATGTTAATGACGAAAAGATGTCTAAAAGTAAAGGAAATGGTGTGACTGCCAAAGAACTTATTGAAGAATATGAATCTGATACCATTCGGTACTACATGATTTCACAAGCACCAGAGCGAAGGGATTCAAACTTTACTTATGAGCTCTTAACTCAGCTTCATAATAAGAAACTGGTCGGCGAATATGGCAATTTTGTAAATCGCAACTTAGCATTTTTAGTTAAAAAATTTAATGGTATTACTCCGTGTGGTATTATTGACGAAAGCGTTAGAGACAAAATTATTGAAAGTTACAAAATTGTAGGAGATTTAATTTCAAAAGGTGAACTTAAGTCTGCCATATCAAAAATTCAAGAGCTGGTGCAGTTTGCAAATAAATATTATGATGAACACAAGCCATGGATTACTGTTAAAGAAAATATTTCTGAATTTAATAATACAACAGTTACCTGTCTTGATTTAATCATTAACATTGCAAATTTGTATGAGCCTTTCATTCCAGATTCATCTGCTAAAATATTTTCTTTCTTTGGTAACACAAACAAGCATTGGGAGTATATCTCTGTAAAACCGTTTACTACATTACAAGATGTTTCAGTTCTTTTTGACAGAATTTGAACATGATTGGTACATAACGGCTATGCGGTACTACAATTATTGTAGTACCGCACTTTTTCTATTCTCTTTCTTTATATTTTTCTACTCCAAAAAGTTTTTCTAATCTTTCCAATGATGCATACTCTATACTATCTGCATTGCGCTTCTTCTTTATTTTATACAGCTCATTTATTTGTTCAAGTGCATTTTTATTATCTAAAGATTTAATAGGATTTATAAAAGCTTCTAAAGCACAACTATATCTAGCATTTTTTTCTTTGTTATTATAAAACTCTATTGGCATAGAGTTTTCACCTCTACCTCTATTATATACTTTAATTGTAGGATTATCGCTTTTCCTTTGAAGCATTTGAATTGTTTCTCTTATTCCTTGAAAAGATGTTTCTATAAAACTCATTGGAGTAAATCTTGGGCATTCTCCATCAGCAATCTGTCTTTCATATCTATTTTGTGCTGATAATCCACTTTCACTTATAGGAACGGACATGATACATGCCTCAATTCTATAACCTACTTTTACAGCAGGTTCATATAAAATTTTATTTATTGCTTCTGTAGCTCTCAATGTTGTTACACTTATAATATCACAACGCTCTTCAATTGCCTTTTTAATCAACTCTGCTTCTATTTTATTAGAAAAATCACTTGTTTCATTTATTGCTTTTTCAGGTGTTTTTATCAATAATTCATAATCTGGATGTAGTTTTCTGTAATTATCAGTATCTATAATTACAAAATCATGCTCCTTATACTCTTCTTGTATTTGCTTTACAAGATTTGTTTTTCCAGAACCTGGTAGTCCTCCTAATAATACACATAATGGCTGTTCATTTATTTTTTTCTCTTTTATTTCCTTTCTACATATTTCTTCTATTATCTTATTTATATTTTCATTCATTTTCTAATCTCTCCTATAAAATTTATTATATATACATTATATATCAATTATTCGTATTTTTCAATAAAAAATTAAACATTGTTGATTATGATTATAACTTTTATACTCAAAACTCTTCATGTAATATACTTCCTATGTGAATTTTTTACGTTATTTTGATTAACCATAGCATATTCCATTGTTGTATCTATTTTTATATGCCCTAATAACTTTTGTACTTGTTCAATTGGCATACCTTTATCAATAGCCATAGTTGCCATTGTTCTTCTAAATTTATGAGGATGTACTTTATTTATATTTGCTTCTCTTCCTAAATTTCTAATAGCAATTTCAATTCCTGATATTCCTAATCTGTTATAAGGTTTTATAAGCGATACAAATAGAGCTTCATTATTGTCATTTCTTGTCTCCAAATATTTCTTAATGTACATTTTACTTTTTGCACTAAAATAAACTTCTCTTTCACTATTTCCTTTTCCTAAAACAATACAACTTCTTTCTTGAAAGTTCATATCAGTTATATTTAATCTAGTTAATTCTCCAACTCTCATACCAGTTGATATTAATAGTTCTAATATTGCTAAATCTCTCACATTTGAGCAAGTATCTCTTAACTTTTCTAAATTCTCATCTG
>JAETPW010000040.1 GCA_021771025.1 Clostridiaceae bacterium
AATAGATAATAAAAAATAGATAATAAAAAATAGATAATAAAAAATAGATAATAAAAAATAGATAATAAAAAATAGATAATAAAAAATAGATAATAAAAAATAGATAATAAAAAATAAATAATAAAAAATAAATAATAAAAATAGATAATAAAAAATAAATAATAAATAATAAAATTAAATAATAAATAATAAGAAAATAATAATAGATAAATTAATAGTAGATAATATGACTAAAAAAGAAAGAAGGAATAAAAAATGAATTTAGATATAAACAAAAAAATTGACAAAAATATAGAAATAGAGAAAAAACAGGACAAATTTTTAGAAACAACATTAGGTAAAACAATTAATACAGCAATAGATATAGGAATTAGAACGTTACTACCAGATTTTATTGATGAACAAATAATTAATTTAAAAGATAATCTTTTGAACTACGGATTAAGAGATGGATTAGAAAAGACTATTCACGATACAATAGAAACAGGAAAAAGTGCAATAGGGATATTAACCGGTAAATTTGATAATATCAATCAAATGCAAAATGCAGTAAAAACAGGAGGAATAATAGATGGGGTATCTATTTTAATGGATACCATATTAACTAAAACAAAACAAGCAGGCATAATAAGCCCCAATATAGCCAATACATTAAAACAAGGAAAAAATGTAATATTAACAAGTATAGAAAATAATATAGAAAATACATTTAATAAACAAATGAATTCTTTTGAAAATATAAATAAATATATAAATAATTGGAAAGAACAATATGAAAATCAAAACTTTGAAAAAATGGATAAAGAATATCAAAAAATAGAAAAAGAAATGAAAAATTTAATTCCATTAGAAAATATTATAAAAGAAGCTAGAAATATTGAAAATATACATTTATTAATAAAAAATAATGGACAAAATTTTAACCTTACTCCTCAAGAAAAAGAATTAATTGAAAAATTATAAAAAAATAACCTCAAATTAAGTTGAGGTTATTTTAAGTTTTATTATCATCATTTTTTAAATAAGAATAGGAAGCTCTAATTAATTCATAAATATAATTAACGGTTTTTTCATCGGCTTTATTTAAAATATTATTTATTTTCATAATGGTATTGTTATTCTTTCTTTCTCCAAAAAGAATAAAATCAGCAGAAACACCTGTAAAAGAAATAATACGCCTTAAGGTTTTTAAGCTTAAAGAACATTCACCACGTTCTATTTGCCCTAAGAAAACATCAGAAATATCAATCATTTCAGAAAATTTTTCTCGACTCATATGAAATCCTTCACGAATAGTACGAATTCGTTCACCAACTAATAAATTATCATCTTTCTCTTGCATAAAAACATCCTTTCCAGTGTTATTTTATTAAAATCATTATATACTAAATTAAAAAGTTTACTAGATAATGAAAGCATATATAAAATATATGAAGAAATCAAAAAAGTAAAAAGGAAAAATAAGTTAATTAAGCGAAAAATTAAGTGTAAAAATAAAAAACAATAAACAGAAAATAAAACGATAAGATAACACTTTTTGTTTATAATTAAATAATTGTAACATTTAACAAGAAAGAAACATTTACTAAATTTACTAAAAACAAAGAAAAAGATAGAAAACTATAAATTAATTAAGGGAAGATAAAAATTTTAACTATAAATAAAGTTTGACTAAAATTAAAAAACAATTAAAATAAGAAAGAAGTATAAAAAAATAAAAAAAAAACAAAATAAGAAAAGAGAGGTGCAAGAATATGGAAGAAACAGAAAATTTTTTAAATCAAATTTATCATTGTAGAGTAGAGGAGTTAAGTAAAAAAATTAATCAGAGATGGAAACAAGAGAAAGATAATTTAGAAAACTCAGAAGAAAACTATGATAAAAAAATATCATGTTATACAGAAGAAAGTTATAAACAAGGTTTTATTGATGGAATGAATTTAATGATGAATTCGTTAAAGGCCGAAAGATAAAAAGATAATAAAAAGATGTAATCGCAAAAAACAGAAAACCTGTAAATCCCTATAGTTAGACTAACTTTTTTCTCTTTTTACTTGCAAATAATACTACATTTTAGTATAATACAAAGAGAACAAAACAAAGAAAGAAGGAGAATAAAATGCAAGAAACACCACAAAGAAGAGACGGAAAGATTGTAGAGAGAGATATTGAAAAAGAAATGAGAACAGCCTACATTGATTATGCAATGAGCGTAATTGTATCTAGAGCTCTTCCTGATGTAAGGGATGGTTTAAAACCTGTTCATAGAAGAATTTTATACGCAATGCACGAAGATGGAATTACATCAGATAAACCATATCGTAAATGTGCTAATACAGTTGGTTCTGTATTAGGAAGATATCACCCACATGGTGATAGTTCTGTTTATGATGCTATGGTAAGAATGGCGCAAGACTTTACCATGAGGTATCCATTAATTGATGGCCATGGGAATTTTGGTTCAGTTGACGGAGACGGAGCAGCAGCTATGAGGTATACGGAAGCAAAAATGGCTAAAATAGCTGAGTATATGATGTCTGATATAGAAAAAAACACAGTAGAATTTATGCCAAACTATGACGACCGTTTACAAGAACCAACCGTTTTACCAGCAAGAATACCAGCACTTTTGGTTAATGGATCTTCCGGTATAGCCGTAGGAATGGCAACCAATATTCCACCACACAATTTAAATGAGGTAATTGATGGAATTATTAAAATAATAGATGAAGATGAAGTAACAGATGAAGACTTAATGGAAGTAATTAAAGGGCCAGACTTTCCTACAGGAGCAACCATCTTAGGAAGACAAGCCATCAAACAAGCTTACACTACAGGTAGAGGAAAAATCACCATGAGGGGTGAAGCTGAAATTGAAGAAATGAGTGGAAATAGACAGAAAATTATTATTACTTCATTACCATATCAAGTCAATAAAGCTAAATTAGTAAAAACTATTTCCGATCTAGCTAAAGAGAAAAGAGTAGAGGGAATTTCTGAAGTAAGGGATGAATCAGATCGTACAGAAAAAACAAGAGTAGTTATTGAATTAAAAAGAGATGCGAATAGCCGAGTAATTCTGAACCAATTATACAAACATACACAATTACAAGAAACCTTCGGTGTAATTATGCTAGCCTTAGTTAATGGTGAACCTAAAATTTTAACATTAAGACAAATTTTAGATTGCTATATTGATCATCGTAAAGAAGTTATTTTAAGAAGAACACAATTTGAATTAGATAAAGCCCTAGCAAGAGCACATATTTTAGAAGGATTAAAAATTGCTTTAGATAACATAGATGAAGTGATAGAAATCATAAGATCTTCCTATGATAATCCAAAAGAAAGACTAATGGAAAGATTTGGTTTTACTGATATCCAAGCACAAGCTATTTTGGATATGAGATTAAAAACACTTTCTGGATTACAGCGTGAAAAAATAGATAATGAATACAACGAATTAATGCAATTAATTGCTCACTTAAGAGATATATTAGCCAGTGAAAGATTAGTATTTAACATCATTAAAGAAGAATTAATTGAAATAAAGAGCAAATTCGGAGATGAAAGAAAAACAAAAATAATAGCAGCTGAAGGTGAATTCGAAATAGAAGATTTAATTAAAGAAGAACAAACCGTTGTAGCATTAACTCACTTTGGATACATCAAAAGGATGCCAATAGATACGTATCGAAGCCAAAGAAGAGGAGGAAAAGGAATTAGTGGAATAGCCACAAGAGAAGAAGACTTTGTAAAACAAATTTTCACAGCCTCTACACACGATACCATTTTATTCTTTACCAACCAAGGCAAATTATATCGATTAAGAGGATTTGAAATACCAGAAGCAGGAAGAACCGCTAGGGGAACAGCCATTGTTAATTTATTAAGCCTTGATCCAGGAGAAAAAGTATCAGCCGTTATTCCAATCCAAAACTTTGCTGAAGGAAAATACTTATTAATGGCAACAAAACATGGATTAATCAAAAAGACTGCTTTAGCAGAATACAACTCTACGAGAAAAACAGGCTTACAAAGTATTACCTTAAAAGAAGAAGATGAATTAATCGAAGTAAGGTTAACAGATGGACAAGATAATGTTGTATTAGTTACTCGTAATGGAATGTGTATTACCTTTGATGAAAAAGACGTTAGACCTATAGGTAGAGTATCGCAAGGAGTTATCGGAATCCGTATAGAAGATGATGATGAAGTAATTGGCATGGAATCTATCATAAGTGGAGGAAAAGCAACACTACTAGCTATTACGGAAAATGGATTTGGAAAAAGAACAGAATTAGACGAATATCGTGTACAAATTAGAGGAGGAAAAGGAGTAATAACGTATAAGATTACCCCAAAAACAGGAAAATTAGTCGGAGTTAGAATAGCTAATGATGATGACGATGTCATGTTAATAACAGATACCGGTACAATTATTCGACTAAAAGTGAAAGACATTAGCATTTTAGGTAGATCAACTCAAGGTGTTACCTTAATGAGAACCAGTGATGGTGGAAAAGTAGTAAGTATAGAAACACTAACTCCAGACATAGAAGAAGATGAAGAAGGATAAAGACAGAATGAAAGAAACATAAACCAATAAAAAGGGAGAATATGATAAAAACATTCTCCCTTTTTATTTTCATTAATGTTGACGAAAACGTAGATCTTCACCAAAAAAATAATAAATATCATAATAACCTGCAATACGAGAACCAATTCGCTCTTCATAGTTACGAAAAATATCATTAATATTTAGATTAGTAGAAATAATTGTTTTAGTTATTTTACGATTTAAATTGAGAATACGAGTATTCAAAATAGTAAACAATTCACTTAATTTCATACTATTTAAACTCTCTGTTCCAAGATCATCAATAATTAATAAATCAGTCTCTAAAATAGAAGAATAAAAAGAGTTATCTGGATTTTTTTGTCGATTCATCTTATAATCAATTACGGTTTCAAGCAATACAGGAGCTGTTTGATAAATAACATTTTTTCCTTTTTTCAATAATTCAGAAGCAATACAATTTGACATAAAAGTCTTACCGTAAACCTGTAGATCCAGTAAATAATAAGTTTTTTTGACTAGAATCATCAAAATATTCCACAAATTGTTTACACTTTTTTTGAATTATTTTCATATTTTGCCTTGGAGAAAGAGAAGATCTATATTTTTCTACATTAGGTTGATCAGAAAATAAATTTTCATTAAAAGTAGAAAAATTTTCTTTTTGTAAATTAACCATATTAGATTGATGAAAAGATATATCCAATAATTTTTGTTTCAAACAAGTGCACATAGTAGTAGTAAATTGTGAATTAATGGTATAACCAGTATCTTGACACTTTTCACATTCATAATGAGGTTTTAAATCGGATAAAGACAAACCATTTTCTTGCAAAATTGATTCTTTTTCCTGTGTCAATGTTTTAATTCTTTCTTTCAATTCAAAAATAGCATTAGAATCAGTAGAAGATAAAATGGCCTTAGCAGTAGAAATAGCAGAAAAATTTAATTCATGATCAATTTCTTGCAAACGAGGAAATAAATCATAATATTTTTGTTTGCGAATATCTGCTTGTTGCTCAGCAGATAACTTCTTTTGTTGATATTCTTTTAATAAAGAATTCAGAACATCATTAGCCATGTAATTCTCCTTTTTCAATATTTGTATTAGCATATAAAAAGTCTAAATTATCATAATTACGTTGTTGATAATTAGCTTTTGTCACTTTAGCTTTCATTTCTTTAACATCTTTAGTTTGTTTCTTTCGTTGCTCAATAAAAGCTTCTACTTCGCTAACCGTATTCAAATTACGATCATGCCAGTCAGTAATAACACGGTTAATATATTCAAAAGTAGGATTTTGTTTAAAAGTAGTTCTTTTTAAAGCAATTTCTATAATATCCATATCATAACCAAAATCAAGAACCCAATTTTCAATATAGGCTTCTTCATATTGAGTTAATCCATTATGCTTACCTAATTTCTTAGCAATTGTACGTTTTAACACATTTAACCTTTCTTGTTTTTGATCATATAAATCCAAATCATTCCATGTCTGAATTTTATTAGATCCCCAAGCTTCAGCAACAGTTTGTACATAATTTTTATGCAAAGCAGAACGTTTATAACAATAATCAAACAAAGCAATCATAACTTGATCATCAAAGTTATACTTTTTGAACCATAAATCAATATCATTATACCAAGAAGGGCCCATAACTCCCTGGAAATACATATTATTAATATGATCAATAACTTTAGCACGAGCTTTATTTTTAGCCGTTTGTTCAATAGAATCTTTAGAAGGAGTCAAATTTGGCTTATACAATTGATTCAAAGTCAATTCTTGTAAATCAACAATTTGATAACCATTAGTCATTTTCAAAACAAATTGATTTTCTTCTAAAAATTTAAATCCATCAGTAATTGTTTTAAGAGGTAAAGAAAGTTTTTTAGACAAATCATTTACTTTAACATCTTTACTATATTTAGCTAAAAAAATTAAATGAAGATAAATCTTCAAATAATCTCCTGGAATTTCAGGAAGATGTTCTGCAAAAAATATATCAGGAATTACCGTTTCTGAAAACAACAATGACTTTTCCTTTTGTTCTAACTTCATCATTAAACTCTCCTCTTTTTCAATTACATTTGAATACAATTATATCTTCTTTAAGGAAAAAATTCAACATAAAAAGACTAATTTCTAAAATATTTTATGAAGAGAAGAACCTTTGGTTTTCGAATAAAAGAAAAAAGATAAGAACAAACTGACAATAGATTTTCACCTTGGAAACCAAACATACTCATCAAAAAAACAGGAAAACAAAATAAAATAAAAATAAAAATTTTTATCATAAAATCGAAGGAAAAAAGTTGTAATAGTAAAAAGACAACAATAAACCAAATTAAATTAATTAAAATAGTTGAATAATCAATAAAACCAAATAACTTTTGACGAAAACGATAATTTTTAGGAAAAATAAATTTCATAATAAATTCCATTCCTTTCTCGCTTCGCTCAAAGGCACACATAGGAATGAAAACCTTGAGTTTGAAGCTTATTTTTTATATAATATTTCAAGGGAATATATACTACAAAGC
>JAETPW010000006.1 GCA_021771025.1 Clostridiaceae bacterium
TTAAACCTATTTATTAAATTAATTTATTGTTTTTTATACAGTAGTAAACTTTTTAAAATTCCAATCACTACTGTTATTAATCATGCTCTTTTTTAACTTTTTATTTTTCACACTATCACCTCTTATTAGTATGAATCTTCCTCAAAAAATTATTCACGTTTGAAAAATTATCTTTTTGCTTTACTTCTGTGATATGATAAATAAAAAATGAACCAAAGGGCAAGATAAATTATCTAATCAATAAAAAGAATGGAGGTGCGTTCCTATTTTAGAAATAGAGTTAGCCATAAAAGGAAATAAAAAAGCCTATCAAAGGGTAATTGAAGAGAACAAAACGTATTTGTACCATATTGCTATTGCTATCGTAAATAATGATGAAGATGCAGGAGACGCCATTAGTGAAACCATTATTAAAGCTTATGCTAATCTGAAAAAATTGAAAAATCCTGATTATTTTAAAACATGGATTACCCGAATTTTGATTAATGAATGTAGGAAGATTTTAAAGCAAAGAAGAAAGATTATTTCTCTTGAAGATTACCCAGAAAAGCAAAGAGAAGAGAGGCAAAATAAAGAAGAAATCAAAGAAGAAATTATGGATTTACAAATTGCCATTGAGCAGTTACCCAAGAGGCAAAAAGATGTTATTTTACTTTACTATTACGATGATTTGTCCATAGAAGAAATTGCTCTTATTTTAGAAATACCAAAGGGAACGGTAAAATCTAGATTAAGCACAGCGAGAAACTTTTTATATGAAATCTTATCTAAGGAAGGGAGGGGAAAAAATGCAAGATAACCGAGATGAATTATTGCGAGAGCGAATAAAAGAAATGAATACTCTACCAGATTCTGTTAATCAAAAAATAGAAGATACTTTAGGGCAGTTGAGTAGAAAGGGGGAATTTGCTATGAAACGAAGAAAAAAATGGGTACCAATAGCTGCTGCTGTTTTAATTACGTTATTCTTAGGAGGAAATGGTATTGCTTATGCCATGGGACAGCCTAATTTGTTTTCTTTTGTCTTATCTAAATTTAATATTAGTAGCGAGTATGAGGAAGTTGCTAAAGAAGTTGGTGTAACGCAAGTAAGTGGAGGAGTAGAAATCACCGTGACTGATTTAGGGGTAGATCATAATCTGTTAATTATCGGTTACCAAATTAAGGGGAATTCGATTACTCAAAGTCCTTTCTTCTTAACCGGTAGAAAGACGATTACAGACGAAAAGGGAAAAGAGATTGATATTAATTATCATTCTACTGGCAAAAAGCGAGGTAAACAGCAGATAGAAAAGATAGCTGAAAATGAATTTAGATTGTATGAGATTTATCCCTTAATGGCAACAGGGAAAAATAGCCAACTTACCCTATCGCTGGAAAAAGTTCAATTTTATACGCCAAATGAATATGGCGTTGAATATGGCGAGGAAATTTCTGGGAAATGGAATTTTTCTATCCCTGTTAGTTTAGAAAATACAGTTGAAGGCGTAGAATATCAGCCTAAAGAGGCAACTTTTGAATTATCTCCTAAGGAAAAAATTGTGTTTAACCGTATTCGTGTAAATCAAATAGGAACGATATTGGACATGACGGCTCATACAGATCGAATTTTAACAATGCAAATCAAAAATCGCTCAGGAGAAATTTTGTTAGCTAAAGATGCTCAAGAAATTGTAAATGGGCAAAATAGTATCATGATGAAACGTATATCAGACGATAGCAATCTTTTGGTGGAAATTTATGTTTATGATACTGATCAAAAATTGAAAGAAGGTACGTTGGTTCTAGCAGGTAATGAAAAGAGAGAAAAAGAGCAAACTACCCAGAAACAAACGGCTACTTTAGGTTCGATGAAACTTACCTTTCCTAAGAAATGGGAAGTAAATAAAGAGCAAGAAAATACTCTTTTACTGGTGATTTATCAGGAATATCAAAATAAGCAAAAAGAGTTTGATTCTTATGTGAAAATTCAGAAAGTTCAAAATAAAGAAAAGTTATCTTTATCAGAGATAAAAACAAAAGAAATACTTGCTGAAGAGATTGCTTACGATATTCGTTCAGAAAATTATTTTGCTTATGATTCGTTAAGAAAACAATATTCTATTATTGATGAAAAGGATTTTCCTAAGGAAAAAGGAAATAAATTTATGATGACAAAAGAAGAGATATACGAGATTTTGGAGGGGAAAAAAGAGGCTATTCTTAAAGGAAATATTAAGGTGACGAAACAGGAGTTGGAAGACATTTTAGAGCCCGGATTTGAGGTTCAAGGTGAAGAGAATATGACTATATCTGGTAGAGACGCTTATCGACTTACCATTAGAACAGATGGTGGTACACAAGAAGTAGTTTTAATTGGTTCAGGTAACTATTACTATAAAATTACGTATCTTCCTACGAGTAAAGAAAAAGTACAGATTGAGAAGATGATTGAGCAAATTTCTTTTTCTTGATTTAAAGTAGAACAGAGTATAAATACTACGTATATAATCAAGTTGTACAGTTTTTGATTTGGTTAACTTATTTTCGTGTGAGTTAACCAAATGAATGTTATTTGGCTTTAGAAAACTGAATTTTAGTCTGCTTTGGGAATAGTTAAAACTATATTTTCTAAATCTTTGCTGATTTCAGCAAACATGACTTTTCTTTGTGTGATTTTGGGATTTGGTTGAGAAATAAAAAACTGATTGATTGGTTGATATTTTTCTGGCACAGGGAATACTGTGATGAGTTTTTTGGTGTTTTTGGAGTAGATGTATACATTATTTTGGTATATTTTCACTTTTTTCTTTTTTCCTTCTGCTTTTGATCGTAGATAGTGAGATAGTGGAGGGATGAAGTTTTGAGCGGTATAACCATATTTTTTGGCTAAGTTAAATAAGGTGATTTTCCTTTGGTGAGAATGAATTCTCTCCCTCATTCTTATTTTGCCGTGTTGAGTTATTTGCGCCATTGTTATCATCTCTTTTCTTTTTGGTTACTTTTGGTAATAGATGATTTTAGTTTATCTGATTTATTGCTAAATGGCAATCTTGATATTTGGCTGTTTTGATAGATTATTTTGATCTTTTCTCTTTTTTTAACGGATATTCTTTTACTGTAGCTTTTTTTCTTTTTAATGAAAAAACACCATATAGAATTTTTATTCTACTTTGCGAGTAGTCTTTTTCCTATTTGCTATTTGTCAGGCCTTGTATTATAATAGAGTAAAATATGTTGAAATAATAAGGTTATCAAGGAGGTAATGATGAATAAAAAAGGAATAATTATAGTAACCATACTGATCATTTTAGTCGTTATTTTTGGATTATGGATGAGTGGGATCATTCCAAAACAGATAGCAAGAATTGCTGCTACCAATTATTTAAAAAAGAATTTTCCTAAGAAACAGTATGAATATGTAAATATAGAATGGAGTTCTAGCTTTGGGGAATACGTAATACAATTTAAAGATGAAAATGGTGAAATGGTTGGATTTTTAATGAATAACAAATATTTCCCTATTACTCCCGGACAAGGAACATTTGGACTAGAAGATAGTTATCGAGTAGAATATGAAGAAATAACAGATATCAACGACTTTTATCATCATAGTATTACCAGTAAATACCAAGATTTAAGAACATTATCAGAAAATTATACTAAAGAACAAGCACAAAAGGATAATTGTTTTATTCTAGGTGCAATGGTTCATAATGATTATTTATATCATGAATTTATGGATAAATACAATAAAAAAGAAAATGCTTTCATTCGAGTAGTACAATCAACAGTTGAAGGAGATATTTTTATCATAGATATGCTATATGAAGCTAGAAATAATAAAATTCATTTAGTAAAGGATAATACAAGAGATAAATTCTCAGCACAGGAAGATAGAAGAATTACCTATAAAACTTATGAAAAAACTGGAATATGGAGTTATCAAAATTCATCCTATTGGGTTTCTTATAATGGAGAATTGCCAGATGACTCAAAAGCAGAATATGCCATGAACTCTGGTGATTTATTTATCATTGCAACCATTAACTCAATTATTTGATTTTTCATTTGACAAAATTGAATAATCTGTGTATAATAAAGATAGAAAATGAGAAACCACAAACGTGGTTTGCCAGTGTAAACTTCAACACATCTACACCGCCAAGTGAACAGATGTGTTTTTTTATTGGTTATTTTTGTTTGCTAATAATTACTACTAGTGCAATAATTAAGGCAAACGTAATGATAGTTACTCCAACTAACGCATAAAACAATATGTATATTGTTGCTATTAATGATTGTATTTCTATCATACGCCTCACCTCCTTATCGGAGGCAAACCACATCTGTTTATTCTCATTTTCTATGGAATTTAGTATAGAATATTTTTACTTTTTTGTCTAGCGAACAAAAACATTTTTTACAAATTTTCATATTTTTTCTGTGGATATATACATATTCTTTTTATTTCTTTGCTTTATATGATATTCATCTACTTGCATATAAATATTTTCCTTATAAAAAAACCTCCTTATATTTATTATTTTAACTAAATATAAGGAGGTTTTTTTTTTCAGTTTTTCTCTTTTTTCATCACCAATAAATCTTTTAGTTTATTGCTATAGCCCAAAATTATCATTGCTATGCACATGAATTTTTTGTTATTCTATCACGCTTTTTATACAGTTTATGCAATAAGTGCAGATTTTTGTTTTTCATTTAAGGTTACTCTGTCAAGTATTTCGTGATTTTCTATGCACTCTTTAATTCTAATCTTAACTTATCTGCTATCATCGCGATAAATTCTGAATTCGTTGGCTTTCCTTTGCTTGCAGAAATGGTATACCCAAAAATATTTTCCACTGCTTCTTGTTGCCCTCTTCCCCAAGCAACTTCAATCGCGTGACGAATAGCACGTTCTACACGGCTTGGTGTAGTGTTAAATTTATGGGCGATTTTAGGGTATAAACTTTTTGTAATTTGGTTAATTACATCAATATCATTAACCACCATGATGATAGCTTCTCTTAAATATTGATATCCTTTTATATGTGCAGGTACTCCCACTTCATGAATAATATTAGTAACTAGTGCTTCTAAATTTTCTTCGCTTTTCTCTCCATCTTTTGGAATTTCTACGTATTGAAGTTTTGTCTCTCTTCCCATAAAACCATTTCCGCCTTGCGTTGGGCGGTAGTTTTTTAATTCTCTGATTCGTTTGATTAATAATTCAATATCAAAAGGCTTTACTACATAGTATTCTGCTCCTAAATTGATGGCTTTTTGCGTAATTTTATCTTGCCCAACAGCTGATAACATAATACATATTGGTTTTTTAGCAATGCTTAATGCGTTTATTTTTTCTAATACTCCTATTCCGTCTAAATGTGGCATGATTACGTCTAATAAAGTAACATCTGGGGTAGTATTCGCGATCATGTCGATTGCTTCTGTTCCATCTTTCGCCATTCCGATCACTTCCATATCTTCTTGGCTTTCTAAATAATTGGCTAATGTTTGACTAAATTCTTGATTGTCGTCTGCGATTAATACACTAATTTTTTCTTTCATGGTTTCCCTCCTAAAATTTTCTCTTGTAAATATTTTACAATTTGGATTATATCCTTTTATTTGGGTGATCGCAAGATAATTGTAAATATTTTCCATTTATTTTTATCAAACGACCTTTTTCATATACTTTTTTCTATCATTTTTTTAGATATATTTTCTATTTTTTCAAGAATAACTTTTTTTGTTTCAAAATCCTCTAGTAATTTTGTTTTTTTGCCTTCTTCTAGTTCAATTTGGCAGTTTATTTCTTGTAAATATTGTGCAGATTGTATCATTATTTGGTTCTTTTGGCAGTAATATTTCCATTTTTCCCATTCAGGGTAACCTAATTTTACGGTCATTTCGTATCCTGTAAGTATTTGGTTTTTTGATGCTAATTCAATAGCTTGTATTGCGGAGGTAGAATAGGCTCTCACTAATCCCCCTGTTCCTAACAAAATTCCCCCAAAATAGCGAGTAACAATAATGATTACATTTACTAATTGCTTATTTTGTAAAATAGCTAACATTGGACTTCCTGCTGTTCCTGATGGTTCTCCATCATCACTTGATTTTTCCTTAATTTTCCCATGTTCGAGTACACGATAAGCCATACAATTGTGTTTGGCATCATGATACTTTTTCTTCATCTCTTGCCATTTTTCTTCTGCCTCTTCACCTGAGTTGATTTTTACTAAATGAGCAATAAATTTAGATTTCTTTTCTGTTATTTCTGTTTTTGTGTTTTCTTGAATGGTAATCCATTTTGACATTGTTTTCTTCCTTTTCTTGTGTCCAATTGGGGACGGGTACATTTTGGACATTTTTTAACCTGTCCCTAAAACGATAATTTTTTCGTTTTAAGACCCGTCCCCAAAAAGATAATTTTTTCGTTTTGGGGACGGTTCTCAAAACGAAAATTATGATTTTCCAGCTACATAGCCTGTGGAATAGGCTATCTGTAAGTTAAATCCTCCTGTATATGCGTCTACATCAATGATTTCTCCTGCAAAGTATAAGCCTTTTACTTTTTTGGATTCCATTGTTTTGGGATTGATTTCTTTGATGGATATTCCTCCACTGGTGATGATCGCCTCTTCGATTGGCCTGAATTTTTTTATGGTAAAGGTTAATGTTTTTAACGTTTTTACGAGATTTTTTCGTTCTTGTTTGGTGATTTCATTAACCTTTTTTTCAGGTGATATTTTGCTTCTTTGGATTACTATTGGTATTAGTTTTTGTGGTAATAGGCGATCTAAACTGTTTTTGAATTGTTTATTTTTTTCGCTTGAAAAGTCTCGCAGTATACGTTCTTCTAATTTTTCTGCTGATAGAGCGGGTTTTAGATCGATTTGTAACTTAATTTTTTTGTCCTGCATTTTTTGTTCAATAGCGGGTACTCTTACTAAGTGGGCTGATTCGCTTAAAATGATTGGGCCAGAAACACCAAAATGCGTAAAAATCATTTCCCCAAAGTCTTCGTCAATTTGTTTTTGCTTGGTTTCATCGATGAAGTGTACTTTTACGTTTTTAAGAGAAAGTCCTTGTAATTGTTTGATTGTTTCTTTTTCCTCTATTTCTAAGGGAACAAGTGATGGTTTAATAGCGGTAATGGTATGCCCTAATTTTTGGGCTAACTTATACCCATCTCCTGTGGAACCTGTTAATGGATAACTTTTTCCTCCAGTGGCTAATATAATTTTATCTGCTTTTATTGTCTGTTTGTTGGTTTTTATTCCGATTACTGTTATTTCTCTATTGTCTTTTTCTTCTTTTCCTTTATTGTTTATTTTCTGAACTAAAATTTCTTCTACTGTTTCATTTTTTAGGCAACGTACTTTTAGTTCCTTTAATCGTTTTTCAAAACAAGTAAGTACATCTTGAGAGCGGTCTGTTACCGGAAATATACGATTTCCTCTTTCTTCTTTCACTCTTAATCCTTGTTTTTCAAGAAATTGTATGATATCTTGGTTAGTAAACTCTTGCAGAGCACTATAGAGAAACTTTCCATTTCCGGGAATGTTGTTTATCCATTCCTCTGTTGGTAAAGATGAAGTTATATTGCATCTTCCTTTTCCAGTAATTAGTAATTTTCTTCCCAATCGTTCTTTTTTTTCTATTAATATTACCTCATTTTGACGTTCAGCCGAGGTAATTGCTGCCATCATTCCAGCAGGCCCTCCGCCTATGACGATTACTTTCATCTATTTTCTCTCCTCTTATTTTTTTGGACTAGGTTAGGGAAATTGAAGGGGAGCAAGGGTAGAGAAATTAGGGGAGCAGGGTAGGGAAATTAAGGGGACGCCCTTTTCTTCCCTATCCCCAATTTCCCTATTTTAGTCTAGAAAAGTAAACCATAAGCAAGAAACTTAAAAATAGGGAAATTTTTGATAGGGAAGAAAAGGGCGTCCCCTTAATTTCCCTACCCTGCTCCCCTAATTTCTCTACTCTTGCTCCCCCCTAATTTTCCTACTCTTGCTTTCCCCTTAATTTTCCTACCCTTGCTTTCCTTACCTACTCTACTTTTCCATTTCTTGTATTGCTTTTAGTATTCCATATTTTCCATATTCATAGGTTAGCCCTCCTTGTAGATAGGCAATATAGGGTGGTCTAATTGGTCCGTCACAGCTTAGTTCTATGGTTGATCCTTCGGTAAAGGTTCCTGCTGCCATGATGACTTTGTCTTCGTATCCCCCCATGTCTCCTGGTTCTGGAATGACGTGGCTATCGATTGGAGATCCTTTTTGGATTCCTTGGCAGAATTGGATTAGTTTTTCGGCACTTCCTAGGTGTATGGTTTGTACGATGTCTGCTCTTTTTTCTGTGTATTTTGGTTCTACTTGATATCCTAGTTTTTCTAAGAGACAACTGGCAAATATGGCTGTTTTTACGCTACTTGATACGACTTGTGGCGCAAAGAATAGTCCCTTGATTAGGTTGGTGTTTTGGTTCATGGATGGGCCTATTTCTTTTCCTATTCCCGGTGCCGTTAGTCGTTCTGCACATAATTCGATTAGGTCTTTTTTGCCTGTCATGTAGGCTCCACTGGTAGCAATTCCTGCTCCTAAATTTTTCATGAGTGATCCTACAATGATGTCTGCTCCTACTTCGGTTGGTTCTTTTTCTTCGACAAATTCTCCATAGCAGTTGTCTACCATGATAATGACGTCTTTGTTTACTTCTCTGATGGCTTTGATGGCTTTTTCTATTTTTTCAATGGTTAAACTTTTTCGTGTTGAATATCCTCGTGATCGTTGAATTTCAACTAGTTTTACGTTTTGCTTTTTTAGGCGTTCTTGGATAGTTGGAATGTCGAATTCGTTTTCTTTTAATTCGATTTGCTCATATTTTATGCCATAGGCTTTTAGTGAACTTGGGCTGACGGTTTTTCCTGTTCCAATTACCGTTTGTAGTGTGTCATATGGTGCACCTGTTAGGCTGATCATGGTGTCATTTGGTCGTAATAAGGCGGATAAGGTGATGGCTAGTGCGTGTGTTCCTGATATGAGTTGTGCTCTTACTAGTGCATCTTCTGTTTTGAATATTTCACTGTATATTTCTTCTATTTTGTTTCTTCCTGATTCATCTATTCCGTATCCAGTTGATGTGTTGAAGTGCATTTCTTGTAAGTTACATTGTTGGAAGGCTTTGATGACTTTTAGGCTATTGTTTTCGCATATTTCGTCTGTTTTTTCTAGTTGTGGTTTGATTTCTTGTTCTACTTGTTTGATTTGTGTGATTAATTCTTGACTTAATCCTAATTCGTGTTCCATGGTATCCCTCTTTTTCTTTTTTGTTTATTTTACTATATTTTGATTGTTAGTGCAAGTTTACTTGTTCGCTTTTCATGTCTTTATCTTGCTATCTCTATATCTTCCGTTGAATTTTTACGTCATTTATGGTACAACTTATATATTATTATTAGAAAAGGAGTGTTTTAATATGATAAGAGATTTGGAATGTAACGTTCGGTGCTGGGAGTGTACAGAAAATTGTTATTTTCGACTTTTAGTTAGAGTTCCTTCTTATTTTCCAGAATCATTGTTTAATAGTTTTGCTATGAAAAAGATTTATGCAATGGCTGGGCAACTGTCAGCTAGTGGTCACACTCAAGAATATGTTGATGATTTTGTACGTACTTTTGCTGTGTCGTTTAGTATGGCACGAAAAAAGTTTTTGGAACAGTAATATTAAAGCATTTCTTCAATCAATAGTTATATTGATATATCTAAAGCCTCTCTATTATTTATGAGAGGCTTTCTTTTTCATGAAAAAACAGCCCTTTTAGACTGCTACATTAGTTACTTTAAAAAGCTTACCATGTCGTATCCAATTTCGAAAAACGTTATTAACCCACTTAGTATATTCCCTATTATCGATACAATGTTAATTGCTTGTTTCATTTTATTTTCTTTTTTTACTAATTTCCAACTCCTATATTATCACCTCCTATCTAAAATTGTTTTATTTTTTATATTTTCTAACTCTAATGCTTACCTGCGCTTATTAGATTTAGCTGTTCTTTTACATTATATTTGTTTTTATTTATTTTTCTGTTGCATTTGCAACAAACTTTCTCTTATTATTTTATTGTTAAGTTATATAAAAAAAGTTGAAGTGAAAATTTAAAAATTTTCTTCCTCAACTTTTAGGACTTAACTATTTATTTCCCATTATTGTTGTGCATATGGTAATACACCAATATGTCTTGCTCTTTTAATGGCTATGGTAATATCTCTTTGATGTTTGCTACAAGCTCCTGTTGTTCTTCTTGGTAAGATCTTTCCTTTGTCATTAACAAATTTTTTTAATTGGTCTGGATTTTTGTAATCTAATACAAAGTTTTTGTCACTGCATAGTACACAAACTTTTTTTCTTTGTTTTCTGAATCTTGGATTGTAATCCTCATCATAATTTTTATTTTTTCTATTTTGTTTTTTGTCTGCCATTTTTACTTCCCCCTCTCTATGGTTAGAATGGAAGATCATCACTTGAAGATACTTCAAAGTCTGATCCCATATTTCCCGGCATGGTATTGCCAAATGTGTTTTCGAATGAACCGTTGTTTCCGTCCCCTTCTCTTTTGCTATCGGCAAAATAGGCTTCTTCTGCTACTACTTCGGTTACGTAGTGTTTTACTCCTTGGTCGTCATCCCATGTTCTGGTTTGTAATCTTCCAATTACGCCTACTTGTTGACCTTTTTTGAAATATTTGCTACAAAATTCTCCTAGTTTGCTCCAGGCTACTACGTTGAAGAAATCGGCTTGTCTTTCTTCTCCTTGTCTGGCAAATCTACGATTTACAGCTAAACTGAAGGAAGCAACTAGTGTGTTGTTGGTTTGTGTGTATCTTACTTCTGGGTCTCTGGTAAGTCTTCCCATTAAAATTACTTTGTTCATTTACTATCACCTTTCCTTACTTTCAATAAAGGTCTCTACGGCTTTATTTTTTATTTTCGTTTTTATTTTTTAGTCTTTTTTGACTACGATATATTTGATGATATCGTCTGTGATTCTGTAAACTCTTTCAAGTTCTGCGATTGCTTCTGGTTTTGATTCGAAATTAAAGATAACGTATGTACCTTCCTTGCATTTTTTGATTTCATAAGCAAGTTTTCTTTTTCCCATAGATTCGTCTACAGATTCTACTTTTCCATTTTCATTGATTAATCCAGTAAATTTGTCTTCTAAAGCTTTTACCCCTGCTTCATCAACATTTGGATTAATAATGATAACACTTTCGTATTTGTTCATTATTGTTCACCTCCCTTTGGATTATTAACCTAACTTCTCGTTAAGTAGAGAGCTTAAAAAAGCTATGCTTTTTCTTAAGCATAGCTATTTTATCATATTCAAACGCTTTTGACAAGTGTTTCGCTAGATTTTTCTTGTTTTTCTGCATTCATTTTTTTCTGTAATTCCATGATAGGAATTGGTAACAAGGAAATGGCTAAGGTGATGATCCATTGGGTTTGCGTAAGTGGTACTAATTTAAAGATATTGGCTAAACTAGGAATAATGACTACAATTGTTTGCACGAATGTCCCTAGTAGGAAACTTCCCATTAAAAATTTGTTTTCTAGAAATCCTTTTTTAAAGATTGATTCTTCACTTTTTATATTAAAGCTATGTACTAGTTCTAGTAATCCTATGGATAAAAATGCCATGGTTCTTCCTACTTCTAGCCCATAGTATTTGTTTCCTAGGCTGAAAGCGACTAATGTTAACATGCCAATCATGATTCCTTCGATAATGATTTTGTTCCATAAGCCATCGGCAAAAATTCCTTTGCGGCTATTTATTGGTTTGCGTTTCATGATGTTGTCTTCTGGCGCTTCTAGGCCTAGTGCAACTGCTGGCAATGAGTCGGTAACTAGATTGATCCATAGTAGTTGGATGGCTAGTAATGGTGATTTTAATCCTAATACTAGCCCCATAAATATGGTAACAATTTCACCAATGTTGGTAGCAATTAAAAAATGAATGGCTTTTTTGATGTTGTCGTAGATATTTCTTCCTTGTTTTACTGCTTCTACAATGGTGACGAAATTATCGTCGGTTAGTATCATGTCTGCCGCATTTTTGGCTACGTCTGTTCCGTTTTTTCCCATGGCAATTCCGATGTCTGCATTTTTTAGGGCAGGACTATCGTTTACGCCATCTCCTGTCATGGCTACTACTGCTCCTTTTTTTTGCCATGCTTTCACAATTCTTACTTTATGTTCTGGTGTAACTCGGGCAAATACACTATATTCTTTGATTTGTTCTTCTAATTGTTTTTGGGATAGTTTATCTAATTCTTTTCCTGTGGCTGCTTTATCTCTTGGTCCTAATATGTTTAGTTCTCTGGCAATGGCTTTAGCTGTTTCTAAGTGGTCCCCTGTGATCATGACTGTTTTGATTCCTGCTTTTTTACAGGTTCTTACGGCTTCTTTTACGCCTTCTCTTGGTGGATCAATCATACCAATTAATCCGACAAATTGTAATCCATTTTCTAAATGGTCACTATCTATGGTAAGCGGAAGAGTAGGTACATCTTTATAGGCTATGGCAATGACTCTTAGGGCTTGATTGGCCATTTCTAGGTTTTGTCTTTGAATTTGTGTTTTCCAAGTAGTATTGGTATTTTCTTCTGCTTGGTTACATCGTTCTAGCAATACATCTGGTGCACCTTTGGTGATGATTCGATAATGATTGCCTAGTTTATGTATGGTTGTCATCATTTTTCGGGTAGAATCAAAGGGAATTTCGTTTACTCTAGGCATGATTTCTTCTAGGCTTTTTTTGTTTTTTCTCCATTCTAATGCTTTTTCTACGATAGCTTTTTCGGTTGGTTCACCGCTTACTTCAGGAGAGTTATCCCCAGTTATCTCACAATCTGTACATAACGTAGCTAATTCTATTGCTTTTTCCTTATCATTTGCTTTTATTTCCACTACCGTCATTTTATTTTGGGTTAATGTTCCTGTTTTGTCCGAACAAATGACAGTACTGCTTCCTAATGTTTCTACTGCTGGTAATTTTCTGATAATACTATTTTTTTTCGCCATTTTGGTTACCCCAATGGATAGCACAATGGTGACTATGGCAGGTAGTCCTTCTGGAATAGCTGCTACTGCTAGCCCTACTGATGTTAAAAACATTTCAATTGGCTCTATTTTTTTGATAATTCCTATTAAGAAAATGATAGCACAAATAGCTAGGCATACTAGGCCTAAAATTTTTCCCACTTGCCCTAATTTTTTTTGAATTGGTGTTTCTGGGGATTCTTCTTCTATGATCATACCGGCAATTTTTCCTACAGCTGTATTCATCCCTGTTTCTGTTACGACTGCTTTTCCATGTCCATTGACAACAATGCTAGCCATAAAAGCTACGTTTTTTTGATCTCCCAATGGACTATCTTGCCCACAAATACAATTTGCTTCTTTTTCAGAAGGAATGGTTTCTCCGGTTAAACTTGATTCTTCTATTTTCAAATTGTAACTTTCTAATAAACGACAATCGGCAGGAACATAATTTCCCGCTTCTAACATAATGATGTCACCTTTAACTAATTCTTCGCTGCCTATTTCCTGCACTTTTCCTTCACGAATGACTTTAGCAAGTTGTGGGGTCATTTGTTTTAATGCTTCAATGGATTTTTCTGCTTTAGCTTCTTGTACTACTCCCATGATGGCATTTAAAATAACAATGGCAATGATGATAATCGAATCCATATAGTCATTTTCCCCTTGCCAATAAGAAACCCCTGCTGAGATGATAGAAGCAAAAATAAGAATGATGATCATAAAGTCGTTAAATTGTTTGATCAATTTGACAACTAGTCCTTCTTTCTTTTTGTCTTCTAATTTGTTTTTTCCTTCTTTTTTTTGCCTTTCCTGAACTTCTTCTTGGGTAAGACCTGCTTTTTCATTTGTGCTTAATTTGCGTAGCACTTCTTCCTTGTTTTGTGTTTGCCACATAATATCCTCTCCTTTGTACATGCTTTGTTTCATTCTATGCTTGTCTATTAGGATATATGAATGGATGTCCTATTTCTTTTTATTTTACTATGGGTTCTTGTAAAGTTAGGCTTAAATGAGTAGCGTCAAGGTGCACTTGAGCACCAATGGGAATTAATACATTTTCACCATTGTGGCCGAAATCATCACAGTGAATCGTAGGTATAGAATATTTTTCTATATAGCGAAGAAAACAATGTTGAAAAGCCTCTTGTTGGTCTTTTCCTTTATAATGTCCTATCCACAAACCTTTTATTTGGTTAAACACATAATGATAATCAAGAAGAGATAAATAGCAATCTAATTTATCTAGAGTAGTTGACTGATCATATGCTTCTAAGAAAAGAATTTTGTTGGTGAAATCCGGACAATATTCAGTGTGCATTAGATTTAGTATTGCCTGTATATTTCCTCCTAGCAATATTCCTTCTGCCTCTCCTTTTTGCCAACATTCCCATGGAGAATGTTGATCTATTTCTCCCCATTTTGCTTCTACTAATCGGTTAACTAAATCATCTAGTTCCCATCTATCTTCTTTTCTCATCCCTATTGTTTTAACGTCTGATTGATGAAAGGTAATCAATCCTGTTTTTTGGTAAATTGCTTCTAGATATGTAGTAGCATCACTGATTCCATATATTATTTTAGCGTTATTTTTAATGGCTTCATAATCAATCAACGATAAACAGGTAAAACTATTTTCTCCTCCTTTTGCTGAAAAAATAGCTTTTATGTCTTTATTCCTGATATTTCATTGAAATCTTCTGCTTTTTCTTCTTTTGTTGCAGAATAGCCTAGGGTATTTTTCATGACATTTTTTCCTAATTTCACTTTAAATCCCAGTTGATTTAATTTTTGTATTCCTCTTTCTAATGCTTGTACTCTATTAGATGTAATTGGATAAGATGGGGCAATTACGCCAATTGTATCCCCCTTTTTTAGTCGTGTTGGAATCATTTATTTCTCCTCCATTATTTTTTCTTACTTTATCATACTATTTTTCTTTCGTCTACTAAATGAGTGTCATTTTACCAAAATATGCTACTCGTGTTATTTATAGTTTTCCGAAAATAGGAGCTGTGTAAAATGGAAGTTTGGCTAATTAAAAAAGAGAATAGATAATTTGGATTCAGAGCGGACTTATTCCTCAAAACCATTATCCAGTAGCCTCAGCAAGTCATAATTTTATCCATTAAAAGAAGAGGACATCTAATTTTTCCTCTTCTTTCCTTGTTTATTTTTTATAACACTTATTTTACTGGCCATAGTTCTATATATCCTCTTGTTCCAATAGGCTCTAGTTGAATTCTAGGGTTTTCTTCATCCCATCTATACCCAACAACACTAGGGTCATATTTTTTAATTGCCTCCTGAACCTCTTCAATAGCTTCACCATAATTTTCTTCTTCAAAAGGCTCTCCTTGAAACATCATATACTTTCCTTCTGGTAAATCGATGATTTCAAATCCTTCCGGAATTATTCCTTGGTAATTCGCGTCAACTTCCACTCCTTGAACATAGGTAGAGGTGTTTTCTTTCCTATATTTTTCTGGTAGCCATAAACAAACAGGTTCTCCCCCTATTCCTTTAATGCTAGTTAATAACCCCCATACGTCACAGCCAACCTCATGGCAATATTCAAAATACTCTGTTGCTTTTACTCCTCTTTTGATGATTACTTTTCGTTTTGGTTTATTCACTACTTGAATAAACACATTTTTAGTCCTTTCCATTTTTTCTACCTCCTTATATCTAAATTTTACTCCATATGGATTAAACAAATAGATTGGAATCGGTTGTTTAGCATATTCATAAGGATTGCAATTAAATTCTTTTTTAAATGCTCTTTGATAACCATCTACACTTTTAAACCCCATTTCATAGGCAATATTTACTATTCTTACCTTTTCATCTCTCAATTTAAGTGCTGATTTGGATAATCTTAATTTTCTGATATAGTCAGAAATAGTAAGACCAGTAAATTCTTTGAATATTCTATATGAATACCATGGTGAGTATAAAGATACTTCGGCTAACTGAGCTAACGAAATTTCTTCGTATAGGTGCTTTTCAATATAATCTTGTATTCTTTGTACTGCTAATACTCTTTCATCCATCTGTTTGTTCCCTCCCTATGTATATAGAATAAACTATTTTTCTTTCTTTTGCTCGACTTATTTTGCTTTTCCACAAATTCGTTTCTTTGTTTTTTATTTTCTCCCATTCACCGTTTGTCGAAAAACTTCATATTTTGTAAGGGAGGTGTTATTCATGCTATTTAATTGTATTCTTCTTTCCCTTTCTACTAGCATAGATTCGCTTGGGATCGGCATCACGTATGGAATGAAAAATACCAAAATTTCTTTTCTTAGTAAACTTATTTTATTTGGTATTTCCTTTTTTATCACTTCGGCTTCTGTTTGTTTTGGTGATTACTTAACTCACTTTTTTCCTGAATCTTGTGCCAACTGGATTGGTGTTATCTTATTAATGTTAATTGGAATAATGGTTATCATAAAGGCAATCAAAGAAAGTGCTTCTCCTAAACAAGATTACTATGATTATGATCATTCTAATTGGATTGATCCAAAAGAAGCTGTTATCTTAGGAATTGCTTTGTCAATTGATAGTTTTGGAATTGGACTTAGTTCTTCTTTTATGGGAATTAACTCGTTTTTCTTTCCTCTAATGGTTGGGATTTTTCAGTTTTTGTTTTTAAGTTTAGGTAATTTTCTTGGCAAGAAAATACATAAAATGAGTCAGGTTCCAGATATGATTTGGTCTATTCTTTCTGGAATTTTGCTTATTTTTATTGCTTTTCTTCGCCTCTTATAAAATGCCAGATTGGGGACGGGGTAAAAAATGGCAAAATTGCCATTTTTTACCCCGTCCCCAATCTGGCACTTTTGCTGATTATTTTTCTGTCTTATTTAAGCTTTTCTTATTTTCTTTTTCTAATTGTTTTAAACTCTTTTTAGGAGTAGGCAATTCTTCTGGCATAGTTCCGTTCTGCTAGTTTAATTGCTTTTCTAACTATTTTTCCAATTTTATGATGAGTATCACACGCTTTCTTTTCCGTATCAACTTTATCTCTTTTTAATCTTGCTTCTGTTTGCGTAATACGAAATAAATTAGCTGCAAGTTCTTCACTTCCCATGTTGTCTAAAATGTCTTCTCTGTATCTTAGCCCTTTTCTTTTAGCAATATCATCAGCTGTTTCTCCATTATATAATCCTTTATATCCAGCATTATGAAATTGATCAAAATGTTTCACACCTGCTTTTTTAGCTGTTTGATTAAGTGAATAATTTCCTTTTTTAGTTAAATTTCTTTGATAAAATCTTTTTTCATCTTCTGTTAATGAAGTATATTCTTTTTCACTAATTTCTTGTTTTCTCGTTTGAATGGCAAAATATGTTTGCGCAAGAGCAATTACTTTTTTTCTCGTATCGCCGTTTTGTGCTATTAAATAGCAAGCGTAACGTGTTAATTTGTAGTCTTTAATGATTACTTCGGCATTATTTGCACGTTTTGACAACTTGTCGACGTCGACAAAATGTTCAAGCTCACTAATATCACTATTTTTACATGATTCTTTTGCTTTATTTATTACATTTTCAAATTTTCGCCATTCTTTATACTGTAAAACTGATTGTAATTCTCGAGCATACCAGAATTCAATATCATTTTCATCAATATGCTTTATCTCTTCAAAAGTTTTATGGTAATTCTCTTTATGATCTAATTCTTTCATTTTTCCATGTCTCCTTTCGTTACTTTTATTCTTTTCTTAAGGAAGGTACCAGATTGGAGACGGGGTAAAAAATGGCAATTTTGCCATTTTTTACCCCGTCCCCAATCTGGCAGTTTTATTTTAATTTCATGGATAGTAGTTTGGATATTCCATTTTCTTCCATAGTTACTCCATAGATGGTGTCTGCTACTTCCATTGTTCCTTTTCTGTGGGTGATGACTAAAAATTGTGTGTCTTGGGCGAATTTTTTTAGGTATTCTGCGTAGCGGTAGACATTGACATCGTCAAGGGCTGCTTCTATTTCGTCTAATACACAGAATGGCGCTGGATTTATTTTTAGAATGGCAAATAATAGGGCTATTGCTGTTAAGGCTTTTTCTCCTCCTGATAGTAACATCATGTTTTGTAGTTTTTTGCCTGGTGGTTCAACGGCTATTTCTATTCCACATTCTAGGATGTTTTCTTCGTCTTCTAGTTTTAGTTCTGCTTTTCCTCCACCAAATAGTTCGATAAAGACTTCATTGAAGTTGGCATTTATTTTATGGAATTTTTCTTTGAATTGTTCTTTCATGATTTGTGTCATGTCATTGATGATTTTTCTTAGTTTGCCCATAGTAGTTTCTAGGTCTAGGCGTTGCTCGCTCATGGAGTCATAGCGTTCCTTTAGCGTTTTGTATTCTTCGATGGCATCAATATTTACACTTCCTATTTCTTTTATTTCTTTGCGCAAACTGTTTACTTTTTTTTGTGTTAAGGCTACATTTTGTGGCTTTTGGTATTCTTGAATGGCACTTGGCGTTAATTCATATTCTTCCCACATTTTGTTGATGATTCCATCTATGTCTTCTTGTACTTTGGCTTTTTTGACTTCTCGTTTGATGATTTCTGCTTTTAATTCTTCTATGGTACTGAATTTTTGGGTAATTTCTTCTTCTTGTTTGGTTAGTTTTTCGTTTTTTTGCGTTCTTTCTTCTTTTAGTTTTTCAATTTTGCTACTGCTATTTTGTACTTCTTGTTTGATGGCTTCAATTTTGTTTTCTGTTTCTTCGATGATTTGTTTTAGGTTGTTGTTTTCTTGTTTTATTTGTTCTTGTTGGTTTTGTTTGTTTTCTTTACTGATTTGGTTGGTTTCTAGTTCTTGTTTTATTCTTTCTTGGATTTCTTCAATTGACATTTCACTTTCGTCAAATGAGGATACGGATATTTTTAGGTTGGTGATGTCGAAGTTTAGATCATCTATGTATTTTTGGTTTTCTTGGTTGTTTTTTACGTATTCTTCGATGATTTTTTTGAAGTTTTCCGTTTCCTTACTTAGGTTTTCTATTTGTTGTTCAATTTCTTCTTGTCTTTTTTTGGCTTGCTTTTTTTGCTCTTCTAATTCATTTTGCTCTTGTTTTAATTTTTCTATTCGCTTTTCTATTTTTTGAATGGTTTCTTCCATGATGTCTATTTTTTGTTTTTCTGTTCCATAGGTTATTTCGACTTCTTGCCATTGTTTTTCTAGGTTAGCTTCCCATTCTAGCACTTCTTCTAATGCTTTTTCTTTTTGTTGTTTTTGTGTTTTGATGGTTTGGATGATTTTTCTGCTTTCTTCGATTTCTTTTTCTAATCGTTCAATTTCTTTCTTTCGCCCTAAAATATTGACTGTTTTTTTGTTTACTGATCCTCCGGTAATGGCTCCTGATGGATTGATTAAGTCTCCTTCTAAGGTGACGATTCGGAAATAGTATTGATTTTGTTTGGCTACTTCTATGGCTGTGTCCATTTTATCGACAATTACTGTTCTTCCTAATAGGTTAAGCATAATTTGTTCGTATTTCTTAGGATAGGAAATAAGGTCTGAGGCAACACCTATGATTCCTTCTTTTTTCCCTTTGATGGTTTCTAGTTTTTTTCCTCTTACTGAGGTTATGGGTAAGAATGAAGCTCTTCCTAAGTTGTTTTTGCGTAAATGGTCTACTAACTTTTTAGCGTCTTGTTCTGTTTCTGTGACGATATGTTGAAGGCTTGCTCCTAAGCACATTTCTATGGCTGTTTGCAAATTGTCTGGGACTTCTATGATGTTGGCGAGTACCCCGTGCATCCCTTTTCCTAGATTTTGGATGGTTTCACAATCTTTTAGTAAGGCTTTTACGCTTCTCGTATATCCTTCTTTTTCGGCTTCTGTTTCTTTTAAGAAATTACATCTTGATTCTTTCATTCTCATTTCGTTTAATTTTTGGTTTAGTTTTATGTCTAATTCTCTTTGTTTTGCTAACGTTTCTTTTTTTTGAGAGAGCATGGTTTCTTTGGTTTTTTTTAATTCGTTTCGTTTTGTTTCGATTTCATAGAATTCTTTTCTTCTTTCTTCTTTCTCCATTCTGGTACGATCTAATTCGGATATGTTGTTTTGTATTTCTTGTTTGATTTGGTTTTGCCTTTTTTCTGCATTTTTTTCGTTCATGGATTCAGTGTTGCTTTCGTTTTGTAGCTCGTATTTTTGATCTACATTTTCTTCTACTTGCTTTTTCATTTTTTCCATTTCAAGTGCTTTACTGGATAATTTTTCGGTAATTTGAGCAAGTTCTTCTTCTTTTTGAGCTAATTCTTCACTGAATTTTTGTTTATTTTCTTTTAATTTGTCTTTTTTGTTTTCTTTTTGGGCTAATTCTTCTTGTAGTTCTATTTTTCTGGTTTCTTTTTCTTCTATTTCTTTGGCTAAACGGAGATGATTTTCTTCGTTGGCTGTTATTTTTGTTTTGGCTACATTAATATCAGAATGGAATCGTTCAATTTCTTTTTGACTTTCAAAACCTAAATTGGCTATTTCTTCAATTTGTTCTGTTATATGGTCAAGTTCTGTTTTTAGTTCTTCTTTTAGATTTTTGATTCGTTCTAGTCTTCCTTCTTCTTCATGACATTGATTTTTCATGATTTCTTCGTCTTGTAAAATTTCTGCTAATTTTGTTTTATATTCATCTATTTGATGAAGAAATAAACCAATTTCTATGCTTTTTAATTCTTCTCTTAGCTTTAAAAATTTCTTTGCTTTATCTGATTGTAACGCTAAAGGGTCTAAGTTAGCTTCAATTTCCACTAAAATATCGTTGATGCGTAGTAGATTTACTTTTGTGTGTTCAAGCTTTTTTTCTGATTCTTGCTTACGAATTCGGTATTTGACGATTCCTGCTGCTTCTTCAAAAATGTGCCTTCTGTCTTCTGATTTATGGCTTAAAATTTCGTCTATTTTTCCTTGTCCAATAATGGAATATCCATCTTTTCCAATACCAGTATCCATGAATAATTCTAATACGTCTTTTAAACGGCAGGGTACTTTGTTGATATAGTAACCCGTTTCTCCATTTCTAAATAACTTTCTAGTTACTGTTACTTCTGTATATTCAATTGGTAGACCATGGTTTTCGTTATCAAAGACTAATGAAGCCTCTGCAAATCCTAATGATTTACGATTTTGCGTTCCTGAAAAAATAATGTCATTGGATTTCGTTCCACGTAATGATTTCATGCTTTGTTCACCTAATACCCATCGTATGGCATCAGAGATATTACTTTTTCCTGAACCATTTGGTCCGATGACACTGGTAATTCCTGGTCTAAATTCTAATATGGTTCTATCGGCAAATGACTTGAATCCTTGTAATTCCAATCGTTTTAAATACATCTATTTCACCTAATCACTTTCTTTTTGACTACTCTTAAGTGGCTTTTAACTAAATTTGAATTAGCTTTTAAGTAACTTTTAAGTAGTGAAAAAGGGATAAAATGTTCCTCTTTTTCTTTCGTCATTTTATCGTATTTTTCCCCTTTTGTAAAGTGATTATCACACATTCGTTCCTACATTCATTTCTACTACCAGTTCTGCAATTTGATAAATAAATTTCTGTTGTTCGGGTGTGCATTTTCCCAAAATATCGGAAAATTCTTTTTTTAAGTAATCTCTTGATGCTCGGTTACTTCCTGCTAATAAGTATTCTGTTGTTACTCCTAAAATTTCTGCTATTTCGGCTAATCGTTTTAAATTAATTTGGCTTCTTCCTGTTTCAATTCGGCTTAAGTAAGCGACTGAAAAATTCATCTCGTATGCTAATTCTTCTTGGGTCATTTCTTTTTTGACTCTAGCCTCTTTGATTCTTTTTCCTATGATACTGTAATCTGGTAACATATGATCACTCCTTTTTTCTTTTGAAGTAAATATAATACATTGAAGTTCAGTTGTCAATACTTTTTTTGCTTTATTTGTAAAGTTTTGTTCATAAATTAACTTATAGATTTCTGTATAACGAACTCTGCTGTTTTTCCTTTACTATTAGCTTACTTCTTATTGTTTAAAAAGGTATTTTTTGATTTTTTTCCATTGATCATACATTTCTTTTTCTTCTGTATTTTCGATTAATGTATTGATTTGTTTTTTGCGTTCTAAACAATTTGTTTTTTTTAACAGTAAAAGATGACTTAATAAACATTCTCCTTTTTGAAAATAGATTTCTTTGTTTTCTTCTATTTTGATTACATTATAGGATAGGCATATTCCTTGTTTTTGGAAGGTAGTATAGTTTATTTTCTTGGTCTCTTTTTTCGTTAAGTTGTTATCTTTTGTTCCATCAATGATGAAAGGAATGATAATGGGATAGGGATGGTGACTGAGTGAATTTTCTTTTTTCCAACGGTGAAAAATAGATATACAGGAATTTAATAACGAATAAATAAGTTCAGAATCATAAAAAGGTTGATAATGGAATAAAAAAAATAGATTTTTATCTGGCCAGAAATAGACCGATTCTTGATAGGTATTCGTATAGGGAATTAAGGTAAAATTTTCTCTTTCGTCTAAGTGATACTTCGTTTTTTGAATCAGAGGAAATTTTTGAAGAAATTGCTTTATCTCTTCTGGATCTTGTAAGGCTTGTCCAATGATGAAGTCTATTCTTTGATCTGAACGATCATAATCTAAGTTATATTGTGTATATTGTTGGGATTTTTTTCTTGCGTTTTTTTGCTTTTGTAATTTTTTTTGCCATATTTTATTTTGGGTACATTCTTGATATTCATTATAGGTAAAATAATTCAATCTGTTCCTTCTTTCTCTTGTATTAATCAAGTGTTTTTTGTTTACTATTAATTATTTAATCATAAAAAGTCGAATTTTTCAATGGTTTTGCTTGCAAAACTCATCGCAAAATTCGACATTTCGTCCTATTGGTTATCTTCTAAATTTCTTAACTACCTTTAAACTATTGAATGGCTTTTTCTGCAAATTGATTATTAATAATCTTATCATAAGGTGCTTTTTCCTTCAATTCTCCTGCTTGAGTCATCACTTTTTCTAATCGTTCGAACGATTCTTGCGTTAACACTGGATTTTCATTCCAAGCATCAATATCCTTATAGTTCTGAATAACAGTAGAAAGCAAATCTAAATCTGTATCTGGGAAAAAGCTTTGAATTGCTTCTGCAATTTCTTTGCTACTATGATTCTTCACCCACTGTTGCCCTTCATAAATAGCATCAGTAACTCCTTGAATGACTTCTGGATTTTGCTCAATATAACTTTTCTTAGCAAAATACGCTGTATAAGGAATTTCTCCAGCTGCCTCACCTACTGAAGCCACAATCGTTCCTTTTCCTTGATTTTGCGTTAACGATGCTGTTGGCTCAAACAAGGTCACATATTCTGCATCACCCGAAGAAAATGCTCCTGCCATTAAATCAAACTTAATGCTATCATCTAAGGTGACATCTTTTTGTGGATCGATTCCATTTTTTCTGAGTACATATTCTAATGTCATGTAAGGAACTCCTCCCTTTCTTCCGGGGATAATGGTTTTTCCTTTAACTTCTTGCCAATTAAAATCATCGCTTGGATTTCGGCTAATCAGAAATGAGCCATCTCTTTTTGTCATTTGGGCAAATACTTGGCAATAATCTTCTTTTCCCTCGTTATAAACATAGATAGATGCTTCTGGGCCTGCAAACCCTATATCTACTTGGTTAGCTAATACTGAAGTCATTACTGCATCTGCTCCTTGCCCTGTAGTTAGTTCTACTTGTAAATTATGTTTGTCAAAATAGCCATTTTGAATAGCTACGTATTGAGGAGCATAGAAAACGGATCTAGTCACTTCACTTACTTGAATGACTTTTGCTTGATTTGTTTTATCTTGCCTTTGGCTAACTAGTATTCCTATGGCTATGGCAAGAATGACTAAGAAAATAACGATGTAGATAATTGTTTTTTTCTTCATCTCACACCTCCTTTTTATTTAGTATAGTTTATGTTCATAACCTGTATATGTGATTTTTTTATTCTTTTGTTACTCATTTTGCCTTTTCTATTTCAATATGTTTTTCATTTGTTACCATATTAAAACAGTCAAAGATTTAAAAAATTAATCCTTGACTGTTTTTTGGTAGTGTAATCTAACCATTTATTTCAACATAATAGAATCCAAACCTACTCTAGCTATCGACTTATTTTATTATAGTAATTCAATTGGTATTAAATTATTATTTTTATCTAAGGGAAAAATCTCTTTTGTTAAACAAATTACTCCTCCCTTACCAATTTCCATTCCAAACTTTTCTGTTACCTCAAAATTTTTTATCGCTTGTTTTCCCGGATGATAACTTTTCTTAATTTCTATAGGATATACTACATGATTATAGATGATTAATAAATCTATTTCTTTTCCATTATTATCTCGATAATAATATAGATATTTTCTGCTATCTAATCCTTCATTGGAGAATGATTTTATGATTTCTGTTATTACGTAGGTTTCTAGAATTGGACCATTAAAAGCACTTCTTTCTAGTGTTATACTATCCATATAACCAGCTAAAAAGCAGGCTAACCCTGTATCCATAAAATAGATTTTAGGTCTTTTGACTATTCTAGAGATGGTATTGTTATAGTATGGTTGTAATAAATAGACTAGACCTGTACTTACTAAAATAGATAACCAACTTTGTGCTGTCATATTATTTATTTCTACTGAATTGGCTATGTCATTTATATTTAGTTCTTGTCCGGTTCTTACCGCTATTGATTCAATAAATTTTAAAAATTTTATTTCATCTTTAACATTGATCAGTTCTCTTATATCTCTTTCAATGTATGTTTTTATATATGTTTCAAAGAAATCTTTCGGATCTATATTAGGGTTTGAATATAATTCTGGATACTTTCCTTTTAGTATTTTTTCGTATAATTCTTCTATTTCTAATTTATTGGTCTTTTCTCTTTTTTCTAGTTCTTCTTCTGTTGGTAAAAATATTGTGCTTTTTTTATTTTCAAGTTCTCGATTAGATAATGGATATAATTCTAACATTCCAACTCTTCCTGCTAATGATTCGCTTATGCTCTTCATTGTATGAAAAACCTGTGAACCTGTTAGATAATATAATCCCGTTGCTTGAATTTCTTCATTTTGCAAATGTTGTTGCCTTTTTTCGTCTACTATTATTTTGATATAGGATAATAAATCTGGAGCATATTGGAATTCATCTATTATAATAGGAGGTTTATATCTAGCTAAAAATAATTCTGGATCTTCTACGGCTAATGCTCTTATTGATAAATTATCTAGTGATACATAATTTACTTTATTCTCTGCTTGTTTTTGTATGTTTATTAACAATGTTGTCTTGCCTACTTGTCTTGAACCTGTAATCATGATAACAGGAAATGCCTTTTCTAATTTTTTTAATCTTTCTTCAATATTTCTCTTTATATAATTACTCATCACTCTACCTCTTTTATCTTTTATTCTATATTAATTATATACTTATTATGTTTTTTTTGCAATATTTTTATACAAATTTATAGTATTATTATAAATTTGTATAATAATTTGCCGTTTTATTTATGGTAGAGTAGTGAAAAAAGGGAAGTTTGGTCAATTGTTCTACCATTAATTTAGACCTGACAGTTCCCTAAGACCGCGTTAGGCTTAAAACCCGATCACCGGCTTCTTCGTGAGGGACTTAAGGGTTTTAAAACGACCCTGCTATGGAAGGTTAAATTAATGGTAGAACAATTGACCAAACTTCCCTTTTTTCACGGTTACCATTATGCCTTAAACTTTTTCGAATGTAAAATAAATTTTTCTAATAAAACAACCGCTGCATACATAAGTCCTGCTACTACCCCTAAAATAAGGACACTAGTCATGACTAAATCTAATTTAAATACTTGCCCACCATAAACAATCAAATAGCCAAGTCCTGCTTTGGATACTAAGAATTCTCCAGAAATAACACCAACTAAAGAAAGCCCTATATTTACTTTTAATGAATTAATAAAAGTAGATATATTTGCCGGAATGACAATTTTAGTTAAGATCTGGAATTTACTTGCTTTAAATGTTTGTGCCATTTTAATGACTTCTGGATCTGTTCTTAGGAATCCATTTAAGTTTTCTAAGATAGTAACTACTAACGAGATGGCAATAGCCATAACGATAATGGCTGGCATTCCTGCTCCTACCCAAATGATGATAACTGGCCCGAAGAGCTACTTTTGGTAGACTATTTAAAACCACCAAAAATGGTTCTGATACTTTAGCTAAAAAGTTTGACCACCATAGGATAATCGCAATAATAATTCCCATGAATGTACCTAGTAAGAAACCAACTAATGTTTCATAAACGGTTACCCCTATGTGAGTTAATAAGTCGTTTGACCCTAAGTTCATTAACGTTTGCCAAATTCTACTCGGCTGACTTGTGATAAAACTATCGATCATTTTTGTATCGGCTAAAATTTCCCATATTCCTAAGAAAGCAGCTAAAATTAAAATTTGAGTAAGAAACACAGCCACTTTTTTTTGTTTCTTTTTTTGCAGATATTGCCTTCGTTCTTTCGATAACATTAATTTATTCAGCATGGACTCCCAGCTCCTTCCATATCGTATTAAAATATTTACTGAATTTAGGACTTTCTCGGCAATTGATTGGATTTCTTCCTTCTATTTCAAAGTCAATCTTATGAATGTCTTTAATGGTTCCCGGGCGTTTGCTTAGTACCAATACTCGATCAGACATACTGATGGCTTCGGAAATATCATGAGTTACGATTAATGCGGTAATATTTTCTTTTCGTAATATGGAGTAAATATCGTTAGTTACCATGATTCTGGTTTGATAATCAAGGGCAGAAAATGCTTCATCTAATAGTAAAATTTTTGGCTTGATGGCTAAGGTTCTAATGAGTGCTGCTCTTTGCCTCATTCCTCCTGATAGTTCAGAGGGATACTTGTCTTTGAATTCGTAGAGATGGTATTTTTTTAACAAATCTTCTACATAGGCTTTGTTTTCTTCTTTCATAGTTCCTTTTACTTCTAAACCAAATAAGCTATTGCTCCAAATGGTTCTCCATTCTAGCAAGCAATCTCTTTGTAACATATAACCAATTTTAGGGGATATGCCTTCTATTTTTTCATTTTCTATGTAGATTTCTCCACTTGTTTTTTCTTCTAGTCCACTAATGATGGAAAGTAGTGTTGATTTTCCACACCCACTTGGTCCAATTAAACTTACAAATTCACCTTTTTTGATACGAAAGTTAACGTTTTCTAATGCTAATACTTCTCCTTGTTTGTTTTGATACGTTTTACTTACGTTTTTTACTTCTAGTATAGTTTCCATGTTTTGCCTCCTTTTTATGATCCTGTTATATTTTATGTTAATTTAAAAAAAGAGGTGAGGATTTCTATACACACTTCCCCCACTTTTTCTTCACAATGAATAGCTTGCACTTCTCTATTTGGTTGGCGATATGTACCTCCAATACGGACTTTCACCGTTTAGCTAAACAACATGCCTGTCGCACCTCAAAAAGAGAATTCCTTTAAATGGAATTCTCCTTTTGTTTAGAATTTAAGCAATTCTTTTTGGAATAGAAAAGATTTTGAAATTAATTAATTTTTAAGTGACTTTATTTAGTATTTGTATACATTTACATTATAAAAGTATGTATCTGAATTATATAATGTAATTGTATAGTTACCTGCCGGTAGCGTTTTATGGGTCAGATATCCACTCCCATCTGATGGTGTATTGATATTCAATACTTGTCCAGCTGGACCTGACATGATTGCCCAAACACCAGTATTTGTATTTAAGCCTTTTCCCCCTATTAAGATAGAACAATATTCTCTAGTAGGTACATTAAAATTAATAGTGTAATACCCACTTGCTGTTCCATTCTTACTTACATGGGTGGTTGCAGCCGCAACTGTAGCTGATACTTTATTTGTATCATTATCTGTGTCATTATTTGCTGCCGATACATTGACTCCAAAACTTAGAAGCAATGTACAAATTAACAATAAAGAAATTATCCGTTTTCTCATTTTATCCTCCTAAGAATCTTTTCTATTCCTATTTTGCCAACCAAATTTCGGTTTAGCAATATTATTATAGCACTTTGTTTCCAAAAAGTAAACTTTTTTTAAATTTTCTTGTTTTTTCTTTATTTGTTTGTTATACTAAAAATAAGAGGTGGTTGTTATGAAAAAAAGTAAATTAATTATTCCATTTATTATTCTTATTATTGTTATTCTATTTGCTCTATTTCTTAGAAACTTTTTTCTTCTTTCTCATGTTATCAATCTTTCTGATAATCATGATAATTTTAGATGTACATTAGTTTCTTATGAGGCTGATAAGATTGATGAAAAAACTTCTACTGTGTATTATAAAAAAGGAAATCTAAGTAAATCGGTTACTAGTAAACCTGAATATACAGAGATCGTAACTTGGAAAGATAAACAGGCAGACGAAGGTTTAAGTCGTATTTCTGCTGATCATACGGCATTTATTGGTAAATCAAGTAAATTTTCTACTTTAGATTCACTTCCTACTTTTTCTGATACTACCGAAGGAAATACTAAATTTAATTCGTTTCTTTATAGCTTAACTCATTTTATTACTACCGAAAAAATAGATGGATTGACTTGCCTTGTTGTTTCGTTTGATCATGATACTTACTGGGTTGATCAAGAAACTGGTTGGATTAGAAAAATATTGTCAAAAGATTCTAATCAATCTGATTATGTGATTGAATATGATCCAATACAAATTGATGTAGTGACTGATCAAGATGTGGAAAAACCAGATTTAACTAATTATACTTTGAAAGAAATAAGCTAATTTGGCTTATTTCTTTTTATTTCATCATTGAGTAGGGAGTATGTGATTTTTCTTTTTCTTTTTGTGGAAATGTTTTTAACTTTTTTTCTTCCTTTTGTAAGAAAAATGTTATATAATGTCGAAAAGAAATAATCATGAATAAGTTAGGTGTTTGTATGGATTCCAGTATACATCTTCTCCTCGAGACTTTGAGCCTGAAAAAGCAATGGTAATGGCTAAATCTGATTATGCTAATATTCCTAAAAAAGATTTGGCTAAATTATCCTTATCTCTTAACAATGATTTGAAAAGAGAGACAGCTGACAATCAGAAACAAATTGAAGCAGATACTACTTCTTTAGCTAAACTTCCTAAACCGACAAAACAAAATCAGTTGAAAAATTATATTTTGTCTAAACCTACTTTTTCTGTACGTGAATTGCAAGAAAAATTTCCTCATATTTGTTACTCAACTATGGCGTTAACCATTAAAAATTTGTCTAGGGAAAATTTAATTAAAAAAGTTAAGCAGGGAGATTATCAAATTATCAGTTAATTGTTGTAAATCGTTTATTTATTATTTCTCGTTTATGTATGGCGAGGATATCTTATCATCAGTTAGCAAAAAATGGTATTGATTTCAAACAAAAATAGAGAATAGTTCACCATTAAATTGGTTCATATTCTCTATTTTGGGTCTTCTCATTTGGGACGTAGTACTTTAATTTTATTCCTAATTTTTTAGTAGTATACCTATATTCAATATAACTCATTTACTAATAGGTATACTACTTCTTTCCTATTTACTTAAAATTTCTTTTAAGAAGGAATATGCTTCCTTTAATACCTAATAATTGTATTGGATGAATTCCTTAAAACTCACCATCTAACAAAATATTAGAGCAGCACACGAAAACTCGTGTCACTATAACTGCTACTTGGATGGTTGTTATCACGATGGGCAGCGGGCCAATTGTTGCCATTGTTATTGTAATTGCCACCACGAAGCACACGCCTCGAACATAAACATTTTTCAAGCCTATCCCTCTATATAAAACATACTTTTTCTTAACTGATAAGAATCTGCATGCTTAACATAGCCTAGCCAACCTGCTATACTTTTTTGTATATCAGGCAGGGTCATTTTCCCTTCTTTTAATAATTGGGTGTATTTTTTCAATTTTCTTTTCATTCGGCATTTACTCGTATGTCTGATTTTTAATCTTTTTTCGTTAATTTGATATCCACAAAAATTAACTCCTTGAATACTTTTGAATATTCTTGTTTTGGAATTTAGTGTTAATCGTAAGTGATTTGCTAAAAATTCAGTTATTTCGGCTAATATTTGTTTGGCTATTTCTTTGTTTTCACATAAGATAACAACATCATCCATGTATCTGAAATAATATTTGCATTTTAATTGGTGTTTACTATATTGGTCTAGTTCATTTAAGTAGATGTTGGCAAACATTTGTGAAGTATAATTTCCTAGTGGTAGTCCTACCATTCCTTTAGTTGATAGGAGTATTTCTCTTGTTAGCCATAATAATTTTTTATCTTTTATTTTTCTTTTTAGAATATCCCATAATATTCGCTTATCGATGTTTTGAAAATATTTGGTCACATCCATTTTTAGTATATAATAATCTCCCCATTTGTCTTTGGCTTTTCTCATGGCTAGTTGAAGATCTTTTGAAGCTTTATGCATTCCCTTTTTTTCAAGGCAAGCATAAGATGTCTGGATAAATTGTGGCACAAAGTATGGTTTAATAAAATTTTCTGCATACCATTGATGAACAATTCGATCTACATAGTCTGATGCCATAATGGTTCTTTCTTTTGGTTCATAAATAGTAAATGTTTTGTACCCTCCATGGTGATACGTTCCTGTTTTTAATTCTTGCTCTAGTCTAAGTAATTCTTGTTCTAATTTTAATTCTACTAGAATAACATTCTTCTTTTCTCGTTTGCCTCTTCTAGCTTTTTTGTGTGCTTGTAATAGCTTTTCAAAAGTAACAGCCTCATCGTAAACATTTTTTATTGTTTTAGGCATATTTTTTCACTCCTAACGATTTGATGAGTCCTCCTAATATTTTCCCGATTTCACTTAATAATTCATTGCTATATTTATACTTTTTCTCGTCGATCCATTTTTGATTGTACATAATTCGTATACAGATTCGTTGGTAGCAAATTTGGGTATCAATTATGTTGTAAATCGGTAATCGTTTGCTTTTTTCGATTTTAGTGGCTAGCAATGTGTTTTTTAGCATATCATACATACTCGTTTTGACTTCGTTTCCAATATTAAATTTTTCTGTTCTTGGTAATTTTAAGATTAACACTAACATATATTCGATATATTTTTCAATTTTTGGTATGATAATCAGTTGGTTATTTTTTTCCATTTCTCCACCTCTCCATAAAAATAAAGAGGAAGGACCATAAATCTCAGTCCTCCCTAATTGTACTTTACAGGGGTCAGTGCTACTTTGCATAAAGTAGCACACGAAAACTCGTGTAACTATAACTGCTACTTGGATGGTAGTTACCACGATGGGCAGCGGGCCAAAAGTCGCCATAGTTATTGTAATTGCCACCACGAAGCACACGCCTCGAACACCCGTTTTTTTCTTCCGTCCATTCGTCTGTATTGCCAGCTATATCAAATATATTGCAGACACACCAATTTTCGTTTGATCCTGTTGGTAAAACTTTTTGGGGAGAATTTGTTGTGTTAAAGTAATTTCCCCATGAAGTAGAATCTTCTACTACTTCTTCTTTTGTTTTGGCTCCTGATTGGATGATCCATTGTAAGAGTGAATCAAAAGTAGATCCCGTGGTTAAACTGCTATTTACTTGTTCTTCGTTTCTTGCATAAGCTTCAGCAAGTTGCTTAGCCTCATAAAAGTCAATGTTAACAAGGGGCATTCTGTTTTGTTTAAAAACCACTTCTCCATTTTCATTGGATGCGTGATATCTAGCGATGTACAATCCTCCGTATTTTTGTACGCTATCCAATAAGCTTTGATTTACTTCCTCATGAAATTCCTCATCCGTAAATTCTTCATTACGCCATTTTCTTCTTCCAAACCGTTCGATGAAATTTCTTCCATCTAATGTTCCGTTTGGTTGTAGCCATCCTACAGGAATCCATACAAATTCACTGCCGTCTGACTCTTTTTTGATGGTAAATCCATCTTTCCAACTACCTGTCAGGTATCTAAACCCCTTTGGAATTGGTGGATTTTGATAATCACCGCTACTTGCTATTTTTTCTTTTGCCTTGAGGGCAGTGATTCTTACTAATCCATTTTCTTCCTCTCGCATCCGAAAGACTATTCCTTCCGTTGCCTCAAGTACAATTTGTTTTCCTTCTAACATTATAATGCTACCTCCTAAAATTGTTTTTGGAAAAACTTGAGCATTTGCTCATACTTATATTTTATCATATTTTGAGCATTTTGTATATAAAATTATCTATTTTTTACTTTTTGTTAAAATAACTACTAATTTCTTCCAAGTTTTCAAATTCCACCTGTCTCATTACTTCATAGGCAACAATAGCTACTGAATTAGCTAAGTTTAGTGAACGTAAACTAGGTCTCATGGGAATACGAATGGTTTGTTCTATGTATTTTTGTAAAAGTTCTTCTGGTAATCCTTTGGTTTCTTTTCCAAATAAAAGAAATACTTCTTCTTTTTCTTGATAGTTAGCTTGGGAATATACATGTTTTCCTTTTGTTGTGACAAAATACATCGCTATTTTTTCTGGCTGATATTTTGTTAGAAACTCTGTTAAGGATTGATGCTCTTCTATTTCTACTTTGTCCCAATAATCTAGTCCTGCCCTCTTTACTGATTTTTCAGAGATGTCAAATCCTAATGGATGAACTAGGTGCAGTTTAGCTCCTATTGCTGCACAGGTTCTGGCGATATTTCCTGTATTTTGAGGAATTTCTGGTTCAACTAATACTAAGTTTAATTTCATGTTTTGTTCCTTCTTTCTTGTTTTTATTTCCATTTGTCTCCATTAATGTGTTTCGTTAGTGCCATAGTAAACGCATTTTTTTGTTCCTATTATTATTTTCATGATTTTCCTCCTATCTGCTATTATTCATTTTTGTTTTTATTTGATCTATCATTTCTTGCTCATTCACTTGCGAAAAGTCAGTAGTATCTATGTGGATTTCGTTTGTGTTCATATTAAAATTTTTGCTTCTTTGTACTATTTTGGCAAATTCTTCAAAATCATCAAAAACTCCATTTGCCCTTAATCCCTCTGGTCTGTGAGTTGTATTTTCTCTAGTTAAAAATCGCTCATGAAGTACTTTTAGATTAGTATCAAATCTTATCACAATGTTTGTATATCCATATGTTTTTTCTAATCCCTTTAATATTTCACTTGATTTTTCGGTAAAATTACTTTCTAGTATAAATGGGAGCTCTGTTTCCATCATTTGTTTGGTTACATACCACAAAACTGAATAACTGCTAATGCCAATTTGTCTCTTTTCTTCATAGTCCATTTCCCTTTGAAAAGAATTGTATATTTCTACTTTTAATTCATCTTTACTAAAAAAGGGGATTCCTAATTCTTTTGCTATTTTTTTTCCATACGTGGTTTTTCCTGTTGCTGGTGCACCGGTAATAATAATATATTTTTTTTGCATTTATTTTTCCCTTCTCTCTATTTTGGGGCTATTTTTTGTCTTACGTATTCATAGAGTATCACTCCTGTAGCTACTGAAGCATTTAAGCTTTCTGTTTTTCCGAAGCATTGGTATTTTGATTTTCTGATTGGCTAGTGCTTGATTTTCTGGTCTTACACCATTTGCTTCGTTTCCGATGACAATTACTTTGTGATGAAAATCTGTTTCGTAAATATTTTGTTTTGCCTCTAATGAGGTAGTCAAAATTTCAAAGTGATGTTTTCTGATTTCTTTTAGCGTTGTGGCTAATTCTTCGCATTCTATGATGTTAACGCGAAAAATGGCTCCCATGGTAGCACGGACTACTTTAGGATTATAGCAGTCTGCCGTCCCCTTTGATACTAATAGTTGAGTTAAGCCCACACTATCTACTGTACGTAGTATTGTTCCTAGATTTCCGGGGTCTTGAATATCATCTAAAGCTACTATGATGTCTTCTGTATAATTTATTTCATTTTGGTGATTGTCTTTTTTGAGAATGGCTAAAATTCCTTGTGGATTAATTACCCCTGTTAAACTTTCAAAAAGTTTATTGGGAACATAAATACATTCTTGCTTGGCAATTTCATACATTAATTCTTTCGGAATTGCTTCTGTTTTTTCACAGTCATCACAAATAATAATTTGATTGATTTTAACCTTTTCCTGAATGGCTTCTTCAATTAAATTGATTCCTTCGATAATATATTCATGACTTAAATCTCTATATTTTTTGTCCTTTAGCTTTTTGATGTGTTTGATAAATTCATTATCTTTACTGGTTATTTTTTGCATGATAAACTCCTTTTTCTTAGTATTATCCCAAAAATAATTTTTTTATCCTCTTAATTACTTTTTAATACAGAATGTTGCATAAAGAGGTACTGATTTGATTTTTTCCTGAAATCTAAAATTGTTTCCTGAAATTCTAATGGCAAATTTGTTTCTTTTCAACCTGTCCCTAAAATGGGTAAAATTACCTTTTTTTACCCCGTCCCGGAAATGGGAGTTGAGCTTGGGTTTGGAGTTGGATTGGTCCCCAAAATGCGTAATGCTTCTGTTACATCATTTAGAATTTGTCGTTCATTGGTTGTGCCTATTTCTAGTGTTATCATTGGTTTAACTCCCGGTGAAAATTTTAAACGATTTTGATAAATACTGACTAATCGAGGTATATCTAGTTCTGTTTTGCTATGTTCAAAGGTGAAGACTACTGCTGTTTTTTTGCTGGCTATTTTACTGATGGCTAATGGTTTGGCTAGGTATTTGATTCTAGCAATATCTAGTAGGTTTTCTAGTTCTGGTGGCATATTGCCGAATCGGTCAATGATTTCGTCAATTACGTTTTGGATGTCTTCTTCTTTTCGGCATAGGGCTATGTTTTGGTAGATTTCGATTTTTTGACTTCCGTCTTGGATGTAGTCTTCTGGGATGTAACTGCTTACGTCTAAGTCTATTTGTAAGTCGATTTCTTCTGGCAGTTCTATTCCTTGCATTTCTTTTACGACTTCGTCTAATAGATTACAATAAGTGTCATAACCTACTTGTTCTAAGTGACCTGATTGGATTTCTCCGAAGCAGACTTCCTGCTCCTCTGATTTCTAGGTCTCTCATGGCTATTTTGAATCCTGAGCCAAATTCGGTGAATTCCTTGATGGCTTTTAGTCTTTTGTCGGCTACTTCTGATAGTAGTTTGTCTCGTTTATAGGTGATATAGGCATAGGCTTGCCTGTCTGATCTTCCTACTCTTCCTCGTATTTGGTATAGACCTGCTAGCCCCATTCGATCTGCGTTTTCGACGATGATGGTGTTGGCGTTTGGGATGTCGATTCCCGATTCTAGTATGGTGGTACAGACTAATACATTGGATTTTTTTTCGATGAAGTCTTCCATGATTTCTTCAATTTGGCTTCCTGTCATTTGTCCATGGGCATAGGCTACGGTTGCTTCTGGTACAAGTTCGGCTATGTCGTTTGCTTTTTTTTGGATGGTGTCTACTCGATTGTAGATATAAAATACTTGCCCATTTCGTTCTAATTCTTTGGTGATGGCTTCTTTGATGACTTCTTGGTCATATTCTAAGACATAGGTTTGTACTGGTTTTCGGTTTTGTGGTGGTTCATAGATGACTGACATATCGCGAATTCCTACGATTGACATGTGCATGGTTCTCGGGATGGGAGTTGCTGTCATGGTTAACACGTCGATATTTGCTTTGTATTGCTTGATTTTTTCTTTGGCTTTTACGCCAAAACGGTGTTCTTCGTCAATGATGAGTAATCCTAAGTCTTTGAATTCTACGTCTTTACTAAGTAGACGATGGGTTCCGATGACGATGTCAACTTCTCCTAAGGCTAGTTTTTGGATGACTTCTTTTTGGTATTTAGCACTTTTAAAACGGTTTAGAATTTCTACGCGGATGGGGAAGTCTTTCATTCTGTCTCTAAATTCTTCGTATTGTTGCTGGGCAAGTACGGTAGTGGGTACTAAGTAGGCTACTTGTTTTTGGTCCATGACTGCTTTAAAGGCCGCTCTTATGGCTACTTCTGTTTTTCCGTAACCGACGTCTCCACAAAGCAAACGATCCATTGGTCTTGGCATTTCCATGTCTTTTTTGACTTCTTGGATACAACGCAATTGGTCATCGGTTTCTTGATAAGGAAAGTTGTCTTCAAATTGGGTTTGCCATGGTGTGTCTGGAGTGAAGCTAAATCCTTTGGCTTTTTCACGTTTGGCATATAGTTCGATTAGGTCTCTGGCTACTTCTCTTAGGTTTTTCTTGACTCTTGCTTTGGTATTTGTCCAGTCTTTGCTTCCTAATTTATTGATTGGTGGATTTAGGCTATCTCCTCCTATGTATTTTCGGATGGAGTCTAGTTGGTTAGTTGGTACATATAAAACAGCATCGTCTTTGTATTTTAGTTTGATGTAATCTTTGATGGTTCCATCTGCTTTGATGGTGTTTACTCCTACATAGATACCAATTCCGTAGTTTTTATGAACCACATAATCTCCTACTTTTAAGTCAGCAAAGACAACTTTTTCTCCTGTTTTATAGGCTTCACTGGCGAAGGTTTTTTTGCGTTTTCCTCCTTCGATTAGTTCGTCTGCTGCAATCACGATTTGTCCTATTTCATGATTTTCAAACCCTGCTGATAGTTTTCCGATTCCTATGGTAATTCCGCTTTCTTGGGATTTTACGATGATGGTTTTGTCTAATTTTTCGTCAATTTTGCTGGTGATTTCTTCTTTTTGTAATATTTCTTGGAATTTTTTGGCTTTTTCTTTGGTTCCTACTAGGAGATAGACTTGCTTTTTTTCGGCTTTTGCTTTTCGAATATCGGTAAACAATGATTCCATTTCACTTTTATAATAGTGAATTTCACGGTAAGTAAACTTAAATTTTTCGGTTTGTTTTTGGACTTGGGTATCTTGTTTTTGTAGGTAGATGAGTGGCTTTTTACTTTCTTCTAGTTGTTTTTCGATTTCGTCAAAAGGTGTTAACTCATTTACTGCTTGTGGTACTATTTTTTCTTTTTCTACTAGTGTTTTGATTAGTTCTTTGGTGTCTTGGTGAATGTTTTTTGCTCTTTGTTCGATTTTGTTCCATTCGTCAATGGCTATGATGGTGTTATCTTTTAAATAGTCAAGAATGGTTTCTTGGTTTGGGTAAAAACAATCGAAATATTTGTCAATTTTACTTAAGTAATTTCCTGCTTTGATTTGTTCGATGTCTTGTTCAATTAATTCTTCTTGTTTCTCATCTACTATGGTTTGCTCTATTTTTTGGCATACTTTTTCTATGGATTGGTCTAAAATATATTCGTGCGCTGGGTAAATTTCTATTTTTTCTAATGTATCGATGGAACGCTGGCTGGAGATGTTGAAGTGACGTAGGGAGTCTATTTCATCTCCCCAAAATTCAATTCGAGTTCCAATGGTTTCATTCATGGAGATGTCAAGGATCCCTCCTCTGATGCTGAATTGTCCTCTGCCTTCGATGAGTTCACATCTGCTGTAACCTAAATTTACTAATTTTTGTTTGATTTCTTCTAGGGAGTGAATTTCGCCGACTTGAAATTTTAGTACATCTTTAAATAATGTTTTTTTGGCGGGTAGTTTTTGCATAACTGCTTCTATGGTGGTAATGAAAATTGCGTTTCTTTTTTCTTTTAGTTTACTTAAGGCTTCAATTCTCTCATAAGGTAAGTCTTTGCTTTCTGCTACATAATCATAGGTAACTAGTTCTTTTTTGGGAAAGAAAATAACGTTATCGGTAAATACCTTGAAGTCTTCTACCATTTGTCTTGCTTGTATTTCATTATAGGTAATAATAGCAATTGGTTTTTTGGTGAATTCTTTTAGACTACTTACTACTTCTACTGCTCCCACGCTAGTTAAGCCCGATAGGCTTATCGGACTTTTTTTCTCTTCTATTTGTTTTACTAGATTAATCAGTTTGGGTGATTTTCCTAGTTCTCCTAATAGGATATTCATGGTTTTCTTCTCCTTTGGAAACGACAGAAAAACGAAGGTGACTTCGTTTTCTGGTTTATTCGATGGGTTTAGTATAGCATATTTTTGGAAAAAGTGCTATGGTTTTTCATGAATTTTTGCATTAATTCCTTTGATTATTTTATACCTTTGCTTAATGATCCATTCATAAAAGTTTTTTCTTATTTCAGACATATTTTCTATTTTATGAATAAAGTTGATCATTTCTTCTAAATTAATCTGAGGAAAAACTCGTTTGATAGCCTGATTACATTCTTCATTTTGCATTTGTTTAAGGAAATTCATATAATTTATTTTTTTTCCCTCTTCTTTTAGACAAGAATAAACATTTGTGGCTATATTTTTGAGTTCTACTTCACTTAACTTACTTAATTCTTTGTCCTCAAGCATTGGATTTAAACATGAACCGCAATCATAAATTGGTGCAAATTTAATTTCTCCCGTAATTTTGTTTTGTAGAAATCCCCAGTTTCCGTTGTGTCTATCTGTATTTCCAATTAGGCTATCTAAGATAAACATATCCCAAAATTTTTGTTTTGTTTCTTCTGTATTAATCATTTTATTTTCCTCTAGTACTTCCATGATGTCTTTTAGTTCTGTTTCTATTTTTTTATCTGGATTTGTACTTAACGCTAAATTTTCAAACTCATATAATACATGTTCTTGATCGGTAAAATCTTCACACGCACATACTATTTTTTCTTTTCCTTTAAATTCGTATATTCCTAAAATTGTATTTTGTACATTAAATCCTGCTAATTTGAATAAATTACTTCCTACGTATTCTGAAAAGGCATTATTGATATAGGATATATTTTTATTTTTTTCTCGGATTGGGTCTGGGAATTTAACTAAATATTTCTTGTTGTTGTAAATCAATGTTTTCTTTTTCTCTGAGCCTTTATAGTTGTTGAATTCTTCTATGGCATGAGTAAAGTTAACCATTATTTTCCCTTCTTTCTCTTTTTTATTATCATATCATATTTGCTTACTATTAGCTAGTCTTTACCATATATTTAAACAGAAATGGTTACAGAAAATGTTTTTGAGGAATAAGTCCACCTGAAAGCCTGTAAGCAGAAATCAATATTTTGGAGCAAATTGACATATTCCTCATTTATCATTATAATATGACTAGAAAGAGAGGCGAAAGATATGGGAATGAAACAGGTTGTTAATTTTATTTGTTGTCATTTATTGTTTCGCGTTCGTTATCATCATTTAGAAAATTTAGAAAATACACCTCGTTGTGTGATTGCTCCGAATCATTCTTCTATTTTTGATCCTTTTTTTATTTATCCTAAAACGTCTAATTTATTTATTATGGCTAAATCGGAACTTTTTCGTCATCGATTACTGGGAAAATTATTGACTCGTTATCAAGTGTTTCCGGTAAACCGCAATAAACGTGATCCTGGTAGTTTACTTTATGCTATTTCTCTTTTTCATTCTTCTTGTGAGGAAAAACAACTTTTGCTTTTTACCGAGGGAGGTGTTGTGAAAAAAGAGGAAGACATTGGCAAACGTATTCGTAATGGTGCGGTATATATTGCAGCTGAATCACAAATTTCCTTGCTACCTGTGTATATTACCAGAAGACCTCGTTTATTTTCTCGTGTTGATGTTGTGTTTGGTGAAGCCTATTTGATTGATCATAACTTGGCCAAAGATAAACCAATGATTAGGGAAAAATCGAAAGAATTGATTGAATATATCTATCAACTAAAATTAACTTTAAATTAAGCTAAACAAGTATAATAGTCATGCTTGTTTTTTTATATTATTTTTTAGTTAATCATTTTTAGTTCTATTATTCTTGACTCTGGCATATAGTATATCGATATTTTTTTGAGGAGAGATGTATATGTTAGATAATTACCCTACTATTCCCTATTTTGGTTACAAAGATGAAAATGTGAAAACCCCACTTACTTTTCCACCACAACATCAAGAAATTCAACCGGGCATGGAATATGAAATGAATCCTCTTCCGATATTTGATAATCCTATGTATGTTCCTAGTGGTAAGTTAAATGGTAAAGTCGCTATTATTTCTGGTGGAGATAGTGGAATTGGACGAGCGATTAGTGTTCTTTTTGCCAAAGAAGGCGCTGATATTGCTATTGTTTACTTTAATGAACATGAAGATGCTAATCTAACTAAACAAATTGTTGAGCAATATGGTAGAAGATGTTTATTATTACCTGGTGATTTGCGCGATGAATCCTTCTCTACTTATATCGCTGGAGCGGTTCTTGATTGTTTTGGAAAGATTGATATTTTAATCAACAATTGTGGTGTACAATATCCTCAAAATAGTATTTTAGATATTTCTAGTCAACAATTAAAAGATACGTTTGAAACCAATATTTTTTCCTTTTTCTATTTAACAAAAGCGGTTCTTCCTTTTTTAGAGGCTAATAGTAGTATTATTAATACTACGTCTATTACTGCTTTTCAGGGAAAGAAAAATTTGATTGATTATTCCGCTACTAAAGGTGCTATTTATGTGTTTACTAAGTCACTTGCTTTGTCGCTAGCAGATCAAAAAATTCGTGTTAATTGTGTTGCCCCTGGTCCTATTTGGACACCTTTGATTCCCGCTTCTTTTACTAAACAAGAAGTTGAAATCTTTGGCACAGATGTTCCTTTAAAACGTGCTGGACAACCATTTGAACTTGCTCCTGCTTATTTGTATTTGGCTTCTGATGATTCTAGGTATGTGACTGGACAGGTGATTCATGTGAATGGGGGGAGTATTGTCTAGGTATAATCGCATTTTAATTAGCTAATTTCGAACACAGAATATTTTGACTTTTTATGTAAAATGATGTATAATATGATTAAGTGCATGGCACGAAACTATAAACTTGGCAACCTTCCTAATAGGAAGAAAGGAGTATCATTATGAAATTACCAAAAACTAAAGAAACACAGACCTATTTAAAAAAGGTTCCGACTTCAATAGGAGTTTTTACTGTTCATTTTCCTTGTGCGGTTTTTAACCCGCAAGATAATTTGAACAAGATCCCAGAGGCATTAGCGAATTTTGACTTCCGTCAATGTCCGCCGAACGCAGACGACGAAGAAGTTCGTCTGACTGCCGATTGGAACGCTAGGCATTTACAACAGGCTTTGAACAAAGCTTGTTGTTATGGGATCGCAAACCCTCAAGCAGGCATAGATGTTCTCTACGCTATGAGAGAGGTTGTTGTTTCATAGTTTTGCAGAAAATCCACGGCAATTATTGCTGTGGATTTCTGTTTGACATTTTTTTCCAAATAATGTATAATCATTATGTAAATATTGTTGGTTTCTAAAATGGAGGTAAGTACCATGAAGAAAATCAAAAAACAAGAAGCTACACACTTGATAGAACAGGGGCTTTTCCCTTTGTGTCAGACGAGTTCTCGGGGAGACTATTGTTTTGTCTACTCTCTTGCTGAACTTCAAAGGTTAGAGAAACTTTCTTCTTCTCAACTTTTTATCCTTTGGGGGTATGAAGATTTAGAATTACAAGCTTTTCAAGTTCCCTCTAACGCAATGGACTTGACAGGAAATGATGCTGATGCTATTGCATTGCTCCTGAAAGGAGAGAAAATTTGCGTTAAGGCACTTGGTGAGGAGGGCGAGAAAGTCTTTCAGGGGAAAGGACAGTTTCGTGATTTTGAGAACTTTTACAAAGAAAACGTTCTCTATCATAGACCTTTCATCATTTATTGGAATGTGTAGTTTCTAGGAGCGCATAGTGTTTATCTATGCGCTCCTTACCTTTTTATCACTAATTTATTGAATTTCGAATGAATATATTGATCCAATTTTTTCATAAACTCTTCTGAATTGATTTCTTTTTTCGCTACCATTTCTAGCCCTTTTTCCCAACTTGCTGTTAATTTTGGATTTAACATATCTGGCATAGATTGATAAACAATATCGTAAATATATTCTCCTTTTTGGGTAGGAGTGATGATTTGTGTTTTGGTGTTTATTTGTAGATACTTGATTTTTTCTAGTTTTTTGATGATTTCTGCTCTTGTTGCACTTGTTCCAATTCCTGCTCCTTTGATTTGTTCTCTTAGTTCTTCTTCTTCAATTAATTTTCCTGCGTTTTCCATAGCTAAAATAATGGATCCTGAATTGTATCGGTTTGGTGGAGAGGTTTCCGCTTCTTTGATTTCGTAATTTTTGACTACGATTTCTTGTCCTTTTTTTAGTCGTTTCAACATTTCTAAGTCAGAAGTTTTTTCTTCTTGTTCTTTTCCCGTTTCTTTGTTTTGTTCTTCGTTTTCCTTAGTGTTATCCACATCTTTTCCACTTCCTGTGGATTTTTTGTTCGTATTTTTACTTTCTGGCCTTAAAATTTCTAAAAATCCTTGTTTTGTACATACTTTTCCACTGGTGGTAAATGTTTCTACTTTTGTTGTTTCTTGGTTTTCTTGGATTTCTCCCTTTTCTTTATTCTCTTCGTTTTCTTTGTTCTCTCCGTTTTCAGTTACTTCAATGGTTACTTGAATTTTATGGTATTCTGCTGGTGGATAAAATATGGCAATAAAACGTTTAACAATGACTTGATAAATTTGTTTTTGTAGTTCTGGTAGTTTGTCAAAATTTTCATATCCTTGTCCTGTTGGTGTGATGGCATAGTGATCGGTTATTTTACTATCATTGACGTATTTGGTTTTGAGTAAGTTGGTACTGTATTTTTCTTCTACCATTTTTTTGATATACCCTTGTACTTCTTCATTTTGGTAGCCTTTAGCTATGCCATTTAGGTTTTTACGAATTTCTTTAGCTACTGCTGTAGATAATACTCTGGCATCTGTTCTTGGGTAAGTGACTAATTTTTTTTCATATAAATTTTGAATGATTTCTAGGGTTTCATCTGGTTTAATTTTAAAACGTTTGGTACATTCATTTTGAATTTCTGCTAAATTAAATAAAAGTGGTGCATTTTCTTTTTGTTTGGATTTTTTTAGTTCAGCAATGATTGCTTTTTTTCCTGCTAATGCTTCAATAAATCGTTTTGCTGTTTGTTCTTGTTTAAATCCTGTTTCATTATATAATAGGGGAGATTCCCATACACTTGATTTTTCATTTACTTTCCAGTCTGCTTGAAAAGAAGATGTTTCATCTCCAAATTCTCCGATAATTTTATAATATTTTGTTTTGACAAAATTCCTAATTTCTCTTTCCCTTCCCACTACCATACCTAATACGCAAGTCATGACTCTTCCTACTGATATGGATGCTTTTTCTTCTTTGATATTTTGTGCTAATTTTCTTCCATAAATAATGGATAATAAACGAGAAAAATTAATTCCGATGAGATAGTCTTCTTTTGCTCGTAAATAAGCACTATCAGATAAGCTGTCGTATTCTGATAGGTCTTTTGCTTCTTTGATTCCTCTTTTGATTTCTTCTTCTGTTTGGGAATCGATCCATACTCTTTTTTTGCTTTTCCCTTGCACGCCAATCATTTGATCCACTAAGCGATAAATGTATTCTCCTTCACGCCCAGAGTCAGTGCTGACATAGATGGTATCAATATCGTCTCTTGTCAGTAAACCTTTGATGATGTTGAATTGATTTTGTACAGCGGGAATCACTTCGTATTTCCATTCTTCTGGAATAAAGGGTAAAGTTTCTAATCGCCAAAACTTTAGTTTTTCATCGTATTTTTCGGGATAACTCATGGTGACTAGATGCCCTACACACCATGTGATAATCCAATTTTCTGATTCTAGGTATCCATTTTTTCGGTTTGCCTTAATGTTTAATACTTTGGCAAATTCCATGGCAACAGAAGGTTTTTCGGTAATTAATATATTTTTACTCATGCTATCATCCTTTGGTTTTGTTTCTTCTTTTTTTCTTATTTAACGTATTGTATCACAAGTTGTTTTTTTTTGCAAAATGAGTAAGGCAATCGCTTAACCATGATCTATGTATTGATTTCACTAAATTGGTGTTTTTAGTGCACATAAAATCAAACTTTTTATTCATTGCTCTTCACCTGTTTATCTGTTTTAGCTATTTTTAAGCGATTTCCTTACAAAATGAGAAAGGAAGTTATCTGGAATTAAGAAAATAATAAGTAAATAAAGAATTTAGGAAAATGCTTAAATAACTTGCTTTACTTAGAGGTTTAGCTCATTTGTTCCTTTTGATTTGTTTCTTTTATTTGTTTTATTGATCGTTTTCATTCATTGTTTTAATTGAAAATGAAAAGAAATAAAATGGTGATCACTAGCCTATGATTAGCATAGGCTAGCTATAAATGATTTGTGATTTAAATAAATACGAGATTTGTTCTTTTTGTCTTTCTAACATAAAATCATGAAATGTTAAGTGTGTTTCTTGTTGATGATATCTGACATCTTGTAATTTTAATTGCTTTTCTATTTCTTGATGATCTTCTTCGTTCTTTTGGTCTTGTTTTTCTAATCGTTGAACCGTTTGTTTAATTTCTTGCACATCTTGTTCCATATCTAGTTGTTTTCGGTATACTGCTGTTAATAAATTGTCGCTTGCCTTTTGGCTATCAATAATTTCTTGTATTTTTATTTGGATGCCTTGGATTTGTTTGTCATGATTTCCTACTATTTGTTTCAATTCTTGAACGTCTTTTTGTGTTTCTTTTTGTGTTTGATAAATGGATAATAACAGTTCATCTCTTTCTGAATTTGTCATGGTATTCCTCCTTTTTGTGTTTTTATGGGTTGGTTTACTTCTATTTTGCTTACTTTTTTCTTAATCTTGGTTCTAAGTATACTGTGCTTTTTATTTTGTGTCAATAATGGAAACCATCTGTAATTTAGCCTACTCTACTTTTTTCTTTATTATCCTCTTGTTAAAACTGTTTTTTTCATTATTGTATTTTTTATAGATTATTTTTTATTTCTGGAAATAAATCGTATACTGAATATCCCAATAGCAGGAATTGTCTATATCTACCCCTATTTTCACCTTTCTTGCCCCCTCTTTTTCTTATTGATGTATAGTATCATAAATTTATTTTCTTTTCAATAGCAACTGATTCCCTTTATTTTTTTCTATAACAATGGTTTGAGTTATTATTATTAATTTTATACAGACTCAGATCGTAAGTGAGTAGTATAAAAGTTGCTGGTTAATGGTTTTGAGGAATGAGTCCGCTCTAAACCCAAGTCATCTGTAGTATTTTTCAGATAAATTTAGTCTTCCATAGCAGGGGCAATATAAAACCCTTAAGTCCCTCACCAAGAAGCCAGTAATCGGGTTTTAAGCCTGACGCGGGTCTTAGGGAACTGTCAGACGTAAATTTATCTAAAAAATACTACAGATGTCTTGGGTTCAGAGCTACTTTGGTATAAAAGTATTATCTAGTAACGTGTAAAAACAAAAACTCTTCCAAATTCCTTGATTCTCTCCACTTTTTATTATATAATACCCTTAATTACAAAAAAGAGAAAGGGGTACTACTTATGTCATACACATTTACTGAAATTGAAAAAAAATGGCAAGAATATTGGGATAAAAACAAAACCTTTCATACCGATGTATGGGACTTTTCTAAGCCTAAATACTATGCCTTAGATATGTTTCCTTACCCATCTGGTCAAGGTCTGCACGTTGGTCACCCAGAAGGATATACGGCAACAGATATTATTTCTAGAATGAAACGTATGCAAGGCTACAATGTTTTGCATCCAATGGGATGGGATGCGTTTGGTTTGCCAGCTGAACAATATGCTATTCAAACTGGAAATCATCCGGCTATCTTTACTAAAAATAATATTGCCACTTTCAAAAGGCAATTAAAAATGTTAGGTCTTTCGTTTGACTGGGACAAAGAAGTTTCTACTTGTGATCCTAATTTTTATCATTGGACACAATGGATTTTTAAGCAATTGTATGAAGATGGTTTAGCCAAATTAATCGAAATGCCAGTTAATTGGTGTGAAGAATTAGGCTGTGTTCTATCAAACGACGAAGTCATCAATGGAAAAAGTGAAAGAGGAGGATTTCCTGTTGTTCGTAAAAACATGAAACAGTGGGTATTAGATATTCCTAACTATGCAGATAGTTTACTAGATGGGTTAGATACTATTGATTGGCCTGAATCCACTAAAGAAATCCAAAAAAATTGGATTGGTCGTTCAGAAGGGGCAGAAGTTATCTTTCAAGTTGCTGATCAAGATAATCTATCATTTACTGTGTTTACTACTAGGCCAGATACTTTATTTGGAGCAACCTACTGTGTTATTGCTCCTGAACATGAATTAGTCTCTAAACTTACTATGCCAGAACAAAAGCAGACAATTGAAGAATATGTAAGGCTTGCTGCTTCTAAATCTGATTTGGAAAGAACCGAACTAAATAAAGAGAAAACAGGAGTATTTACTGGAAGTTACGCGATCAATCCCGCAAACGGAAAGAAAATCCCTATTTGGATTTCCGATTATGTTTTGTCTACTTATGGAACAGGATGTATTATGGCTGTACCAGCACATGATCAAAGAGACTATGAATTTGCAACCAAATTTGGTCTTCCTATTATTCCTGTATTAGAAGGTGGAGACATTTCCGTAGAAGCCTTTGTTGGTGATGGTCTTCATATTAACTCTGACTTTTTGAATGGCTTAAACAAGGAAGACTCTATCACTCAAATGATTGCGTGGTTAGAAGACCATCAATTAGGAACAAAAAAAGTAAATTATAAATTACGTGAATGGATTTTTGCTAGACAACGTTATTGGGGAGAACCAATTCCTATTGTTTATGTAGATGATGAAATGAAAGCCTTGCCAGATGAAGAACTACCTTTAGTTTTACCAGAACTAGAAGATTATAGCCCATCTAAAACAGGAGCCTCTCCTTTAGATAAAGCAACTGATTGGGTAAATACTACTTTTGAAGGTAAATCAGCCATCCGTGAAACAAGCACAATGCCTGGCTCTGCTGGATCTAGTTGGTACTTCTTACGTTATCTTGATCCTAACAATGAAAATCAATTAGCTAGTGAAGAATTAATGAAACATTGGTTACCAGTTGATTTATACGTGGGAGGACCAGAGCATGCCGTTGGTCATTTATTGTATTCTCGTTTCTGGAACCAATACTTATATAACAAAGGAATTGTACCAGTAAAAGAACCCTTTGCTAAACTTCGCCATCAAGGAATGATTTTAGGACCAAATGGAGAAAAAATGAGTAAATCCAAAGGAAATGTCATCAATCCAGATGATATGGTAAACCAATATGGTGCAGACAGTTTACGTGTATACGAAATGTTTATGGGGCCAATTGATGCTGCTAAACCTTGGGATCCTAATGGAATTGAAGGCTCAAAAAAATTTCTAGATCGTGTTTGGCGTTTATATGCCGAATCAGATAAAATTCAAGACAAAGAAAACAAAAACTTAGAAACACTTTATCACTATACCGTAAAAAAGGTAACCAACGATTATGAAACGATGAATTTCAATACCGCTATTTCACAAATGATGATTTTTATCAACAGTGTGTATAAAGAAGAAGTATTTCCACGTACTTATGCAGAAGGATTTTTAAAACTATTAAATCCTGTTGCTCCTCATATCACCGAAGAATTGTGGAACGCAGTTTTACATCATGAAAATACCATCGCCTATGAAACTTGGCCAACCTACGACGAAGCAAAAATCGTTGCTGAAGAAATCACTTTACCAATTCAAGTCAATGGAAAATTAAAACTAACCATTTCCATTCCTGCTGATGCAGACGAATCTTTGGTAAAGGAAAAAGTGCATAAAGCGATTGATGCAAAATTAGAAGGAAAAACAATTGTAAAAGAAATTTATGTAAAACATAAAATTTATAATATTGTAGTCAACTAGGGAAATTAAGGGGACGCCCTTTTCTTCCCTAGTCTTTTTTTCCCTATTTCGGCTTCCAATCATTTTTTCTTTTAAGTCATAACTTTTATTCTTCTTTAATCCATTATTTTTTCTCTAAACTTAGTTGGGAGTAAGCTTAATCGTTTATTTATCTTATTTTCCTATGGTCGTTAGCAAAATGGATAACTATTTTTTAAGATTTAAGTTCAAAAGTTATTGATTAATGTTTTTGAGGAATGAGTCGGCTCCGAACCTAAGTTATTTATAGTATTTTTTAAGTTAGTAGGGAAATTTTAGATAGGGAAAAAAAGGGCGTCCCCTTTTTTCCCTCTTCCTCTTCCTCTTTCTTTTCTCTTTCTTCTTTTGGTTGTGTGTCATGTCATACAAATGTAACAAACATTTAATCTATTTGCAATGAATATTTTGTCTTTTTATTGTATAATAAAGTTAGAAAAGTAGAATCGAAGGAGAATCGATGATGAGTGTGGAATCTGATTTAAAAAAAGATGGAATTGAAATAGTGGAAAAGCTAGATACTTTGACGATTAATTCGATTGCTCGAAATATCTCTACTAGACTTTGTGAGACTTTTCCTGATTTTGGTCTTCGCCAAGATGAGCTGTTTATTAAGTTGTCTAGATTAGATATGTTTACAGCTAAGATGCCTGATGGTATGGCTGAGGCTAATTATTTCTATAAAAATAGTTCTATTTATTTTAATGTGCATATTCCTCCTGAGGAAAGAGAGGAGTTTGCTATTCATGAGTGCATTCATTATTTACAAGAAATTAAGGATAAACGTAATTATTTGATTCGTATGGGACTTTGTGATTATACAGAGTTTAAAATTTATGGTTTGGGATTAAATGAAGCTGCTGTTCAGTTAATGGCTTCTAAAGTAATTGGTATCCCTAAGGATTTTGTGAAATATTTTGGAATACAGTTTACGACTAGTAGTCCGTCTTATTATCCGTTGGAATGTTGTTTAGTGGAACAACTTGCCTATTTATTGGGAGAGGATCTTTTGTTTAAGAGTACGTTAAATAGTGATGATACCTTTAAAAATGCTTTTATTGAGGCTACTTCTCCTAAGACATTTTTGGCTATTGAAAATGCGATTGATGATATTTTGTATCGTGAAGAGGATATCATTAAGTTGAATAATAAAATTGCTCAAATTGATGATCGCAATAAAAAAGTAGATAATATGCTTCAAAAGATTGATGAATTAAAAAATGAAATTATGCTTACTTTTATGCGTACTCAAAATTTGATTTTGGCAAGTTATTTTGATCATGTTTTTGAGAAAATTAGTACTTTACAGGAAATTGAAGAGTATCGTAAAAAGTTATATCATTTTAAAGATTATTTGGGTGTGGCTGAAGGGTATACTTTTTTTAATAATTATTATGTAGAAAAAATGGCTGAATTAGAACATAGATATGCAGTTTTAGAAAATGGTGGTGAAGAAATTTCCCCTGTTTCACTGAATAAACAAATGAGTAAATTGCGTTTATTTTTTAGAAAATTGAAACAACTTTTAACTGGTAAACAACAAGATAAAGAAGAAGTTCGTTAGCCTGTGTATGCAGATTCCATTGGCTAGAGAAAAAGCAGATTAAGTAACTGACCAAACTTAATCTGCTTTTATTGTTTCCCCTTCCTCTTTATCCTTCTCATGTTTATTTTCTATTTTTCTTATTCTCTTACAACGGCCATCTTTTTTTCCTGTTCTAATCTTTTTTTGTGTTGGCTAAGATATTTTTTGCTGCTTCTCTCCCTGATTTAGCAGCCCATGCCACTGTTCCTTTCATTCCTGCTAAGTCTCCTCCAGCATATATTTTGGGGTTAGAGGTTTGGTAGTTTTCATTGATGAGTACATTTCCCCATTTATTTAATGTTAATCCTAGGTCAAGTACTTCTTCTTCGATGGTAGAGCCTAATGCCATAATGACATAATCTACGTCAATTTGGTAGTTACTATTTTCCACATTTACTGGTACTAATCTACTTTCCCCTTCTTTTTGAATTAGTTTTGTTTTGATCAATTCTACTTTTTCTACTTTATCTTTTCCACTAATTTTTACTAGATTATTTTGGAATAAAAATTCAATTCCCTCTTCTTTTGCCTCAGCAATTTCTTTTTTCTCGGCAGGCATTTGTTCTTCTGCACGGCGATAGATTACTTTTACTTCCTTGGCTCCTAATCGTTTTATGGTTCGGCTACAATCCATAGCTACATTTCCCCCACCAATAACAGCAACTGTCTTTCCTTCATAATTAGGGTGATTTTGGTATTCTAGTAATTCATTTCCTCCTAAAACGCCTTTTATCTTTTCTCCTTCTACTCCCATTTTGGCAGATTGATTAGCTCCTATTCCTAGAAAAACTGCATCATATTCATTTTCTATTTTGGCTAAAGTAAAATCTTTGCCGAGTTTTTGATTTAATTTCACTTCTATTCCTAAAGCTAATATTGTATCTATTGTTTGTGTAATTGTTTCTCTTGGTAAGCGGAACTCTGGTATACCATGACTTAAAATTCCGCCTAGTTCATTATGTTTTTCATAAATTGTTACTTGTACTCCTTCTCTAGCTAGGAAAGCTGCACAGGTTAGCCCAGCTGGTCCTCCACCAATTACCGCCACTTTATACTGGCTATATATTTCTTCTTTTGTTTTTGATAATGGTTTTTGTTTTCCCTTTTTCATCATTTCATCAAATACAAAAGCTTCCAATTCCCCAATAGATACTGGTTCCCCTTTAATTCCTCTAACACAGGACCCTTGGCATTGTTTTTCATGAGGGCAAATTCTTCCACAAATTCCCGGTAAAACTGTTGTTTCTAGCAATATCTCATATGCCTTTTCGATATTCCCTTCTTTTACTTCTTGAATAAAATCAGGAATTTGATTACCTAATGGGCATCCTTTTTGCATACAAGGTTTTGTTTTACAATGCAAACAGTAATTAGCTTTTTCTTCTATCTTTACTAAACTCATATTTCTTCCTTTCGACTTTGTTTATTTCTTTTTCTATTTTATTCTTTTTTGTTACTTTCGTCAATTCATTTGACTGATTTGTCTAGATCTATATGCTAAAAAGTTGCCGAATTAGGGACGGGGTAAAAAAAGGTAATTTTACCTTTTTTTACCCCGTCCCCAATTCGGCACCAATTCGGCAACTACTATTTGGTAAGTAATAGTAAGTCTTGGATAAAATCTATTTTTTTGGTTTCGTCTCTTAATAGGGCTGCTGGATGCCATGTTGGCAGATAGCGTATTCCTTTTCTTTCGATCCATTTTCCTCGTGAGGCAGTGATTCCATATTCTTTTCCTAAGATGTTTTTTAAGGCTACACTTCCTAATAAAACGATGATTTCTGGTTTGACTAGGATGACTTGATTTCGCAAATAGTCTAAGCAGGCTTGTGCTTCATCGTCTTCTGGGTTTCGATTTCCGGGTGGTCTACATTTGACTACGTTGGCTATGTATACTTCTTCTCGTTTTAGGCCTACTGTTTCAAAAGCCATATTCATAAGCTTTCCAGCTTTTCCCACGAAGGGTTCTCCTAGCCTATCCTCGTCTGCCCCCGGTCCTTCTCCAATAAACATAATTTTGGCGTTTCGATTTCCTACCCCAAAGACAATGTTTTGCCTTGTTTTGGCTAGTTTACATTTTTGACAATTTTCGATTGATTTTTCTAATTCTTCCCATGTTTCAACCATAATTACTCCATCCTTATTTATTCCATCTTTTCGTTTGTTTTCTTTTGTTCCCATTTACCAATATAAGCACTGATAACCTCTTTTAATAATTGTCTTTAATGTCTTTGGAGATTCTTATTGTTTTTATTTTTTTGGTAACCACTCAGGCGATCTTTCTGTAGAGTAGCGTAAAGGGGATATCGTTATTGATTTTGTAGCGTACCTAAGGTGACCGTTTTAGAAAATGTTATGAACGTAAGTGAATTACATTTTCTTGAATGGGGATAGCGGAAAAATCAATAACGATATCCCCTTGAGAGCGGACTAGATTAATGTACCTCCTAAGTTGTTACATTTTTTATTGTTCTGTTACTTCTCCCTCTTCATTGATACTAAAAGTATATTCGTCTATTTTTACGGTTAGTGGGAATGTTGTTGTGCTTTCGTTTTGAATACTTGCTCCTTTGATATTATTTTTGATGTTCTTTTTTAATTTGTCTAAACTAATTCCTCCAAAGCGATCGTCCGATTTTAATACTTCTTCTTGTAGCATTTCTTTTCCTGCTTGTGTTTCTGTATCGTGTTTGGCATCTTTCGCACTATTAATGACTCCCTTTTTGTCTGTTAGGCTAGGAATGGTTACTCCTGCTAAGATGAGTAGTACAATTATGGTAATGATTAGGGCAACCATAGTAATTCCTTTTTCTCCTACTTTTTTCATTTGTCTTCCTCCCTCTTTTTTTGGTAGTGTTAACTAAATTGATTTTATCTTTAATTACACTTTTTTATTTTCTATTGCTATTATATCATTGTATCTTTTATCAATCAATCAAATTTGGATTAAATGTGCAGCATATAATGGTATTGATTTTATCTTATTTTGAAAACCGAAATTCTTACCTGAAATGCGAATACTATAGTTAGGTTTGTATCTATCTATATAATAATTTAAACTTTTAGAAGTAGTATGATCAGAAGCCTTTACTTCTACGGGAATGATATCTCCTTCTAGATTGATTAGAAAATCCACTTCGTACATACTTCCTAATTGCCAATAATATAATTCTCTTTTTTGACTATACAGAATTTGTGCTATGTAATTTTCCGCTAGAACTCCTTTATATAAATTATTTTTATCTAACATTATTTCTGAAATACTGATTTTGGCTAATTTTCTTAATAATCCAATATCACTTAAATATAGTTTAAAATTTTCATCCGTGTAAGCTTTTAGAGGTGATTTTGGCGTTTTTATTCCCTCACATTTCAAAATCATATTGCTACTCACAAGCCATTGCATTGAGCTTTCATATTCTCTGGCTCTTGCTGATTTTTCTACTAAAGAATATTTGAATTTTTTATTTTCTTTGCCTAATTGGGAGGGAATTGATTGATATATTCTAGCATTTCTTATGCTTTCTGTGTTTTGTGTATATTTTGCCATATCTGCTAAATAAGATGTTAAAATCATTTCTTCCAGTTCATCATTATATTCCATGATGTTTTTTCCACTTGTGATATATTCTTTAATGGCTACTGGCATTCCCCCAACGCATAAATATTCATGATATAGCCTTAACGCTTTTTCATGTATTGGTTCAATTAAAGGATCCATGGTAAGGTAGGATTTTTTGATTACTTCATTTAATTTTTCTTCTCCTATTGCTTTTAAAAATTCTTCGAAATTCATTGGATATAAATATTCTATCCAAACTTTTCCTACAGGGAATGAAGCTTTAAACCTATTTATTTTTACTCCTAAAAGACTTCCCGCACATACGATTTTATAGTTTTTTTCACTTTCGCAAAAATATTTTAATGAACTGATGGCTCTTTCTGATACTTGTATTTCGTCTAAAAATAGAATTGTATTTTCTATATTAATTTGTTTATTTAATAAAATTTCTATATTTCTTATGATTTCTTCTGGAATGATTGTTTGGTCAAATACTTTTCTAATATCTTCTCTACTTTCCAAATTTATGTATATATATTCTTGGAATTCTTTTTGGCAAAATTCTTTTAAAATATAGGTTTTTCCGGTTTGTCTTGCTCCCACTAACATATAGGGCATTTTCATCTTTTTTGCTTTCCAGTTTAACAGGTTTTGATAAATAATTCTTTCCATGCTAAATTCACTCCTTTCCCCTTTTATCGTAAGTCATATGGTGAGGAAACGTTTTGTATTTTTTCTGTCTTTCTTTTTTTAATTATATATCACTTTCTTTTGTTAGTCAATCATTTTCGTGATTTTCTCACGTTTTTTGTTTTAAAATTCGTGATTTTTTCACGTTTTTTTGTTATTTCTATTTTTTTAGCGAATTTATCTACACAAAAGTAGTTCTAGAGTGCAAATATCATTTGTTACATTTTTTCTCATTCAATCCTATTAGTGCTACTTCTAATCCATACCCTTCTTTTTCTGCACGATAAGAATGAATTTGGTTACTATGACACATACTACAAATTCCGCAATCAATAATGTTTTCTGGTTTTAGCCCTTGTTTCTCTAACATCATGCGGTTTAATTTTGCCGTATCAATTTTCCATTTTTGAATTTTACCTTGTTCACTTGTTTGCTCTTTTTCTTCATTGCTTTGCTTATTTTCTTCTTTCTGGTCTTTCTCTTGGTTTTGCTTTTGTTCTTTTTCATTGTCTTGTTTTGGGTTTTGTTGTTTAGTTTCTTTATCGTTTTCTGATTGTACTTTTACTAACCAATTTTGCGTTTTTCCCCATTTTCCAAATTGGCTCACAAACAGGTCTTTTACTTCTTCTCCTACTTCAAAATGACACATACGTATACTAGGAGAAAGGCAACAAATGATGTTTTCTGGTTGGCAAGCAAATTCTGTTTTCATTTTTTCTACTGCCTTTTCTGCTATTTTCTGGGCAGTTCCTCTCCATCCAGAATGTACATTAGCAATTGTATTAGTTACTGGATCATAAAAAAGCAGTAGTAAGCAGTCCGCATTGGTTGTGGCTAATAATGTATTTTTTTGCTTAGTTATCAATCCATCTGTTTGGTTATATGTATTTAAATTCCAATCTGGCTCATTATCCTTTTCTTTTGTGGTGAATATTTTTATTTCGTCTGTATGATCTTGATTTGGTTTGACGATTTGGTTTGTTTTCCATCCAATCGCTTTCATTAGTAAATCATAATCGTTTTTCCTTGCTCTATATTCTTTTTCATCTAATGGCTCTTGATTTGGTTTAGCTGTACGATAATTTACGTTTATTCCTAAGGAATACGCATGAGTAAGTTTATCTTCAAAATCTAATAATCGACGAAATTGCAAAAATTCTACTCCATCTTTTACCTGATGAATTACTTGATCATTTGATAAATCCATAATTTTTCTTTATCTGTTAATTTTAAAAACCAACAGATTTCCTCCTTCTATCTTTTTAACTTCTAGAGCACACTAAATTCAAAATTACTCAATACACTTTTACACAAAAGTAGCTCCCTCATCAAAACCACAATCCAGTAGCAATCCAATAATAATAAAAATATTTTTTTATCACTCATTATCATAAAAACGATAATAGTATAGAGGTCATATCTAAACTAAATTATTCTAATCTATTCTCTGCTCTCCGCAATTCTTCTCTCATCCTACTTAGCACCTTTTCCTTCGTTTCATTTAGCAAAAACTTACATTTATTCCCCGGTAAATTTCGGTCAAACCCACAAATACTATGATAAGCACAATAATCGCATGGTTTCTTTCCCTTTTTTTGATATGGATGAATCTCTATTTTCCCGGTTAATATTTCTTTTGCTATATCTTTTATTGTTTTTTGAATATATCGTTGCAAAATGCCAAATTCCTCTTCTTTTACCCCATTTGTTCTTTGCTGATTAATCCCTCCTGAAGTGGTAATGGCTGCCGGAATGATTTGTGATGTTTTTCCTTCTTTTATTTCATGATCGTGCATCTGAATTACCTGTACATCAGCTAAAATGAGACCTTTCATTTTAAAGTTAGCACGAATTTGTTTCTCAATCTCTTCTTCTGAAATCTTTTGATCGGCTTTTACCATTTGTTCAAGTAAACTAAAATATAAAATTCCTGCTGGTAATAAATCTTTTTCTTCACAGGCAACGTCTAAATAGGTTAATAACTGAATTTGTAAACCTGCATATACTTCATTTAAATCGATATTTTTGGCTGATGACTTATAGTCGATGATTCTCACATAGGTTCCTTTTTCTCCTTTGGCTGTATCAATTCGGTCAATCTTTCCCGTAATTTCTATGCGTTTACCATTCTCTAGGGTGATGACCATAGGAGGATAGTCTGATTTTTGACCAAAAGAAACTTCTGTGCCTTGTATTTCAAAGTCGCTATGAACTAGGCTTTCTATCATATATACTAAGGCTTTACTCACTATACGTTTTAATCGCCTCACTAAAATTTTAACACTAGCGGTTTCTTGAAAACGATATTTTTTTTGGCCGGCTAAGATTTCGTTTACTATTTCTTCTACCAATTTTTGAATTTCTTCTTGGTTTTCTAGTAATTCTGGTAGGGGTATTTCTTTTTCGTTTACTCGTTCAAAAAATAAATCAATGATTTCGTGCATAAATGATCCTGTGTCAAAAGTTTCTATTCTTAGCATTTCTTTTTCTTTTAGGCGTAATCCATATTGTAAATAATAAGAAAATGGGCAGTTTTGAAAGCGTTCCATTTTAGAAATACTTGTAGTTAATGTGTTTCCATATAATTTTTGGATCATATTTGATTCTATGTTTTCTGGCAGATTGGTGAAGCTTAGTCCTGCTAAATCTTGCTTTAATTTTGTTTTCCAAAAGCTTTGACTTTGGTAATAATGATACACTTGTTTCCACAGGTTATCCATTGGTTTTCCTTCTTTTTGTTCCATGATTTTTTCGAGTAAAATAGGATAAGTTCCTGTTTCGTTTATGATTTCGTCTTTTCTTTGTAGCCTATCACTTTGTTCTTTTAGTGTTGGGAACATTTTTTGCATTTGGTAAATGAGTACTGATGGTCTTAATGATTTCCCTTCTCCATCAGATAGTCGATAGGATAGATATAACTTTTCTTCTGCTGTACTAAAGGCTTTATATAAATTAAAGTTTTCTTCGTATAGGTTTTCTTTGCTACTTTTGGCTAAGGCTATTCCTTCTTGTTTTAAGATTTCTCTTTCTTCTTCTCCTAAAAATCCTTCTTCTTTTTTTACGCTTGGATAATTGCCGTCATTTAAGCCAATAATAAAGATTACTTTTACTTGATGGCTTCTGGATCGTTCTACATCCCCTACGGTAACTTGGTCTTGTGTTCCTGGAATTTTGCCTAGTCCACTATTGGTTAGCCCCATTTTTACGATCTGCGAAAATTGGTCTATGGTTACCTTTTTTTCTCCTAATAGAGCTACCATTTCATCAAAAAGGGTTAGAATAATTTCGTAACTAGTTTTTAATTCACTAGCTAGTTCTGGTTTTCCTTTTTCTTCTAATTTTCCTCTTTTTTTCTTTACTTTTTGTTCTATTTGCTGATCGATAAGTAGATTCATGGTGGCTTTCGCCATTCCTTTGATGTTTTTTTCTTCACTACATTCTTTTTTCCAGCGTAGAAGAGGCGTTACAATTTGCTTTCTTAAGGTTTCCCAATGTTCTACTTCTTGCTTTTTCTTTTCGTCTTGGCTTTCATAGGTAAATTCTCTTTTCCATTTATTTTGCTTGATTCCCCATTTTGTACAATAATTTTCTAATCGATAACGGTCCTCTTCTTCGATGTCCACAAAACCAGTTTTTAGGTAGTGAAATACCGATTCTTGAGTAAAGTTTCGCGATAGAATTTCAAAAATGCTAAGCAAATATTGAATGACTGCATTTTGACTTAATTCTCTTTTTTCATCAATAAAAACAGGAATTTTATATTCGGGAAAGATGGCTCTAATGAGACTGGCATCTTTTTCCATGGTTTTGGTGATAATGGCTATTTCTTGGTAGCGTATTCCTTCTTGTTTTACTAATTGATGGATTTTTTTGGCTATTTGTTCTATTTCTGCATAGGCATTTTGGCAGAGAGATAATTCAATCTGTTCTACTTTTTCTAAATAGCTTGCTTGGTTTGCTTTTCCCCAGTTTTGTTCAAGCCATGAAAGTTCTTTTGTTTTAAATCTTAATGTTTCTTTTAGATATACTGGCTGTTCTAAGTGTATATTCTCTTGTTTGGCAAGTTCTGTTAAGCGACTGGCAGTTTCTTTGTTAGCATAAAAAATATCTTGTTCTGGTAGAGAAGATGAAAGCAAACTATCTGTACAAATGGTGACATTAATTTGTTTCGCTTGTTTACTTAAGGCTTTGATGATGTTGTATTCTTGAAAGGTAAACCCTGAAAATTCATCTAAATAAAATACACATTCTTTCCCAAATTCTGTTTGTTCTAGAACTTCACTTAATTTTGTTAAATCATCTGTTTCGTCTTGATAATTGGCTAGCATTGCTTTTTCGTATTGTTCATAAAGGATAAGAATATCTTCTAATTTTGTTTTTAAATATCGATTTTCTGTTTTTTCTTGTTCTGCTTTTAACTCTTCTATGCTTACTCCATGTTTTTTCAGTTCGGTTATTGTAGTTATGGCAAGATCTACATTTTCTTCTGATTTTCCTAAAAAACGCAGGTTCTTTTTTTGTTCTTGCAAAAGAGAAAACATGAGCATGGCTTTTCCACTTTTGGTTAGTTTACTTCTTTTCTCGCCTACTTCGGCTAGTACTCGTTTTGCCATTCGACTAAAAGTGATGACTTCTGCTTTGATCACCGCTTCTGTTTGTATGGCTTCCATTAATTTCTTTTCCGCAGTAAAGGAAAACTGTTCTGGTGTGATGATGTAAATTTTCTTTTCTTGTGTTAAACGTTTCGCTACTTCTTGAAAGCAATAAGAACTTTTTCCACTTCCTGCTCTACCATAGATTATTCTTAACCCCATGTTTTCTTTCTTGTTAGTTTTGTTCTCCTAACAATTTCTCCCTGCTTACTTGATTTAGGTTTTTTGTCAGGTTTTACCTATAAACCTAATATTAATGCTTTATCCTATCAACTTACTTGCTCATTTTCCCTTCGCCAATAAAATAGATATTGTTGAGCAAGCCCTGCTAAACTCCCAAATTTTTCTTGTGCTAATGCTTGTATTTGCTTTTGGCTTACGTTTTCTTCTTGTGGCTGATGAAAATACAGATCATTCATCACTCTTCTTACCCATACATCAATGGGAAAGACTTCCCAGCGTTTTAATTCTGAAAATAGTAATATGCAATCTGCTACTTTAGGTCCTACTCCTGATAAACGTAATAATTCATTTCTTACTTCTTGTGTTTGTGAATTTTTTACTAGTTCTTCTAATACCATTTCTTGATTTAGTACCATGTGTACTGTTTCATAGATTCGTTTATCTCTAAACCCTAGGCCTAATTTACGGTATTCTTCTATGGAAACCTCTTTTAGTTCTTCTGGAGTAGGAAATGTGTAATAGGATTTTCCTTGCCATTTTATTTCTTTGCCATAGTTTTCTGCTAATCGTTTGATGATTCCTTTAATTCGTGGAATATTGTTGTTTGCTGAAATAATAAAAGAAATGATTGTTTCCCATAAGTCTTGATTTAGTATACGAATCCCTTTTCCAAAGGCGATGCTTTTTGCCATTGTTTGATCGTTTTGTGCTAATTTGGTTTGAAGTGATTCATAATCACGATCTAAGTCAAGATATTTACTTATTTCTGATTGTGCATTACCATTTTGAAAAATTCCTTTGACGATAATGGTGTTTTTTTCTTCTTTTATTTCTGCTACATTTTCTCTCCATATTCCTACATAACTTCCTTCTTGATTTTCTTCCCAACGAAAGCACTGCCCACAGGTGAAGATATCTTTTGCTTTGAAGTTACTTGGTTTTTGTATTTTGATGATTTGTTCGTTTGGCATTTTTCTAGTATATGTTAGCTTTTAAATCCAACATATTCCTCCTTTCGTCGTATTGGTAAACAATGTCATTTTTTAAATTTAATGTTTTTGGTGCTTCTTTTGCCGTAAATAAATTCCTTTCTATTCTATCAAATAAACAGGTTTTTCACAACAAATGTAAAGCTAGTTTTTCCTTTTATTTTCTAACCTTTAGTCTATCGTTCTTGTTTTTACTTGTTTTTTTGATGAATTAATCTAGTCTTTTATTTGCACAAAGTAAACTACCATTTTTTGTTTTTCTCTAAACTTTTCTTGTCAAACATCATAAAATGTGATATTATGTAACTAGATATAAATGTTAGTATGAAAGTAGAAGAGGGGGAATTTCCATGAAATCTATTCATCGCATTTTAGAACAAGTGGATCGTTTTTCTTGTTCTAAGTTTTCACATGTTCGTTCTAAACCCTACCTTCATCATATTGTTTTACCCAGTTTATCTTCTTCTACTTTTTCTGATTATGCCATTATTTATCTTGATTTTAATGGCTTAAATGAACTTAATTCTGAGTTTGCAGAACTTGATGGAGATAAGGCTATCGAAAATTCTTTATGTTTTATTGAACACCACTTAATGGACCATGGTTATCAGCCACGTCTTTTTCGTGATGGTGGAGATGAGTTTGTTTGTGTTGTGTCTGGAGATCATATTCAAAATTTATCTCCTCTTTTAGAGCGTATATCTTATCAATTACATAGTCTATCACTTTCTAAACCTGATGGAGTTCCTCCTCCTTATTTGTCTATTTGTCATGGAATTGCTTATTCTCATGAGTCTTCTTTTCCGGGAGATGTGTATGGGAAAGCTGAAAAACGTGAGGAATCTCTTAAATTATTACATAATTTGCATTTACCTACTAGTTCTACCCAGCCTTTAACGGCTAAAAGTGACTTTTTTTCTAAGCTTTATGGTAAAGCAAGAAATGATACTCACAAATTTTTTACCAATTTTCGTTTTTCCGACCATGGAGAATTTCCTCTAGAAAAAATGAAACAATTGGATTAGGTATTATTGATTCAGCATCTTCCTTATTTTCTGACCCTCAGTATTTAGAAGTGGTGAAAAAACGTTTTGCCTCTGAAGATAATTCTTATCATTTTACTCCTATTTTTGATGAAGAAGAAGCAAAGGTTTTAGATGAATACCTTACTCATACCAATTCTACAAGTGATTTATCTGTTCTTTTCCCTAAATTGGTTCGTTTTTTGGATTGCTTAATTCGTAGCTCTTGAGTGAAAATAAACAGAAATAAACATAGAAAGAGGCTCGTTTTTTGGATTGCTTAATTCGTAGCCCAGTTACTGGTCAATATAATCGTGATTATTATGAAAATTATTTTCTTCCTAATATTATGGCTAACCCAATGATAAAACAAGGAAAATTAAGTACAATGATGTATAGTTTATCAGGTCTTAAAGATAGTAATCGACGTATAGGTCATACCGCTACTAATCCCTTTTTGCAAGAAATTGCTGACCAAACGAAAGAGAAAATTGAATCTGCTACTGCTGAACCTTTTGATGACATGAATTTTTCCATTAATCCTTATGGTAGTTATTTTTTTGATTTGGGAAATGGTGATTTTGTGGCAGAACATTTTTATCAAGAAATAGATCGAGAAACATTTCTTGCTACAACAGATATCTCTTGCCCTGCTAATTCTCAATTATCTATTTTTGCTGACTATCTGGTTACTGATGTTTCTGAGTTATCCTCTGTTTTACCTCTTTTGCAAAAAAATATTAGTGTGAGTAAGTTCGATTATTTACTTCAATTTTTGGATGACCCGAGAAAATTGAAATTTGCCATAGAAGAGTTTTTGGCTGAGGATTTTGATTATTATTATCTCTACCATGCTATTCCTAATGATAAAAATTCTACTAAACCTTTTGTGGATACTCTTTCTTCTCAGCAAGAATTTATTGAAGTTATCTACCGTGCTTTTTTAGAAGAGACTTATTTGACTTGTGAACGTTGGAAACTAAAACAGAAAAAGCACAAACAAAATTCTTCGTCTCTCATGAATGAAGATGATGATCTTGTTTTATAAAATGAAAAGAGAATGTTCTTTGTTTAAATAGGACATTCTCTTTTTATGATAATACTATTTTCTTAGAGTATTATGATTTATTCTCTTTTAAATCCTAATCCAAATACTTCTCTAGCATTACTAATGATAATAAAACTTTTTGGATCAATTTCTCTTGCGGTTTCTTTTACTCTTGCAACATCTCCTCGCGAGGCTGCACACATCAATACTAATTTATCGGTTCCGGTATACATTCCTTTTCCGTATAATCCTGTTGTTCCTTTTTTGATATTTATTCCAATTTCTTTGGCAATTTCTTCGTTGTGATCTGAAATGATTAAAATTAATTTAGTAAAATAAATTCCTTCAAACATGATATCAATTATTTTTCCCATAATATAAATGGCTATCGCTGAATATAATCCTATTTCTATCTCGCGGAAAAAGATCATATTTAAAGTCACAATGACGACATCGATAATAATAATGACTTGTCCCATTCTTAAATTTGGTTTATAGCTTCTTGCTAAAAAGCTGATTAGATCAGATCCTCCTGTAGAAGAGTGACCTTTTAAGATAATCGCTGTTCCGATCCCAATTAATATTCCTCCATAAATACACGCTAAAAATCGATCTTGTGTTAAGGCAGGAAGTTGGTCAATCATATCAATAAAAAACGAAAAACTTACCGTTCCAATGAGTGATTTGATGATAAAACTTCTTCCTAATTTTACCCATGCTAAGATAAATAAAGGAATGTTTAATACTAAGATGGTAGTTCCCATAGGAATTCCCATTAAATAATAGATAATGGTCGCAATTCCGGCTAATCCTCCTGAGGATAGTTGATTTGGTAACAGAAATAAGGATACTCCAATTGCCATAATGAGAGATCCGATTATGGTTTCTATGATTTCTTTTATCACGATACGAAAATTGTATTTTTCTTCTATGTGCATAAACTCACCTTAGTGGTAGTATTTCCTGATTTTGGTTAAAACATACCTCTTGCTATTTAAAAATTAGGGAGCAGAAAAGTAGGGAGTAGAGAAGCAGGAAAGCAGGGAAAAGAGGGGACGCCCTTAATTTCCCTAGTGAAAAATTCACTAGGGAAATTAAGGGCGTCCCCTCTTTTCCCTGCTACCCTGCTTCTCCTGCTTCCTTACTTCTCTGCTTCCCTAATTTTCTATTTTTCTATTTTTCTTTAAAATCTTGATAGGTTTTGGTGATTTGGATTTTTGACTTTCCTTGCTTGATTGTTTTGTCTTGTTTTACGATTAATTCTACGTCATATAGTTCTTTTAATTTGGTTACATTTGCTTTTTTGTGCCCAATCACATTATTACTATCTATTGGATTTACCGTTACTTCTACTTCTTTTACTTTTACATTTAATTTTTTGATTTTTCCTACTATCGCATCATACCACATTTCTGATTCGACTAGTTGTCTGAATGCTGGATGAAATGGACCTGCTACAATTTCACTTTTACTCGATGTTGGGTCTGCTATTTCGTCTGTGTTTTGTAAGCCTACACGAATAACGTCAATGTGATGATCAGCAAACATTCTGACTAGTTGTTTACTGGTTTCTACTGCTTGAACTAATGGTAGTGGATCATAGGTTCCTTCTTGGTATTCTTTTTCTAATTTTGTTCCTTTTAGGACAAGTACTGGATAGATGCGTATCATTTTAGGTTTTAATTTGATTAACGCCTTGGCTGTGTTGATTTCGTCTATTCGTGTACTTTCTGGTAAACCTACCATCATTTGATGACCTAAGGTAAAGCCATACCATCTGATTAGTTTTGAGGCTTTTTGCACTTGTTTGAAGTTATGCCCCCTTCCTGCTCTGGCTAAAATATAGTCATTTGCTGACTGTACTCCTAGTTCAATGGTTTTTACTTTGTATTTTTTTAAACGTTTTAATACCGTTTTATCGATGTAATCTGGTCTTGTTGAGATGCGAATACTATTTACTTTGCCTTGTTTTATGTATTCATAGGCACATTGTAAGAATTCTTCTTGTTTTTCTTCTGGAATTCCGGTAAAACTTCCTCCAAAAAAGGCAATTTCTTTTTCTGCTTCTATGTCATTGATTTGTTTTAATGTTTCTTCTATTGTTTTTTGCACTTCTTCTTTTGTCATCTCTTTTTTTTGCCCACTAATGCTTTTTTGATTGCAAAAAATACAATCATTAGGACACCCTAAATGAGGAACAAAAACAGGAATGATATATTCTTTTTTCAATTGGTTTCACCTCTTTCGCTTTTCTTGCTTACCAGTGGTATGGTATTTATTTTTTCTTCCTTAAGGGGATTGTTTCGTATATGTATGTAGACACCTATGAATTACGTTAAATTTTCTAATGCTTTCTTGGCTGCCTGCATTTCTGCTTCTTTTTTACTTTTTCCTTTTCCTGTAGCTAGTGATTTACTTTCGATAAATACTTCTGCTTCAAATGTTTTGTTATGGTCTGGTCCATTTTCTCCAATAATCTCATAATGAATATGAACTTCCCCTTGTTCTTGCAGTTTTTCTTGTAATACTGTTTTATAATCTTTTAGTCCAACGTGCTTAGTTGCTAGTTCAATTTCTTTTTTTAAATTATCGAGAATAAAACGTTTGGCTGGTTCTAGCCCTCCATCTAAATACATGGCTGCAATGACTGCTTCTACGCTATCGGCTAATATGGCAGGTTTTTTATTTCCTCCACTTGCACGTTCTGATCTACCTACTAGTAAGAAATCACTAAAACTATGCTCTTTGGCAATTTGGTATAAACTTTGTTCACAAACAACTGCTGCTCTAACTTTAGTCATTTCTCCTTCTTTTAAGTTTGGATAGGTTTGGTATAGATATTCACTTGAGACAAATTCTAGAATGCTATCTCCTAAAAATTCTAATTTTTCGTTGCTATCTACTTTATGTTCATTCGCATAAGAGGTATGCCTTAGGGCATTTTCTAATTTACTTTTATCTTGGAAGATGTAGCCTATTTGTTTTTCTAACCTTTTTGTTTCCATTTTATTTTCTATGTTGGCTTTAAGCCAACACACTCCTTCCTTCTTTTAGCGGTAAACGTTAAATGCTTACCTCCCTAAATCTTAACTATGTTTTATTTTTTTGTTTTTGTTGCCTCTATTATATCGTATTTTACAAAATTTGCAAGCTATTTTTTTCGAAAAATGTATGGACAAGTTGAGTTTGCTATTATATAATAGTATTGGATCGATTTATTCGTCAATTTGTCTATTTGAGATTATTTGATCTAAAGAGAAAGAAGGGAGAAGGGAAATGGTACAAGATACACCTAAAAAATCTACGCCAGTTACTGGTAGTACAAGTCAAGAACGTACTTTGCCGGAAGTTTTTGCTGAATTGCAAGCAGCTAGACGCACTTATGAAAGTGGATATCGCCCTGTTTCTGAGGCTTTTCGTAAAACAGAAAGTCATTCTTCTGTTGTTCCCGAGTGGGAACAAACTTTTACTCCAAAATCATCTTTCTCTTTTACTAAACATCGTAAAAAAATTATTTCTATTTCTAGTATAACGGTTATGATTATTGCTATTCTGATGTTTGTGGTGATGTTTTCCCATTCTATTTTAGCGAAAGATTCTTCTTCTCCTTCTGTTATTCCTGATACTGATGTCGAGTTTGAAGTTAACCGTCACCGTTTAAATGCTCATTCTATTATTACCGCAAATGCCGCAAAAGAGATAACTAAAGAACAAGTTACGGAGGAACGTGATATTCCTTATGAAAGTGTTTCACAAGAATGTACTTATTTGCCTAAAGCTGAACGCGTTGTTGTTCAACAAGGAATTAATGGAAAGAAAAACGTTTTAGTGGTTAAATCTTATGAAAATGGAGAGTTTACAGAGGAAACCATTTTGAAAGAAGAAAAAACATTAGATTATTTACCTGAAATTGTTAATTTAGGTACTTCTGAATTTTTAGCTCGTATCAAGGCTCATATTGGCGATACTTTGTATTTAAGTACTGCTGGAACTTTGCGTGAAAATCCAGAAGATAAGGCAAATAGTCTAGCAGAAATCAGTCGTTACCTAGATGTTACTTTATTAGAACTACCAAGTGAAGATTGGTGCAAAGTTTCTTATGGCTCTGTGGTTGGGTATTTGCCAACTAAATTATTAACTTCTGCGGCTGTTACTCCAACAATGCCAGAGAAAAATCGTCTGCAAAAGATTTTATTAACGGTTAATCCTGATATGGTACTTAATCAGCCAAGTGGGCTTACGCTTAAAGATTATCAAAAAATCTTTACTGGTCTTCCTAGTGATACTAATTTGGTTTTCCAAAGCAATGCACAGGCTTTTTACCAAGCTGAACAAAACTATCACATTAATGGACTTTTCTTAGCTTCTATGGCAATTCATGAAAGTGCTTGGGGTACTTCTCAAATTGCGAATGATAAGAAAAATTTATTCGGGTATGGGTCTTATGATTCTACTCCCTATGAATCTTCTTATGAGTTTGAAACTTACGCTGAGGGGATTGATTTAGTGGCTAAAGTATTAACTAAATATTATATTAATCCACCGGGAACTAAAATTTATGGTAATGAACTAGCTGTGGCAACTTATTATCATGGTTCTACGTTAAAAGATGTGAACCAGCGCTATGCTAGTGATCCGGATTGGAATACAAAAGTATATTCTTATATGAATTATTTATATAATCGTTTATCTGTTAAATAATAGTAGAAACTTAAGGGGATACATCTATCCCCTTAAATGATATGAATAATGATGCAAAGGAGGATTTATCGTGATTAAGATACGAGTTAGGCATGAAAAAATATGGTTTGCCGTTTTGATTGTTCTTTTGCTTTTGTGTATTTTGGCTTATTCGTATTTGTTTTATGGAAGTTTCGCTAGGGAAGAATTTGTGCGTAGTTCTATTCGTATTGCTGAAGAGAATCAACAATCTGTTTTTCGCTTAAATAAGGTTCTTTTGTTTCATAGTGCCGGTGTAAACGATTATAGTCATAATCATTCTTTACAAAATTTGGGTATTTGCCAATATAGTGATATTTCTCTTTCTATTGATAATACGAGTTATATTTATGATTTAACTCCTGAAAATACAGTGAAAGAATTATTTATTGATAACATTCAAATGTCAAGTAAGGGATCTTCTGGTGAAATGTATTTAGCTTATAAGAATTTGAATGATTTTGGCAAGTATGTTCCTCTAAGTGTTCCTGAAAATGGGCGTATTGATTTTCAGATTGTAAATACCAATGAACAAAATGAAACGATAGACTATCATAAGCCTACTTTTTATACAGATTGCTCAAATCCAATTTCTTTGGGTTTTGTGAATAAAGATATTATTCCTAGTTATTCCGTTTCTGAGGAAAATTCCTCAATTGCTTTAAATGGAAAGTTGTTAGGGCAAGCTAATATTGATTTACAAGCCATTAGTTATGTTTTACAGTTTGATATTCATATTAAAAATCATCGTAATGAAACTTTTATTTATCATGCTAAATTGGATGTTGATCTTACTGGTGATAATCATGCTATTGTTAATGGTTCTTATTATCAAGCAAGGAATAATTTGGTTGGTAGTGAGTATGATTTTTTTAAAGAAGTTAAGTAATTTTACTGTTAATGTAGAAAAAAGTATATGCTAATAGCAGTATATGTTTTTATTTTATTTGTTTCTACTTTCCTTTTTTCTTTTTTTTATGATATTTGATGTAAAAAATATAAACTACTCGTTTTATGATTATTTTTATATTTTTTCATTTTTGTTCATCGTTTTCTCCTTTTTGATAAAAAGTTTTTATGCTTTTGGTTTTATTCTGTTAAAATGTTGTGTGTTACTGATGATAAAGGAGGAATTCAAATGAAACAAAAGATTGAAGTAAAACCGTTTGGTGAAATTAAGATAACGGTGTTTAAAGAGGAAGAAACAAATTATCCATTTTTCTATATTGAATCTAATTCTGAGAATTTATTGCCTATTGTTGATATTCTTGAAGATAATTTAAAACTTTATTAATTTTAGGTATATTTTTTTTATTTTTGTTCATATTAATAGTGTAATAAATTTATTTTTGTATAAGTTTATTACCATCAATACATTAGTGGTGTTTGCTGCTAATGTATTTTTTTGATTTAAAATTTTGAAAAATCGTATTTGACAAAATATAAAAAAAATGTTATTATATAAGTACATTAATCAATGTACCTTCGGTCTGGTTGTGTATATTGTTTGCGTATGTGTACCTGTAATACACATACTTTTTTTATTCAAAATTAAAAGTAGGAAAGTTCCTGTAATTCCTTCCTACTTTCGACTATGTAATGACACATTTAGTCTTTACCTTTTTTTATTTCTTCTAATTTTAATTGAAGTTTGATGTTCTTTTCTCTTTCAGCTAGTAACTGTTCAATTAATTTTTGAATAAGGTCTGGTTGTGTCATCTTATTTGCCCCCTTTCCGTCCTTATGTAAAGACTACCTTTGACAGCGAAAGGTTGATATTATATTACAATATTTTTCTACCTTATTCAAGCAAACAAAACAAATTAGCAAGATTATTTTTGAAAATTTAGTAAAATAGAAAAATAAATTTAAAAGTGTTACGTATAAAAAGTTAAAATGTCAGTTTGTGCCTAAGTTCATTTTAAAAGATTAAAAAAATTTAAGCTCTAAAAGTACTGAAAATACTGGACTCATTTTTCAATTAAAAAACAAGTAAAAGTGCGTAAGCGTTAATTTACCAATGCTTACGCACTTTTCCTTGGAGGCTCTTACCTACAAGACTATCCTATGTAATTAGCTTAAATAGTGTGTTTTAATTTATTTACAATCTTATTTTGTCACATTTTTGTCACATATAAATCAATTTATTTTATATGATTTTTTTGATTTATAATTAATTATAAAAGGAACATTTATTCGTAGTAATATTGAAAAAAATTATTTTATATGATAAAATAACTATTATAAAATTATGATAAATTTGATGAGGTATAAAATGGTAAGAAAAAATATATTTGAAATTTTAGAAAATAAATGGAATATTATAGATGAAATTAAAAGAATTTATAATTTACTAAATACAGATTGCATAAATGTAGGATATTCAGGTAATAAAACAGTAATAGAATTTATTGATGACTATTGTTTTTATGATTGGAAAAATAGACATAGTTATTTAAACATTAGTGATATGGCAGAAGATTTAGATATTGAATTAGATGAAGATAATATACCAGAAAATTTAGCAATCATTGATATTTTGAAGTATTTAGAATTTGCAGAAAATTTAATAATGCTGTGTGACTTTAAACTATTTCAAGATAACACTACAGATGATCGAGATACATATAAATATACATACTATCAAGAATATACAGTATTATCAGAAAACATTAATATGGTTTTAGAACATTTAAATTTCTGCCTGCTATGGCTGTAGCTGAAATTGTTGATGAAGATGCTGCTTGTAAAGTAATTGAATATAATCATTATTTATTAAAAGGCGATATTAATAAAAAGAAAGAAATTTTATTGCAATTAGCTAATAAATATGAAGGTATCAAAAGCAATATTAAAGGTCTAAATAGCAAATTAGATGATGACATTGGATTTATGTTGAACAATATAAATATTAGACACAACAATAAAAGTGGAAAAAGTAAAAAAGAATATGTATCTAAAATGAGAAAAGATACAATGGAGAAATGGTATGATGAAACATATCAAATGCTACTATTAGCATTTCTTTTAAATGAACAACCAAGCAGAAGTAAAAAGATAAGTCAGTTAAAAGAAAAACTTAAATAATAAAAAGGAAGGTAAATTATATGCAAGATTTAACAAAAGGAGATTTAATTATATATGAAGATAAAAATAATAAAGTAGAAATCGAAGCTTTTTTATATGATGAAACTCTTTGGCTACCACTTAATAAAATTGCCGAATTATTTGAAAAAGATAAATCTACAATAAGTGAACATATAAAAAATATATTTGATGAACAAGAATTATCTAAAGACTCAACTGTTGGGAAATTCCCAACAGTTCAAATCGAAGGTAGTCGTAAGGTTAATAGAAATATTGAGTATTATAATCTAGATATGATAATAGCTGTTCGGATACAGGACAAATTCAAAAAAAGCAACAAAGTTTAGACAATGGGCAACAGAAGTTTTAAAGTCATATATTATAAAAGGATATAGTATAAACAAAGAAAAATTAAAGAATCCTAATAAATTTGGAAAAGATTACTTTGATGAATTGCTTGAAATTATAAAAGAAATTAGGACAAGTGAACGAAGATTTTATCAAAAAGTAACTGATATTTTTGCAGAGTGTAGTATTGATTATAATAAAAATTCTGAAATTGCAAATGACTTTTACGCTACTATTCAAAACAAATTTCATTATGCTATAACAAATGAAACTGCAGCAGAAATAATTTATCATAGAGCAGATAGCAAAAAGGAACATATGGGGTTGACTTCTTGGAAACACTCTCCAGAAGGAAGAATACTAAAAAGTGATGTTTGTATTGCAAAAAACTACTTAACAAATAAAGAGCTAGACTTTTTACAAGATATTGTTAATATGTATTTAGATATAGCTGAAAACCGTGCAAAAAGGCAAATACCTATGAAAATGAAAGATTGGGTAGAAGAATTAGATACAATGTTAAAAACAAATAGATATGAAGTTTTAGATAACAAAGGAAGTATATCATCTGAACAGGCAAAAGAATTTGCAGAAAAAGAATTTGAGAAATTTAGAATTGAGCAAGATAAAAAATACCTTTCTGATTTTGATAAAATTATTAATGAGTATAAAAAAAGTAAATAAAATTTTGTCACATTTTTAGACATATGAATTAGTTTTTTTGTTACATTTTTGTCACATATAAAATCATTTTTACTTTTTCAATCTCTAGAAGTACTGAAAACACTAAATTCTTATTTTTTATACAAAGTACATAAAAAATCGATAAAGCGTTGATATATCAACATTTTATCGATTTTTTGATGGAGGCGCCACCCGGAATCGAACCGGGGATCAGAGTTTTGCAGACTCGTGCCTTACCGCTTGGCTATAGCGCCATATTAAGTTAGTTTTTGGAGCGGGAAACGGGGCTCAAACCCGCGACCTCTGCCTTGGCAAGGCAGCGCTCTATCAACTGAGCTATTCCCGCATATCAAAAGCAATTATTATGATACCAGAAATGATGGCTCTTGTCAAGACATTCATTTTATTTTGTTTGCCTTTTCTCTTTTATTGTATGTAGGGAAAGTTGAAAAGATTCCTTTCTTTTTGATTTTTTACTCTCTATTTTTTGTTGGTCTCTTTTCTATTTTTTATTTTGCTATTCTATTTTTAACTTGTTACTGATGTTAGCAAATTTTCTAGTAGGGAAATTTTTCCTAGGGAAAAAAAGGGCGTCCCCTTTATTTCCCTACTTTTTTGCTTGGTTTCTTTTGGGTTGTTGCTTTTGCTTTGCTGGTTTTGGCTTTTGTTTCTTGTTTTTTGCTTGCTTGCTTTTTGCTTCCTTGTTTTTTGTTGGTTTCTTTTTTACTGGTCTCTTTTTTGATTTCTTCTGCTTCTTCGGGATTCCATTTTTCTCCTGGTTTTGGTTTGTTCCAAGAGATGTAGTCACAGGTTTGTGGATTGTTTTCACATATGTAGTAGTTTCTTTTTCTTTTGGTTTTGCGTATTTGTACTTGTGCTCCACATTTTGGGCATGGTACGTCTATTGTTTCTATGATTGGTTTGGCATTTTTGCATTCTGGGTATCCTGGGCAGGCTAGAAATTTTCCGTATCTTCCGTATTTGTATACCATCATTCTTCCACATTTTTCACATTGCACGTCTGAGACTTCGTCTTCTAGTTTTACGTGTTCTAATTCTTTTTCTACTTTTTCGATTTCCTTTTCAAATGGTCCATAAAATTCACGAATCATTTTTTTCCATTCTTCTTTTCCGTCAGCGATTTCATCAAATTCGTTTTCTATTTTGGCAGTGAATTCTACGTTCACTACGTCTCCAAAGTTTTCAGTTAGGAGTTTGTTTACGATTCTTCCTAATTCTGTTGGATGTAGTTGTTTTTGGATTTTTTCAATGTATCTTCTTTCTAATATTGTGGTGATGGTTGGTGAATAAGTACTTGGTCTCCCAATATCTTTTTCTTCTAAGGCTTTTACTAGGCTTGCTTCTGTATATCTTGGTGGTGGTTCGGTAAAGCTTTGTTTTGGATTGATTTTGAGTAGAGTTACTTCTTGGCCTACTACTAATTCTGGTAACATTCCTTCTTCTTGTTCTTCTTTTTCGTCGGTTCCTTCTACGTAAAGGGTCATGAATCCTTTGAATTTCAAGTTTTGTCCATTGGCTTTGAAGTCATAGTCATTGGCTTTGATGGTTACTGCCATGGTGTCGTATATGGCTGGTTTCATTTGACTTGCCATGAATCGGTTATAGATTAGTTTATAGAGTTTATATTGGTCTTTGGTTAATGAGTCTTTTATTTGGTCTGGTTCAATGGAAGCATAGGTTGGTCTGATTCCTTCGTGGGCATCTTGGGCTTCTTTGCTGGTTTTGTAGTAGCGATTTTCGTAGTAATTTTCTCCATAAGTTTGAAGAATTTGTTCTTTTGCCGCTGCTCTTGCTTCTTCCGATATACGAGTAGAGTCTGTTCTCATGTAGGTGATTAATCCTACGGTTCCTTGTTCAGGAATTTTGACTCCTTCGTATAGCCCTTGGGCAATGGACATGGTCTTTTTTAGGGTAAATCCTAGTTTACGTGATGCTTCTTGTTGCATGGTACTTGTGGTAAATGGTGGTGCTGGTGTTCTTTTCTTTTCTCCTTTTTTTACGTCTGTTACTTGATAGTTTGCTTTTTCTATCTCGGCTAGAATTTGGTTTACTTCTTCTTGTGAATGGATTTCTTGTTTTTTTCCTGCTTTTCCAAAAAATCTTGCTTCAAATTGTTTTTTGGATTTTTCGTCTTTTAGGTTAGCATAGATATTCCAGTATTCTACGGGAATGAATTTCTCAATTTCCTCTTCTCGGTCAACGATTAGTTTTACTGCTACTGATTGTACTCTTCCTGCTGATAGTCCTCTTTTTACTTTTTTCCATAATACAGGGCTCATTTTATACCCTACTATACGATCAAGTACACGTCTTGCTTGTTGGGCATCTACTAAGTTTTCATCTATTTTTCTTGGCTCTTTTATGGCTTTTTGTACAGCTGACTTGGTGATTTCGTTAAAGGTTACTCTCGTAATTTTTTCTTTTTCATCTGTTAAAATATTGGCTAAATGCCAAGCAATTGCTTCCCCTTCACGATCAGGGTCAGTTGCTAAATAAACTTTTTTGGCTTGCTTTGCATCCTTTTTTAGGCTTTTGATGAGATCACCTTTTCCTCGTATATTAATATACTGAGGTTCAAAATCATGGTCTACATCTACTCCTAACTTTGATTTTGGTAGATCACGTATATGTCCCATAGAAGCAACTACTTTCGTACTTCCTCCTAAAAATTTCTTGATGGTATTTGCTTTTGCTGGTGATTCTACTATGATTAATTTATCTGCCATTTTATCCTCTCCTATTTGGTATCTATTACTCTAAGTATTCTAGCCTAATTTTCTTTAATTTGCAAGTTTTTTAACTATTTTCACAGAAAAAACATATTAATTGGTAACGATTCAGATGGTCTTCCTATATCCCCTTGAGAGCGGACTAAATTTATGAACCATCTGAGTTGTTACTAATTGGCAATGGGCTGATAGGCTTAGACCCCATTGGCGCATTTTTGCACTAATGGGGTCTGACTAAAGAGTTTGACCCTTCTAGCCCTTAGTTCCTATTTTTAATAAAATCGTTTTTGACTCAAATCACTTAGTACATCTTCTGCTGCTATTGGTGTTACTTCATGTTCTTTAAATATGGTTAACACCTCATTAATTCTCTTTTCATCATTAGATAAATAGCGTATTTCTTTATTTTCTACTTTTGTTTCTCCGGGTTTATATTCTGTTTTTACTACTTTAATTCCAAATCGACTAAAATTTTCTTTTTCTTTTCCCCATTCGTTTTCATTGATATTTTTATAGTATTCAAGTTTAATTGGATAATTGATGCCTGCTTCTTCTAATTGCTTTTTGTTCATAAATGTTCCTCCAAAAAATGTTTTCATCACAAATCCCCCTTCTTTTGTATTATTTCCATTTTTTTACATCGATCTTTTCCATAATACTACTAAACAAGCGGATTATCAAGTATTTTTCATCGCAAGTTTTCGGCTTTTTCGACATAAAAATAATTTTTTTGCTTATACTTTTTGTCGATAATGATCAAAAGGTGAATCATAAAAAAAGAAAAAATGAGTTCTATTTTATCGAATTCATTTCTTCTTTTGCTTACTGATAAGTTGATGAAAAATACTACTTTTTTGGTCTGAGTTATTTTTACGTTATTATTACAGCCTCATTATTGTAGAGTAGTGTAAAAAGTTACATTTTTATGGCTATCTTATTTTTTTACTGACTCAGTTACTTGTATTTCTTTTTCTTTTCTATTAGTTGTTTCTTCAGGCTTCTCGTTTTTTTCTTGTAAAGTAACGTATAATTCTGCTATTGTGGCTGCATTATAGGGATTGACGAAAAAGATTCGTAATAAGCCAAAGGTAAATAGAGATACAAAGTTCCAACCGAAAAACGACATATCTAGGATAAATGTTTTCCACTTATTCCCTGCCATCATTTGTTTTGATTGGGCAAAAGCTTCTTTTCTATCTAGGCGTGGATTTTCTGCTAATAAATAGGGAATCATTCTATATTCATAGGTTTTGATGATTCCTCCTATGATGGTTAAATACCACAAGGCATTGAATATATTTCTCATTAACATGATCTTAGCTACATTCATCCAATTTTCTTTGCGGAATACTTCTAAACTCGTTTCTAATTTAGTATTGTTTTCTTTTCTGGCTTTTAGAATATATCTTCTTCCTCCTACAATGAGTGGATCGGCAATAAAAATGGTAAAGGCCATTGCTAAAATAGCTGCTAGGCAAAGGATTACGCCTATTCCTGTTTCAGCAATTTGGAAGGATTGGACAGCATCCCAAATTTTAAATATGTATTTTTGTGATTTTGTTGCACTATTTAGATTATCATCGATGGCTTTTATGATTTTCTCTTGTGTTCCGGAAACGGTTTGTTCTAGTTGTTCTTTGCTTAAGGTATACCATTTTGGCTCTTTGCTTTGCTTGGTATTTTCTTCTATTTCTTCTTGCTTATTTTCTGCTGGGTTTTCTTTCCTATTTCCACTCTTTTTTTCTTCGTTTTCTTGATGGTTACTTTCTTGATTTATTTCTGCTTTTCTATCTTTGCTTTTTTCTTGTAGAGCTGGATAATGGAAGATATAGTTTGGATCCATTGAGTCATCTGCTTGCCAAATTCCTACAATAGAAGTTCCGAAATTCTCCTGTTAATAAGGCAACAAGAAAACAAAGAACTAGTAAATTCCAATAGTTCTTTTTTACCATTTGTTTTGCTTTTGTCTTTAGCTCTTTTCTATTCCACATATTCTTAGCATATGTTAACTGATAAGCTAACATATTCCCTCCTTGTTAAATTAATTTATAAAAAAACTTTCTTACCTTAAATTAGACTTAAATTTGTTTTTTTATGGTTGACAATAATAGTTGCCTAATATTTCTGCTTTGTTCGATAAGGACTAAATTTAATCCTGCTTTTTTCTATTTGATCTTTCATTTTTATTTGCTTTTGTTTTTATTTTTCTTTATGACCATTTTCTATTTTTCTTCTTATTATTCTTTATGTTCATTATGACTATTTTTATTTTTATTCTTATTTTTATTCTTATTATTCTTTATTTTTATTACTATTATTTTTCTTATTATTCTCTATTTTTATTACTATTATTTTTCTTATTATTCTCTATTTTTACTATTTTTTATTTTTTTCTAATTCTTCTAATGAATGTGAGATTAACGTTAAGTGATTAATGTCTTTTCCTTCTAATACGTAGGGTTCGGCGTTTTTTAGGGTAAAAGAAATAATCCTTTCTTTGGGCTCTATGGTTAGTAATTGTAATAATAGACATCTTATGATGTGCAAATGAGCAAATATCCCAATTGTTTCTTCTTCATTTGGATTAAGAGATGAAAGAAATTGTCTGGCTCTTTCTCTTACTTCTGTATAATTTTCTCCTCCTGGTGTCTTTTTTTCGAAATGAGTTCGGAATCCTTTGTATTGTGGATCTTCTAAATATTTTTTAAGTTCAGGATTTTCTCTAATTTCTTGTTCAGTTTTTCCTTCAAATTCGCCTAGACTTCTTTCACGTAGTTCTTTTCTGATATGAAGAATAGAATCTGGTTTGGCTAATTTGGCTGTATCGATTGACCTTGTTATATCTGAGCAATATACTTGGATGATTTCTTGGATTACTGGTAAATTTCGTAATAGTTCTGCTTGTTTTCTTCCTTTTTCAGTAAGTTGTGTATATTCATTATCTAGTGCTCCTGTATATAATGTTATATTTTGTTGCTCATTCATTTTGTTGGCCATTGTTTCTCCATGCCTAATTAGTACTATTTTCATTTTTCTCATTTATGTTGGTTTTACCCTAACATTTTTCCCTTTCATTAGATTGGTAACTTTGAGTATTTGTATAAACTAAATAGATGAAAATTTTTTTGCCTTTGCTTTTGTCTCGGTTAACTTCTTTATCTTCTAGTTTGTGTAAGTCTAATACCTATGTATCTCTCTATTGTGAATAAAATCGTTTATGTCCACAATCTATCCTAACACGATTATTTCTTTTCTCTATTATTATATTGCTAAATAGTTAAGTACATCTTCAGGGTATAGGATTTTATTTTTATTCTTAAATTCATCTATGTCTATCCATTTAGCTTTATATTTTTTACCATTATCTTGAATGGTATATTCTTCTCGATAGTCACCATCAAGAATGTCAATGGAATAGTATACGATAAACTCATGGGCTTTTTTTCCTTGATAAGTAAAAATATTTTCACATATCCCAAGAAAATCTTTTACGATAATATTTGCACCAATTTCTTCCTGAAATTCTCTTGTTAATGTGTCTGAACTGGTTTCTAAAAATTCAATTCCTCCGCCTAAGCATCGATAAAAGGTTTGCTTTTTTACTTCGTCATAGCCTTCTCCTACTAATAGTTTATTGTTTTTTATGGCAATGCCTAGTGCTATGGGTCTAATTTCTTTGAATTTGTCCATGATACATCGTATTCCTTTCTTATTTTTCGTTAACCTATGCCTAGGTAAAAGAATTTTTTCTTTCAACTTATTTTGTTTGTTTAAATAGTAACATATTTTAATATAATTAACAATAACTATAGAAATTTTCTCTATTAATTTGTTACTGGTTAACACTTTTACACTAAAGTAGCTCTGAGCCCAAGTAATTTGTGTATTTTGAATTAATCCTTCAATATTTCTAAATCTTCTTTTTCATATTTATGATGACCTTTTAAACTCTTTTTGTATTTCCAGCATTTAATTGCTTGTTCTAAATTTTTATCTTTATTATCATGAAAAAAATCTCTTATATAAGTGTTGTATTCAAACTGTTTATCAATCGTTGTTTTATTCTTCTTTTTATCTTCTAAAATTTCATAATAAGCATTTATTGAATCTTGATAAGTTTTTCCTGTATTACTTTTTAACCACTTTTGAAAGGCAACAGGAAAAGAAAAATTATCCCCTATTTGATTTTTGTAAAATGCTCTATGTTTTTCAGAACATACAAAATTTTCTTCTATTATTGTATCAAGTGTGATTTCATCAGCAATTTTAGTTCTTCTCGTAGTATGAGTTTTATTTGTCCTTTTTCCTGTATCTAAAAAGTGGGCAATTCTTTCTATTAGTTCTAACTTTCCACCTGTTATTTGCAAATCATTCCTTCTGCAAAAATCAATTAGTTCTTCTTTTAAATAATAATATTCTTTAAATGTCTTACTGTCTAAATTATTATCTAGGTCAGGTCTTTCACTCATCTTTTATCACACTCCTGTAATTTGTTAATCAATAGACTTTTGGCACTCACTACAAAATCTATCGTGTAATGATATTATTCCCTCACAATGTAAACAACTCCATTTTTCTTTTTCGCTTTTTAAAAATTGTTCCATACTATTCTCTTTTATAAAAAGACCATTTTCAATTAAACTTGTTTTATATTTCTGTTTATAACTTTTATCTAAGTTTCTAATCCATCTGCAAGGATATTCTTCACACTCAAAACAATGTCCCAAGTTTTTATTTTTAGCGCAATCTTTTATTTTACATTTTCTACAATGATCTGGTAATGTTTCATCATCATACTTGCAACCATTACATTTTTTTGCATACTTTTTAGTTATTAAATGTTTATAACATATGGTACAATTCATACCACATATTGCAACCATACTTTTATCTATTTTATTAGGCATTTTCATCATAATTCACCACACTTATAACTTACTCTTATGTTTTAATTATAGCATAAATGACAAGTAATTTTCAACTTAATCACTTGCCATGCAGGATAAAAACATGATTTTGAAAAAATAATTGCTCAAAGTATTGAAAAATAAGTAAAAATTATTGATATAAAATAAAAATTACGTTAAAATTTGTTTGGTGATACAAATGAATTT
>JAETPW010000041.1 GCA_021771025.1 Clostridiaceae bacterium
ATTAAACCTATTTATTAAATTAATTTATTGTTTTTTATACAGTAGTAAACTTTTTAAAATTCCAATCACTACTGTTATTAATCATGCTCTTTTTTAACTTTTTATTTTTCACACTAATCCCCTCCTTATTTTATGGGTATATATCTAGTATAGAATATTTTTATTATTGTGTCAAGCATATTATACTATAAATTTACAATAAATTACATTATTATTTACATTTATTGTAACCATCTATTGCTTATTATACAATAATATGTTATATTAATACTGTTCCTTGTAATACAAGGCAGTAACATTTGATAGAATTACACGCCACTTTACTAGGAGGAAATCTCTATGAAAAAAACAATAGCAATTATTTTATCTTTAGCATTAGTGATGGTATGTGGAACCACAAATGTATTGGCGGCAAATAATAAGGAATCTTCCAAGGAGTCAACTTCTACGAAAAATGCTCGTAATATTGACTACTATACATGGGGAGACGGATATGTTCAATCAGGCACTACATATGTAAAAGTTACGCCTGGAAGAGGACAAAATCTTAAAATCCATTTATATTTAAAGAGTGGAAATGTTTCAATTTCTATTAAATCCAGTACAGGCTCTTATCGGTATATTGCAATGTGGAACACAAATGGTCACCACTATGCCGACTTAGTTTCACCCACAGACGGAGGAACTTATACAGTTCAACTAAGTTCTCCTGGTGCTCCAGCTTGGTTTTCAGGAGGCATATATTCGGAGTAAATGTTTTTTAGTGTATTAAGTGTATAGTAACATTTAAATCCAGTGTAATTCTATCAAAAAAAGTTCTATAATAGGAACTACAAAATCAGGGGAAGTTTAACTTTACAAGCTAAACTTCCCCCAATTATTTTATTTTCATTAAATTTATTTTTTAAATACTACTGCAATAACGGACTATAACTTAAGAAAAGACAAGAATCATTCTGACAAATTGCATAAGTGTAAAGGTTTATCTGATCAAAGAAATACTTTTATCTCTATCATAATAGAAGGTAAAAGTATTTTTAAATAAATAACATAATACAAACAGAATACAAGGAAAAAAATGGAAAAAGAAAATCATCCACAATCTCTGTGAATAACTTCAAAAAACAAAATAAGCATTTTCAGTTATTCACAGAGTTATCCACAGTTTCCACAGGAAAGAAAAAACGACAAAAAAATAAAACAGTAAACAAAAAAGAAAACATAATATGAAAAAGGAAACATAATTGACATCTATTTGTTAACAAACAGACACACGAACAGCAAAAAAACCAAAAATAAACCAAAACACAAGAAAAAAAGAAACCAAAAGGCGAAAACCAACATAAAATACTACAAGAAAGAAAAAAGGAGAAAAAGAACATGTGGAGAGAATGGATACGAAAAATAAGTGAAACTTGGAAAAGAGGAAATGACGAACGAGATATATCATGGGAAGAACTGAAAGAAAAGGAAAAAGAAGGTGCAATAATTATTGATGTAAGAAGCAGTCAAGAATATGAAGAAGGACACTTAAATGGAGCAATCTCCCTACCAGAATACGAAATAAAACAAAAAGCAAAAAAAGAAATTCCCAATAAGCAAAACGAAATCATCGTTTATTGCTCAACAGGTCATAGAAGTAAAAAAGCACAACAAGAATTGTGGGAGATGGGGTATGGAAACGTCTACAATCTAGAAAAGGGAATCGAAAACCTCAACTAATAGAAATATCCTTTTTGTACCTGTCCCCAAAAGGACAAAAATGCTTGATGTTTTCTAAAACTTATGCTAAAATGAAAAAAAAGAAACTACAGGGAGGAAACATGAACTTAAACCAAAACAACATCCGAAATTTTTGTATTATCGCTCATATTGATCATGGAAAATCAACATTAGCCGATCGATTAATTGAAATGACAGGAGTACTATCCAAACGTGAAATGGAAAGTCAAGTCCTAGACAATATGGATATTGAAAAAGAAAGAGGAATTACCATCAAATCACAAGCAGTTCGTATGCAATACACTGCTAAAGATGGACAAGAATACACCCTAAACTTAATCGATACTCCAGGGCATGTCGACTTCAATTACGAAGTATCCAGAAGTTTAGCTGCTTGTGATGGAGCTATTTTAGTTGTTGATAGTACACAAGGAGTAGAGGCACAAACCTTAGCCAATGTGTATTTAGCCATTGATCAAAACTTAGAAGTTTTACCAGTCATTAATAAAGTTGATTTGCCAAATGCAAGACCAGACGAAGTAAAAAAAGAAATTGAAGACATTATTGGTATTCCCGCAGAAGACGCTCCTTGCATTTCCGCCAAAACAGGACTAAACGTAGATCAAGTGTTAGAACGAATTGTAAGTGATTTACCTGCCCCAAAGGGAAAGTTAGATGAAAAAACAAAATGCTTAATATTTGATTCTTACTATGATAACTACAAAGGAGCAGTAGCGTATGTGAGAGTAATCGATGGAAAACTAAAAGTAGGAGACGAGATTCTACTTATGGCAACCAAGAAAACCTATACCATAACAGAAGTAGGCTACTTTACGCCAGGATCATACTATCCAGCAGAGGAAATACGAGCGGGGGAAGTTGGTTATATTGCAGCAAGTGTTAAAAATTTAGCTGACCTTCACGTAGGAGATACCGTAACCTTATCAGAAAATCCAGCGGACAAGCCATTAGCAGGTTACAAACAAGTAACACCAATGGTCTATTGTGGATTATATCCAGTAGATGGAAGCGATTACGAACCCTTAAAAGTAGCACTAGAAAAATTGCAACTTAATGATGCCGCTTTAACCTACGAACCAGAAAATTCGGCAGCTTTAGGTTTTGGTTTTCGCTGTGGATTTTTAGGACTTCTTCACTTAGAAATTATTGAAGAACGATTAGATCGTGAATTTGATTTAGGGTTAATCACCACAGCACCATCGGTTATCTACCATGTTCACAAAACAACAGGAGAAATATTAGAAATCTACAATCCAACAGAACTACCAACCCCTCAGGAAATTTCTTTCATCGAGGAACCAATCGTAACCGCTAATATTTTTCTTCCTAAAGAATACGTAGGAAATGTCATGGACATCTGTCAAAAAAGAAGAGGGATCTATATTGATATGAAATACTTAGATGAATCGAGAGTAACCCTTACTTACGATATGCCTCTTAACGAAATTATTTATGACTTTTTTGATAACCTAAAATCAAAAACAAAGGGATATGCCTCTTTTGACTATGAATTCAAAGAATATAAGGCATCAGAACTAGTCAAATTAGACATTTTTATCAATAACGAACCAGTAGATGCGTTAAGCTTTATCATTCACCAAGACAGCAGTTATGATCGTGGGAAAAAAATGGTAGAAAAATTAAAACAAGAAATCCCTAGAAAATTATTCAAAATACCAATTCAAGCAGCAGTAGGAGGAAAAATTATTGCTAGAGAAACCATCTCAGCCATGAGAAAAGATGTACTAGCAAAATGCTATGGCGGAGATATCACCAGAAAGAAAAAACTATTAGAAAAGCAAAAACGAGGAAAGAAAAAAATGCGTGAAATCGGAAATGTAGAAATTCCGCAAGAAGCATTCTTATCTGTCTTAAAACTAGACGATGAATAACGAAAAAAAATCCTTTCCTTACTTGAGGCAAGATTGATCCCCTAAAGAAATCTCTCAAGTAAGGAAAAATGATAGGAAAGAGGAACAAGACCTATGCAAGAAAATAGAGAAAAAGATCAAATAGAAGGAAGAAACGCTGTACTTGAATTATTAGAAAGTGGTAGAGATATCAACAAAATTTTTATCACGAGAGGCGAAAAACATGGATCAATCAGTAAAATTATCGCTAAAGCCAAAGAAAATAAGGTCATTTTAGTCGAAAAAGACAAAAAACAGATGCAAGAGATGGCACAAACACCAAATTACCAAGGGGTAATCGCTATGGTACCTCCTTTTGCTTATTGCGAAATAGAAGAAATTTTTGAGGAAGCTAAACAAAAAAAAGAAGATCCATTCATTTTATTACTAGACGGAATCGAAGACCCCCATAATCTAGGGTCAATTATTCGAACCGCAGAAACAGCAGGAGTACACGGCATTATTATTCCAGAAAGAAGAGCAGCAAGTGTAACAGCAACCGTAGCAAAAGTGGCAGCCGGAGCCATTGAATACATGAAAATAGCCAGAGTAACCAATTTAACCGATGCCATGAATAAGCTAAAAGAAAAAGGACTATGGATTTGTGGAACCGATTTACAAACCGATATTGATTATGACAAACAAAATTACCAAGGACCATTAGGAATTGTCATTGGGAATGAAGGAAAAGGAATTAGCGAAAAAGTAAGAAAAAACTGCGATTTTTTAGTCAAAATACCCATGAAGGGAAAAGTAAATTCCTTAAATGCAGCAGTAGCTACAGGAATTATCGTCTATGAGGCAGCAAAACAAAGAAAATAAAAAAATAACAAGGAGGAAACTCGAATGGTGCCAAGGAAAAAAAAGAAAATTATCATCATTGTTTCAGTCATATTGGTTTTAGTAATGATCATAGGAATATTTACATACCTATATCTAACAACTGATATGTTCCGCTCTAATCAAACTTTATTTGCCAAATATTTAATGCAGGCAGGAACATTTTTGGATAATACTAGTCAAAATCAACCAACAGAAATGAATGAGGTATTAGCACAAAACAAGTACACATCAAGCACGAAAATAAAAGCAGAGTACGTTCAAGACATGAATACTAGTGCAGAAAGCAAAGAAAATTCAATCAATGAAGCAGAAATTAACATTGATGGAAAAATAGACAAAGCCAATAAATATGAATATCGTAATATCCGCTTATCCCATAATACGGAAGAATTAGCAGGAGTAGAAACTCTTAAGACCAAAGAAACGACAGGACTACGCCTAAGGCGAATTAAACAATTTGTTTCTACCAAGGAAGAAGAAATAGATTCTGTAGCAGAAAAAACAGGAATAACTCCTGAACAATTAAACAAGCTGACCAACTTTTTTGAGCCAACAGATTTTAGTCAATTGTTTGCTTTTTCAGAAGAAGAAAAACAAATTATAGGGCAAACCTACTGGGGAATTATAGCTCAAAACACAAACAAAGAGGCCTATGAAAAACAAACCAATTATTCCATCAGCATTAATGGAAAACCAACAGATACAGATGTATATTCGGTAAAACTAACGAAAGAAAAATACAATGATTTAGTCATTAAATTGTTAGAAAAACTGTCAACAGATGAATTACTATTAGGAAAATTAGATAAAATAGAAGAACAAATCAATCAAATTAACGTAAGCCAAAAGGCAGAAGACATGCAAAGCATAAAAGAGCAAGTGGTAGAAATGATTCAGAAAAAAATGAAAACCATTCAAGACACAAACATAGGAGAAGAAGAAACCAAAATTAGTATTTATGAAAATAATCACAAAACGGTACGCATTTCTATTGAAACAAACACAGAAAAAATAACGGTGGATTTATACAACAATCAAACAGCGATTAAGATTGATTTTAATGATACAGAATCTTCTACCATGAAAGAAAATACCATTATTTTTGAGAAAAATACGCAAAGTAATGCTCAAAATATGGTTTTCCGTTATCAAAAAAATGAAAATGGAAAACAAGTGAAACTATTAGAACTAACAGTAGATCAAAAAATGGAACAAAGTAAAATTAACAATACGTATCAATTTACTTATGGTATACCAGAAAATAAAATTAGTATAACTGCAAATCAATATATCAATATTGTTAATCAATTTGAGGATCCAGCTCAATTTACCAAGGAAAATCAGATTAACTTAAATGAATTAAATAAAGAAAATGCAACTAGCATTATGGACGCTTTAAAGGAAAATATAAAGGAACAAACGCAAATGATACAAAGTAAAATTAAAATGGATGATATAAATACTATCCTTAAGAAATTGGGATTGGTGAAAGAAGATATCATACAAACAGAAAAGCCAAGCGAAGTAACAGAAGCAGAGAGAAATCGATTTAATTCAAGTTTTACGTTCTTTATTGGGCAAGAATTAAGCGCAGATAACATCAAACAAATGCTAGAGGTAGCTAAAGAAAGTTTTAAGGATGCCGAAATTATTATTGAAGGGGATAGAGAAGACAGAAAAGAATTGACAGAAATAAAATTGCACATTAAGAGAAATACACAAAATGAAGAGAAAAGGCAAGAAGTCATCGAGACAATATCGTCTGACAAAAATAAGAACAAAAAGTATGATATTACGATGAATTATGACGAAGAGACGAAGTTGATTAATTTTATTGATATTAAAGTGCGTAAGTAAAAATCATTTTTTATCTTTCTTTTAAACTAACATCTAAAAAATTATGAAACTACTTAGGTGTGCATAAATGTAGTCTGCACTCAAGAGGATATAGTTATTCTACATTAATGTGCCACTTAAGTAGTTACCAATTATTCAAAGTATACTATGATAAACAATTAAAAGAAAAAGTTTTACTAAAGTGAGAAAAATAGAAAAATGGTGAGAAAAACCAAAAAAGGAAAAAGAAAGAAAATGCTCGAATTATAGAAATTTAAAGGGGTTTGACGATTGATAAAAATAAAAAACAAAAAAATAAAAAATTTTTTAAAAAAAGTGTTGACAAAGAAAAAAAACCATAGTATAATACAAATTGTCCCGCGATGAGGACAGCAAAGTACATTGAAAAATAAACAATAAAATCCTTTAGAGAATAAACCGAAGCGGTAAATTTTCTTAAGCTCAGAAATGAGAAAAGGGAAAGTACCGAATAAGTATTTTTTTAAAAGTTTTTTTCGAATAAAAAAAGTAAGAAGTTTAGAGCTTGATAAAACACTTAAGTTTGATTTATAGATCTCGAAAGAGAAAGATAAATACCAAAAACATGAGAGTTTGATCCTGGCTCA
>JAETPW010000007.1 GCA_021771025.1 Clostridiaceae bacterium
CTAGACCAATATGAGAAAGTTCATATTTAATATAGATTGAACCGCCACTTGCGTGAACCGCTTGAGTGGTGGTGTGAGAGGGGAGAAATTCATTAAGAATTATCCTCTACTCGATTATTAATTTTACAATGTTCTCTTTCCAGAAAGGAGGGCATTTTTTATGTTTGAATTTGAAGTAATACAAGAACTAAATCCAAATGATGAAATACTAGAAATTATTAAAACCTATGAGTACACATTTAAGAAGGGCAAAATTAAGCATTTAAAGGCTACTAATTTACAATTTATTAAGCCAACTGAATATTTAATCACATATCCTACTACTCTTACCATACTTGAATATAAAGTAAATGGAATAGCTAATAAAAACTTTTACATTTATGATAAAAAAGAAATATGTAAATACTTTGATAATCTACTAAAAGAAATTAATATAGAATACAGAACAGCTACTGTCAATTTTGCAAATTACCCTTATACAATTTTTGTATCAAGTAAAATTATGGAAATGGATTCAGCACAGCAAAATAAAGTTGCATTGTATTTATTTAATAGTATAAATTTTAAGATTAAAAATCACAAAAGTCTTGACAACAAAGAACAAATGTTTTAGAATATATAGAATAAGAAAAGGATGTGAATCGATGGAAGAGAATAAATTAGCAATTCAAAATGAATTAACAAATGAAGATATAAAAAATTTAATATACACAATAAGAGGAAAACAAGTCATGTTAGATAGTGATGTTGCAATGTTGTATAATTATGAAACTAAAAAAGTTAATCAAGCTGTAAAAAGAAATATAGATAGATTTCCAGAAAGATTTTGTTTTCAATTAACAGAAAAAGAATTAGAAATTATGTGGTCACAAATTGTGACCACCTCAAAATTAGAAGATAATAAATATAGAAGCAAAAAATATTTGCCATATGTTTTTACAGAGCAAGGAATAGCCATGTTGTCTGGAATATTAAAGAGTGAAGTTGCTATACAAGTTAGTATTAAAATAATGGACGCATTTGTAGAAATGAGAAAATTCATAAATGCAAATAAGAGTTTATTTGAAAAAGTAGTTACTATTGAAAATAAAATGGACAAAAAATTCATTGAGCAAGATAAAAAATTCGATATAATATTTGATCAATTACAACTGGAAGAAAATATCAAACAGAGAATATTTTTTGATGGTCAAATATATGATGCATATAGCATCATTGTAGACATTATAAAAAGAGCAAATAGCAAAATTTTAATTATAGATAATTATATTGATGATAGTGTTTTAAAAATGTTAGCTAAAAAGAAGAATAATGTAGAAGTAGTTATTTTAACATCTGATAAAAGTAATATTGAAAATTTAGATGTTAAAAAATTCAATAAAGAATATCCTATTCTTAAAGTTGCTAAAACAAATAAATTTCACGATAGATTTATCATTATAGACAACAAAGAAATGTACCATTTAGGTGCTTCTATAAAAGACTTAGGAAAGAAATGCTTTGCAATTAACAGAATTGAAGATATGGAAATTATAGAAAAAATTATTAATTTATGATACACATAAAAATCCATACTACAAATTTAAAAGTATAGTATGGATTTTATTGTGTAAACAACAAGGTTCTTGGGTACCCACCCACAATATTTGATTGTGTAGGTGGGTGAGGTTCTTATATTATAACTTTTATTAAATAATGCTTTTCCAAAAATCTGGAGTACTAAAACTCAAGCCCTTTTCACTTTCAGTTAGCCAAAATTTATCTTCTTCAGATGTTTCTCCTAAACTATTCAAATAGCTGATTTGCAATATTCCCATTGCATTAGCCAGATCATAAAATAATGGAAAATACTCTAGTTCATAATCAGTTAATTTATTATACTTTTGATATTCTTCTAATATCATTTTTGTACTTGATATTGTTTTATCAATACTTTCTGGATTTAAGCATAAATTACAGGAAGTTACTGCTAAATCAACAATTCTAGGTAGATAATTAGATACTGCAAAATCTATAATCCATAATTTATTACTTTTATCTTTCATAACATTTGAACTAATAATATCTCCATGAACAAAAGATGTAGGTAATTCTTCAAACTTTACATTTGTAATTTTATGTGCTAAAGATTTAAAAACTTCATTATACTTATTACTTAAATATTTTTCTTTTTCTTTATATTCCTTTACAAAATTAGTTATTGTCCATTTATCATAGATGAAATCAGATTTTAATTTTGCATTATGAATATGAGCCATTTGTTCAATAATATTTTTAATTTCTGTTTCAGTTGGTATTTCGTTTAAATCATAAAAACTCTTTCCATCTATATATTGAAATACGCATAATCTAAACTTTACATTATTCAATGCTATTTCGCATAAAATGCCATTGTTACAATTATGTACTTTGGGAGTATTAATATTTAATGAATTTGCTAATTCTATTCTATCAATATAGTTTTTCACATCTTCATAAGTTCTTTCTTTGTTAAATACTTTTACACAAAATTTCCCTGTGTCAGTCGTCAATATAAAGTTAAAATCTTCATATCCTACTAATATGATTTCTTCTGATATATATTGACCTAAATTATATTTTTCACATATCACTTTTGATAAATCAGATAAATCTGATTTAAGATTTATTCTATCGTAAAATTCCTCTAACATGTTAACAATTTCCTTTCAACTTTATATAGTTAATGGTGAGTTTTCTTGTATAGGTATTAATCTAGTTTTTAGAGTATTTATAAAAGCACATTTATGCTCTATTTCAAATTTTTCAGAATCTGTTGTAAGTTCATATTTTATAAATAAGTTAGGTAAAAATTCATATCTATCACTTTCAAAATTCCCATAAGCAGTATTACTTTCTGTATAACTTCCTTTTAGCATATTATATAAGAGTTTCCACCTATCACAAGATCCTACATCTGTTTCTACTTTAGTGTTATCAGTTATTTTAGAAATTGGTTCTTCTTTTATATCTATAATAGATGACTTTATATTATATTTTACATAGTAATCTTTCAATATAGAATTTTCAAAATATTGCTCTAGTGCTACTTTTATGCATTTATCAATATCTGTATTTTTATTTATAACAACTAATCTAACTGGTCTACTATTTTTATAAAAAATAATAGCATTATGCTTGTTATTAATATTAACATCTGGATTATTAACTGTTATTATGCAATTACAATTTTTAATAATTTTATATGTATCAAATGGAGCTTTATTATTTTCAAATCCATCTACAAAAGCACCATTAAAACATTCATAATGGTTATTGTGTTGTTCTGTCCATAAATCTATAGTTTTAATAATTTCCATTGCCAATCTTCTCCTATTACTATTTTATTAAATTAAGTTCTTTTAATTCTTTCAATAATGCTGATTTATAATTATTTATATCAATATAAACTATGCCATCTATATCAGACATTGTTTCTTCAACTCCGCTTAATATAATTGTTCTGTCTCTACCTAACTTTCCCATAAAATATCCTGCTTCAAATATCACATTTTGCCTTGCTCTTGTTTTTAAAGGTGAGTTTGAATCCCTTAATTTGCCTTCATCATCTGGTGTTAATAATATAATTGCACAAGCAATATCAGTACTATTCTTTTCTATTTTTTCAATTACAGTTTGTCCATTATTTACTTGTTCATGTAGTATAATTGGTTCTAATCCTTGTTCATAAAGAAAGCATGATAACTCGTATTTTTTAATATCATCACGACCATGTACAATAAATACCTTTTTGGAGCTCTTAACTTCTTTTTCATTAGGAATATTAGAAGATATTTCATTTTCTTCCTCTAATAATAATTTCAATTCATTATGAGTTATTTTCATATCGCGTTTAAAAGCTTCTATAAATTCCCTATCTGGTGTATTACCAAAAATAATGCTTAAAGAATATGATCTACATTTAAAATTTTTAGTTGTAGTTGAATCTGTTCCATAATTTTTTTCCATAAATCTAATCAAAGAATTGTTCCATGCTATAAATTCTGGGTTACTAGCTGTTATGTCTTTTTCTTCAAATTCTTTTGCTTCTTGTATAAATTTTTCTAATCTACTCATACAAATGCCTCCTTGTAAATTATCAATTTGAATTATACTATATTTAGACATTTTTTTCTATACTATCGTTGAAATTTATTAGGAATTCATATATAATACTTTCAGAAAGAGAACAAGAGAGTTCGTAACTTGTAAGAATATTGCTCCATTAAGTAAAATTGTCGTATCAGACCAAAATATTGATAGATCAACTGTAAAAGGTTGATTTTTTAATGCTTTTTTAGTGAAGTGGAATATACAAACTTAGAACAAAAAAAGAACTATTGCTAGTTCTTTTGTTCATTTTTTCTTTTCAACATTGCATTGACATTTATTGCTGGTAATATAACTGAAGATACATTGGCAGAGGAAGTATAATTTGATACAATTGCTCTCAAATATGGATACATAATTGCTATAGCATTTGCCTCATATTTTGATATATCATCTTCGCCTTCTAATTCAAAATATCCTGTTATCTCTACATCAATGTAAAAAGGTGCATCTTCTATTCCTTTAAAAACACTAACAGCAAGTGTAATAGTCATTTTATCTTTTTCTTTACTTATCTTAGTAGTATTTGTTATATCAAAATTCAATTTCCATGAACCATTTTCATTTGGTTTATCATTTGTCCTATAACTAACGCTATTTACAATATAATTCAAAAATTTTAGGCTACTAATACTAGTTCTTTCATCCATATTTTATTTTCTCCTTCTTCTTCACTAATAAAATTTTCTTTAACACTAATCATATCTGATATTTCAGATACTTCAATTTGTTGCGACTCAATTGTATTATAAGAATTAGTTTCAATTGTAGTAATTGCACTTTGGATATTATATATTTCTTCTTGATAGTCATATTGCATTTGTTCATACTCTTTATCTGCATTTTTAATAGCTTTATCCAATTGCTCAAAGGTTATTTTATCTAATTCTTCTAAAATTTCTGCAATGTCTTTTGGGTTGTTAATCATTTTTCTCACCTCTGTTATTTTTTATTAAATCAAATATTCCTTTTGTCATATCGCTATGCTCTAATTCATATACATTTTTTATCGCTTTTCTATTTTTTATACATATTTGTTTTTGAACACAAGGAATAAAATCTCCTGGTAAATGTGTTTTTTGCTTTGTGAAATATTTAGGATAAACTGCACAAATAATATCATATCTAGATATATATTTTACATTATTTTGCTTTTCTAAATCTTCTAGTACTTTTATAATATATGTATATCCTTTATTTAAGATGTCTTCATATTTTTCTTTTGAATAATTAGCTTTTATTAATTGCAACAAGCGTTCAAAAATAGCATATCCTTGTGGTTCACTAAAATCTATAATATTATAGTTATCTATGTCCAAATCTACAATTAATATTCCACATTTTTGTTTTATTTCATCATAATTAGTTATATTGTGTTTTATTACACCTATTATTTCCCATTCTATGGCATAATATAAATTTTCAAATAAATAAATTCCTTTTCCTAACCAATGTCCTCTATTGGCTTTTGATTCAATAAAGCCATTTTTAATTATTGTTTGAATATTTTCTTTACTTGTTGCATGATATCCTTCTAATGTTTTTTCATTCATTTCTACTCCTAACATTGTATTCTACTTTTATTTGTTATAATAGTTTATACTAAAAAATAGAAAATTGCAAGGACTTTTCATCGACTTATTTCGACAACATTATATATTATAAATTACTACAATACTATTAAGAATTTATTACAATTCTATTACATTATATCACTTTTATGTAAATTTATCAACCGATTAAAATATAACCGTCAATTATTTTTTAGAGCAAAATGTGGGAGGAACTCTATAAAAAATGGGCGATTTTTTCGCAAATAGCCTCCTAAAATGCTCCATTTTATAAAAGCTTACGAATCATTAACTGTTTCGTAAGTTTTTTAATGGTGAAACGAAAATAACAGGTTGCAATTTGCAACCTGTTCAAAAAATATCCCAAACAGAAACGTTTCCAAAAAGCAAATTTGGTAAATATTTTGTGAAAAAGGTTGATATTTTTCATCATTTACGGTAAAATCGTAAAAGATTAACATCAAAGGAGGAAACCAATGATAAATTTACAAGAAGTAAGGGAAAACCCAGAAGTAGATGCGTTAATTCGAGGGGCACAAAAGCAACTTCGAGAACTTCGGTTATACAGAACATGGGCATAGGCATATATCCATTGTTTCAAAACGAGCAGGAGATATTTTGCAAAAATTAGGTTACCCAGAAAGAACGGTTGAGTTAACAAGAATAGCAGGATATTTACACGATATAGGAAATTGTGTAAATCGAGTAGATCATGCTCATAGTGGAGCTATTTTAGCATTTGACATATTAAAGGATATGGGAATGCCTGTTGAAGAGCGAACAGAAATCATGATGGCCATTGGAAATCATGATGAAAAAACAGGAACAGCCGTAAATGATATTTCGGCAGCTATTATTTTAGCCGATAAATCAGATGTGCATCGAGATAGAGTAGCTAACCAGAATCTGTCTACTTTTGATATTCATGATCGAGTAAATTACGCTGTTACCAATTCCAACTTATCACTTGATGCAAAAGAGCGAAAAATACGATTAGAACTAACAATAGATACAGAAATTTGTCCAGTACTAGATTATTTTGAAATATTTATGGATCGAACTATGATGAGCAAATACGCAGCAAAATATTTACAAATATGGTTTGAACTAGTCATCAATGGAACGAAATTATTGTAATATTTGATTAACAAGAAAACCATAATCAAAAGAAAGGGAGAAAATTTATCATGAAAAACAACGAAACAAAGCAAAACAAGACGAGTAAGAAAAACAAATCATCCTTTACCTTTATTCCCAAGCTAACCATTGTATTAGTGATTATTTTAATGACAATGATAGCGTTTTTTGGGATATATGTTCCCGTGCAAAATCGTATGGAAGATAAAGTAAAATCATATGATTTAGCTATGGACTTAAAAGGAGCTCGTGTCATTCAACTAACACCATCAAAAGGAACTAAAACCACAGTAAAAGATCAAGAAGGAAAAGAAGTAGAAGACGGAAGCAATTTGACCGACGAAGAAATAACAGAAAAAGGTTATACCAAAGAAACTCTTCCCTTAAACGAAGAATCCACTTTTTCAGCAGACAATTACCAATCAGCGAAAAAGATTATGGAAAAACGTTTGCACTATTTAGGAGTTTCCTCTTATATCATTAATTTAGACGAACCAAGTGGACAAATTACCGTAGAAATACCAGAAAATGACTTAACCGATGATATTGGAAACGATTTAGTAACAGTAGGGAAATTTGAAATTGTCGACAAAGACACACAAGAAGTATTAATGGATAATTCAGATATTCAAGAGGCAAAAGTCATGTATGGATCTTCAAACACTGCTACATCAAATGGTACATCTGTGTATTTAGAAATTAGTTTTACTCGTGATGGAAAGAAGAAGTTTGAAAACGTTACCTCAACTTATACCAATACAACTACCAACACAACAGGTACAACTGAAAATACAACAGGAGAAGAACAAAATGAAACAAATGAGACCGAAAATAACAATTCTACTGAAAACACGACAACCGAAAATACAGAAACAACTAAACAAGTAGAAATGAAAATTGATGGACAAAGCATTATGACCACAAGTTTTGATCAAGTTGTCAAAACAGGAAAAATGCAATTAACAGTAGGAACAGCCTCAACAGACCAAGTAACCATACAAAAATATGCACAAAATGCACAAAATATTGCAGTAACGTTAAATGATGGAAAACTACCAATTCATTATGATATGAATAAAAACGAATACATTCAATCAGATATTACTACCAACCAAATCGAATTAGCTGCAATAGTAGTAGCAGTTATTGTAGCTATTATGTTAATCATCTTCATGGTTCGTTTCCACAAAAATGGTATATTAGCCTCTATTTCAGTAATAGGAGCAATAAGTTTATTCTTATTATTGATTCGTTATGCTAATGTAACGTTATCCTTAGAGGGATTATTTGGAATAGCTATTGTTATTGGATTAAATCTAGCATTTATTGATCAACTACTAAAGAAAATTAGACAAAACGAACAAGAAAAAGAAGAAAAAGTAGTAAGTCATGCTATTACAGAAACCTATTTATCATTCTTTGCTATTATCTTACCAATTTGTATAGTAGCCATTGCCTTTTGTTTTATTTCATGGACAGCAATGAGTAGCTTTGGAATGGTTATGTTCTGGGGAATATTAACATTAGCCATTTATCATTTCTTAGTTACTGGGAATTTATTAAAGCTTAGTACTAAATAAAAGGAGGAACAAGAATGAAACAGAATAAAAATAAAATTGGATTAATTGTACTTCTACTGATTATTGTCGCTGGAATAGCTATGATAGTCATAAAAGGATTTGCCTTTGACTTAAAATACCAAGATGCTAAAAGGATAGAAATTGCTTTAGGAGGAACGTTCTCTTTGGAAGACGTAAAATCAATTACCAATGAGGTATTTGGCAAAGATCCAGTTATGTTACAAAAAGTAGAAGTATTTGAAGATGCTGTAAGTATTACAGCAAAAGACATAACTGATGAGCAAAAACAAGGCATAATTGACCGAGTAAATGAAAAGTTTAAAACAGAAGTAAAGGCAGAAGATGTAGACATTATTACTGTTGCTCATACAAGGGCAAGAGATTTATTGAAACCATATATTTTCCCATTTGCTGTAGCAACTGTCGTTATTTTAGCATATATGGCTATTCGTTATCACTCACTATCTAGCGCGAAAGTAATTGCTCAAACGTTGGCTATTGTGATTTTAGCTCAAGCTGTGCTATTTAGCGTAATGGCGATTGCTAGAATTCCTATTGGACGATTGACGATTCCTTTGGTACTAGTAGTATACCTATTGTCTTTGATTGGATGTACAAATCGTTTTGAGAAGATGAGGAAAAAGGATTTAGAGGAAATAGAAGGTAAGTAGAAAATTTTGAAAAGAAGTATTCATATTGAACTGCTAGTGTTAAGTTTCTTTATGGATACTTTTTTTGTTTGGCGCTTGCGGTGTGACCGTGGAAAAAGAGAATGGACTGCCTATGATATTCACGTGAATTTAACCTTCCATAGCAGGGTCTTTTTAAAACCCTTAGGTCCCTCACAAAGAAGCCAGTGATCGGGTTTTAAGCCTAACGCGGGTCTTAGGGAACTGTCAGGTATAAATTCACGTGAATATCATAGGCAGTCCATTCTCTTTTTCCACTTCTCTACTATTTTAGAAGAGAATGAGAAAAAATAGGGTGATAAAATTTAAAATATTTCATTATTTATTTTTATATTTTAAGAGAAATAATAGAAAGTTGCTAAAATAAATTTAGATAAAATGTAAAGATTATATTTTCTAATTAAAATAATAAAAAATAAAAAAGATATCTCATTCATAGAAAAAATTTTTCATTTTCTTTCAATAATAATATCACATTTTTATCAACTATAAAACTTACTAAATAATAAACAGTAGAGTAGTCAGTCAAAGTAGTGTAGTTAGTTAAAGCGAAATTTATACCTGACAGTTCCCAAAGACCCGCGTTAGGCTTAAAACCCAATAACAGGCTTCTTTGTAAGGGACCTAAGGGTTTTAAAAAGACCCTGCTATGGAAGGTTAAATTTCGCTTTAACTAACTACACTACTTTGACTGACGGATACGAAAAAAGCAAAACATATCAACCATCAAAAATAAAAAAATTCACAAAAAGCTATACAAAAAGCAAAAATTAATGATATAATAACCAAGTAAGAAAAGAGATAATCGGAGGAATCAATAAATGGGAAATATAGTATTATTAGACGACCTAACCATCAACCAAATAGCAGCAGGGGAAGTTATCGAAAGACCAGCATCAGTCATCAAAGAAATGGTCGAAAACTCCATTGATGCAGGAGCAACCAACATTACCGTAGAAATCAAAAACGGAGGAATATCGTTCATCAAAGTAACTGACAACGGTAAAGGAATTGCTCAAGATGACTTAGAAATTGCCTTTGAACGTCATGCTACCAGTAAAATCCGTTCAGCTGAAGACTTAGATACAGTAACTTCAATGGGCTTTAGAGGGGAAGCATTAGCTAGTATTGCTGCCATCAGTCAAGTAGAAATGATCTCAAAAACAGCTACGCAAGAAATGGGATATCGCATCTTAGTAGAAGCAGGAGACATACAAGAAAAAGAAGAAGCAGGTTCTCCAACAGGGACAAGTATTACCGTTCGCAATTTGTTCTTTAATACGCCAGTGCGTTACAAATTCTTAAAAAAGGATTATACCGAATCAGGCTACATAGAAGATGTCATCACACGAATTGCTTTAGTTCATCCAGAAGTAGCACTTAAACTAATTAATACCGGAAAAACAGTTATTCAAACCAATGGAAATGGGGACCTAAAAACCGTAATCTATAGTATTTACGGAAGAGACATTGCCGAAGGAATCTTACCATTATCCTATACCTATGAAGACATTCGATTAGAAGGAGTTATTGGAAAACCAGAGATTGCTAGATCCAATCGTTCTCATCAACTCTTTTTTGTCAATAAACGTTACATCAAAGACAAAGCCTTATCTGCAGCAACTGAACAAGCTTACAAAGGAATGATCCCTCTTGGTAAATTTGGTTTTGTTATTTTAAATTTAGAAATGAATCCTGCTAAAGTAGATGTCAACGTGCACCCAGCTAAATTAGAAGTAAGGTTTGAAGAAGAAAACAAAGTATTTCAAGCCGTGTATCATAGCATTAAAGATACTTTGTTAAAAGCAGATTTAGTCGCTAAAACAGACAGAGAAGAAAAAACGGATTTCTTGCTAAATCCACAAGAAAATCAAATTAACCAAAATCCTGCCCCATCTTCTAGTGGATTATTTTCTCTACACAAACCAGATGAGAAAAAAATTCAAGAATATACTGAGCGAGAAAGTCAGATCAAAACAAATGCAATAGTACAAAATCAGGAAATAAAACCAGAAAATTCATCTAGCATAGGCAGTTCTTCACTAGGAATGCCAATAAATACGCAAGATGTATTAGAAAAATTAAAGAAAATACAATTAGGCATCAAACAAGAAGTGGAGGATAATCCCAATATTCATTTAAATGAAGCCTATGTAAAAATGAATCAGCAGGAAGAAGAAAAGAAAGAGGAAGTAGTTATCTCACCGGAATTACAAGAAAAACTAGAAAAAGACAGCATCATAGGTCAGCCAAAAGAACAAGAAGTCAAAGAAGAAGGCTTAGCTGAACCAACCAATCAAGAAGTAAATCAAAGTCGATTATTAGAAGCGGTAGAATGTTTCTCCCAAGAAGAAGGAACTACACCAGAGCAGGTTCAAGAACTAAAAGAGAAAATGAAAGTACTACAAGAAAATTCATACCAAGAACCTGAAAATTTTGATGAAATGTACCAAAAATTATTTGGTAAAAAACCAGAAAAAGTAGAGGAAAAGAAAGAAGAAATACAATTTCCTACGATTGATTTAGTAAAGGCAAACGAAACATTATTTGATCATACGCAAGAATTGCCAAAAGTATTGTATCGCTTTGTAGGCATAGTGTTTAAAACATATATTATCATTGAAATGAATCAAGAAATGTATATTATTGACCAACATGCTGCCCATGAACGCATCATGTATGAAAAAGTAAAGAAAAATTATTATCAAGAGCAAACGAAAGATTCGCAAATGTTGTTATTACCGGATGTTATCAGTTTAACTCACAAAGAAATGGACATTGCCAAAGAAAATATATCGATGTTTGAACAAGCAGGATTTACCTTAGAAGAATTCGGAGAAAATACCATCAAACTAACAGGAGTTCCTACCGTATGTATTGATTTAGACACCAAAGATTTATTTTTAGAAACCTTAGATGAAATCAATACAGTAGCCAGAACAGCTAAACAAGAAAAAGAAGAAAAATTCATTGCTACTGTTGCTTGTAAAGCAGCGGTAAAAGCTCATATGGCATTAGAACAAGAAGAAGTAGAAAGCTTAATGGATCAATTATTGGTGCTACCAAATCCATTTACTTGTCCACATGGAAGACCAACAGCCATTAAAATGACGAAATACGATATTGAGCGAAAGTTTGCTAGAAAATAGAGAGAAGAGGGAAAAAATGACATTTATTCTAATAGCGATCATAGCTATGGCTTTAGTGGTAATTTTTTGGACATGGCATAATTTAGGAACAGAAATAGTAAGCAAAAAAATCGTTTGGATCCTAGCAGGTGGGCTAACTTGTTATGGAATTACTTTTCTCTTAATGCAGTTTTCGCAAGCAGGGGTTTACTATCCAAATCAAGAAGCAAAAAATCAGATTTTGGGCATTTTGGTGAGTTTATTTACTGTTCTTAATAGTGGAATTATTCTTCCTTATTTAGCCAAACTATGGGATGGACTTAAAGAAGAAGAAATAACCAAACAAGTAGTAAAAAGAAAAATGGTTATCTTGATGATCTTGTTAGTTATCGTATTTTGGATAGAGGTAACGTATTTAACCTCCATTCAAGAAGGAATTATCCAAGTATATGAAAACCAGAAACAAATCAGGTAGGAGGAAAAGCTATGGAAAAACCAAAAGTGATTATGATTTGCGGGCCAACAGCCTCAGGAAAAACGACACTATCCATTGCTTTAGCTAAAAAAATAGAGGGAGAAATCGTTTCAGCAGATTCCATGCAAATTTATCAAGACATGAACATTGGAACAGCAAAACCAACCGAAGAAGAAAAACAAGGAATTCCTCATTATGTCATGGATTATGTTTCTCCAGAAATGCGATATAGTGTAGCAGAATATAAAAAAGAGGCTAAAAAGGCAATTCATACCATTCTAGCAAAAGGAAAAATGCCTATTGTAGTAGGAGGAACAGGTTTATACTTAGACAGTTTACTCTATGAAATTGACTATCCAGAAATAGAATTAGATGAAGCCTATAGACAAAAATTAGATCAGTTAGCACAAGAAAAAGGATTAACTTATTTGTACGAAAAAGCAAAACAAATTGACCCGTTAGCAACCGCTAAAATAAGCCCGAATGATCGAAAGAGAATACAGCGCATTTTAGAAATTTATCATGCTACCGGAAAAACCAAAACAGAGCAAGAAATTGCTTCAAGGCAGAAAGAAGTAGAATTTGATTATCATGTATATGCCCTTTCTTGGGATAGAGCTATTTTATATGAAAGAATAAATCAGCGAGTAGATTTAATGATAGAACAAGGGTTAATTGAAGAAGTACAAAATATCCAGAAAAAATATACATGTTTCCCAACTGCTATGCAAGGGTTAGGATATAAAGAAGTGGTAGACTATTTAGAAGGAAAATTAACCAAAGAAGAGATGATCGAAAAAATCAAACAAGAAACAAGGCGATATAGCAAAAGACAACTAACGTGGTTTCGCAAAAATAAGCAAACCATTTGGCTAGAAGGTGCAAATGATGTGCAAAATAATGTCTCACTTATTTTGGAGGGATTACATTGAAAAAACAAGAAAAAGCAAAAGGAATAACCAAAGAACCAAAACAAGCAGAAAAAGAGCGCTCTGGTGTTCCATCAGACGACTTTTTGACCAGAAGAGAAGCAAAGAGAAAAAGAAATAAAATCATCGTTATGGCAATTTTAGCGTTGGTTTCTTTGTATTTGGCTTATACCATTTTTTTATTAATTAGAGAGCCTACTGATATTTTTACCGTAGAACAAGGTAAAGTATCATTAGAAGAAACCGATTTAGGCTACGTTATTCGTAAAGAACAGGTAGTTAAAGGAAATAATTATAAAAATGGGATGGAAAAAATAAAATCAGAAGGAGAAAAGGCAGCAAAAGGGGAATCTATTTTTCGTTATTACAGTAAAAATGAAGAAACATTAAAAAACAAAATAGCTGAATTAGATGTTAAAATTCAAGAAGCCATGAAAAATCAAACCGATTTATATTCTTCTGATATCAAATTATTAGAAAATCAGCTTGACACAAAAGTGGAAGACCTAAATAAAATGACAGATGTATCCAAATTAGAAGAATATCGAAAAGAAATTATGGATATTGTTACGAAAAAAAGTGAACGATATGGTGAATTAAGTCCTGCTGGTTCTTATTTACGACAATTAAAAGATGAACGAAAAAAATTAGAAAGTGAATTAAATTCAGGAGCAGAATACATTACAGCACCAGAAAGTGGAATTGTGTCATATCGTGTAGATGGATTAGAAGAAACATTAACACCAGACAATTTTTCGACTCTTAGTAAACAATTTTTGGAAAATCTTGACTTAAAAACAGGAAAGATAGTAGCATCAAATGACGAAAGTGGTAAAATAATCAATAATTTTAATTGTTACATTGCTACGATTTCTACCTCAAGGCAAGCAAAAGAAGCCAAAATAGGAAATAAAGTTAAAATTCGTTTATCCAATAATGAAGAAATAGAAGCACAAATTGCTTATTTATCCCAAGAAAATGAAGAAGAAATGCTAATTGTTTTGCAGATAGACAGGCAAATTAGTGAATTAACGAACTACCGAAAAATATCATTTGACCTAATCTGGTGGAGTTATTCAGGGCTAAAAGTTCCGAACGAAGCTATTTTAACTGAAAATGAACTAACTTACGTTGTTCGAAATCGAGCTGGATACTTAAGTAAAATATTAGTTAAAGTAGAAAATCAAAACGAAAGATATTCTATTGTTACCAATTATAAAACAGAAGAACTAAAAGAATTAGGATACAGTGATCAAGAAATAAATACCTACAAAAAGATTTCAGTTTATGATGAAATTTTGCTTAATCCAAATGAAAAAAGAGAAATATTACAATTAGATGACAAATAGATTAAAATCATATTACATTTTAAAAAACTATTGACAACAGGGGAAAAAAAGTGGATACTAATAGCAAAGATACGCAAAGACAAAGGAATGAAAATTTAGGAGGTTTTTTTATGTCAGGAGCTTTAATGAATAAGGTTTGGGATTTATTTGGAATGGATTCTGCTGAACCAGAAGAATATGAAGATGAAAATGTATATGATTATGCAGAAGAAGACGAAGAAGAAGTAGAAGATAAAAAAATATTTGGAAGAAGAAACAATAACAGTAAAGTAGTTAGTATGCCACAAGCACAAGGACAAGCCATCAAAATGGTTATTTCTCAACCAACTACTTTTGAACAATCGGATGAAATTTGTTCATTTTTAAAAGAAAAAAAATCAGTCATTGTTAATTTAGAGTATGTCAATAAAGATGTAGCAAGAAGAATTGTTGACTTTATTAGTGGTGGAGTTTATGCGTTAGATGGATACATTCAAAAAGTATCTAATTCTATCTTTTTAGTTGCGCCATCTAATTACGAGATTACCAACGAAATGGCTAGAGAAGAAATGAAAAGTAAATTATCTGTGTCATGGCTAAAAAACAACAATATGAATTAATCTAGCTTAAGGTAAGGGAGGAAAGGTTGAAAAAATGATTACACCATTAGATATTGAAAATAAAAAGTTTGCCAAACAAATGATGAATGGCTATAATGTAGAAGAAGTAGACGATTTTTTAGATGAGTTAACAGTCGATTATAGTAAAAATTATAAAGAATTAACAGAATTAAGAACAAAAGTAGAAGAATTAAACAATAGTTTAGTACAATATAAAACCATTGAATCTACCCTACAAAATACCTTAGTTATGGCCCAAACAACAGCAGAAGAAGTAAAAAATGTAGCCAAACAAAAAGCAGACCAAATTGTAGAAGAAGCAAAAGCAGGAGCTCAAAAACAAGTAGATGAGTTAAACAACGAAATCCTATTAAAACAAAGAGAATTAGATGATGTAAAAAAACAATTTGATATATATAAAGCCAAAATGGAATCATTATTAATTTCACAATTAGAATTATTAAAAGAAGTCAATAAAAATGATGAGTAAAAAACGCACATAAGTTCAGAAATACATGAATTTATGTGCTTTTTGTTTTTTCTGTTTGCTTTTCCATAAATAAACACAAAAAACAAGGAGAAGGCAGGAAAAAGCTTGAAATACAGGAAAAATATTACAAACGTGTTAAATGTATATTACAATTTTATGTAGGCTATTGACATTATGAAAAAAAACGATAAAATAGTATCATAGAAGAAATGGCGAAATAAAACAATCAATTTCACCTAACATAAGGTTATGTAAGCTTTCGAGTTTACAAATTTAAAAAAGAGGAATATGTGGCTTGAAAAAGTCATGTAAGCTAGAAAAATGAGAATCATTAGTGGTAGTGCAAGGGGGACAAAATTATATACGTTAGAAGGGTTGGCAACAAGACCAACTTTGGATCGCGTTAAAGAGTCTCTTTTTAATATTATTCAATCTCAAGTTTTAGATTGCGTGTTTTTAGATTTATTTGCTGGTAGTGGAGCAATAGGATTGGAAGCTGCTAGTAGAGGGGCTAAGCAAGTAATCTTAGTAGAAAAATCACCAGAAGCCGTATCGGTTATTAACAAAAATATAGAAAAAACACACCTAAAAGATAAAGTGTTAGTGTATCAAGATTCATTCAAAAATGTATTATCAACTAAAGTGCAGAAACAATTAGATTTTATTTATCTTGATCCACCCTATCAAACGCAAATGGGAATAGAAGCTATTACTATTTGCTTAAACAGTACATTTGTTACACCAAGTACAACAATGATTTTAGAAACAGATCTTCCAGAAATGGAACAAGAACTACAAAATTTACCAGTAGAAGTGATAGATAAAAGAAGATATGGAAGGGCCACGTTATATTTTATCAAAAAAAGTCCGTTAACCGAGTAAGAAAGGGGTAAAACCATGGAGATATTCACATTATTAGATACATTGGAGGATATATTAGAAGGCAGTAGAAATCTACCATTTTCTACCAAAGGAATCGTGGATAAAGATCAAGCATTAGATTTAATCAAAGAAATTCGTATTAAACTTCCCGATGAATTAAAACAAGCAAAATGGGTCAAAGAAGAAAGGCAACGAATTTTAGTAGAAGCTCAAAAAGAAGCAGATGGAATTGTCAAAGAAGCTGAAAATCGTATTATTGCTATGATTGATGAACACGAAATTACTAGAAAAGCATATGAACAGAAAACAGAAATTATTGAAGCCGCTAATGAAATGTCAAGAGAAATTTCCAACGGAACGAAAGAATATGCAGATACTCTTTTATCTACTACAGAATCAGTACTTAAAGAAACATTAGCAAAATTGGAAGAAAATATGAGTGAAGCGTTAAAGTTAATGGAAATTTCGTTACAAGATACCATAAAAACAGTTGAAAATAGCAGAAAAGAATTGAAATAAATAGAGAAAGAGTTAGGAAAGGGAAAAGAGGTAATGGGGTGGCTCTTTTTCCTTTTTTCTGCTTTTAGTGATTGGTGTTTATTTATTTTGTGTTATTCTCGGTGAAGTGGGATTTTGGGCTTGTGGTGAGTGAGAAGAAATCTTTGAAAAAAGTGAGATAAATGTTAAAAGAGTTATTTAGAAGGAAAAAATAGTAGGAAATTTCATTAATTTTAGCTAAAAGATAATTGCAAACAAATGGTTGATGTGCTATACTGAATGTGCTAAAAGAGAATACAGAGAAAGAGGATGGAAACTGAAAAAATAATTTACAGCATCTAGTTTAGGTAAGATTTCAGAGTTTACTAATATGAGGAAAGGGGGAATATGTTGGCTTTGACAGCTAACATATGCTAGGAAAAATGGCTAAAAAGAAAAAATATCAAAAACGAAAAACAGGAAAACGTGTAGCAAGTAAGAAGAGGCAAGCTAGTCGTATTGATCTAGCCGTTGTTGTTTTGATTGTGCTAAGTGTTTTATTAGCCGTTTTGATTTTTACTAAATCAGGAGTGGTAGGCGTAAAATTGAGTGAAATACTAGGAGGAATGATGGGGATTGTTCGCTATGTTGTTCCTGTTGGTATTTTTGCTATTGCCATAAAACTGGCCTGTGCTGATCGAAATGAATTTCTTGGGTCAAAAATTGCCCAATACGTAGTATTTTTAATTAGTGTAACGGTATTGATGAGTGTATTTCAGATAGCAGGAGGCGAGCTTTCTTCTACGAAAGAATTATCAGAAATAGCTAAAGATGCGTATCAAATAGGAGCTGAAGGAAACGGAGGAGGAACACTTGGAGCTATATTAGCAGTACCATTAACGAATTTATTAGGAATTATTGGTTCAGTTATTTTGTGTGTAGGAGTGGCGATTGTTTTATTGGTATTTATGTTTGGCATTAGTTTATCTGACATCATTCAAGATTTTGTTGAGCGTTCACAAGAAAGACATGAAGAACGTGCTGAAGAACGTAAACTAAGCAAAGAGGAAGAATGGGAAATGCGAGAACAACTTCGTGAGGAAAGAAGAAGAAAACGAGCTGAAAGAGAAGCAAGCAGACCAGAAAAACAGAAAAAAGTAACCGAAGTTGCTAATGAAATTATGCCACCAAATGATATGGAAAATCAAATTAAAATTAATTTTGGAGGGCAAATTGTTGATCAAGAAGATCCTAAAGGAATTAAAAAATACGATCATAGTCACGATGACTTAACTCCGTTGACAAAAGACAATAAAAAACATGGATTATTTGGACAATTAGAAAATAGGCAAATGCAAAAAGAAGAAAAGCAAGAAATTCAACCAGATGTTATTGAAAATAATTTATTCAAGAAAGAAGAAGAAAAACGAGAAGAAAAAATAAAAGAAGTTCTGCAATTAGAACATGCCATGGTAGTAGAAGATGAAAATTATGAATATCCTCCCATTGAATTATTAGCTAAACCCGGGAAGAAAGCATTAAAAGGGGGAGCAAAAGCTTTAGCCGATACAGCCACACGTTTGCAAAAAACATTGTACAGTTTTGGCGTATCTGCTAAAGTAGAAAACGTATCGGTTGGTCCAGCCATTACTCGCTATGAACTAAAACCAGCAGAGGGAGTTCGCGTTAGTAAAATTGCTAATCTAGCTGATGATATTGCGTTAAACTTAGCCGCTGAAACCATTCGTATCGAGGCACCGATTCCCGGAAAACAAGCAGTAGGAATCGAAGTACCAAACAAAGAAAAAGAAGCAGTACATTTGCGTGAAGTATTAGAAAGTGAAGAATTTTCTGAAAATAAATCAAAGTTAACCGTTGCTCTAGGAAAAGATGTAGCAGGAAACATTCAGTTAGCCGATATTGCCAAAATGCCTCATGTACTGATTGCTGGGTCTACAGGGTCAGGAAAGAGTGTGTGTATCAATACCATTATTACGAGTATTGTATATCATGCTAAACCAAGTGAAGTAAAACTAGTTATGGTTGATCCAAAAGTAGTAGAGCTTTCTGTTTATAATGGAATTCCTCATTTATTAATTCCAGTAGTCACTGATCCGAAAAAGGCAGCAGGAGCATTAGCTTGGGCTGTACAAGAGATGGACGACCGTTATAACAAGTTTGCTACTAAGGGGGTAAGAGACTTAAAAGGTTATAATAAAGTAATTGAAAAAGAAGGGGGAGTTGGAAAATTACCCCAAATTGTTATCATTGTGGATGAGCTTGCTGATTTAATGATGGTAGCGGCAAAAGATGTAGAAGAAGCTATTTGCCGTTTAGCTCAAAAAGCAAGAGCAGCGGGGATGCACCTAGTTATTGCTACACAAAGGCCATCCGTTGATGTCATCACAGGATTAATCAAAGCCAATATACCATCTCGAATTGCTTTTGCTGTATCTTCTCAAGTAGATTCAAGAACAATTCTAGACGGAGTAGGAGCTGAAAAATTATTAGGAAAAGGAGATATGCTATTTTTCCCAACAGGTGCTCCAAAGCCAGTTAGGGTACAAGGAGCTTTTGTATCTGATGAAGAAGTAGAAAAAATTGTTGATTTTATTAAATCAAATGGTACAGCTAACTACAGTGAAGATATTTTAGAATCCATCGAAAATAATAATAAATCAGATAAAGAATTAGCAGAAGAGGCAGACGATGATGATACAGATCCATTTTTAAATGAAGCGATAGAAACAGTAGTAGAAACAGGGCAAGCTTCTACCTCATTTATCCAAAGGAGGTTTAAAGTTGGCTATGCACGAGCAGGAAGAATTATTGATCAAATGGAGGAAAGAGGTATTATTTCTGGCTATCAAGGAAGTAAGCCAAGAGAGGTATTAATGTCTAAAGAAAGATGGCATGAACTCAAGATGGGAACCAATGAAGTTTCCACAGAGCAGATATCTTAACAAAAAAAGAATACTTAATAAAAGTTCTGTTTTGTTGATTAGAAGGGAAGAAAATTGATGAGAATGAAGAAAAGGAGAGAGAAGTTTGCCTAAGAAAAAAGATTTTTTTGAAAAAATTGTTAAGCGTGATTATAATAATGAATTGGAAACTATTTTAGAACAGAAAAATTTCGACGAAAATGCCAAAAGCACTCTTCTTAGTATTTTGTATAAAATAGAGGCTGCCTACCCTGATATAAAAAAAGTAAAGCAAGATATTGAATCAAAAGAGGAATACGTAAAATATTTTCTTCACATAATCGATAAAAAATGCGATTCACTCAAAATTGTTCACATGAATTCAGAAGAGAGTCATATTCCAGAAAATCGAACATATTGGATAGATCCTAGCCAAAAAAGTTTGGAATGTTATCCGATTGAACGAAAAGTTTTATATGCCATTAGTAAATTAGCCAAACAAGAAACCATTATTCATGATCAGTATTTTTTAATCTATTCTACTTTATCAGATTTAATTAATGTAGGAAATAGTATCAATATGGTAGAACCTCTTCGTGATTTTAATGGTTATTCTTGGACAACCATTCCTGCTGAAATAGAAAGTATTGAACATAACTTAGTTTATCAAACTTTACGTATTATCATAGGACATGAATTCTTAAATCGTTGGGTTCGCAATACAGAATTTGTCATGGATTATTATGAAATGTTTCAAGAAGAATTAGTGCAAAAATTAGGTCAGGAAGAAGCTGCTGATTGGCTTACTTCACTTTGTAAGTTATCTGTATTAGTACTCATGAAGTATAAACCTCAAAAAACAGAAGAAATGCAAGCCATGAAAACTCAGATTGATAAACAATTAGAACAAATGAAAGATAGGCAAAAGTATGTACAAAACTTAACAAAGCAAAAAAGGCAAATAACATTACTCATCAAAAAAATAGACGAAACGATAAATAATAAAGAATTATTAGAGCAAGAATACGTGAAACGAAATGCTGATTTACCATTAGAACAAAAAATTTTTAGTATGAGAGTACTAGGCGAAATGATGGTAAAAGAAAGAGAACAATATTTTACCCAAATTGAAAAAATGAATCAAAGAATGAATCCTGACCATTTTGTACAGCTAGAAAAAGAATTACAAGAAAAAGAAACCTACTTATCACTATTAGATGTAAAAGAAGTAGAAACAGCCATTCAACAAGAATTGATTCGATTAGTACAATTAGCAATTCAAGCATTAACTAAACGAGTAGAACAAATACAAGAAAAAACAGAAATAATAGCTATCTTATACCAATTTCGTTATTTCCGTATGATTCCTTTTTCATTAACAGAACAAGTACAAGAAAAACAAGAATTGCAAGAAGAAATAAGAACACTAACTAAAGTAATATTAACTAAAGCCCATCAATTGAAAGTATTAAGGCAAGTTTCTCCCAATGAGAACATAAATGAACAGATTATGCAAAACATGTTTCACTTAAGAAGTATATCACTAGAAAATTTATGGCTTAAATTAACCAAAGAAAAAGAAGAAGTTTTTGTGCAATTTTTAGAAGAAGATAGAATGGAAGAAAAGTTCAAAATAGGAACAAAAGAACAATTTTCAGGGAAGGAACTGAAACTCAAATGGAATAAAAAAATAAAATTATTTGAATGATCTTGTTTCATTCTTAACAGGTAATATAGAATAGTAAAGTAAAAAGATATAAAATAACCTAAGAAAGTGAGGATATCAAATGAAAATAACATTTTTAGGAGCGACAAGAACGGTAACTGGTTCAAACTATTTAGTAGAGGCAGTAGGCAAAAAATTTTTAGTAGATTGTGGAATGTGGCAAGGAAAGGCCGAATTAGAAGAAGAAAATTTTCAGGAGTTTGAATTTAATGTGGCAGATATTGATTTTGTATTGTTAACTCATGCTCATATTGATCACTCAGGAAGAATTCCTAAATTATACAAAGAAGGTTATCGAGGAAAAGTTTATGCTCATAAAGCTACTTGTGATTTATGTGCATTAATGTTACCAGATAGTGGGCATATCCAAGAACAAGAAAGTCAGTGGAAAAACAAAAAGAGAATTCGTCGTGGAGAAGAACCAAGGGAACCACTATATACAGCAGAAGAGGCCGCTAGATGTTTAGAAGTTTTTGAGCCAGTAGCTTATGATCAAATTATTGAAATAACACCTGAAATTCATGTTCGTTACAACGATGCTGGTCATATGTTAGGATCTAGTATTATTGAATTATGGGTCAAAGAAGAAGGAAAAGAAGTCAAAACTGTATTTACAGGAGATTTAGGAAATAATGATATTCCTTTACTTAATCCTATTACCATGATTGAAGACACAGATTATCTAGTAATGGAGTCAACCTATGGTAGTCGCTTGCACGTAAAAAACGAAGAAAAAGCTGAGTTATTCTTAGATATTGTTTCAGAGACATTAGATCAAGGAGGAACTGTGGTTATTCCTTCATTTGCTGTAGGCAGAACCCAAGAAATTTTATATGAAATTAATCATCTAAAAGAAGAAAAAAAAGACGAAGAATTCAAACGAAAATACCAAACTCTAATGAAAGCTCCCGTATATGTAGATAGTCCATTAGCCATTTCAGCCACAGAAGTATTCCGTGAAAATACTGACCTTTTTGATGACGAAATTAAAGAGGAAATTATGAGAGGTGATAATCCACTAGAATTTCCTGGATTAAAATTCACACGAACTGCAGATGAATCAAAAGCATTAAATGAAGATCCAACACCAGCAATTATCATTTCAGCAAGTGGTATGTGTGAAGTAGGAAGAATTAAGCACCATTTAAAACATAATATTTGGAATCCCAAAAATACGATTTTATTTGTAGGTTACCAAGCACCAGGAACATTAGGCTATCAAATTGTTAATGGAGCCAAAACCGTAAAAATTTTCGGAGAAGAAATGGCTGTTAATGCGAGAATTGAATATATTGAAGGGTATTCAGGCCATGCCGATCAAGAAGGCTTAATGAATTTTATTTATTCATTTAGAGAAAAGCCAAAGCAAATCTTTTTAATTCATGGAGAAGAAGAATCGCAAGATGTATTACAAAAAAAGATAGAAACAGATACTAATTTGTCAGTTACAGTACCTAATTTTGGTGAAACCTATGACTTAAATGGAGAAGTAATACTAACCCATAAAGTAGAAAGAAAAATTCCAGTCACCCTAAAATCAGAGGTATTAAAACGTTTAGAAAAACTAAAAGAAGAAATGAAAGACATGGAAGTATACGTCAAAGAAGATATGGATAATACAGAGTTGAAAGATGAAGATGTTTTCCGCATTAACGAAAAAATCAAAGATTTAGAAAAACAAATATTGTCTGTAATCGAAGGGTAAAACTAACCTGAAAGATAATTGGTTATGGGGATTCCATAAACCCAAATAAAAATGAAGGAATGAAAAAAATGGAAAATAAGTATTTAAATGAAGCAATCATAGGAAATAAAAACATATTAGCCACTTTTACTGGGAAAGGAGAATTACAACGAATTTATTTCCCCAGTCGAGATCATAGGCAATATTTAGACTTTTTTCAAACAGGAGTAAAATTAAATTCTTCAGATTTAATTTATTTGCATGATGATATTAATAATACTTATTTACAATATTACGATACAGATACCAATATTCTAAATACGGAAATAACCAATACCTATTTTAATTTAAAAATTTTACAAACTGATTACGTATTAGTAAAAGAAAATGTATTAGCCAAAAAATATATATTCTTAAATGAGGGAAAAATTGATCTAACTACAGAATTCTTCATCCATTCAGCTTTACAAACCAATCAAAATAATATGGTTAGTTGTAAAATGATAGATGGAGGGATGATACAATATGCCCATGACTTTTCTTTCTCCACTTTTGCTAAAGGATATCAAGTGAGCAAACACCAAATCAATGGAAGTGCAGCAAACATTAAACGAGGAGAAATCTATGACAAAGACTATATTGGTATGTCAAATGATGCAAGTATGAGTTTTAACATAGGAATTCTTCACCCAAACGAAAAAAAAGAATTGCAAATTTGTGTATTATTAGATGAAAATCGTTGTGGATCAGCTTTAGAGGATGAAATCGAGAGAATTAAACGAATAGATTATGACAAAGAACAAGTCAAAACAAAAGCCTATTGGCGAAAATACGTCAAAACTCATAATGGACTAAACCTAAAAGAACCCAAAAATACTTATGAAGAAAAAATACAAGACATTTATAAACGAAGCATACTCCTATTTCCCTTATTAACCAATAATGAAACTGGTGGAGTAATCGCTTCACCAGAAATAGACGAAGAAAGAACCCAATGTGGAAGATATGATTACTGTTGGCCAAGAGATGCCGTATTTGTAACAAAAGCTATGGATATTTTAGGAATGGAAAAAGAATCTGAAAAATTTTATCAAGTCTTTTGTCAAAAAACACAAAGTAAAAATGGAATGTGGGAGCAACGCTTTTATACAGACGGAAAATTAGCACCATGTTGGGGCTATCAAATTGACGAAACAGCAAGTGTAGTGTATGGAGTTTATCAACATTATTTAGATACCAAGAAAGAAACTTTTCTCAAACAAAACCTAACCATGTGTGAAAAAGCAGTAGAATTTTTAAAACGCTATTGTAAAGACTGGCTTGGCTTAGAAGCCAAAGAGGAACGAGACAAAGACAAAGTACAAGAAGAAATAGAAGAACAAAGAAGAAAAATGAATCAAGGACATCGCTATCATATTAGTTATGACTTATGGGAAATGTGTGAAGGAATTCACTTCTACTCATTAGCCAGCATATATGCAGCATTTGAATCTATGCTAGGTATCTATCGTGCACTTGGAAAAAATGTATCCGACTTTGAAAACAATCGTCTAAAAGAAGAAAAAATTTCACGAAACGAAAAAGAACTAGAAAAATTATTAGTCGGCTTAAAAAAATACATGAACGACAACTTATACGACGAAGAAAAGAAATCCTATATCCGTAATCCAGAAGACAAAAAAATGGACATCAGTTTATTAGGAGCAGTAACACCATTCCATGTATTCAAACCAAAAGAAAAGAAAATACAAAACACAGTAGAGCGAATCAATCTATCCCTAAGAACCTATACAGGAGGATACACGAGATTTGAGCAAGACAATTACAGAAACGGAAATCCATGGCCAATTGCCAACCTATGGATGACACTCTATTACTTAGAATCCGGAGAAAAGAAAAAAGCCAAAGAAGCGTTTGACTTTGTTGTCAAAACAGCTGGAAAGCATGACTTTCTAGGAGAGCAAGTAGACAATCAAACCTTAAAACCTAATTGGGTAATCGGCCTTGGTTGGTCACATGCTATGTTTATTATGGTATTGAAAAAAATGCTGATGAGTTAAGAGGGGCAGACCCCGTCAGTGCAAAAATGAGTTAACAGGGTCTAACCCTCTTAGCTCACGATCATTTGTTTTAGACTTGCCAACTAATCTTTTTTGCGATAGAATAATAATTGCCTAAGAAAATGGGTAATCTAAAACAAGATGTTAAGCAAAATTAACATCAATAGAAGGAGGAAAAAAGTATGTCAATCAAATTAGGAATCAATGGATTTGGAAGAATTGGAAACCTATCTTTCCAAGCAGCTTTAGCTAAGGAAGGGGTAGAAGTAGTAGCCGTAAACGATCCATTTATTACAGCTGACTACATGGCCTATATGACCAAATACGATACCGTTCATGGAAGATTTCAAGGAACAGTTGAAGAAAAAGATGGAAATTTAGTTGTTAATGGAAAAGAAATAAAAGTATATAATGAAATGGATCCACACAATATTCCTTGGGGAGAGTTAGGAGTAGAATACGTATTAGAATGTTCAGGCGTATTTACTACCCTAGAAAAAGCACAAGCTCATATTGATGCCGGAGCAAAACAAGTTATTATTAGTGCACCATCAAAAGATGCCCCAATGTTTGTTATGGGAGTAAACAACGAAGAATATGATCCAAGTATGAATATTGTATCAAATGCTTCTTGTACAACGAACTGTTTAGCACCACTTGCTAAAGTAATCAACGATAATTTTGGGATTAAAGATGGATTAATGACAACCGTTCATGCTACCACAGCAACCCAAAAAACAGTAGACGGAGCATCCAAAAAAGACTGGAGAGGTGGGCGTGCAGCAGCAGCCAATATTATCCCATCATCAACAGGAGCAGCTAAAGCAGTAGGAAAAGTCATTCCTGCATTAAATGGAAAATTAACTGGTATGGCATTTAGAGTTCCAACCGTAGACGTATCTGTTGTTGACTTAACTTGTAACTTAGAAAAACCAGCAACCTATGAAGAAATTTGTGTAGCCATGAAAAAAGCATCTGAAAATGAAATGAAAGGAATTGTAGAATACGTAGAAGATCCAGTTGTTTCTTCAGACTTTACTACAGATCCACATACCTCCATTTTCGATAGTACAGCAGGAATCATGCTTACTGATACATTTGTTAAATTAGTAGCATGGTATGACAATGAATGGGGATATTCAAACAAACTAGTTGACTTAGCTTGTTATATTGCTTCAAAAAAATAAGCCAAAAAAGATTAAGAATAAGAATAAAAATGAGAATTGATTCATTTCAGTTCTTATTTTTTTGTTACTGGATAATACTTTTATATTAAAGATGACTTGGGTTTAGAGCGGATTCATTCCTCAAAACCATTATCCAGTAACATTTTTTTAAGTATTTTATTTATTAATGTTGACAAAAAAAATAAAAAGCAGTATCATTGTATTATGCAAGTAATACAATTAAGAAAGGATAGATAAGGTGAACTACGTATTTGATAATGAAAGACCAATTTATGTTCAACTAGTAGAAATGCTAAGAATAGAAATTGCATCAGGAACCCTAAAAAAAGGGGAAAGAATCCCTTCAGTAAGAGAGCTAGCACTTATGGCAAGGGTAAATCCAAATACCATGCAAAAAGCATTAGCAGAATTAGAAGACGAAAAATTAGTATATACAGAAAGAACAAATGGGAAATTCGTAACCAACGACGAAAAATTACTTAAGCAAGTAAAACAAGAATTAGCCAAACAACAAGTAAGCCATTATCTAGAAGGAATGAAACAACTAGGAATAAACCAAGAAGAAGCCATTCAATACTTGCAAGAGTTAGGAGGGAAGTAGCATGGAATTACTAGAATGTAAACAATTAAGTAAAGAATTTGACCAAAAACAAATCTTAAAAAACATTAACCTAAAAATACCAAGAGGGAAAATCATTGGTCTTTTAGGAAAAAATGGAGCAGGAAAAACAACCTTGATCAAATTAATCAATGATTTATTAGTTCCTACTAGTGGAGAAGTTTTAATTCATGGTGAAAAACCAAATGTCAATTCAAAAAAAATCATATCGTATTTACCAGAAAGAACCTACTTAGATAAAAGTATGACCATTTCTCAGGTATTTGACTACTTTGAAGATTTTTATGATAACTTTGACCGAAAAAAAGCAGAGCAACTATTAAACGATTTAAAATTACAATTAACAACCAGAATTTCTAAAATGTCAAAAGGAATGCAAGAAAAACTACAACTAATCCTTGTCATGAGTAGAGAAGCAGAACTATATATCCTAGATGAACCATTAGGAGGAGTCGATCCAGCAACAAGAGACTATATCTTAGATACCATTTTATCTAACTTTAAAGAAGGTTCAAGTGTAATCATATCAACACACTTAATCTCTGATATAGAAAGAATACTAGACGAAGTCATTTTCATGAATGAGGGACAAATCGTTCTTACCTCTTCGGCGGACGAATTAAGAAACAAAGAAAAAGCATCCATTGACGAAATATTTAGGAGGTGTTTTAAATGTTAGGAAAACTATTAAAATATGACTTAAAATGGAACTATAAACCATTACTTGTCTTTTATGGATTAGCTATTCTATTTTCTCTAATGGCAAGAGGGTTAAGTGAAATTGAAAACTCATTACTATTTACCATAATAGGGCAAATATGCTATGCAGTATCCATAGCCATGATGATTAACATCATCATCAATAACCTAATGAGATGTTGGGCAAGAATGGTGAGAAACGTATACAAAGATGAATCCTACTTAACACATACATTGCCAGTAAGAAAAAAAGACATCTTTTCCGCAAAAGTATTAGCAGGAATCATAACCATGTTCACCTCCATTTTAGTGATTTTCATCTGCTTATTCATTAGTTATTATTCACCAGAAAATATGAATGGACTAAAACTTGCTTTAACTACAATGAGTTCTACTATAGGAATGCAAACTAGTTTATTTGTAGCCATCTTTATTGGCATTGTTTTTCTAGAATTTGTCTTTATGCTTATCTCCGGCTACCTAGGAATCATTCTTGGTCACCGTTCTAACAATCAAAAAGTCATCAAATCCATAATCTTTGGTTTTCTGGCTTTTATGGTAATGTCAATCACTAGTGTACTGATTTTATTTATTATGGCTTTATTTAACCAAGAAATCATGAACCTATTCAATACAGTAGCAGAGCCTAGTGCAGACACATTAAGATTTTTAATATATGGAGGATCAACATTGTATATCATCTACATAATCATTTATTACTTCCTAGGAAACAAATTATTAAAAAAAGGAATCAACGTAGACTAATCATACACAAAAGTAGCTCAAAAGTAAGGAGTTTCTCGTGTCTTATTGTTTATTCATTTATGTCTGACAGTTCCCTAAGACCCGCGTTAGGCTTAAAACCCGATTACCAGCTTCCATGTGAGGGACCGAAGGGTTTTAAAAAGACCCTGCTATGGAAGGACTAAATGAATAAACAATAAGACACGAGAAACTCCTTACTTTTGAGCGGACTCATTCCTCAAAACCAATTCACCATTAACTATTCATCCCATTTACACTACTCTAAGCTGATAAAGTTGTAAACGGTAACAATAAAAAAGAGATTGATAAAAAGAAAAAAAGAATACTTGAAAAGTATTCTTTTTTAGTATAAAATAGTATTGCCAAGACAAAAACAGGAAATACTAGAAACAAAGATTTCTAGTCAATAGAAATAAAAAGGAGGAAATTTTCATGAACAAAAAAACAATCAAAGATATCGACTTAACAGGAAAAAAAGTATTTGTCCGTTGTGACTTTAATGTACCCATGGACGAAAACCAAACCATTACCGACAACACTAGAATTGTAGCAGCATTGCCAACCATTCGTTATTTATTAGACCAAGGATGTAAAATCATTTTAGCCTCTCACTTAGGAAGACCAAAAGGAGAAGTAAAACCAGAATTTTCATTGCAACCAGTAGCAAAAGAATTAGCCAAACTATTAGGAATAGAAGTCATCATGGCAAAAGACGTTATCGGAGAAGATGCAATGACAAAAGCAACAAACCTAAAATCAGGAGAAATCTTACTATTAGAAAACGTAAGATTTCACCGCGAGGAAACCGACAATGACCCAGAATTTGCCAAAAAATTAGCATCCATGGCAGAAGTATTTGTAAACGACGCTTTCGGAACAGCACACCGTGCCCATGCCTCAACAACAGGAATCGCAGACTACTTACCAGCCGTATCAGGATTCCTTATCGAAAAAGAACTAAAATTCTTAGGAGGAGCCCTAGAAAATCCAGAAAGACCATTTGTTGCTATCTTAGGAGGAGCAAAAGTTTCCGACAAAATAGGAGTCATTGATAGTCTATTAGAAAGAGTAGATACATTAATGATTGGTGGAGGAATGGCATATACTTTCTTTAAGGCACAAGGATATGAAGTAGGAAATTCAATTTGTGAACTAGACAAATTAGAATTAGCCAAAAACCTAATGGAAAAAGCAAAACAAAAAGGGGTAAAATTCCTATTACCAGTAGACAATCGTGTAGCACAAACCATAGCAGAAGACGCAGAAAGTAAAATCGTCAAAAGTTCACAAATTCCAGAAAATTGGGAAGGATTAGATATCGGACCAGAAACCATAGAAATGTACACCAAAGAACTACAAAATGCCAAAACAGTAGTATGGAATGGACCAGTAGGATTTTCTGAAATAGCTCAATTTGCCACCGGAACAAATAGTATAGCAAAAGCGCTAGCTCAAATCGATGCAGTAACCATCATCGGAGGAGGAGACTCAGCAGCAGCAGTAGAACGTTCAGGATTAGCAGACAAAATGACTCACATCTCAACAGGAGGAGGAGCATCATTAGAATTTTTAGAAGGAAAAAAATTACCAGGAATTGAATGTTTGCTAGGGAAATAAAGGGGACGCCCTTTTCTTCCCTACTAAAAATTTCCCTACTTAAAAAACAGTAAAGATAGAAATTCATAGGGGAAAACCACTAAACTTGCCTATTAACGGTTTTTCTATAAAAATCAAATCAACACAAAAATAATGTGCAATAGGGAAAAAAACGATAGGGAAAAAAAGGGCGTCCCCCTTATTTCCCTACCCTAGAAGATAAAGATAAGGAGGAGTAAAATGAGAAAAAAAGTGATTGCAGGAAATTGGAAAATGAATATGCTTCCTAATGAAGCAATTGGTTTCATTACCGAATTAACCCCTTTAGTAAAAAGTGCAACTCATGATGTAGTCTTATGCGTGCCATATACAGACTTGTTTTATGCTCTATTAACTGCTCAAAATACGAATATTCGTATAGGAGCACAAAACATGAGCCAATACGAAAAGGGAGCCTATACAGGGGAAATAGCAGCACCTATGTTAAAGTCCATTGGCGTTTCTCACGTTATTATTGGTCATTCAGAAAGAAGGCAATATTTTAACGAGACAGATGAGGCAGTAAATGAAAAAGTAAAATCAGCCTTTAACCATGGACTTGAGCCTATTGTTTGTGTAGGAGAAACACTAGAACAAAGAGAAGCGGGAAAAGTAGACGAAGTCATTACGAGCCAAATGCAAAAAGCATTAGATGGATTAACTACTGAGCAAGTTCAAAAAACGATACTTGCTTATGAGCCAATCTGGGCCATAGGAACAGGAAAAACAGCAAGTAAAGAAGATGCGAATGAAGCAATTAAGGCCATCCGTAATAAAATTGCTGAAATCTATGGACAAATGACTGCTGACAGCGTTATAATACTATATGGTGGTAGTGTAAAATCCACAAACGCCAAAGAATTATTTGAAATGTCAGATATAGACGGGGGATTAGTCGGAGGGGCTAGCCTTAAGGTAGAAGAATTTTCAAAAATAGTTAATTATGATACGCAAAAGTAAAACAACTCAATGAATCAATCACAAAGAGGTTTACTAAAAATCGTAAAGGAAGGTTGAAATCATGAAAAAAAACGTAACTATGCTAATGATCTTAGATGGATTTGGTGATAACCCTAATCCCGACGGCAATGCCATTAAATTAGCAAATACACCTAACATCGATAAACTAATGAAAAAATATCCAACAACAGATATATATACCAGTGGATTACACGTAGGATTACCAGAAGGGCAAATGGGAAATTCAGAAGTTGGACACACCAATATTGGAGCAGGAAGAATTGTTTACCAAGAATTAACCAGAATTACTAAATCCATTGAAGAAGGAGACTTTTTCAGTAACCCAGAATTTATGGCAGCCATTGAAAACTGCCAAAAACATCATTCCAAATTACACATTTTAGGTTTATTATCCGATGGAGGAGTGCATAGCCATATGAGACACTTATATGGTCTTTTAGAGATGGCAAAACGAAGAGATTTTGAAGATGTCTACGTTCACTGTTTCTTAGATGGAAGAGACACTCCACCAGCATCAGCAGAAGGATATATCCTAAAATTACAAGATAAAATGAAAGAAAAAGGAATCGGAAAAATAGCCTCTATCTCCGGAAGATTCTATGCTATGGATCGAGACAAAAGATGGCAAAGAGTTCAAAAATGTTATGATGCTTTAGTGAAAGGAGAAGGATTAAAAGCAACTGCGCCAGTAAAAGCCATTGAGGATTCTTACCAAAAAGAAGTATTTGATGAATTTGTAGAGCCAACCGTTATCTATAATGGTGATGATCCAGTAGCAACGATTGGAGAGAACGATTCAGTTATTTTCTTTAACTTCAGACCAGACCGTGCAAGAGAAATAACTCGTGCTATTGTTGATCCAGAATTCAATGAATTTGAAACTAAGAAAATGAACTTATATTATGTCTGTTTCACCAATTACGATGAAACTATGCCAAATGTTCATGTTGCCTTCAAAAAAGAAGCGTTGAAAAATACATTTGGAGAAGTAGTGAGTCAAGCAAACCTTACTCAACTTCGTATTGCTGAAACAGAAAAATATGCTCATGTAACCTTCTTTTTCAACGGAGGAGAAGAAAAGCAATATCCGGGAGAAGATCGTATTTTAGTACCTTCTCCAAAAGTAGAAACCTACGATTTAAAACCAGAAATGAGTGCTTATGAAGTAACCGAAAAAGTAGTAGAAGCACTAGAAAATGATCGTTACGATGTAGTCATTTTAAACTTTGCCAATACGGATATGGTAGGTCATACAGGAAGTTTACCAGCAGCCATCAAAGCAGTAGAAGCGGTGGACACTTGTGTAGGAAAAATAGTGAAAATCATCGAAGAAAAACAAGGAAATTTAATCATTACTGCAGACCATGGAAATGCAGAGCAAATGATCGATTACCAAACAGGAGACCCACATACAGCTCACACGACAAATCCTGTACCAATCATTTTAGTTACACCAGACGAAAACTTACGATTAAAAGAACAAGGAAAATTAGCAGATTTAGCACCAACTATGCTTGACTTAATGGGACTTGAAAAACCAGAAGAAATGACTGGTGAAAGCCTATTGTCCAATTAGAATATTTTTGTTTTGTCCAATTGGGGACGTTTCTTAAAAGGACAAATTTTAGCGGAACACAGTTAAAAGTCAAAATATAGTTAACAAAAACTGTTAAAAAAGGAAAATTGCCCAAAGTAAGAAGATCCCCAAAAGGATATTTCATGAGTAAAAGGGGGAAGGATGAAAAATATTTTTATCCATCCAGTCTATGTAAGCTTCCAAAGTTTACAAATAGTAAGAAAGAGGGAGTGTGTTGGCTTTGAAAGCTAACATATGCTAGGAAATATGTTAAAACATACGCAAAAAATAAAAGAAACTTATGAAGATATTGAACGAAAGATTTTCTATATGATTCCAGAAAAGTGGGAAAAGATGTATTTATATGCGTCCATCATTGATGAGGAAAATACCGAGACGAAGGGGGAAATGTTTTTCTATTACATTCCCAAAGGAATTCTCAAAAAAAATCCTGTCAATGTGTACCAAATACCGGCTAAGTTCAATTTAGACGAAAAAGAATATTTAAGTTTGGTCGAACTTCTTTATCAAAAAATCAAAGAACTTCGTGAGGAATTTAAAAAAATTGAATTAGGAATGACATGGAGTAATGTAACATTTTCCATAGAAGGCGTAAAATTTAAAGCAGAATATCGTTATGATGATTTAGTTCACTCTGAATTTTCTAATTATGATCGTCATATTATTTGGCGCTATCGTTACTTAGGAATTAGACCAGAGCAAGTCAATAAAGAAGAACGAGAAATGTTAAAACGTTATTTAACAGGAGCAAAAACATTTGTAAGAGAAGAAGTATATCAGTCAGGTATTTACATTAAAGACATCAAAAATATGGTAGACTTTGATACAACCAAAATAGAAACAGCCCAAGAAAATAACGCGCCAAAAAATATACCACAAGAACAGCAAAATCAATCACAATCCAATCAAAAAAGAGAAGAAAGACCAAGAAAAAATCAAATTCTTACCTTTTTAGATGAAATAGAAAAAGAAGAAAAGAAAAAGCAATAAAAAGTTATCAATATTAGAGAAAATCAAAAAAATGAGGATCTCTAGAAAAATAAATCAAGGAACTATTCCAAAAACAAAATTGAAAGGAGCAATTAAAATGATTTATTCAAAAGAATTAGAAGAAATGTGCGTAGTAGCCAAAGGAGTAGACCATGGACCAGCACCAATCCCAGAAGAAGGAAAATGGGTCAAAGCCAAAGAAATTAAAGATATTTCTGGTTTAACTCACGGAATTGGATGGTGTGCCCCACAACAAGGTGCGTGTAAATTAACCTTAAATATTAAAGAAGGAATCATCCAAGAAGCTTTAATAGAAACGATTGGATGTTCAGGAATGACCCATTCAGCAGCAATGGCAGGGGAAATCTTAACCGGAAAAACAATCTTAGAAGCATTAAACACCGACTTAGTATGTGATGCCATAAATACAGCCATGAGAGAACTATTTTTACAAATCGTTTATGGAAGAAGTCAATCAGCCTTTTCAGAAGGAGGACTTCCTGTAGGTGCAGGAATGGAAGACTTAGGAAAAGGAAAAAGAAGTCAAACAGGAACCATTTATTCCAGCAAATTAAAAGGACCTAGATACTTAGAATTAGCAGAAGGGTACATAGTAGAAATTGGGTTAGACAAAGATGACCAAATTATTGGTTATAAATACGTTAACTTAGGAAAAATGATGGAAAACATCAAAAAAGGAATTGCACCAGAAGAAGCAATTGAAAAAGCATCAGGAACCTATGGAAGGTTTGATGAAGCAGTGAAGAAAATAGATCCAAGAGAAGAATAAAAATGGAGTAAATAATTTTGAGAACATTTATTAATAGAAAGATGAAATTGGATATAGCAAAGAGACGTATAAAACGAGTCAAATCGATAAGATTAAGGAAACGTTTATTTAAAATTGTTAGAGAATTGGAAATTTTAATTACTTCTATGGAAATAGAGGAGTTATTAAGTTATATAGCTATTTGTGAAGAAGAAGAAAGCGTAGAATCTTTAGGAAAAGCAGCTAAAAGAATATTAAAATCGGTTGACTTAAACGATGAAAAAGAAGATACTGAGCCAGAATTTTGTTAATTATACGTTAAAAATAGTAATAAAAATGCTTAAAGAAAGAAACAAATAAAAATAGGAGGTAGAAAAATGGCAGTAACATTTGAAGGATATGAAAGAAGAATCGACCAAATAAAACCAGTCATGGAAAAATACGGCATTAATGATTTTGAAGATGCCTTAGAGATATGTAAAGAAAAAGGATTTAATCCCTATGAAATCGTAAAAGGAGTACAACCAATTTGTTTTGAAAATGCAGCTTGGGCCTATACATTAGGAGCAGCCATAGCCATCAAAAAAGGATGTCAAAAAGCAGCAGATGCGGCAAAAGCAATAGGTGAAGGGCTACAAGCATTTTGTATTCCGGGATCAGTAGCCGATGATAGAAAAGTAGGATTAGGACATGGAAATTTAGCATCCATGTTATTATCAGACGAAACAAAATGTTTTGCTTTCTTAGCAGGGCACGAAAGCTTCGCAGCAGCCGAAGGAGCAATTGGAATTGCCAAATCAGCAAACAAAGTAAGAAAAGAACCATTACGCGTTATCTTAAACGGATTAGGAAAAGATGCAGCACAAGTCATTTCCAGAATCAACGGATTTACTTATGTAAAAACAGATTTTGATTTCTTTACTGGTAAAGTAAACGTTATCGAAGAAATTGCTTATTCAGAAGGAGAAAGAAGCAAAGTAAAATGTTATGGAGCAAATGATGTTCGTGAAGGTGTAGCAATCATGCACAAAGAAGGGGTAGACGTATCCATTACCGGTAACTCTACTAACCCAACTAGATTCCAACATCCAGTAGCAGGAACCTATAAAAAAGAATGTATTGAACTAGGCAAAAAATACTTCTCAGTAGCATCAGGAGGAGGAACAGGAAGAACATTACATCCAGACAATATGGCAGCTGGGCCAGCATCCTATGGAATGACAGATACCATGGGAAGAATGCACTCAGATGCTCAATTTGCAGGAAGTTCTTCCGTACCAGCCCATGTAGAAATGATGGGACTAATCGGTATGGGAAATAATCCAATGGTAGGTGCTTCTGTAGCAGTTGCCGTTGCTGTTGAAGAAGCAATGAAATAAATTAGAAAAGGTCATTTATTATCGCGATAATAAATGACCTTTTTTGTTTTAAAAGGCTTGAAATTCAAAAGTAAAAAATGTCTAATTTAATTAGATACTTGTTGATTTCCTGGATTTAGTTGAAGGAGGAAAAATAATGAAAAATTTAATTGTTCAAGGATGGCGGATCTCCAAAAAAAATGTAGTAAAAGAATTAAGAAAAGTTTATCCTAATTATATTTATTTATCACAGATATACTACAAGAGGGGAGGAACATCAGTGTTCTTTCCGAATAAAGATTTAACAGAGCAACAAGTTTTTCATTTTGCTCGGCTAATTAATGCTGAGTTAACATCTCTTTCAGAGGTGAGGGCAGTACTAACGAAAAAATAAGTAGAGGGGGCTATTATTTACAGCCCCCTCAGTAATTTATTGAATTTAGGTACAACTATATTAACGTATGAAAAAGGTTATTATGAAATAGTCAAAACAAAGTGAGTAATATTAGGAGAGAAAATAAAAGAGTAAGAGGGAAATAAAGGGGACGCCCTTTTCTTCCCTAGGGATTTTTTCCCTATTAGATAAACGGAGAACAAATCAGCTAAAATTAACGAACAAATTTTTTATCTTTTTTATCAAAATCTATTGACAAATAATCAAAAAAGGAATAGAATAAGAACAACAAAAGCGAACAATAATTTGTAAAACAAGATTTTGATAAGGAGTGATAAAAATGAATATGGTAAAAAAAATGATAAAAGTGAAAAGTGTTGAAACATCAACACTTGAGAGACATCCTGTTCCAGTATTAGGAATAGATTATCGTGTAAAAATAGCCTATAAAAATATAAAAGTAGCGGAAGTTGACGTAGAAAAGGCAACCATAATTATATCACTTCCAAACAAATACAAAAAAGGAAATAACAAAGCAATTTTAGACTTAGCAATTGATAAAATGTATGAACAAATTGCTAAAGTAGAAATCGAAAGAGCAATGGAGAAAACAAGAATTATGTTAGGTTTTGCTCCAGAAGATTACGAAATCAAAAAAATGACAAGAGTGTTTGGAAAATGTGAAAATAGAAAGATCACCATTAATCCAGAAGTGGTAAAATTTGACAGAGACACCATTGATTATGTAGTATTACATCAATATTGTCATTTAAAATACAAAACCCATGCACCATCTTTTTTTAAACTAGTAAGAAAATATGAGCCAGATTATGGAACATATGAAAGTAAATTATTAGAAAGTCTATAAAAAGATTTATCATGCCACACAAAACCATCTGGGCAGAATATACTATTACTAAGATTAACATAAAAGAGGTGATGGTATGACCAATCAAGAAAAGATAGATCAGTTCATCAAAGAACATTGTCCATATTGTAAAAATAAGGATACAGATAAATGTTGTATAAAAATACTAGGGAATGGACAAGTAAAATGTACGGAAGAAAAAACAAAACAATAAGTCCCCACATTTGCTCAAAAAACTGACTTTCCAACTGTTAAATTTAGTATAGCACAACATAAGAAATTTATCATTTTTAACTAATGTATTTAGAAACCAAGATATTTGTGGTAAAATATATTAGAAAAAATAAAAAACGTTAGGACAAAAGTTTGAAAAAAGGAAAATTCTTTCATCACTATGTGTACTTTAAAATAAAGTAGAGAGGAATGGGATTTTTATGAAAATAACAGTTGGGGGCAGTTTCCATGAACCTGGATGGACAGCTGTAATGAATACAGTAAAGGAATTGCAAAGGCAGGTCATAAAATATTAGCACCTCGGTGCAGAATGGGAACCAATTAATAGTAATGATGAATTTGTAAAATTTAAAGGGGAAGAAAATACGCCTATTAAAGATTTACAAGATCATTTTTTTTCTTGTATGGAAAAAAGTGATAGTTATGTCATTTGTAATCCAAATTCATATCAAGGATTTATGGTTTCCATTGAATTTGGATATGCAACATATGCTATTTTACATTCGGGTGGTAATTTGAAAAAGATATATTTTACCAATACTCCACTTGGATACGATAAATTCAATACAAATCCAGATCTTTCTTATGATGTTTTTTTAGAGAATTTATATCATAATCCACTTTTCCAAAATGAATTAGCTTATTACAGAAAAATGAGTAATAGTAAAGATCCCGATTTCGGATATACTAGTGAAAGAGATTTTTATGATGATTTACAAGATATGTATGGGAAAGTTTTATTATTAGAATCTCGTGGAAAATTAGTTATTGGCATAGACAGTTTACTGAAGAAGATTATATATCAATTACAGATATGCTAAAATCTAAAGATGGCGATTTCTTCGTTTCTGATTGGTTAAGAAATAGAAACACTATTGAATTTTTAGGCATTTGGGAAGAAATTCATAATCCTAATTTTAATTATGGCGAATTCGCCATAATTAAAAGTCAAGCAGGCTTAAATAGTTATAAAATAAGTGTAAAAGAATGGGTAAAAAAAACAAATGCAATTGGTATAATGTCAAAAGCAGGAAGATATGGTGGAACGTATGCACATAAAGATATTGCTTTTGAATTCGGTATGTGGATTAGTCCGAAGTTTAAATTATTACTTATTAAAGAATTTGAAAGATTAAAAGCAGAAGAACAAAAACAGCTTGGTTGGAATGCAAAAAGAGAACTTTAATTTTTATATAAAATAAAAACTCACGATACCATATTGGTTCGTAAGTTGTCGTAAAATGGAGCGGGTAGCGGGAATCGAACCCGCGCTATCAGGTCGGAAGCATGACATTCTACCACTAAATTATACCCGCAACTATTCTTTATCCATTATACACAAAAAATGGTCAAAACGCAAGGTCCAGAAAATAGTTTAACAAAAAAAGAAGGAATTAACCCCAAAAATCCCTCTTTTTCAAGCAAAAACTCTTATTATTCAAATAATCCAAAACACCACTATCACTAGTAAAAGCAAATGTTAATTTATAATGGCACAAACACTGCCTTTTCTGATGAAAACGTTTATTAATCTCATTTTTTCCATACTTTCCATCACCAATAATAGGAAAACCTAAATAAGCCAAGTGAGCACGAATTTGATGAGTCCTACCAGTTTCAATTTCTACTTCTAATAAAGAAGTATTATCATTTCTTTTTTCTAACACCTGATAAGAAGTAATGATTTTTCGATACCCCTTTTGAGGCGTAGCCGAAAGATATACCATTGCTTTTTTTTGATCTTTAAATACATAAGCTTCTTCTTTTTTCTTACCCTTAGGGGGCGTGCCATAAATCCAAGCTAAATAACGTTTTTCTATCTCATGATGTTTAAATTTATCAAACAAAATCGCCAAAGCTTCTTCTGTTTTAGCAAATAAAACTAATCCAGTTGTATTGCGATCAATTCGGTGGCAAGGCATAGGCAGAAAAGGAGCATGGGCGTAGTTTTTGTGCACTTGTTTCGTTAACGAATTTTCTCCGGTAACCTCTAAATTGGCAGGCTTATCAATAAGCAAAATAAACTCATCCTCATAAACAACAGAAAAAGAAGAAACTATTTTTTCATTTGCCTCAGGTAAATAGCAAACAATCTCATCATCTTGATGAATTGTTTTATCCTGATGAATACGTTTTCCATTTATCTTAATATCTTTTTTACGAAGAAGCATGCAAAATGTACCAAATGATAAATTTGGTATTTCACTTAGCAAATAGGTACTTAATTTTTTTCCTTCACCCTTAACCGGTACAATTAACGTTTTCATATTTTTATTATACGAAAAAATAGAGTAATGTTCAAGACAAATAAAAGATTTTTCTTGATTTTTTCCCCTTTTTACGGTATAATTTGAACATAAAATTAAACGAGAAGAGGAGAAAAACATGAAAGCAATAGAAATTAGAGAAAAATACTTAACCTTTTTCAAAAATCATGGACATACTGTCATTCCATCAGCACCATTAATTCCTGAAAATGATCCATCTGTATTATTCACAACAGCAGGAATGCAGCCGCTAGTACCTTATCTTTTAGGGGAAAATCACCCAGCAGGAACAAGACTAACGGACTACCAAAAATGCGTTAGAACAGTAGATATCGACGAAGTAGGGGACAACCGCCACTTAACCTATTTTGAAATGTTAGGAAACTGGTCATTGGGGGACTACTTTAAAGAAGAATCGATCCAAATGAGCTTTGATTTTCTTACCAAAGAATTAGGAATTCCAATAGAAAAACTATCAGTTACTTGTTTTACCGGAGATAACGACTGCCCAAGAGACGAAGTATCTGCCGAATGTTGGAAAAAAGCAGGAATACCAGAAGATCATATCTATTTCTATGGAAAAGACGATAACTGGTGGATAGCAGGAGAAGAAGGACCATGTGGACCAGATACAGAAATGTTCTATGATACAGGAAAACCAGCCTGCTCAGAAAATTGTCAGCCATCTTGTGACTGTGGAAAATACGTAGAAATATGGAACAATGTATTTATGGAATATTTTAAAGATGCCAAAGGAAATTACACTAAATTAAGCAAAAAAAATGTAGATACAGGGCTTGGCTTAGAAAGAATGGCAATGCTATTACAAGGAAAAGAAACACCATATGACACCGAACTATTTGCTCCGATTATGCAAAAATTAGAAGAATTGCAAAAAGTAGATGATATCCAAAGTAGAAGAGTAGTAGCCGAACATCTTCGCTCAAGTATGATGATCATCTGTGATGGAGGAAGACCAAGTAACCTAGATCGAGGATATGTCTTAAGAAGACTAATCCGTCGTATGATCCGTCATATGAATAAATTAGCCATAAATTTGGAAGAAATTTCCACATTAATCGAATTAAATGTGGATAACCTAAAAGAAATGTACCCAGATCTAAGCAAAAATAAAGAAATCATTCAGTCAGTTATGCTAGAAGAAAAAGACAAATTCATCAAAACACTAACTCATGGAGAAAAAGAATTTAGCAAAGAAAAACAAAAAGCAGAAGAACAAGGAAAAAAACAAATAGACGGAAAAGTAGTTTTTCGTTTATACGATACCTATGGTTTCCCACCAGAAGTAACGGCAGAACTTGCCAAGGAAAATGGGATGACAGTCGACCTAGAAGAATTTAATCGCCTATTTAAAGAACACCAAGAAAAATCAAGATTAGGTAGTGAGCAAAAATTTAAAGGTGGACTAGCCGATCAAAATGAAAAAACAATAGCTTACCATACAGCAACTCATTTATTGCATCAAGCCTTAAGAACAATCCTAGGAGATCATGTAAAACAAAGTGGGTCAAACATAACCGAAGAAAGACTACGTTTTGACTTTACTCATCCCCAAAAAATGACCAAAGAAGAAATCAAACAAGTAGAAGACCTAGTCAACGAGCAAATTCAAAAAGACTTACCGGTTACCTGTGAAGAAATGAACTACGATGAAGCAAAAGAATCAGGAGCCATTGGATTATTTACCGACAAATACGGAGAAAAAGTAAAAGTCTATACGATAGGAAACTTCAGCAAAGAAATATGTGGAGGACCACATGTCACACATACAGGAGATATGGGAACATTCAAAATCAAAAAAGAAGAATCCAGTTCATCAGGAATCCGCAGAATAAAAGCAGTACTAGTTTAAGCGTAGGTAGGTAGGGAAATTAGGGGGACGCCCTTTTCTTCCCTATCTAAAATTTCCCTATTAAAATGATAAGAAGATAGGGAAAAAGTGGATAGGGAAGAAAAGGGCGTCCCCCTAATTTCCCTACCCAGAAAGGAAGAGGAAAATGAATGATTGTGTTTTTTGTAAAATTGTAAAGGGAGAAATTCCTTCCCAAAAAGTATATGAGGATGAAGAAGTGCTTGCTTTTCATGATATTCAGCCTGCTGCTCCGATTCATATTTTAGTTATTCCTAAGAAGCATATTGCTTCATTAAATGAGGTAGAGAAAGATGATCAGGCTTTATTGGGGAAAATTCATACGGTGATTCAAACCATTGCTAAAGAGCAAGGATTTAGTGATAATGGTTTTCGTGTGATTATCAATTGTGGAAAAGATGGAGGGCAAGAAGTAGCTCATTTGCATTTCCATGTATTAGCTGGAATGCAATTAGGAGAAAAAATTGTTTAACTTTTATAGAATAATTGAAAACTCTCTATTCTTGTGTTATAATGATAATAGAGTTTAATGTACGGAGGTAAAAAGATGTTTGAGAGTAAATATAGTAAAGTGTTAACCGGGATATTAATTGTTGTCATTATAGCAATTGTAGGTTTATTGGGTTTTTTAGGATATGATTATTTTCAAAAATATAATACAACAAAAGAAGCTTCAGAATTTGTGGATAATTTCCAAGGAGATGTATCTATGGGAGATTCAGATGACCAAAATGTAACAGAAAATGTAGTTAACCCATTAGATCAATTAAATTCAACTCCTACGGGGGGATCTTCTACAACTAACACGAAGAAACAATATAAAGGTTTTAATATGGTAGGAACAATGGAAATACCAGCCATTAATTTTAAATATCCAGTTTTGGAAAAAGTAAGTACACCTGCTCTTGAGCAGTCAGTAGCTGTTTTGTATCCAAATGGGGAAAATCTTAATCAACCGGGAAATACCGTTATTATTGGACACAATTATCGTAATGGACTTTTCTTCTCCAATAACAAAAAGCTATCTATTGGTGATAAAATTACGGTTACTGATTATCGTGGTAAGAAAATTGTTTATACCATTTACGATAAATTTGAAACCAATGATCAAGATACTTCATTCTACCAAAGAGATACAGGGGGAAAAGCAGAAATCACGTTATCCACTTGTACAGATGCTAGTAATAATGTAAGATTGATTATTTTGGCAAAGGAATAAATAGAAATAATAAGAAAAGCACTTTATTTAAAAATAAGGTGCTTTTTTCTAGGAGGTAACACAAGAAACAAATTAACTGTTACAGATGGCTTGGGTTCAGAGCGGACTAATTCCTTAAAACCATTATCCTGTAACAATTAACTTTTAAATTTAGAAAAAATCCTTTATTTTTTTTCGTAAATTGTATATAATAAGAAAAGAAAAAATCCTCATACCCAATAAAGGTAATCAGTAGGGCCAAAGGAAAAATAAGGAGAGAACCATCGTGGAGAAAAAACAAGCCAAAGAAAGAATTGAAACATTAAGAAAAGAAACAGACTATTATGCACAAAAATATTATGATGAAGATAAACCAGTTATTTCTGATTTTGAGTATGATATGTTAATGCTAGAACTAAGAAACTTAGAAAAAGAATTCCCAGAATTTGTATCTCAGGAATCGCTTACCCAAAGAGTAGGTGGACATGTTAAAGAAGGTTTTGTCAAGGTAGAACATGAAGTTCCTTTGCAAAGCTTGCAAGATGTATTTAGCCTAGCAGACATTGAAGATTTTGATGTGCGTATGAAACAAAAAGCAGAAGAAAATGGCACCAAAACAGTTTCCTATGTAGTGGAAACGAAAATAGATGGACTTTCAGCAGCACTAGAATACAAACAAGGAAAACTCGTAAGAGGAGCAACGAGAGGGAATGGGCTAGTAGGAGAAGACGTAACCCAAAATATCAAAACCATAAAAACCATTCCCCAAACTCTTGCTGATCCTATTGATATAACGGTTAGAGGAGAAGTTTATATTGGCAAACAAGACTTTGAAAAAATGAATGAGGAACGTCAAGAAGAAGGAGAAGAACTTTTTGCTAATGCCAGAAATGCAGCAGCAGGTTCATTGCGTCAATTAGATAGCTCCATTACTGCTAAAAGGCCATTAGCTATTTTCATTTTTAATGTGCAAAAAATAGAAGGAAAAACATTTACTTCTCATTATGACGAACTTGAATATTTAGCTCATTTGGGATTTACCGTTGTTCCTGTACGCATTCCTTGTCAGACCATTGAAGAAGTAAAATCAGCGATTGAACAAATTGGCGAAATGCGTGATACATTAAATTTTGGTATTGACGGAGCAGTAGTCAAAATAGATGATTTAGCCTTTCGTGAAATTTTAGGAACAACAGCTAAAACACCAAGATGGGCAGTAGCGTATAAATATCCGCCAGAGAAAAAAGAGACAAAAGTAAAAGATATTATATGCCAAGTAGGAAGAACGGGAGTAATCACTCCTATGGCTATTTTAGAACCAGTAAAAGTAGCAGGATCTACCATTTCGAAAACAACCCTACATAATGAAGATTTTATTCAAGAAAAAGACCTAAAAATCGGAGATACCGTTGTGATTCAAAAAGCAGGAGATGTTATTCCTGAAATTGTAGAAGTCATCAAAGAAAAGCGAACCGGAGAAGAACAAGATTTTTTTATGCCAAAAGTGTGCCCCGTTTGTGGAGCAGAAGCAGTACGAGAAGAAGGAGAAGCAGCAATTCGTTGTACAGGTATTGAATGTCCGGCTAAATTATTTCGTAATTTAGTGCATTTTGTATCAAGAGAAGCAATGAATATTGACGGATTAGGGGAAAATATTATTAGTCAATTATTAGAACATCATTTAATTGAAAATATAGCTGATATTTATACTTTACAATTTGAAGAAATTGCCTCATTAAAAAAGAATGGAAAAAAATTTGCTCAAAATTTAATGGATAGTATTGAAACCAGTAAACAAAATGATTTATATCGATTGTTAACAGCTTTAGGCATTCGTCATGTAGGAAGTAAAGCCTCTAAAATGTTAGCCAAGAAATACAAAACCATAGATGCTATTATGCAGGCAAGTTTTGAAGAATTAAAAGAAATGAAAGACATAGGCGAAGTAATGGCAGATAGTATTGTTCAATTTTTCGCTCAAGAACAAACCAAAGACCTAATTCAAAAATTACAGGAAGCAGGAGTAAACACCAAAAGTTTACAAGAAGAGCAGTCTGACCAACGTTTTGAAGGAAAGACATTTGTCTTAACGGGAAGTTTAACTGAATTTACCCGAAAAGAAGCAGAAGACATGATCGAAAACTTAGGAGGAAAAACATCTGGTTCAGTGTCGAAAAAAACAGACTATGTATTAGCTGGAGAAGAGGCAGGAAGTAAACTAACAAAAGCACAAGAACTAGGAGTAACCATTCTCTCAGAAGAAGAATTCAAACAATTAATCGCAAACTAAAAAAGCAGAAAGGAAATAAATAATGGAAGAAAAATATACCTTTGAAATGATGTGGGAAGACTTAAATAATGGTTATCAAATTTACTATACCTATGTAAGAAATCGTTATTTATTATTCAAAACAGCCTCTAATTGTTATACGCAAAAATTATTATCTGATCATACAAAAAATCCGCAACCCAAAATGACGATGCTTACCTTAAAGCGAGTAAAAGAAATATTCCCTTTTATGGAAGATATTGAATATAAAATGTTATCAGACCACGAATAAGAATAAATAAAAGGAGTAGTGATGGGAAAAATGGCCGTAGTTATCAATGGAAAAGAATTAGCCAAAAAAACAAGAGAAAAATTGAAAATAGAATGTGAAGAATTAAAAAATAGAGGAATATATCCTCAATTAGCTGTTATCATGGTAGGAGATAATCCAGCTTCAAAAGTATACCTTAAGAATAAAAATAAAGCCTGCCAAGAAGTTGGGGTACAATATATTGAGTATTTGTTAAGCAAAGAAACCACACAGCAGGAATTAACCACATTAATCCAAAAGCTAAACCAAGATCCACTCATTCATGGAATATTATTACAAAGTCCAATTCCTGACCAGTTAGACATTAATCAAGCCTTTCGTGCTATTGATTACCGAAAAGATGTTGATGGTTTTCATCCTATGAATGTAGGAAGACTAGTACTAGGACAAAACACCTTTATTTCTTGTACCCCCTATGGAGTAATGAGAATGTTTGAGGAATATGGTATTGACTTATGTGGTAAAAATGTGGTAATCTTAGGAAGAAGTAATATCGTAGGAAAACCATTAAGCCAATGTTGTTTAAACAAAAATGCGACAGTTACCATTTGTCATTCTAAAACAAGAAACATTGAAGAAATCACCAAAACAGCAGACGTTTTAATTTCCGCTATTGGAAAGGCTCATTTCGTTACCAAAAATATGGTGAAAGAAGGAGCGGTGGTTATCGATGTAGGTATCAACCGAAACGAAGAAGGAAAAATCACAGGAGACGTAGACTACGAAGAGGTTAAAGAAGTAGCAAGTTACATTACGCCAGTACCCGGGGGAGTTGGCCCAATGACAATTGCTATGTTACTTCGTAATGTACTAAAAGCAGCAACATATTTAGCAAAAGGAGAAGAATAAATACAAAAGATAAGAAACTAGGCATCAAAAAGATAGAAATGGATAAATAATAGGAATAGATAAATCATCAAGAAAAGAAGAGACAAAAAATAAAAATAAGAGCTTTTTACTGGGGAAATCAAAAAAGCAAGAAGTTAACGATAAAAGGAAGTAGAGACACTTTTTTCAAACGAGAAAGGGTCTCTTTTTGCATTTCTAAGTAAAATTAAATAAAAAAGAGAAGAAAGGATGAAGCAAATGAAAGAAGAATTAAAACAGAAAAAATATTGGATTTGGTTTAGTCGAATAAAAGGATTGGGAAGTAAGCGAAAACAAAAATTATTATCTAAATTTCAAACACCAGAACAAATCTATGCCTTAACAAAGCAAGATTTACAAAAAGTAAAAGGAATCGGAAAAGTAACTGAGCAAGAAATATTGTCACTTACTTATCGAGAAGATTTGGAACAATATATAGAAGAAATGGAAAGAAACGGGGTATCCTTATTAACCATAAAAGATAAAGAATATCCTCAACCGTTAAAAGAAATATATGATCCACCCATAGCTTTATATACTCAAGGAAATGTAAAAGCAATCAACACAAATAGTATTGCTATGGTAGGGGCTAGAGATTGTTCTTTGTATGGAGAAAAGGCAGCATATTATTTTTCGTATCATTTAGCCAAACAAGGAAGAACCATTATCAGTGGTTTAGCCGAGGGAATTGATTCTTTTTCTCATCTAGGATGTTTAGCAGCAGGAGGAAACACAATTGCTATTATTGGGCATGGAATAGATCAAATTTATCCCCCAAAAAATCAACTATTAGCTAAGCAAATAATAAAACAAAATGGGCTCATTTTATCAGAATATCCTTTAGGAGTTGAGCCTGAACGTATGAATTTTCCTGCCCGTAATCGTATCATTAGTGGAATGAGCCAAGGAGTACTTGTCGTAGAAGCCAAAGAAAAAAGTGGAACCATGATTACTGTTGATTTTGCTTTAGAACAAGGAAGAGACGTCTATGCTGTTCCAGGAAATATCAATTCTCCTTTTTCAGTAGGCACAAATCGATTAATACAAGAAGGGGCGGCAAAAATGGTAGGAAATTATTTAGATATCGACTAAACAAGTGAACAACTTAAGAGGTATAATTATTTTTCAAAAAAAAATAACAGTCAAACTTGCTTAAAAAAATACGTCATGATTAGATAGCATAGGATCAGAAAAAAAGGAGGAGAGAAGTAAAAAGCTTTTCTCCTTTTCCTTTCCTCTCATTTGGGTATGATATTGTACTACACCATAATAGTTGAAAGGAAACAGAAAAAATCCGTTACTAAAAAATAAAAAAAATTTTCAAAAAAGTATTGACAACTGATTCAAAATTAAGTATAATTAAACTCGTCGAAAGGACATGGTCGCTTAGCTCAGCTGGGAGAGCATCTGCCTTACAAGCAGAGGGTCATAGGTTCGAGCCCTATAGCGACCACCATGTTTTTACGGCCTGGTAGTTCAGTTGGTTAGAACGCTAGCCTGTCACGCTAGAGGTCGACGGTTCGAGCCCGTTCCAGGTCGCCATTTTTTTATTTAAACTCAAATTTAATTTGGCTTCATAGCTCAGTTGGTAGAGCAGAGGACTGAAAATCCTCGTGTCAGTGGTTCGATTCCACTTGAAGCCACCATAAAAGTAAGACTTACAGAAAAATCTGGAAAGTCTTTTTTTGATGATGAATCTTTGTTAATTATTGAAATTTGACCACAATAACTATAACATTGAACCATTAGAATAAAATCCATATCATTAAAGCTTGAAAAAGATAGAAAATAAAACCAGTAAGAGGTAGTAAAACTTTAACTCGAATGTTATAATAGGTTAAAAAAGCGAGAAAATTTATCATAATCGGGAGAGAAAAATGTTAGGAATAGTCATATTAGCAGTATTTTTAGTGGCTGTTCGGTATAGGATTACTAAATACTACTTTATAGAATATAAATGAATAAAAATCAAAAAACTAATCACCAAAAATCACCACCCCCCATACTATGTATTATACAAAGGAACAACAAAAGAAAACAAGAAGAAACGTTTTCGAAAGGGGGTCTAGACTATGCCAGAAAACAGAGGATGTGGTGGTTTCGGATTTGGTGATGACTGCTGCTGGATTATCATTCTAATATTATTACTTTGCTGCTGCTGTGGTGGAGGTAGAGGAGGATGTTGCTAATCTTCCCAATAATTTTAGCTTAGACATAAAAAGAGAGAATCTAAAAATTCTCTCTTTTTTCTTTTATCTAGTTTGTCCAAAATGTACCCGTCCCCAATTGGACTACTAATTTTTGGAATCGTTATCTGTTTTATCTACTTTCATATTATTACCATAACGTTTAATCTTTTGCGTAGTTGTTTTTTCAAATTCTTCATCACGAATCATAAAATCTTTAATATGCTTGTAATTTGGTAACTTACTATTAACACTAGCAACTACATCAGCCATCATTTTTTTCATTTCTTCCTTAGTGGGAACAGATCCTTTTAGGTATTCGGTAATGGCTTCCATATTAGGAAAAATTTGTGCATTAATATAGGTTTCATCATCATTTTCTTTTTGAATACCTAAAACCAGTGCTTCTGATATTAAAGGGTTGTCGTTTAAGTAATATTCTACTTCTTCTGGGTAAATGTTTTTTCCATTTTTGGTAACAATCACACTCTTACAACGTCCTGTAATGTATAAGTAACCATTTTCATCAATTTTTCCTAGATCTCCTGTATGGAACCAACCATCTCTTAAGACTTTTTCTGTTTCTTCAGGCATTTCATAGTAGCCTAACATAACATTTGGTCCTTGAACTAAGATTTCCCCTACTCCTTCTTCATTTGGCTTATCAATTTTATAAGTAACATTAGGGATGGGAAGACCAGCACTATCATCTTTTTGGAAAAAGTCTGTGTTTCCTGCAACTAGAGGAGAGCATTCCGTTAGTCCATAACCTTGAAGTGTGTTTAATCCTAATTTCCCAAAGTCATGAAGAATGTCTGGATTGGTTGCTGCAGCGCCTACAATAAATACACGAAGTCTACCACCTAAGGTATTTTTGACTTTTGTTTTTACAATTTTTTTCAAGAAGAAAGGTAAACGTTCATAAGGATTTCCTTCTCCTTTGGTGTATTTGTTTGGTAATGATTTTTGCATATTTTTTACAATATTTTTATGTAATTTTTCCAACAATAAAGGTACACATAAAATAACAGATGGGTGATATTCAGCCATATTTTTGGCAATGTAACGTAATCCATCACAGTGACAAACGCTGGCACCACTATAAATGGGTAACAAAAATCCTAAAGTACATTCATAGGTATGGTGCAAAGGTAAGACGGAAAAGAATAAATCGCTTCGTTTTACTTTAACAATACCATACGTAGAAAGAATATTAGAACAGATATTTCGTTGAGATAAACATACCCCTTTAGCATTTCCTGTTGTACCAGAGGTAAATAGTAGAATTCTCATTTCATCAGGATCAACGATAATGTGGCTAAATCTACCATCTCCTTTTTCTACTAGGTCTTGTCCCTCTTGGCTAAAATCACTGAAACTTACCATATGTTCTTCTGTTTTATCATCAAAGTTAACCAATAATGTTTCTTTGTTTTCTAGCTTGTCCTTATTTTGTAAAACTTGACGGAAGTTTTTGTCATCACCAAGTAAACAAACGGTATGAGAAACATTCATAAAATTAATGATATCATCGGCGTGCAACTCTTTATCGATAGGCACAACAACACCAACGATAGAAGCAGCTAAATAAGAAACTGCCCAGCGATAAGAGTTTTTTCCAATAACGGCAATACGTTGGTTCAAAAAACCCTGTTTAATTAAACTAGTGCCTAAAGAAGTAATATCTTTTTTGAATTCCTCATAGGTAATGGAAATAATTTCTTCTTTTTCATTTTTAACACGAAACGCAGTTCTTGTTTTATAAATTTCAGCAGAACGATCGATCATATCTTTGAAATTGGTTACTTCTTCACATTTGTGGTATTTTTTTTTTAATTTTTCAGCTACACTTAATTCTTTTTTCATAGTTCTTATTTATGTTAGTTGTTATTCTAACATAGTCCTCCTTTCACTATAGGGATAATTTTTTCATCAAACAATATATAGATGTAGACAATTTTTTTTATTATTCATAGCGATAAAAATATGATGGGATGTCTTTTTTTATGATGATACTACCGTTGTTTATCGATTGTTCTTTTTCTTCATAGGGAATGGTAAACGATAATGTGGTTTTAAATTTTTGTTCTAGATAATTAGTTAGTTCAATCGTAAGAGAAAGGGAAGTAGTTAGGGAATCTAAAGCAATATTACATCGTTTAAGCAAACTTCCGTCATAAGTAATGGGATTGCTAGTGTCTGTTATGGTATAATCATTTTTTATGGATTCATTCACATAGGAAAGAGTGATGGGATTTGCACAATTATTGTATAAAATAGGCTCATTTAAATCACTGTTTTCTTCTGAACTAATGGTAAAAGCAAAATCATGATCTATGGTTTCACCTTCAGGAATCATACTTTTAGCAAAATGAGGTAGTCCCTTAAAATAAAGATGCGGTGTTCCTAATTCTGGTTTTTGCGTAAACTCTACATTGGTGATTTTAGCTTCTTTTAACGTATTTTCTAAAGTAAGTTCATCTGAAAGGCGGGATAAAAAGATAGCTATATCTGTATAGGCATAGAGGTTTTCAATCGTAAAGTTACTTTTACTGCTAGCTTTAGTTTTCGCATCACTACTACTAAAAAAAACAATTTGACTAACTGAAAAAACAGTAGACTCATTTTTTTCTGCAAAAGGTAAGTAAGTTTGCTCAAAAGCTATTTTTTGATTTCTTTTGATAATAACATGAGCGATTAACAATCCTAAAACAAGAATGAGGATAATCGTAAACCCAGTTAACCATTTTGTTTTCCTAGTAAGTTTTGGAATACGATTATTACGATTTTCTTTTTGTTTCTTTTTCATCAGTATATCCTTTCCAAAATGTTCCTATTTTGCTTTCTCTATCATAGTACATTTTACTTATAAAATCAAGAGCTTCAATGAAAAGTCAGATAAATTTGTCCAAATTTTTCCTAACCACAAATTATCCTTTTTGTTGACAAAATTCATCAAAAAAGTTACAATAAAACTAGTAGGTGATGAACGTGAAAACTAAGGAAAAAGTAAGGAAAAAACGAACTATTTCGTTTACCGTAAAACAAGTTATTTTGGCATTTGCCATTAGTATTAGTATATTCTATCTCTTTTTATTTTATCACTTTTATGTAGAAAAACCATCCTTTGCCAAAGAAAGAGAAAGCGAAATAACTTCAGTAATACCAGCTAAAGAAGAGGTAAAATTTAGTACAGCAAAGCCAATTGATCTAGATTCTATTTTAGCAGAAAACAAACAAAATCAGCAAAGAGAAGAATACGTACAAGAAGAAACCGTTTTAGAATATTTAACAACATATCGAACAAATCCTAATGTACCTAAAGGCATTTCTTACGTTATACAAGAAGGAAGACAAGGAACGCAAAGAATAACGAAAAAGAAAATTTATCAAAATGAAGAGTTACTTTCCGAAGAACAAACAGGAGCAGTAGTCCTAAAAGCGGCATTATCCAAAGTAGTCGAAGTAGGGGGAGGACCAGCTAAAAAACAAATAGCCGTTAAAACAGGAGATACCATCTACGTTACATCAGATCGTCTATCTGTTATGGTAGAAGCTAACGAATCAGCAGAAAAAATAGCCACATTAAAAGAAGGGGATGAATTAAAAGTATTAGCTATTTCCCCCAATTGGTACCAAATTTCATGTGGATATGTAATTGGATGGGTGAAACAAGAATGTACTACAAACCGTAAATGGGAAGAAGAAAAAAAACAAGAGCAAAAACAAGGTAACACAAATTCATCATCTTCTGGAAATTCTTCTTCAGCAGAAGGAACAGTAGAAACATTAAGTCGTAATATGAAATTAAATCAGCCAAGTGGTTTTTCCTTAGAACAATTTCAGAAGAAATTAACAGATAGTAAAGATGTCAATCAAATTTTTGCTAATAACGCAGAATACTTTTATTACGTCGAAAAACAATACAACATTAATGGAATATTTGTGGCTAGTGTAGGAATTCATGAAAGTGCATGGGGAACTTCTAAAATTGCTAAAGATAAGAAAAATTTATTTGGTTATGGTGCCTATGACTCTAATCCTTATCAGGGAGCATACCAATTTAATGAATACTCAGAAAGCATAGATTTAGTATCTCGTGTGTTTGTTAAATATTATTTAAATCCAAAAGGAACGAGTATATATGGAGGAGAAACAGCAGTAGGAACATATTATTCTTCACCAACGTTAGCAGGAGTTAATCAAAAATATGCAACAGACAAAAATTGGGCTAATCGAGTGTATCAGATTATGCAATACTTGTATAATAAATAACGTTAGTAGATAATGATTTTGAGAAGTGAGTCCGTTTCAAGGTGAGAGGGCTCACTTTCATTTTGTAATTTTTTTGTAAATTACCTTGCTATTTTATTAAAGTTATTGTATGATATAGTGGTAAGAATCTTAGAAAAGAGTAAATAAAAGAGAAAAGGAAAGGGGCTCAAAGAAACATGAAAAAAACAATATTATTCGGAATAATGATTGTCCTATTTTTTACGGTTTTTTTAGGAGTACAACCTGTGTATGCAGCAGAAAGTGTAATTGATGACCAAACAGAAAGCAAATTAGTAGAGATTAAAGAAAATCAAGCAAAATCCTTAGAAGATTATCAAGAAAAGTATGGATCGAAAGCTTACGGAATGGTAGCATACATTTTAAATTTAGTTCGTGTTTATAGTATTCCATTTTGTTTTTTAGGAATTGCGATTGGAGCGATCCACCAATATATCATTGGTATTCGTAAATTAGATACCTTAGAAAAAGGTATGGGACTTGTGGTTACTTTTGTCACATTGCTAATTATATGCCAAATTTTACCACTTGCCTTCGCGGTATTTGTAAAATTTGGAAGGGGGTAACAAATGAAAGTATTATTTGCGGTAAGTAATGAAGAGATATCAGAATCAATTGTTAAGCGATATCAAAAAGAATATAAAGAAATCATTTCATATAAAAATGTTTATTACTTTAATGCAATTATCAAAGAATTACAAAAAGATAAATCGTATGATAGAGTAGTTATTAGTGAAGATTTAGAGGCATTTACCCATACTCAATACGAGCAAATCGACAAATTTATTTTTGACAAATTAGATAGCATTAGTGATGAAGCTTCTAATAATAAAGGGGATGACATTCCCATTATTTTAATCTGTTCAGATCGAAGAACGAAATCGGAACAAATGTTAGCTAAATTATTTGGGATAGGTGTATATAACGCCATTTTAGGAAACGATCGAAGTGTAGAAGAAGTATGTAATTTAATTCATAAACCACGTGCGAAAAAAGATGCCAAAAATTATTATAAAATTGACTCAGACGATGTAAATTATCAACCAGAAAACGAAAATGATGTTGGTGAAGTAGAAATTCAAAATATTTTAGCTCATTATAAACGCTTAGGTAAAAATGAAAACGCTTATGTAGAGAGTTTTGACCGAATTGCAGCACAATATAATGATATACAATTAAAAATTATTTGCAAATTTTTACCCTTAAACGTAAGAGCAGTACTAGAAGAAAAATCACCAAAATATCAACAGGTAATGGCATTTAATCAAAGTGTTTCAGGATCATTAAGAAATAAACAAAATGTGCCTCAAGATTTAGGGCCAACTGAAAAATTATTAAAACCAAAAACCAGAGAAACCATATTGACGAAACCGGTAGTTATTCCGTCAGCTGTTAATATGAATCAAACCAAGAAATTATCAAAACCAAAATCGGAGTCAAGTGATAGTTCTTTTGCTGGTTCATCAGAGGCTTCAGTAAACCAAGTAGAGGCAGACGTATCAGTTAAGCCAAAAATAGCACCATTTGAGCCAATAGCTAAATCTGCAATGGTTAAATCTGATCGAGAAAATGTAATAAAACAAACAGAAAGAACTAATAGCGTTATTGTTAATGATCGAAATAAGCAAGAAGAACCAGAAATTACTCAAGAAGTGGTAAAACCTCAACTAACCAAAAGAGGAAGAGGAAGACCTAAGAAAAATGTGGAATTAGTAGAAGAAGAACCAAAACCTAAACGAAAAAGAGGAAGACCAAAAAAGAATCCAGATCCAGTAGAAGAAAATCAAGAAGCTATCTTACCAGGATGGGAAGAGGGAGAAGACGATGCAGATACAATATTGCCAGGGTTTGAAAATCACGAACAAGAAACAACTACTGCATCGGTATGGGAAAACAATCAAAATACTTCAACTGATAAAATATTACCAGGATTGGTAGACGAAATACAAGAGGCAAAAGAAGAGCCTGAAGAAACCTTTTTACCAGGATTCGATTCATGGCAAGATGAATCTTTAGCAAAAGATAATGTTTTACCAGGTTTTGATCATGAGCCAGAAGAACCAAAAAACTCTTCATCGTCTTGGCAACCAATAGCAGAAGCCAATATGGCATATCCAGAAAGGCATCAGGCACCAACAGATCAAGTCCAAGAACCATTGCAAGACAGATCGTTATTTGCTAAACCAATCAAATCAGTAGATTTAACATCGTTGTTAACACCAGATAAAAAATTAGCATCTTTTGTCGGAACAAGTAAAAATGGAACATCTTTTATGGTTAATCATATGGCTGAAATTCTATCTAGTAGAGGGGTTAACACAGCAATTTTGGATACAACGCAAAATCGAAATTCCTATTATATTTATACCAAAAATGAGGAAGACTTAAGAAATATTGCTTCATCTTGTGTAGAAAATTTAGTAGAAGGAAGGGCACAAGGGATCAAAGCTAATCCAAATTTAACCGTTTACACTTCTTTACCAGATGATAATAATTGGATAGATCATGCCGGAGAAATCTTGCAAACATTATTAACTAATCATACTGTTGTATTAGTTGACTGTGATTTTTCTACGCCAATTGAATATTTTGCTCAGACACAAGAACTATATTTGGTTCAATCGTTAGATGTATTAACCATTCAGCCACTAACCGCTTTTTTACGTGAGTTAAAAGCAAAGAGTGCTTTACTAGAAGAAAAAATACGCATTGTTTTGAATAAAGTAGTTAAAGTGAGAGGAATAAATGAAAAAACAATTATTGGAGGAATGGCATTTTATAATGACCCATCTATGTCATTTATGACAGAATTGTTTGATCGTAATTTAGTCAAATATATGATAATTCCTTTTGATGAAGAAGTTTATATGAAATATTTAGGATCCTTAGTAGACTGCGAGATTTCCTTAAAAGGTTATCCTAAAAACATCATACAAGCATTACAAGAACTGGCTAATATGATATTTGCTATGCCTACCATGCCAGCAGGAAAAGCAAAAGGAAAATCAAATTATCAGCCACCATCAATAAAAGACACAAATCAATTTTCATCTAATATGAATTCAACGTTAGATCAAATGAGAAAATATTAAATAAATGGAGCATAGGGGGGAAAAAGAGTGTTTGCCGTAATTATTGTTGTAATCTTATTAATATTTGTTGTTATTGGATTAGTTATCTATAACTTACGATTGCATAAAAAGATACAAACGTATCAAAATGTCAATCAGAAAGTAACCAATTTATCGGTTGTTCAAGATTTCATGAACGCTATTGGTGAAACATCTTCTGTCGACGAAAAAATCAAAAAAATCAATGAAATTCTCATTGAAAAATACGAAATAAAATATTCCACTATTGTCGTTTTTGATGGAGCAGAATATGTTGTTAAAGCATCTAATGTAGATCAAAGGCATTGGCAATCGCTAAAAACCTTACAAGAAGTAGAAATGTTTAAAGATAGTATTTCCACGGCTACCCCTAAATACGTTACTGTCAATAATGAAAAAGAAAGATTACCTTACCAACAAATGGAATTTGGACGAGCAAAATCTGCCATCTTCTTTCCTTTGTATATTGATAATGTTTATATAGGGTATTGGATTATTGAAAGTGGAACACCACATGATTTTGACAATGTAGATACCACTGTTTTAGAAGTAATAAAAGATAATATTGTATCTGTCTTAAAAACAGTAGTTCATCAAAAAACATTAGAATCAATAGTGCGAAAAGATTTATTTACAGGGTTATATTCAGAAGAATATTTATATGGAGAAGGGAAACGTTTAATTGATCAGTATACAACATCAACGATATGTATGTTTCGTATTACTAATTTAGAAGAAATAAACCAAAACTATTCTCGAGAATTAGGAAACCAAGTGATTACAGACGTAAGTAGATATGTCCACAAAAATTTAGCAAAACAATATGTATTTGTTCGTTATATGGGACCTAAATTTGTTATTGTGTTTTCTGGAGTAGAATTAAGTGGAGTAGCTGATTTTGTCAATGACTTAAAAGAAACGGTAGAAAAATTACCAATTTCCTTAAAAGACGAAAATGGTGAAATAATTGATCAAAATCAAACCGTTTCGGCAAAATTAAATTTTGCTATCTCTACCTATTATAAAGGAACAGGATTAGAAGAAGTACTAAAAAAATTAGAAGAATATTTAGACCATGCGGATAAAAAAGAAAGTGATATTACAAATATCTAAAGGAAAAAGGAGGAACCAAAATGGATTTTGATAAAACCATGAGTTTTCAAGTAGAAAGAGCAGAAAACGCGAAAACAAAAGAAATTTTAAAAGAAGTATATGAGGCATTAGTAGAAAAAGGATATAATCCAATCAATCAAATTGTTGGTTATATTTTATCAGGAGATCCTACTTATATTACCAGCCATAAAGACGCTAGGAATAAAATTAGAACCATAGAAAGAGACGAATTACTAGAAAAAATGGTAAAAAATTATATTGGATTAGAAGAATAATGAGAAGTTTAGGAATTGATTATGGAGAGGCACGAGTAGGGATAGCAGTTACTGACGAATTAAATATCACAGTACAAGGACTAGAAACGATACAAAGGAATGGATCGGATAAAGTAATTTTACGTCGTTTAGATGAAATTTTTGTCAATTATCAGGTAGATACTATTGTTGTGGGAATGCCTCTTCACTTAAACGGGACTAAATCAGAACGAGCAGAATTAACAGAAAAATTCATTCACAAATTGAAATGTAAATATCCAGATAAAAAAGTGGTTGCTGTTGACGAGCGTTTAACTACGGTGGAGGCACATAAAACAATGAACTTTTTAGAAGTGAATAAACATAAAAAAAGATCGATTGTAGATACTATTTCAGCTACGTATATTTTGGAGACTTATTTGGAGAGGGAAAAAAATAGGTAATGCTTTGAATCATAATGATAGATTGTGAAAATTTGGTAAAATTTCTTAAATTGCTTGCAAATTTTGAAAAAATAAGATATGATATTTTCAATATTAGTATAGAATTTAAAAAATGGTAGATATTAATATTATGAAAATAGATAATTGAAAGGAGATTTTTATGGACGAGAACTTTGAAGGAGAAGAATTAGATAATATTGTCATCTTAAATGACGAAGAAGGAAACGAAGTTAAATTCGAATTTTTAGATTTAGTTGAGTTAGATGAAGAAGAGTACGTGGTATTATTACCAGTAGCAGAAGAAGGCGAAGAAGAAGAAGGAGAGGTTGTTATCCTTAAAGTAGAAGACACAGACGACGAAGAATCAGATGAAGAATCTTACGTTAGTGTTGAAGACGAAGAAGTATTAAATCGTGTATTTGAAATCTTCAAAGAAAGATTTAAAGATGACTTTGATTTTGTTGACTAATACTAATTGTTAACACCATAAATAAATCAAAAGAGGTTGTAGGGGCGGAGATAATCCGTCCTTTAGCATTTAAAATGAAAGAGAAGTTTTATTTAAGTAGTAAGCAGAATGGATTTAGTCAAGAAAAAATAAGAAAGATAAAAAAGAAAGATAAATGAAGATATTGAGAGATAATCATTTATTTATAGAAATAGGGGGAAAAGAAATGAAAAAATTTTCTACGTATTTATTAGTTATGTTTATGATTGTATTTTGGATAATTCGTATTATTATTACGATAACATCACAATTAGGAAAGGATTTTTTAGGCGTTATTCCGATCAATGAAACCTTTGAAATTGTTTTGCTATTTGCCTTTTTATTGTGTGCTGTTTTAGTAGTTAAGCGTAAAATGTTAGGAGCATTATTGTATTTAGCCTTACATGCAGTTTATTTTGGAGGAGATTTAACTCAAAAATTTGGATTACTTTCTGGAGAATCCTTAAACCTAGGACAAATGTCTGGAATGATGTTATCCATAATTGGTATTATTTTACCATTAGCAGTATTAATTGACTTATTATTAGATCGTAATCGAAAAGAACATCCAAAGGATAAAAAAACAGACTGGTTTTATCAAAATGAAGAATTTGATCGTAAATTGGATGATCGAGCTGATAAAAATAATTATCGTACTATGTAAAGAAAATGAGATTAAGGAAAGGGTTTATGAAGATTGTAGATATATTAGGAAATGAGGTAGAATTTAATTGTATGGGATGCGATATTGCAGAGCATAGGATGTTACCACCAGGTGGCTACGTTTATGAAGATAATTTCATTAATGTTAGTGCTGATCCAGAGATTCCTATTCCAGGATTTATGGTTTTAGGAATAAATAAACACATAAAAAGTTTAAATGAATTATCGAAAGAAGAAAGATACCAAATAATAGATATACTCAATTTAACTATTACCAAAATTAAAGAATGTAAAATTTCTGATGAAGTATTACTAATTCAAGAGGAAAGAGCAAATCACTTCCATATTTGGGTTGTTCCTACTTATGATTGGATGAAAGTATTTAATAAAAATGTAAGAAATATAGATAAGATAATAGAATATGCAAAAACAAACTATAATGATAATGTAAAAGATAATATATTACAATGTGTAGAAATATTAAAAAAGTCTTTCAAAGAAAGTTAAAATGTGCAAATGGTAGTTTACACAGTAAAGAAATTTATAACTACGAAGAATGGTTAAAGTATGTAGAAGAAGCGGATATTTTAAATATAGGATAACAGAAGGTGAAAAGGCCCAAAAAAAATTTTCACCCATCCAGTTATGTAAGCTTTTAAAGTTTACTAATATGAGGAAAGGAGAAATTATGTCAGAGAATAATAATGAATTAAGTAAATCATTTAAAGAAATTATAAATGATATAAAAGAAGATGTTAATAGAACTCAATTAGAGATTATGCTGAATGCAAATTTCAATCTTGTAAATTTATATTACAGAATTGGAAAAATAATATCAGAAAATTCTATTTGGGGAAATAAATTTATTGATAATTTAGCTTTAGAATTAAAAATCTCATTTCCTAATATAAAACATTTTTCTGTTAGAAATTTAAAATATATGAAATCATTTTATGAGGAGTACAAAGAAGATAATGAAATTGTGCACCTATGTGCACAATTACCATGGAAACATAATATTGAATTAATCCAAAAAGTAAAAGATAAAAATATTCGTAAATGGTATATGGAAAAGTGTTTGCAAGAAGGATGGTCAAAAAATATATTAATTTATCAACTTGATACAGATTTATATCAAAGACAAGTAAAAAGTATAAAACATAATAATTTTGAATTAACTTTAAAACAAAATAGTGATTTAGCAAATCAAATAATGAAAGAACCTTATGTTTTTGATTTGATAGAATTAACAGAAGATTATAAGGAAAAAGAACTGGAAAATAAAATGATAGAAAAGTTAAAAAATGTTTTACTAGAATTAGGAAGCGGTTTTTCTTTTGTAGGAAATCAATATAAGATTCAAGTAGATAATCAAGACTTCTATATAGATTTGCTTTTCTATCACATAAAATTAAAATGTTATGTTGCAGTTGAATTAAAAGTTACAGAATTTAAACCAGAATTTGGAAGTAAAATGAGTTTTTATTTAACAGCATTAGATGAACAAGTAAAAGATGAAAATGATAATGCATCTATTGGAATTATATTATGCCAAAGCAAAAGCGATAAAATAGTAGATTACACCTTAAAATATATAAATAGACCAGTTGGAGTAAGTGAATATAAAATATTTAATAAATTGCCAGAAAACATATTAAAAGAACTACCCAAGAAAGAAGATATCATAATTCATTTAGAAGAGGGGGAAGAATACTATGGAAGAAAATAAAAATTATCACAAAACTTCAATCAACTGGTACCCCGGTCATATGGCAAAAACAAGAAGACAAATAACAGAAGACTTATCCCTAATCGACGTAGTCATCGAACTCTTAGACGCCAGAATTCCCATTTCAAGCCAAAACCCTGACATAGCCAAAATCACCCAAGGCAAAAAAAGAATTATCGTCTTAAATAAATGTGATCTAGCAGAAGAAAGAGAAAACCAAAAATGGGTAGCCTATTTCCAAAAGCAAGGAATACCAGCCATTTTAACAGATGCCAGCTCAGGTAAAGGTATCGAAAATCTACTAAAAGAAATCGAAAAAGTCATGGAATCAGAAACTGAAAAACAAAAGCAAAAAGGTAGAATCGGAAGAAAAATTCGTGCCATGATATTAGGAATCCCCAACGTAGGGAAATCCTCACTAATCAACCGAATCACCAAAAAATCCACAGCAGGTGTAGGAAACAAACCAGGAGTAACCAGACAAAAACAATGGATACACATCAATGACAAAATAGAACTACTAGACACCCCAGGAGTATTATGGCCAAAATTTCAAACTGACGAAATAGCCTATCATCTAGCATTTACCGGAACCATTAAAGAGGACATACTAGACAAACTTGAAGTAGCCTATCAGTTAACCAAATTCTTGCTAGAAAACCAATGTGAAAAATTGCTCACCAGATATCAACTATCCATAGAGCAAATTAAAGAAATACAAGAAAAGCCCCAACCAGAAAACGAAAACATCTACGAAATCATGTTACTCATCGGAAAAAAACGAGGATGCGTAATCTCAGGAGGAAAAATAGACGAAGAAAAAACAGCCAGAATTCTATTAGATGAATTTAAAAATGGTGTATTAGGCAAAATAACCATAGAAACCCGAATTGGGGACGGGGTAAAATGAGGGAATTTTACCCATTTTAGGGACAGGGTGAATACAAATAAGCCTAATAGCCAAAAAAGAAAAACATAAAGTGAGAAGAAGAGGAAACAAGAGCCAAAAGGTTCAGATCTGAATAAAGAAGGAGTTAGTATAGGAAAAAGAAATGGAACAAGTATTAGAATTTAATCGAACCAAAGAAGAAGTTAATTTATTATCACCATTAACTTGGGCATATGTGGGGGACTGTGTATATGAGTTATTCATTCGCACAAAATTGGTCGATGAAACTAATTTGAAACCCCATGCGTTACATAGAAAAGCGATTCAATGCGTCAAAGCAAAGGCTCAGGCAGATTTATTGCTTGCAATACATGAACAATTAACAGAGGAAGAAAAAAACATTGTTAGGCGTGGACGAAATGCTGAGAATCATCACTTACCTAAAAATGCCAATGTCCAAGAATATATGTATTCAACAGCTTTTGAAGCATTAATTGGTTATTTATACATGACGAAACAAGAAGAAAGGCTAAAAGAAATTTTTGATTTATGTGTACGAAATTTATCCATATGAGTTGACGAATCGTAAAAAAAATGATAAACTGATGAAGTATCATTTTTGGCCCGTTGGTCAAGCGGTTAAGACGCCACCCTCTCAAGGTGGAATCATGGGTTCGATTCCCGTACGGGTCACCAATTAAAAGGGAGTAGCTTTCCATTACTAATCAACAATCGCGTTGCTACAAAAGCATCTGGTTAGTAAGCTTAAATTAAGTAAGCGAGACTTTTAAAAGAAATATAGGAAACTGAATTTCTTTTAAAAGTCTTGTTTTTTTGTTAAGAAAAAGAATGATTTTGAAGAAATTCGTTCACAATACTAAAAGGGAGGAATATCATGGAAAAGAAAATTTGGTTTACCAAAAGCATCGAAGAAGTAAAACAAGAATTACAAACAGATGAGGCAAATGGATTATCCTCAGAGGAAGTCAAAAAACGTCAAGAACAGTATGGGCTAAACGAATTACAAGCAGCCAAAAAGAAAAAACTATGGCAACGATTTTTAGATCAATTCAAAGATTTTTCCATCATTGTCTTAATCATTGCTGCCATTGTTTCAGGGGTAGTAGGAGTAGCAGAAGGCGAAGGAATTACGGATACGATTATTATTTTAATTGTTGTTTTAGTCAATGCCATTATTGGTATAGCTCAAGAAAGTAAAGCCGAAAAATCATTAGAGGCTCTTCAACAACTAAGTAATCACGCAGCAAAAGTGATTCGTAATGGAACAATGGAAGTCATCCCTGCTAAAGAACTTGTACCAGGAGATGTTATCGTTTTAGATACAGGAGATTATATTCCAGCAGATTTACGTGTAATAGAAGCCATCAATTTAAAATCACAAGAAAGTTCACTAACCGGAGAATCTGTCCCAGTAGAAAAAACAACAGGCAAGATTGATGATGAAGAAGTAGGAATAGGCGATAGAACCAATCTATTATTTTCTTCTAGCCTAATTACTTATGGCAGAGGAAAAGGAATTGTTGTTTCTACCGGTATGGAAACCGAAGTAGGAAAAATAGCCGGAATGATCAATAACACCGAAAAGCAAGAAACACCCTTACAGCGAAAATTAAATCAGTTAGGAAAAACATTAGGAACAGCAGCTTTACTCATTTGCGTATTCATTTTTGTTTTAGGACTATTCCAAGGAAAAGAACCAATTCATATGTTTATGACAGCGGTATCGTTAGCAGTAGCAGCTATTCCAGAAGGGTTAGTAGCGGTATCTACCATTGTTCTTGCTATAGGGGTACAAAAAATGGTAAAACGTCATGCCATCGTGAAAAGGCTTCCAGCAGTAGAGACATTAGGTGGGGCAACTGTCATTTGTTCAGATAAAACAGGAACGTTAACACAAAACAAAATGACCGTAGAAAAAATCTTTTGGAACGATTCTTTAAGAGAGTTAAAAGATATTCAAGAATCAGAAATGGACCAAGAATTAAAACAACTAGTCTATGCCAATATGTTATGCAATGACACCAAAATAGGCAAAGAAGGGACACTAACAGGAGACCCAACCGAAACCGCGTTAGTTGATATGGCATTTGCTTTAAATTTCGATCCAAGCATTTATGACCGTACCCCAAGAATAGAAGAAGTACCTTTTGACTCAGATCGAAAATTAATGACAACCGTCAACAAGGTAGGAAATGAATATGTCGTTTATACCAAAGGAGGAATAGACGAATTATTAAGAAGATGTAACTCCTATGTATTAAATGGGGAAATATATCCTCAGATAGACCAATATATGCCTAAAATCAGAAAAGAAAACGAGGCAATGGCAAAAGAAGCATTACGTGTATTAGGATGTGCTTACAAAAAAATAGACCATCAGCCAAGTAAAGAAGAAATGGAAAAGATAGAGCAAGACCTTACCTTTATTGGTATGGTAGGAATGATTGATCCTCCAAGAGAAGAGGCTAAAAAGGCAGTAGAAACGTGTAAAATGGCGGGAATCAAAACCGTAATGATTACCGGAGATCACAAAATTACTGCTATTGCTATTGCCAAAAAATTAGGCATTATTGAGCAAGAAGACGAAGCATTAACTGGATTAGAATTAGAACAAATGTCAGATGAAGAGTTAACCAAAAACATTAGAAAATATGCAGTATATGCTCGAGTTTCACCAGAACACAAAGTTCGTATCGTTAAAGCTTGGCAAAAAAACGGTGAAATTGTAGCCATGACAGGGGACGGAGTAAACGATAGCCCAGCCTTAAAAACGTCTGATATTGGTTGTGCTATGGGAATTGTTGGTACAGATGTAGCAAAAGAAGCGGCAGATGTTATCCTAACTGATGACAATTTTGCAACCATTGTATCAGCCGTAGAAGAAGGAAGAAGAATATACGATAATATCTTAAAAGTAATTCAATTCTTACTATCTAGCAATGTAGGAGAAATTTTTGTTTTATTATTTGCTACTTTACTTACTCCTTTATTTGCCCAGTGGTTCGGCATAACCGACATTAATCATTTAGAAATATTATTACCAATTCATATTTTGTGGATTAATTTAGTCACTGATTCATTGCCAGCTTTAGCCTTAGCCTTTGATCCAGCAAACCGTGATATTATGAAACGAAAACCAGTAAAACCAAGCCAAGGAGTATTCACCAAAGGAATGATTTGGCGAGTGATTTACCAAGGAGTTATGATTGGTGGACTTACTTTAGCAGCCTTTATGATTGGCCTTGCGACGACAACAGAGCCAATTGGAAACTTAAGTTTAGATGCTTCTAAAATTGAAATAGGGCAAACGATGGCATTTATGACATTAGCTTTATCTGAGTTAGTTCATGTATTTAATGTAAGAGATAATAAAAACTCACTAGTTAAAACAAAAGTATTTAATAATACTAAATTGATCTGGGCGGTATTAGCTTCGGCAACGCTAATGTTTGTTATTGTAGGTGTGCCTGGATTAAGAGAGGTATTTAGTATACCACTTCTTCCAAAGGAAAATGTGATTGAATTGGTTGCTTTGATTTTAGCACCAGTTGTGATTGTTGAATTGTTTAAGTTGATTAAAATAAATACTACAAAGGATGAGTAAGGTTAATTTATCCTCGAAAGATCACTTTCTTTTTATCTTACTTTAGCGTTGGAAATAGTTAGATTTAGTTAGTGAAAGAAAATAAGTAATGAATAAAACCAGTGAATACTATCTCTAAATATAGTATTCATTGGTTTTTGTCGTTACTAGATAATAGTTTTTACGAATGAGTCCGCTCTGAACCCAAGGCATCTGTAGTATTTTTGGGATAAATTTAGTCTTCCATAGCAGGGGCATTTTAAAACCCTTAAGTCCCTAACGAAGAGGCCTGTAATCGGGTTTTAAGGCTGACGCGGGTCTTAGGGAACTGTCAGACGTAAATTTATCCCAAAAATACTACAGATACCTTGGGTTCAGAGCTACTTTGTTGGAAAAGATTATTCAGTAACTTTTTGTTCATAAATGATCTCAATTTGTAGAAAAAAATAAAAAAATATGTTATAGTGTAAAAATAAAATAGGAGGAAAATAACATGGAATGGGATTTATTTGTTTCACATGCTTCAGAAGATAAAGATGACATTGTAAAACCGTTAGTCCAAGAATTAGAAAGCTATGGATTAAAAGTATGGTATGATGAATTTGAATTAAAGATAGGAGATAGTTTATCAGAGTCAATAGATAAGGGAATTATTCACTCTAAAAATGGTTTACTGATAATCAGTAAAAGTTTTCTGAATAAAAATTGGACCGATTATGAATTAAAAAGTTTTATTATGAAAGAAACTGAACAAGGCGGAAATATTTTACCAATTTGGCACAATGTTACTAAAAAAGATATGATGAATAGAAGTTTATTTCTTGCCGATAAATTTGCATTATCTTCTAGTATAGGAGTAAAAAAATTGGCCATAAAAATTTTACAAAAAATTAGACCAGATATATTAAGTAGTTATGCTTTAAAAAGTGCTGTTAGAAATGCTTATGCAGAAGAAAAGGGAAAATCAGAGAAAGTTAGCATTGAAGAGTTAAGAGATGGAAAAATAGTCCACAAATCACTTCCTAACTATATTGTAGCTTCAAGCTTTTTGATTAGTCAAATATTTTCTGATGTATGGGATTCAGATTTTAATGACTTTATTGAAAACCTAGCAAGGGATTGGGATTATGATAGAGAATTTTTTATCTGGAATGTCATTACCAGTTCCTATTTGATGTTTATCAGAAATAATAAAATTTCTTTTGATGATACGAAGAAGAAGAGAAAGGTCTTTGGTGATTTAGTTAATTTGTCATTTGGAATTGTAGAGCCAACTTTTCTTAGTAAAGATGAATTTAATATTTTAATACAGATTTATAAGTATAATTATGATTTTATAGATCAATTTGGTCTGAAATCGTGATTAAAAGTATTTACACGTATTTTTGTATGGTCAATTATCCTAATCAAGGCTGAAAAGAAACATTCTGTTCACAGTTTTTGTCATTTAGTTCCCTCTACCTACTCTATAATTTATATGCTTGTCGAAGGTAACGAATAAACGTAACTACTCAGATGGTGCATAAATCTAGTCCGCTCTCAAGGGGATATAGGAAGACCATCTGAGTAGTTACCGAATAAACTAAAAAAGCAAAAAATACTCAAAAACGTTTGACAAAAAGATAATTTTAATAGATAATAGAATTGTCAATCAACAATAGAAAAAAATAAAAAAAGATACTAAGGAGGATCAATAAAAATGTACATTTTTAACCGCATTACTGTTAATCCACAATTACCAAAACGAATCGAAAAATTAGCTGAAATTGCTAATAATTTATGGTGGGCGTGGAATTCAGAATTTTTAAGACTATTTAAAAAAATAGATAAAGATCTATGGGAGGAATCTGGAAAAAATCCTGTCAAATTTCTCCGTCAAGTTTCTCAAGATCGTCTAGAAGAAGCATCAAAAGACATTCTTTTTTTGCGTGACTATGATCGCGTAGTAGAAAATTTTGAAGATTATATGAATAGCAAAAACACTTGGTTTGCTAATCGTTATCCAGAAAATAAAAATGACTTAATTGCTTATTTTTCAGCAGAATATGGCTTAGATGAAACCATTCCCATTTATTCAGGGGGCTTAGGTATTTTATCAGGAGACCATTTAAAATCAGCTAGTGATTTAGGAATTCCTCTAGTAGCGGTAGGATTATTATATAAAAATGGTTATTTTCATCAAAAAATTGATGGAAATGGTAAACAACAAACCGAATACCATGACATAGATTTATACAATATGCCAATTCTTCCGGTAAAGGACGAAAAAGGCGAAGACTTAATGATCTACATCAAATTTCCCAAAAGAAGAATTTATCTAAAAGTATGGCAAATTAATGTAGGAAGAGTAAAATTATATTTACTTGACTCAGATATCGAAAAAAATAATCCAGAAGATCGTGATGTTACTTTGCGCCTATATGGTGGTGACCAAGAGATGAGAATCCGCCAAGAAATCGTTTTAGGTATGGGAGGAGTTAATCTACTTACTCGTGCTTTAAAACTAAAACCAACCGTTTATCACATGAATGAAGGGCACTCTGCATTTTTAACGTTAGAATTAATCAAAAACATCATCAAAGAAAAAGAAGTTTCCTTTGATTTAGCAAAAGATATCGTTAGTTCAAAAACAGTATTTACTACTCACACACCAGTACCAGCAGGAAACGATATTTTTCCAATTTCTTTAGTAGAAAAATACTTCAAAGACTTCTGGCCAAGAATTGACCTATCTCGTGAAGAATTTTTAAAGATGGGAATGAAACCATGCCAAGATTTAGAACCAGGATTTAATATGGGAATATTAGCCTTAAAAATTGCTGGAAAGAAAAATGGCGTAAGCAAACTTCATGGAGCAGTATCCAGAGAATTATTTGGAGAAGTTTGGCCAGAGATAGCCGCCAATGAATCACCAATCGGTCATGTTACCAATGGAATTCATACTTGTTCATGGCTTGCTCCCAATTTAAAGGCTTTATACAATAAATATTTAATTCCTTATTGGCAAGATAATATTCAACACGATTATGTTTGGGAAAAAATCAAAAACATTCCTGATGATAAATTATGGGATGCCCACCAAGATCGCAAAAATAAATTACTAAAAATCGTAAAAGACAACACAACCGAACGCCTAAGAAGATCAGGCTATCCTTATGAAGAAATAACCTCAATTGTTTCAAAATTAGATCCAAATGCACTAACCATTGGATTTGCCAGAAGATTTGCTACCTACAAAAGAGCAACCTTGATTTTTAAAGACTTAGAACGAATTACTCAAATCTTAAATAACAGTGATCGTCCAATTCAACTTATCTTTGCTGGAAAAGCCCATCCTGCTGACAAAGAAGGGCAAGACTTAATCAAATATATCCATGAAGTATCCATGATGCCACAATTTAAAGGCAAAATATTCTTATTGGAAAACTACAATATTGCCATGTCACGTTACTTAATCAGTGGGGTAGACGTATGGCTTAACAACCCAAGAAGGCCAATGGAAGCATCAGGAACCAGCGGGCAAAAAGCATCTGTCAATGGAGTGTTAAACTTCAGTGTATTAGACGGATGGTGGGCAGAAGGCTATAACCAAGAAAATGGTTGGACCATTGGAACAAACGCCGAATACGATTCCTACGAAGCCCAAGACATGGCAGATAGCCAAAGTATGTATCGAACATTAGAAGAAAAAATTGTTCCTGCTTATTATGCCAAAGACAAAAATGGGGTCTCCCGAAAATGGATCAATTTAATGAAAAACTCAATTATCACCACAGGAGGAAAATACAGCACATCTCGTATGTTAGTTGACTACACAAGAGACCTATATATACCTCTATGCAACCTAACCAATGAATACTACGAAAATGTAGACGATGTAGCATCTTATCACGCATGGAAACAAGAAATATACACCAATTGGAAAGACATTAAACTGCATCAAAAAAATAACTTAGACAACATCACCATTGATGCCGGAAATCAAATTGAGGTAAAATGTGAGGTAGAATTACCTAATATTGATCCAGAACACATCAGTGTGGAATGTTACTATGGAAAAATATTAGAAAATGGAGTAGTAGAAAACGTAACCATCATTCCAATGAATCTAGTAGAAATAAATGAAGAAACAAAAACGTATGGATACACAACCAAAATAGAACTAAAAACAGGAGGAAACTACGGTTATACCTTCCGCATTATGCCAAAACATGAGATGTTATTAGAACCAGCCAATTTAAATTTAATTAAATGGATAACGAAATAGGGAATAGGGAAAAATTAGCTAGGGAAAAAAGGGGACGCCCCAAACTTCCCTAGCTAAAAATTTGATAAAAAAAGAGCCACTAATTGTTTGACAAATCTAAAATAGTGTGTTATTATTGAGTTACAAAATGAATGTGTTTATCTAGTCGTTAGCATTCATAAAGTGAACGGGTGTGTATTGCAACTACACATCTTTTTATATGCAAAAAAATAGAGCAGAGTGCAACTCTCTACTCCATTCGACTATGTATTGCTACTTTTAGTCTTTGTTCACTTTTTCATCTTGCATTTGATTTTCTTGTTGTAGCAGAAAGTTTTTTTCCTTTTCTGCTATTACCATATCTATCAAATGAAGAATCACGTCGTTAGCATTCAATCTGTGAACCCCCTTTCCGCCCTTCAGAAAGGGCTACCTTTCTTAGCGTTAGGTTGGTAATATTTTACAATGTTTTGGTTGAAAAATCAAGCGAACATTTATCATATTTTTACTTACATTTTTGTTGGACTTGATTTAAGTTTCTTAGCAAAATGTAATAAGTTAGAGATTATATGGACCTTTCAAAGAACAAAGTTATTTATTTTTTGGGGCTATATTCAAGAAAATGTGACCATGAATATGATGTACTAGCAAAGGGAATTATCTAAAAATTCCAATTTATGCGTAAAATCCAAATTGCTCCACGAATCATATTCATATCCAATTGTATAAATATTAGTAGCATCAATATCTTTTTCCAGCAAAATTCTATTGTTTTTATTCATACTTTCATCAGCATATTTCTTCACAGAAGTAATAATTTCCAATTTTGGATTAGCTTTACTTATCTCAGAAATCAAATATTTCCCCTGTTCATTCCAACCTAAAACACGAGCATAAGGAGTAGTTTTTTTAGCAATTATCATATCCTTTTTATCAATCCCTAACAAAGCATACAATAAAATACGGGTAAGTCTAGTATTAGCATAACGTTTACTCTGAATAATCGTTAAAAACTCGGTAAGACTATTACAGCTATTAGCTGCATTTTTAATAGCATACTCTAAACCTTCTGAAACATCTGGCAATTCTGCTATTTCACTTAATGGCATCTTACGTAAAAGATAAATCATTTCCCTTTCGAAAGTAGAAAGGTCAGGAACAATATGACCAATTTTTAATTGATCCATTAAAATAGAATAACTACTTTCAGGCATTAACTTAGGAAGAATACGAAATCCATTATTTTTCACAATATTGCGAATAGCGGTACTACTAGCCATATTACCATTAACCCCTGTACTATGGTAATCAGCCTCGAAACGCTCTAAACAATAAGGTACAATACTACTCTTTCTTCGTTTTAATGCTTTTAAATATTCGATTGCTAAGATATTATTAGGAGAAGAAAGAATGCCAGCATATTTTCGAATATCATTCAGATACATCATTAAAGCATTTTCACGTGCCTTAGGAAAAGAAAGGCCCTTTTTTAATTCATGAGACAAAATACTTCTATATTCTTTAGGTTCTTGCACTAAAACATCAGCAATTTTACTCAATAACTCCAAATGAGCTGTTTCTGCACCAAAAGAGAGGGTATCCACAATTTTCAGTGAATCTAAAATTTTAACTCCTCCCTCAGCAAAATTCTCTGCACTAGAAATAGCATATAAAACAGGAAGTTCAAGAACTAAATCAATGCCACTTGCCAAGGCCATTTTAGCTTTAGACCATTTATCCATCAAAGAAGTAGAACCTCGCTGAGTAAAATTACCACTAATCACAGCGATACTATATTTTGAATTCGTTTCTTCCTTTGATTTTTGCAAATGATAATAGTGACCATTATGAAATGGATTATACTCAGCAATAATTCCTAATACTTTACTCATGTCTACCTCCTTGTCAATTCCTAAATTTACTGTTATAATATCATAAAATTAAACAAGGGTCAAACTTTTTCGTTTTGGGGACGGTTCTCAAAACGAAAAAATCTTCCGTTTGAGAACCGTCCCCAAAACGAAAAAGAGAAAGGAAAAAAGAATGGAAAAAGTAATGATTTATACCGATGGTGCATGCTCAGGAAACCCAGGACCAGGAGGGTGGGGAGCCATATTATTTTATGGAGATTACCAAAAAGAAATTTCAGGTGGGAAAAAGGATACTACGAATAATGTAATGGAATTAACTGCTGCCTTAGAGGCACTTAAGTTATTAAAATTTCCGTGTCAGGTGGATTTATATAGTGATAGTGCTTATTTAGTTAATGCCTTTGAAAAAAAATGGATTGAAAGTTGGCAGAAAAACCAATGGAAAACAGCTAGTAAAGATCCGGTGAAAAATCAAGAAATATGGCAAGAATTGTATGGGCTTACTAAAACTCATCAAGTGAAATTTCATAAAGTAAAGGGACATAGTGATAATGAGTTTAATAATCGTTGTGATGAATTGGCTAGAAATGCTATTCAGAATTTATAGAGAAATTTATATTGTGACATTTTCATGACAATCCACTGATTTTATTGCAATTTTCCCCGAATTCTTTTATAATAAAATTGTCAAGAATACTTAGGAGGAATAAAATGGAGACATTTGCGGAATATATTTTAAACGAAAAAAACTTAGCTTCTAAAATGGAAATCATGTATTATCTAGCTAGAAAAAGCAAGATTTTTTTTGATAAATCAACGGTTTTTAAAACAGAGATAGCACGCCTATTTTTAGGGAGTGTACCATTAGAAATAGATCAAAATCAGGTGCTAACAGCTTGTCTTCTATGCAATTGTAAAAAGGTAGAAATTTCTCAAAGTTTAGATGATTTAAAGTCATATGCTAAGCATGGGGCTGAATATCTTTTTTCCATTGGTTTTGATAAAAAATTTTGTAAAATTTGTGAAGAAGTGAATCGATATAGTGGTACTAATCCAAGAGAAAAAGAAGGCGATATTTTAGAACTAGTTGATCAGTTTGGAGGAATGCTCTTAGATAGACCAGAAAGAATTGGCTTATCAGTAGAGGAAGCCTTAGTGTTGTTAGAATACCGAAATTTAAAAGATAAATTCAATCGTTATTTACATCCGTTTATTGACTTTGTCCGTGAAATAGAATCCATTATTATTTCAGAACAGGGAGAAATAACGCCACTAAAAGAATTGGTTAACTTAGTTAAGGAAACACCAGACGAAAAGCATTTTATTACGGCAGTAACGTATGAATATGAACCAAAGATAGATAAAATTTTACGTCAAAATGGTAGTGTAGATCCTACTAAAAATGAAGGAATGTTAGAAGAAGGAAATCCCAATAGAGCCTTATTTAGTGAAGAGACAACCAAAAAGATTATTGGTCATTTAGTTCCTTAAAAGACGTAGCTAAATGGTAGAGATAGAAAAGAGGATATAATATGTACGAAATATTTGCTGATTTACACGTTCACATCGGACGATCAGAAACAGGTAAACCCATTAAAATCACAGCAGCAAAATCACTTAATTTTGCCAATATTGCGAAGGAATGTGCTGAGCGAAAAGGAATTCAAGTAGTTGGCATTATTGATTGTGCCTCTCCCTATGTGATAGAAGATATTGAGAAATTCTTACAAACAGGAGAAGCTTATGAATTAGAAGAAGGAGGAATCATATACCAAGATAAAGTATGTATTTTATTAGGAAGTGAAGTAGAAACCTCAGAAGAAGGACGAAATGGAAAAAAAGGAGCTGCTCATAATATTTGTTTCTTTCCTCATTTGTCTGATATCAAACAATTTTCCCAGGAAATGAGTCATCACATAAAAAATATCACATTAAGTACCCAAAGATCCGATTTATCTGGGTATGAATTAATCGACATTGTGGAAAAATACCAAGGGATTTTAATTCCTGCTCATATTTTTACGCCGTTCAAAAGTTATTATGGAAATTGTACAGACCGCATAAGATCTATTTTCAAAGAAAAATACGATAAAATCTGTGCTGTAGAATTGGGCTTAAGTTCAGACACGTATCTTGCTGATACCATTTCAGAACTGGAAAACAAAACGTTTCTAACCAATTCAGATGCTCATTCTTTGCCTAAAATTGCAAGAGAATACAATAAAATGTTAGTTGAAAAGATCTCTTTTACTGAAATTGTAAAGGCATTAAAAGGGCAAGAAGGAAGAAAAGTGTTAGCTAATTATGGATTAGACCCTAAATTAGGAAAATACCATAGAACCTATTGTGATGATTGTGAACAATCCATAGAAACCAAAGAACCAGTTCTAAGTTGTCCACATTGTGGAGGAAAAAATGTGACATTTGGTGTTTTCGATCGAATTGAACTCATTAAAGACAAAGAGCAAACCAAAAGTCCAGACATAAGACCTCCTTATATTTATCAAATTCCATTGGGATTTATCCCGGGAGTAGGAGGAAAAACGGTAGAGAAATTGTTAGCTCATTTTGAAACAGAAATGAACATTTTACATCGATTATCCAAAGATGATTTAGAAGCTGTCGTAGGCGAAAAAATAGCAAGTCACATCGAAAAAGCAAGAACAGGAAATTGTGTAGTTCACGCCGGTGGTGGAGGAAACTACGGAAAAATTGAATAAGTAGAAGTTCTAAAAAACTCCTTATCGCATACACATTATGTAAGAAAACAAAGGAAAGCGATGAGGAGTTTTACGATGAGAAAAAAGAAGTTAGGAAGATGGAGAGAAGTACTTCAAAATCATATTGGTAATAATCGAAAAGAATATATCATTGTGACATTATTTTTTATCATTGGCGTATTTTTAGGGGTACTCTTTATTAATTATACGGGAGAAAGCCAGCATACTGAAATTTCTACGTATTTAAATCAGTTTTTAACAAAAGTGAATGAGAAACAAGAGATTGATCAAATGGCAATGCTAAAGAATAGTCTCTGGGAAAACATTGTTTTGACGATTACCATTTGGTTTTTTGGCACTACCCTGATTGGTCTTCCTGTGGTGTTTGGTATGTTGATTTATCGAGGATTTTGTTTGGGATATACGATTTCAGCTTGTATTCAAGTTTTGGGTTTTTCTAAAGGGATTGTTTTTGTTTTGTCTACGCTGGTTGTACAGAATTTGATTTTTATTCCGGTATTACTTGCTTTAGCAGTTAGTGGATTTAAGCTTTATCAGTCAATTGTTAGGGATAAGCGAAAGGAAAATATTAAACTAGAAATGATTAGGCATACGGTTTTTGGTTTGGTGATGATGGTATTTTTGTGTTTGGCTTCTGTACTGGAGGTTTTCATTTCGGGCAATTTGCTTAAGGTGATTGTTCCACTTTGGGGGCAGGGTGGTGGATAAATTAATATGATTATCATTAGCCAAGTTTCCCTTTTTACACGGCCTCCTTTTTAGCAAGCTGTGGGAGGTAACAAGGTAGTAGCAAAAAAATGAAAAAATATCGAAAAATGTATTTACATTTTCGAAATTGTTTGATATAACATATATAGTTTATGTAAATAAAATATTTCAAATATAGGGGTAGGGGAAAAAACATGGAAAAACAATTAAAACTTTTTTTTGCATTTCTTGAAAATGAAAAAAAATTATCAAGTAACACTTTGCAATCATACAAAAGAGACTTAAAACAATTTAAACAATACTTAGAATATCGTGAAATCCATTATAATCGAGTAGATGAAGATGTTATCAAAGACTATACAAAAGAGTTAGAAGATGAAGGGAAAAAAGCATCTACTATTTCGAGATGTATTGCCTCTATTCGTTCATTCTATCAATTTGTGGTAAAAAAAGGAAAAGTAAAGAAAGATCCAACTGAACACATTCAATCTCCTAAAATCGAGAAAAGAGTACCAAGTGTGTTAACGGCAAAAGAAGTAGAATTATTATTAGAACAACCAAAAGATGTTGACTTAAAAGGAATTCGTGATAAAGCCATGTTAGAATTTGCCTATGCTACTGGAATGAGAGTAACCGAAATCATTTCTCTAGATATAGATGATGTTAATGTAAAAGAAGGTTTTGTTACTTGTCACCATGCGGGAAAACAAAGGAACATTCCATTAGGAAATATGGCTCTTAAAGCTTTGACTGAATATATCGAAGAAGCAAGAGATGTATTAATCAAATATGAACAAGAAAGAGCTTTATTTGTTAACATCAATGGAAGAAGATTAACCAGACAAGGATTTTGGAAAATCATCAAATATTATAAAGAACAAGCCCATATAACCAAAGAAATTACACCACATGTTCTTAGACATTCATTTGCTACCCATTTATTACAAAATGGTGCAGATTTAAAAGCTATTCAAACTATGCTTGGTCATTCTGATATTTCTTCAACACAAGTGTATATGCAATTTCAAGATGAAGGATTAAAAAACGTTTATCGTAAAGCACATCCTAGAGCATAAAAGAAATTTAGCAAAATTATTGTTATTAAAAATAGATAGAAAATAAAAGGGAAAAAGTTGGCAATGACCTAGTATAAATAGGGTAAGTGCTGACTTTTTTGACCCTTTATGTATTTTTTCTTGCTTAATCAGGAAGAATATAGTAAAATAAACCCAATAAAAAAGAAAGGGAGGCAAATGATGAGTGGAATAGGAATAGGAGAAAGTGATTTTAAAAGACTAAGAATAAGAGAAAATTATTATATTGATAAAACCATGTATATTAAGCACATTATAGACAATGAAAGTAGAGTGTTATTAGTTACTCGTCCAAGAAGATTTGGAAAAACATTAAATATGAGTACACTAAAATATTACTTTGACATTAAAGGAAAAGACACAAAAGACTTATTTAAAGGGCTAAAAATCATGGAACAATCAGAAAAATATACTTCTAAAATGGCAAGTTATCCCTGTATTTATATGACGCTAAAAGATTTAGGGCAGGTAAATTATCAAAATATGTTGTTAGCCTTACAAACAGAATTAGTAGAAATATTTATTGAAAATGTATTCTTATTAGAAAGTAATAAATTAATTGCTATAGAAAAAGAAATGTTTAACAAAGTATTAAATATGAAAGCAAACGAAATAGAACTAAGTAATGCGCTAAATCTGTTAATTAAATTATTGTATAAACATTATGAAAGACCAGTTATGTTATTTTTAGATGAATATGATGTACCATTACAATCGGCTTATGTAGAAGGATATTACGACCAAGCTATAAAATTTTTTAAAACATTCTATGGAACTACATTTAAAGACAACCCTTATTTAGAAAAAACAGTAATCACAGGGGTATCCAGAGTAGCCAAAGAGAGTATCTTTAGTGGAGCAAATAATTTTAACGTTTATACAGTATTAGATGATGAATTCAATACTGATTTTGGAATTACTAATGATGAAATGGATCAAATTATCCAAGATTTTACGATACAAGACAAGAAAGAAGAAATAAAAGAATGGTATGATGGGTATGTAATAGGAAACTATGATGGGATTTATAATCCATGGAGTATATTAAACTATTTAACGAGAACAGAATTAAAACCTTACTGGGTAAATACCAGTTCTAACGACTTAATCAAACTAACCCTAAAAAATAGCGTAACCGTAAAAGAAAAAATAGAAAGATTACTAAGAGGAGAAACCATACAAGTACCCGTAAATTTAGAAACTATCATCACCGGAATAGAAGAAAAAGAAGATAACATTTGGGGGCTAATGGTAGGAACTGGTTACCTAAAAGTGGTAGAAAAATCACAAGATCAAATGACAAACCTGTGTAAAGTAAAGCTACCAAATCTTGAAATAAAATATCTATTTATCCAAATTGTCACCAATTGGTTTTCCGACAAAGTACCGGGAAATTCCTTAAGAGAAATCCTAAAAGACTTAGTAAACCTAAACTTAGATGAATTTCAAAAAAAGTTTCGTGTATTAGTAGAGGAAATGTTTAGCTATATGGATGTCGGAAAAAATACAGCCGAAAACTTTTATCATGCTTTTGTTTTAGGATTATTAGTAGGGTTCTAGAAGATGACCGCGAAAAAACACTAGAAGACACCATCGAAAATGCGAAAAAACAAATAGAAGAAAGAAAATACGAAGAAGATTTACAAATGCGAGGGTTTACCAATATCACTAAAATGGTATTTGCCTTTAGAGGAAAAGAAGCTAAAATGCAGGTGGTATAAAAATTAATATTTTCTTAAACGAACAGATTAAATTGACAAAACCAAATAAATCTTCTAGAATAAGGAAAAGACAAAAAGGAGAAATCAAATCATGAAATCAAAAGCCCTAAAAATAACCATAGGAATATTACTCATTTTAATTGCCATCAGTTTACTCATTGTGGCTTATTTCATGTTTGTCGATATTCAAACCAAAGAGCCTGAAACCGTAAAGCAAAACTACCATCTATCAGTAGAAGAATTTAAAGGAAGAAAAATATTTACGATTTCTCCCAAAGAGGGAACTACCAATCCAAAAACGATACTGTATTTTCATGGAGGATCCTACGTAGCAGAAGCAACAGACCAGCATTGGGAATTTATCACTGATTTAGTCAATGATACAAAAGCAAAAGTGATTTTACCCGACTATCCATTAACTCCTAAATACGATTACCAAGACGTGATGGACATGGTAATTCCGATGTATGAAAAATTAATTAAGGAAACTGATCCAAATTCTATCATCATGATGGGAGATTCAGCAGGAGGAGGATTAGCCATGGGGTTAGCAGAAAAATTAGGCGAAAAAGAAATTCCTGTTCCTGGGCAATTAGTCCTTATTTCTCCTTGGTTAGACGTTACCATGAAAAATCCTAATATAGAAGAAGTTCAAAGCTATGACCATGATTTAAACAAAGAGGCACTAAAAGTAGCAGGGATTGCTTATGCAGGAAAAGAAGGAATGGATGATTATTTTGTTAATCCCATTCAAGGTCCACTTATTCACTTAAAAAATGTTACTATATTTACGGGAACCTATGACATCTTAAATCCAGATGCAAAAAAATTAGTCAGTCGTGCAAAAGAGGAAGGAATATCCATCGAATTAAAAGAATACCAAACAGCACCACACATTTGGATCGTAAAAAAGAACAGTCACCCTACAGATCTTGCCAAACAAAGTTATGAAGATTTACTAAAAGTGCTTGACAAATAGAAAAAGTATGATATAATAATAAACGTTACAAGAAGAAGGAATCAAACTTCTCACCTGATCGAATAGAGAAAGGTTAGAAATAAAAAAATCAGACTGACCTAAATCAAGTGGTTATGTCTATGGTTTTGATGAATTGACTTGTAACACAAAGTCAATTTTTTTTATGGAGGTGTTTTCCAATTAAACAAGAATTACCGATTAATGGAAAAATCAGAGAAAAACAAGTCCAAGTCATTGGAGCAGAAGGAGAAAAGTTAGGAATTTTTGCTACAAGAGAAGCAATCGAAATGGCAGAAAAAGAAAGTTTAGATTTAGTTCAAGTAGCCCCATCAAATAATAATAATCCACCAGTATGTAAAATGATGAACTATGGTAAATATAAATTTGAACAAGCCAAAAAAGAAAAAGAAGCTAAGAAAAAGCAAAAAACATTAGAATTAAAAGAATTACGTGTAACTCCTAATATTGAAGAACATGATTTTTCGTTCAAATCTAAAAATGCAAGAAAATTTTTAGAAGAAGGAAACAAAGTAAAAATCACAGTTCGTTTCCGTGGAAGAGAAGTCAACAACGCAAAAGCGGGAGAAGCAGTATTAAACAAATTCATCGAAAATTTAGAAGATATTTCAGCCGTGGAAAAAAAGCCAAAACTAGAAGGCAGAAATATGTTCATTATATTAGCTAAAAAAGCGTAAACGGAAACGATTATGCTTTCAGATAACATTATCACAAATAAGAAAGGAGATCTACTCATGGGAAAATTAAAAACAAACAAAGCTGCTAAAAAAAGATATGGAATAACAGCAACAGGAAAAGTAAAAAGAACCAAATCAAACAGAAAACATCTATTTGCTAACAAAACAAAAAGACAAAAAAAATCTGGAAGAATTCAAGATGCTTATGCAGACAAATCTTGTGTAAAAACAATCAAAAAATTATTACCATATGGTAATTAATCGAAAAAATGAAGAAAGAAAATAAGGAAGGTGAACAATAATGGCAAGAGTAAAAACAGCAAGAACAACAAGAGCAAGACATAAAAAAGTATTAAAACAAGCAAAAGGATATTATGGAGCAAAAAGTTATCGTTTCCGTAACGCCAATCAAGCAGTGATGAAATCATTAGCATATGCGTATGTAGGAAGAAAAGATAAAAAAAGTAATTTTAGAAAATTATGGATAGCCAGAATTAATGCAGCAGCAAGAATGAATGGTACTACTTACAGCAAAATGATCGCAGGATTAAAAAAAGCAAACATCAACATCAACAGAAAAATGTTAGCTGAAATGGCAGTATCAGATCCAAAAGCATTTACCGAAGTTGCTGAAATGGCAAAAAATGCGTAATGAAAGTTAAAGATAGTAGAGAGGATAACTTATCTACTATTTTTTGTTTTTATTTGGAGCTACTATGATGCAAAAAGGATTATCAAGTAACTGTTATACTTTGGGCATTTTGTGAACCATTGACTTTTATGCAAATTTGCATCATCACCAAATCTATGTTATAATAAAACTACAAAATAATTGGCTAAATGCCTAAATAGAAAGGAGTATAGATATGAATATTTATATCTATAACGATTATTTTGTACAAATGGATAAAATGCAGAACTTTTGCATTACATCTGAAGAAAATTTAAGAGCGATCCGGATAGAAAGTGCATATCTTTATCAAAACTATGCTAACTATCCAAGTAATTTCTACGAAATAGCCATATTGATGGCAAGAGTAGAAATAGCTCGTATACAAAGGAAAAAAGCTAATAGGGGAAGAAATTACCCTATTATTTACCAAAGAGAATTTACCATTTCATTGCAGAACTTTTTGCTGTTATATTCCATTGAACAACTAATTAGTGCAGTTGAGCAAATGAAATATAATGAGATGGAAAAGTGTTTCATGCAAGGAAATCTGAAAATTCTCGAAGAATACTTATAGATAAAAGAGGCTCCTTATGACAAGGAGCCTTTTACTATAGGGATAGGGAAAATAGGGGGACGCCCTTTTTTTCCCTATTCCTATTCTAGGACATCTTCTTATGATTTCTCTCTCTTTTCATGCTAATCTTCTATTGTTTTTTCATTTTTGGTTTTGAAATTAATGAAGCTAAGTAACCAAAGAAAATGGCTGCTGCAATACCGCCGGCGGCTGCTTTTACTCCACCAGTAAAGGCACCAATGATACCCATTTCTTTTACTCCTTCAATAGCACCTTTGGCTAAGTTGTAGCCAAATCCGGTAAGGGGTACGGTTGCTCCTGCACCGGCAAAGTCAACTAAATATTGGTAAATACCAAGTCCACCTAAGATGGCACCAGTTGTGACGAAAATGACTAATATTCTTGCTGGCGTTAATTTTGTTTTGTCAATTAAAATTTGACCAACAATACAAATTAATCCACCAACGATAAAGCATTTAAGTAAAGGCATCCAACTAAACACTTGAGCCCAGTCTATATCCATATTGATCATCCTTTCTTTTTTAGTTTAAATTTCATTGCTTTTTCACTTTCTTCTAAAGGTATACATAGGGATAAAGCAACTTCTTTTCTTTCCCGCTAATCTAATAGGGAAATTTTAGATAGGGAAGAAAAGGGCGTCCCCTTTATTTCCCTTTTTTTCTTATAATTCAATGCTAATGGCGTGTGCGATTCCGGGAATGGTTTCTCCTTGTTGGGAACTGGTGGAGTTCATTAAGGCTCCAGTAGCAATTAACAACATTTTTTTGATTTTCTTTTCTTGTAATTGTTTGAAGAAATAACCAGAAAATACTGATCCACAACATCCACAACCACTACCTCCTGCGTGAGTATCTTGTTTGGCTTTATCAAAAATAAGTACTCCACAGTCATTATAGTTGGATTTGATGTTATATCCTTGTGAAGCTAATATATCAATCACGATTTCTTTTCCGATGTAGCCTAAGTCTCCACTAATGATAGCATCATAGTAACTTGGATTTCGTCCGGTGTCTAAAAAGTGGGTGACTAAGGTGTCGGCAAATGCTGGCGCCATAGCGGCTCCCATGTTATTTCCATCTTTTATTCCCATATCAATAATTTTTCCTGGGGTAATGGTGGTGATGAATGGGCCTTGTCCAGATTTGGATAAAATACAACTACCGGCACCAGTAACGGTCCATTGAGAAGTAGGTGGTCTTTGGTTTCCTAATTCTAGGGGAAAACGAAATTGCTTTTCTGCGCTACAAAAATGACTTGAAGTAGCACATAATACGTGTTCTGCAAAACTTTCTGTGCAAATAGCACCTAAACTCATGGATTCTACGAAAGTAGAACAAGCACCAAATACACCAAAGAAAGGAACGTTTAATTCACGTAGACCAAAGCTTGAAGAAATACATTGATTGAGAAGGTCACCGGCAAAACAACAGTCAATTTCATCAATGGCGATTCCTGATTTAGAAATGAGGGTATTTACTGTTTCTTTGATGATTTTGCTCTCTGCTTTTTCCCAGGTTTTTTCTCCCCAAAATTCATCATCTAGTGTTTGATCAAAATATTTAGCAAGAGGGCCTTGTGCTTCTTTTGGTCCAACAATACTAGCACAATCTAATATCGTTGGAGGGGTATCAAACTGAATGGTTTGTTTTCCTATTTTTTTCACGATTTTCACTCCTTGTATTAAAAGTTATTTTTTTAGTTACATTTTTAGCAATAGAAATCGTAATATTTTATCGATTCCTAAGCAGTAATTTTATTTAGACTAAAGTAATGGATTGGGTATTAAATATCATATAAATAATACCAATCAAAATGGAAGCAGATATACCAAAAACAAGAACAGGTCCTGCTACGGTAAACATTTTTCCTCCTACTCCCATGACATATCCTTCTGATTTATACTCCATAGCGGGGGAAACGATTGAGTTAGCAAATCCGGTAATAGGAACTAATGAACCAGCACCGGCGAATTTTCCGATTTTATTGAAGATATTTAATCCTGTTAAAAAGGCAGCAATACCAATTAAGATAATCGATACGATAGTTCCAGAAGTAGCTATATCAAAACCTCTTTGCTTACAAATGTTACTAATAATTTGTCCAATAGTACAGATAAGACCTCCCACCCAGAAAGCATTAAAACAATTTTTCCAGATGGGTGAATTAGGCGATTTTTGATCTACATAATTTTGATAACCCTCTTTTGTTTCTAACGGATTTTTATTGGTCCCCATCGTTTTGCTCCTTTCTATTTAGGTCTAAGGTGAAACTTAAATCTAAATCGACAAAATATTCGGCAATACGATTTCCATCAACTCGGGCTCTTTGTTCTAAAATGGTTACATTGGTTAAATAATCAATGGTTTTAGAAGCCTCATTAATGGCTTTGACAATGGCATCTTTCCAAGAAACATCTGAGTTTCCGGTGATTTTTAAATGTTTTTCAATATTCATGATTGATAAACCTCCTATAAACTTTTGTTAGTAGTTTTTCCCGGAAATGAAAAAATATACAAAAATTTTTTCATAGAGGATATATTGGGAAGGACCATGAAAAAAGAGAGTGTTTAGTATATGGAAGGTTAAATTTTACGTAGATAAGAGATCTCTTCTGATGGCTAAAAGCAAACAATGCAAAATCCAATCTGTTTACAATCATCAAAATTCATGATAAAATCAAACAAAAAAAGGAGAAAAGCAATGTTAGACAAACCCAGAGAACTAGCGCTAAAAGCATTAGTCAAATTAGACCAAGAAGAATCCTATACCAACTTAGTCATAGATGAAATAATCCATCAAAACAAACAAAAGCTAACAGACAAAGACATAGGTTTTATCACTGAATTAATCTATGGAGTAACCACATGGAAATTAACCCTAGACGAAATTATCCGTTTCCATTCCACCATTCGCCTGAAAAAAATTTCCATTTGGATTTTAAATGTATTAAGAATGGGAATTTACCAAATACTATATTTAGACAAAATTCCTACTTCTGCAGCTGTAAACGAAAGTGTCAACTTAGCTAAACGCTATGGTCATGCAGCAAGTAGCAAATTTGTTAATGCGATTTTACGAAAGGTTACACGAGAAGACAAAAAACGCTTAACTCAAATCACAGATCCCAAAGAAAGAATTGCCAAAACTACCTCAACACCACTATGGTTAGTCGAAAAATTAAGCGAAAATAGAAAGCTAGAACAAGTAGAAACCATTTGCCAAAGTTTTACGACAAAACCCAAAATAACCATACGTATCAATGAATTAAAGATAACACCAGCCGAATTTACACAAGAACTTACCCAAAGAAACATACCATTTGAAGTAGTTTCTCCCGATTGCCCTGAATTTATTCAAATTGAGCGAATCAAAGATTTAGAACACTTAGACTTATTTCAAAGAGGGTATTTCATAGTACAAGATTTATCAGCAGGCTTTACGGTACGTTTGCTTAACCCAAAAGCTGGACAACTTGTGTTAGATGCGTGTGCGGCACCAGGAGGAAAAACCACGTATCTAGCAGAGAAGATGAAAAATCAAGGTAAAATTATAGCATGGGATCTTCATCAGCATCGAACAGAATTAATCAAGCAAAATGCAAACCGTTTAGGAATTACGATCATCGAACCAGAAACGCAAGATGCCACTATACCTAATTCAAAATATCACGAAATATTTGATCAAATCTTATTAGATGTACCTTGTTTAGGAATAGGAGTCATTCGTAAAAAACCAGACATCAAGTGGCAGAAAAAAGAAGAAGACATTCCCGAAATCACTAACGTGCAAAAAAAGCTATTAGAGGTAGTGCAAAACTATTTAAAACCGGGAGGGCAATTAGTGTATTCCACATGTAGTATTCTCAAAGAAGAAAATCAAGATATTGTTAACGAATTTTTGGCAAATCATCCAAATTTTGAAATATTTCATGAAAATGAAATATCCATGAAATATTTTCAAAAATACCAAGATAAACAAGGATTTTATCAGATAGATCCAAGCCCAGAAAATGACGGTTTTTTTATGGCAAAACTGCAAAAAAAATAATTGTTACACCCATATTACATTTATATGACATTTACCCAAAACTTATTGACTTTTTCTTAAAAAACGATAAAATAAAAGAGAAATCGATAGCATAAAATTCATAAAAATGAAAATATAAGAAGTATGCTTTTTTTTATTTGGTCAATCCTAATAATAAATCATAGAAAGAAATGTAAGGAGTAGAAAATGACTAGTTGTCTAGGATTATATGTGGACAGTAACCTAATTAAATATGCAAAAGTGACCAAAGACCATGACAATTATAAAGTGGAATCTTTTGGTGTGAAATTTTTTGAAAAAGTAGAAGATGCCATTAAACAAATCATAGAAGAAACGTATAGTTTTAAAACACCAATTGCCATTAATTTGTCTGAAGAAATGTACGAATATTTTAGTATGTATTCTTTACTTAATAAAAAAGATTTACAAAAAGCAATAAAAACAGAATTTGAAGCTTATTGTACAGACAAAGGGTATAATCCAAACGTTTTCGAATCCAGATATGCAGTTGTGGATAATCGTCAGGACAAGGAAAAATTAAAAATTATTCATATTAGTGCCAATAAAATTGACTTAAATCGTCTTACACAACAATTGGAAGGGTATAAATTAACAGGCATTTTTCCCATAGCAATGGCGATTACTAATTTAAAAGAGCATGAAGCTGAACAAAACAGCATAATCGTAAACATTGAAGATAAAACTACGATAACTACTATTATGGATCAAAAAGTATATGATATTCAAACACTAGAAATAGGAGCTCAAGATTTTTTAGCTAAAATCAATGCAAAAGAAAATTCTTATGCTAAATCATATGAAATATGTAAGGAAACAACTATTTACACCTCTGAAGGAAAAGACTTAACAGATGAGCAAACAAGCCATTTAGAAGATATCATGCCAACATTATATGAAATTGTTGGTCAAGTAAAAAAGATTATCAATGAAAGTGACGATAAAATTAATACAGTTTATATTAGTGGTACAGCTGCCCTAATTAACAATATTGATTTATATTTTGAAGAATATTTAGAAAATGTGAAATGTGAAATTTTAAAACCAGATTTCATCAAAGTAACACCTGATATTAATATCAAAGACTATATTGAAGTAAACTCGGCTATAGCTATTGGACTTATGGGCTTAGGCGCTGGTGTTGGAGGAATGAATTATAAATCTACTGATGCTTTAGAACAGTTAAAGAATTTATTGAAAGTAGATATCAATCCAGAAAAAAAGGGAAAAGAGAAAAAATTAGCAGGCAATTTATTTACCAATGATTTAAAACAACCACTCGATAATACAGAAAAAATGTTATTGCGTATTGCCTCTACTATGTTTATTCTTTTCGTTGTATATAGTTGCTTTTCTGGTCTATTGGCTAATCAGATGGATCGTAAAATGCAAGAAGCAAAAGAATCAGTATCATCCACAAATTCACAGATTAGTTTAGCTAATAGCGATAACGAAAAAATAAAATCTAAAACCAATGATTATGCAACTAGAATTAAGAATCTGCAAGAAATAAATGATAAATTAAGTGAAAGAAATAAAACCAAAAAGGCTATTCCCAACTTATTAAGTGCATTAATGACAGGAATACCAGAAGGGGTACAAATCACTTCTATTCAAAACACTTCAAACAACCATGTTGAAATCATCGCACAAACAACACAATACGAACAATTAGGATTCTTTAAAGCAAAAATACAAAATGACAATATTTTAACCAATGTCGTATCTACGGCAGGACAAAAAGATAATAATGTGATTACAGTCAAGATAGAAGGTGATTTACCATGAAAAAATTATTAATTATTGTCATGATTACTTTAGTAACGATATTAACCATCATAACGGTCATTAATGGATTACAAATTGGTGGATTAACTATTTTAGGAATTACTGGTATGAAAGATAAAAATGCTCAACTAGAAACCCAAGTAGAACAGGCGACAAAATTAGCTAGTACAGATTTTCCCAATAAAGTAACCAGTGTTAATGAAAGTATAAAAAAATTACAAAAGCAAAGACAAGATTACGAAGATATGGTAACGGTAAGTACAGATAGTCAGGTACAATCAGCTAATCAATTTGATGTCTATCCAATCGAATATTTATGGACACAAATAGGAAAACATGCCAAACGTGAAGGCGTAGTTATGAAAATGGATGTAGTAAAAGGAAGCACAAACACTAAAGATACGTACAATTTAAGTTTTACGGCAACAGGATCTTATATCGGAATTACTGATTTCATCAGTGATATAGAAGATGATTCGTCACTTGGATTTAAAATTGAAGAATTTAAAATGGTACCAAGTGGAAATAATAATGAATTACAAGCTACTTTTACTTGCAAAGAAATTACCATCAAGGGAATTTCAGCATCCACAGTGTCCACACCAGATGCTAATTCACAAAAAAATACTGCCGGTGAAAATGCAACAAACAATACGACAAGTAATACCACAAACAGTACAAATACCAATACAAATACAACGAATACTAATACTGCGGGGGGTACAACTAATACAACCAATACAACCAACACAGCAACTACGACACAGTAGTTAAGAAGAGAAGCGATGAAAATGTTTCATCCATTCAATCTAGGTACACTTTCAAAGTTTACCACTATTATGAAAGGAGGAATATGTTAGTTTTAAACACTAACATATGCTAAGGAAAATGGCCAAAAATATGATAAAAGAAATCATCATATTGTTATTACTTACATTAGCTATTATTTTAATCCTTGGAGTGCTACTCTATGGCTACTCTCCTTCTAGTAAGGTGTTGCCAGAAGCAGTATCCTATACTACACCAGAAAGTGTAAGAGAAGAATTAGCAAGTAGTACACAAGATGATGAAGATCAAATGGTGATGACGTATGAAATTACAGCATCTGATTTAAAAAATTACCAAAGAGTCAATGAATATGTACAAGGAAAACGAAATCCATTTGCTTCTACAGCAACTTCAGAAAACAATAATTCAGGAAATACTACTTCAGGGGGGCAATCATCGGGAAATACTAATGGAAATGCCAATACAAATACTAACACGAATGAAGGTTCATCAACATCTGGAAATAATCAGAATAATACTAATTATTTTCCTGATCGAGGAACCAAATAAAACAAGTTAATAACATTAGATTTATCTAAACATAAATCTATCAAAAGATAAAATTTCAAAAGAAAAGGAGGATGAGTTGAATGATGAAAGAACAAAAAGGTATTACATTAGTAGCATTAGTCATTACCATTATCGTATTATTAATTTTAGCAGGAGTATCCATTGCTGCATTATCTGGACAAAATGGTATATTAACCAATGCGTCTGAGGCAAAACAACAAGATGCAATTGGAGCTGCAAAGGATATAGTCGCTATGGCAATTAATGAATCCATTAATGCTTATTATGATGCTACTTATGCTGGTGGAGATGCTACTAAAATTGTAGCAGGAAAACCAGGAGATACAGCAATCAAGTTTGTTAAAGCACAAGCTAGCAAAGCTAACGGAACTACTATTACTGTAGATAAAGATGTTGCACCTGCAACTGTTACGATAACAACAACAGATAAAAATCCAGCTACCGTAACAGCTACAATTGATGCAGATGGTGCTTTAAGTGCTTGGTCAAAATAGTCAAATTGAATTTTAATAGGAGGAAATAAAATGAAAAATAATCAAAAAGGTATTACCTTAGTTGCTTTAGTTATTACCATTATCGTATTATTAATTTTAGCAGGAGTATCTATTGCTGCATTATCAGGACAAAATGGTATTTTAACTAATGCATCAGAAGCAAAACAACAAGATGCAATCGGAGCTGCTAAAGATATAGTATCTATGGCAATTAATGAATCAGTTAATGCTTATTATACAGTAACTTATGCAGGGGGAACTAATTCAACTGTGGTAGAAGGAGACCCACAAGCAACTGCAATTGCTTTTATTGAGGCTCAAAAAAGTAGAGCAGGTTCAGATGTAGCAATTACAATCGTAGGAAAATCTGTACAAATCAAAACAACAGACAAAAATCCAAAAGCTGTACATGCTGCAATTTCAGCAGATGGAGCATTAGGAGCATGGACAGACGGAGAAGCATCTGCTTCTTAAACGAAAAAATATACTAATAAGAGGATATATAGGCATATGCATGCACAAATGTATATGCCTATCTTACTAATAAGGAGAAAGAAATGGATTTATTTTTTTATCTAATCTTATTTTTAATGGGGATTACCTTTGGTAGTTTTTATACCTTAGCTGTTTACCGTATTCCACAAGGACAAGACATTACTCACACTCATTCCTATTGTCCAAAATGTGATCATAAACTAGGATTTTGGGAATTAATTCCTGTTTTTAGTTATGCTTTTTTAGGTGGAAAATGTCATCATTGTCACGAAAAAATAAGACCTAGGTATTTTATTTTGGAACTTGTTTCTGGTCTATTTTTTATCCTAGTAGCAGCATGTTTGAAATTGTCAGTTGAAACACTAACCCTTATGCAAATAGCGGAATTTGCTTTTTTCGTGTTATATTTTACCTTTGCTGTATTAATGGCAGTTATTGATAAAGAAAATCGCAAAATGAATCAATCTGTTTTGATGTATGGAGTTATCATTTCTCTGATGTATATCGTATATCTATGCATAGTAGAAAACGCTAATATATATAGATATGGGATATATATTGTTGCCTATTTAGTTGTTTTGCTTTTGGATACAATTACGTTAAAAAAGAAGGCTAGAAATAGATACGTTTATGGGATATTACTTACCTTATTAACAATGGCAGTATTTACAGGAGAATATATTGTTTTTACTACAGTAATTATCACTTTATTATCTATTGCCATGTATTTATTGATTTACCAAATCAGTAAAGTACATCATAAAAACAAACAATCAGATAAGCAAATCTGTAACGAAATTACCATTGGGTATTTGTTAGGGCTTGTCAACATCATTTTCTTTGTTTTTGTGTTATTCTATCAAAATTATCTAAGTTAGGAGAAAATAAATGAAGAGTGAAAAAGGAATAACTGGAATTGACATTACTATTTCCGTTATTTTAATAACTATTTTTATTGGGTTAATTAGCACACTAACTTATCAAATTCAAAAAAATTCAAGTGACATAGAACGAAAAACGGAAGCCACTTCTTATGCCGTAGAAACATTAGAACGAATTAAAAGTGAAGGGTTTGAAAAATTACCCGTAAAAGGAAATCAGAAAATAGAGGGAATACCGGATGGTTATATTACTGATGAAGAAGGAGAAGCAACTGGGTATTATCGTACCATAACGGTTTTGGACTATACGGATTTAGCGGGCAATGAAACAAAAACGCCAGAATTGCTAAAAAAAGTAACCGTACAAATAACATATAAGTCAGGAAAAAACGAACAAACGGTTGAAATGTCAACAATAATTGCTAAAGATTAGCAGTTCTATTTTCACTATTTCCATCGAGAAATTCGAAAAAAGAATCAGAATAAAAGTCCCTTGTTACTGATATGATATTTGTTGTGGAAGGGGATATAGAATAATTTTGATGAAAGGAGAATGTATGTTAACAAAAATAGGGTTTGTTAACATACAGGAAATACATGAAAGGTAATAAAGGAATTACACTAACTTCTTTAATTATATATGTGGTAGCTATGCTTATTGTTGTTTCCTTAATTTCTGTATTAACAGGCTATTTTTACCAAAACGTAGAAATCAGTTCGGAAAGTGATCAAGCAATGAAACAGTATACCCAGTTTAACAGTTATTTTTCCAATGATATAGCAAAATCCTCCATAAAAGTAATCGAGACAGAAATATTGGGCATAGAGCCAAAACGAACCAGTTATATCACTTTTTCCAACAAAAACACCTATACCTTTTCCGAAGAAACGAAATCTATTTATCGCAATGATATTCGTATAGGCAACAATATCGACTTATGCCTATTTCGCTATGAACTACAAGACGGAAAATACGTTATTCACATAGATTTTAAATCAGGAACATTTACCAGAACTGGAGATCACGCCATCGTATATAACATAAAAGATCAGTAATTACTAGAAATAAACCTTATTTCAAAGTAACTTTATCATTATATCATTCGGGAGTGGTCTGAAAAAAACGCATATTCAAGTCTATCCGTTTTGAAAATGCTCACCAAAAACGTGTTACTAAAACTTTATACACTTCACTGGGAATTTCTAACAAATGTTTAGAATTCTCCCTATTTTATTAAAAATATAGTATAATAGAATTAAGCACAAAAGAAAGGATGTGTACCATCAATGGAATTAAAAAGAAGACAACCTTTAGGTGTAGAACTAGTCAAACGAAACATCGTCACTGAAGCAGATATTGAGCGTGCTTTAACCTATCAAAAAGAACACCGAGACATGAAAATTGGGGACATCTTATATGAACTAGATGTCTGTGATCCTACCACACTAATTGAGGCCATGGGAGACATATTAGGAACAAAAGGGATTTTATTACGTCAAAACCGAATTAAATTAAACTTAACTGACTATATCTCTTTAGATGTGGCTAAAAAAAATAAAGCAGTACCCTTTGAAGTAGAAAATGGAAAAATAAAGGTATGTTTTGCCAACACCATCAATAACCGTAAAATGGATGTAGTGCGACTTTTAGTCCTAAATAAAGGGCTAATCATGGAACCATACATAACCTTTGAAAAAGACATTGATTCTTATTTACGCTCCTTAGAAGGAGAAGCAAGCGACAATATCGCTGAGAGCAACGCAGGAGGAACTACCACTTCATTAGTTGATAGTATCATCAAAACCGGAATGAAAAAGCGTGCTAGTGATATCCACATAGAACCACAAGAAAATGAATTACGAGTTCGTTATCGTATAGATGGAGAATTATTTTCTGCAACAAAAATAGCCAAAGACAAGCAATCACAAGTCATAGGTCGTTTAAAAGCAATCTCCAACATGCACCAAGAAAAGCAAGAATCGCAAGATGGTAGAATTTTACTCTATGACGATTACAACATCCGTGTATCTTCCCAACCAAATGTGTATGGTGAAAAATTTGTTTTACGTTTATTAAAGAAGACAAACGATATACGCAATATCTTTGAATTAGGATATCCAGGAGATGAAGAAAGCGTACGTAAAAGTTTCAATAAACGAAATAGTATAACCATTATTGCAGCTCCAACTGGAGAAGGAAAAACCACTACATTATATAGTATCATCGACTACTTAAATCGACCAGAAATCAATATTACCACCATAGAAGACCCAGTAGAAATACGTATACCAGGACTTAACCAAATAGAAATAGGGCCAAAAGCTACTTTTTCAGGTTCATTACGTACCGTATTAAGGCAAGACCCTGACATCATCTTAGTAGGAGAAATTCGTGACTTTGAAACAGCAGAAATTGCCGTACAAGCTGGTCAGACAGGACATTATGTGCTATCAACCATACATACCATAGACAGTATAGAAGTCATTAACCGTTTACGCAAAATGGGAGTTTCCAATTACGATATTGCCAGTATCTTAGCCACATCAGTATCACAACGTTTAGTAAGAAAGATATGCCCACATTGTAAACGAGAAAGAGACTTTACTGAACAAGAAAAAAATACCATAGAAAAAATAATGGGAAAATATGGTGAATCAGTAGACTGGAAAGGTGCTAAAACATACGATGCTGTAGGGTGCCAAGTATGTAATAATAGTGGATATTATAGTCGTATAGGTGTTTTTGAAATATTAGACATTACCGAAGAACTAAAAGAATTAATTGTACAAGGAGCCTCTAGTATTGAAATACGTAAAAAAGCATTAGAGCAAACCTATAGACCACTCATTGTCGATGGCATGAAAAAAGTCTTAAAAGGGGAGACTACCCTAGAAGAATTAAACAAGAAATTACTATTTAATTAACAAAAGAAGGGATGAAACACATGATTGATATGGACAAAGTGCTAGATATAGCTATAGAAAGAGATGCATCAGATATTCATTTAATTTCTACGAATAAGCCTATGCTTAGAATTTCTAGGGAATTAATACCAATAGAAGAATTAGAAATATTAACTCCTGATGATATGAATGATATATATGATTATTTAGTAAGAGGGAATTTAGATAAAGACGAAGTTTATAACGACACAAGAAAATTAGATACTTCTTATGAATATCGTGACATTCGTTTCAGGGTAAATATATCCTTTTCTTGTGAAGTACCCATCTGTACCATGAGATTAATCAAAAATACCTTACCATCCTTCCAAGAGTTAGGAGTACCAGAAGTAGTCAGAAGAATGACTTATCAACCACAAGGGTTGATCTTAGTTACAGGAAAAACAAACTCAGGAAAAACGACTACCTTAAATGCGTTAATCAACGAAATTAATGAAACGCAGAACAAAAAGATTCTAACTTTGGAAAACCCAATCGAATTTAAGCATCATTCCAAAAAATCCCTAATCGTACAAAAAGAAGTAGGAAAAGGGCAAGACAGTTTAACCTTTAGTGATGGAGTAAAAAATTCCTTACGTGAAGACTGTGATATCCTAGTTATTGGAGAGATTCGTGACAAAACCACCATGGAAGCAGCCATCGAAATGGCAGAATCAGGTCACTTAGTCGTACGGAACCTTACATACCAAATCATGTGCAGAAACCATAGACAGAATGATTAACTTTTATGAAGTAAGGGACCAAGCGAGTATCAAATATTTGTTATCAGCACTATTAAAACTAGTTGTTTCTCAGCGTCTATTAAAAGGAACTGATGGAAAATTAGTATTAGTCCCAGAAGTCATGGTAGTCGACAATATTGTAGCAGGAATCATTCGTAAAGAAAAAATCAGTGTATCAGAGATAGAAGATGCTATTCAAAGTAACCTAGACAAAGGAAGTATAGGTCTAATTAATTCTTTAGCAGAATTATTTGTTCACGATAAAATAACATTAGATCAAGCAAAAGCACAAATAGAAGAAAAAAACATAGAAGTATTAAATCGTACCATCATGCAATTAAAGATCAAAAAAGATAACTATATGAGGAGGTAAAAATCATGGCTACTTATACCTATCGAGCCTTAACAAGAACGGGATTAGTTGTTAGAAACCGTGTAGAAGTAGATAATAAACAAGAATTAATTAAATCATTAAAGCACAATGATTTATTACCTATTTCCGTCGATAAAGTCCCTTATACAACGGTTCGAAAACGAAATAAGCAACGCAAAAATATAGCAAATGTAGAAGCAATGATGAAAAACTTAAATACCACACAATTAGCCAGCAAAAACAAAGAATCCACAACTGACAAAATTCGTAGTTATTTTGCTAAACAAAGTGGAAAAGTAACGCCAAGAGATCTAGTGGTATTTACCCAAAACTTCTACCTATTGAAAAAAGCAAACTTCAACAATATTCATGCCTTAAGAACAATTATTAATAGTACTGAAAACTACAATTTTAAAGGCATCCTAGAAGATATTTTAGCAGGAGTAGAAGCCGGAGACAATATGTATACCACGATGGAATATTATTCTGATGTATTCCCTTATATTTACATCAACATGATCAAAGTAGGGGAATTATCTGGATCACTAACTAACTCGTTGCAACAAGCGGTAAGATATTTAGACGAAACCAATGCCTTAAATAAAAAACTAAAATCCATCTTACTACCAAACATTACGCAATTTGCCTTATTACTAGTTATGTTGGTAGTAGGAACATTAGTAGCTATTCCTGCCATCCAAAATGTTTACTCTGAATTAGGCTCAACAGATACACTACCAGCCGTTACTCTATGGTTTCAAGGGGTAGTTAACAGTTTAGTAACCTATTGGTACATACCACTAGCATTTGTTGTTTTAGTCGTATTAGCTATTATTGGTTATATTCGTACACCAAAAGGAAAATACAACTTTCATTATTTTAAATATAAAGCACCAATATTTGGACAACTCATCTATGCCTTAGACTTCTCAAGACTCATGAAAGCCATGCTATTAAATCTACAAAACGGAATGAGAATCCAAGAATCACTAGAAGTCAGCAAAAACGTAGTCCAAAACTATGTAATGTTATCCATGATCGAAACATCCATCAATAACATCTTAGTAGGATCATCCTGGATAGAACCATTCGAAGAAGCAGGACTATCAAAACCAATGGAAACCGAAATGTTAAAAATTGGTATGCAAACAGACCTAACCGAAATGATGGAAAAACTAGTAGAATACATGCAAATTGACATAGACAACATCATGACCAAAATCATGAAAGCCTTACCACAAGTAGTATATGGTATAGTAGGAGTAGTATTAATCTTCTTCGTTCTAGTCGTTCTAGTACCATGTATTCAAGTTTATATGGGTAACTTCCTATTCTCAGCCTACCTATAATTGGGGACGGGGTAAAAAGAGGTAAAATTACCCAATTTAGGGACAGGTTGAATTACAGATAAAGAAAGAGAAAAAGAAAAAACAAGATAAAGATAAAAATAGTGATAACAGATAAACAAAAGAAAAAATGAGGGGGATTGTGTTACTTCAGGGAGCATGATTCCCCTTTTATCTCAAAAATAAGAAAGGAGCGAAGGTAGAATAAACAACTATCTTCACAAAAATAAGATGAAAATTGGAATTGATTTAGGAGGAAGCCACATTTCTGTTGGTGTGATTAATGACAAAGGGTTTGTGGTAGAAAAAGTAGAGAAGCGATTAATGAGCAAGGAAAAGAAACACATCATTCAATCTATTGAATCCTATGTAATAGAACAAGTACTTGGATTTCAAAAAGATTATTCTATCACAGAAATAGGAATAGCCATTCCCGGTACAATAAAACAAAACTTAGTAGTCAAGTCAGTTAATTTAGGCTTGGTAAACTATCCGATTGTTGATCGTTTAAAAGAACAATTATCATTGCCCATCCATATACTAAATGATGCTAAAAGTGCAGCTTTAGCAGAATATAAATATGGTGCGCTCAAAAATGATCATCGAGTAGTCTTTTTAACGTTAGGTACAGGCATAGGAGGAGCAGTCATTATTAATAATAAATTATTAGATACCGGAGAATTACCGGGCTGTGAATTTGGACATATGATCATTGAACGAAAAGGAATTCTTTGTGCATGTGGAAAACAGGGATGTTTTGAAAAATATGCTTCGATGAAAGCTTTTAAAGATAATTTACGTCGAGAATTAGGTTTAACAGAAAACACAAGAGGACAGGAACTATTGGATCGATTACGAAAAGAAGAAACAGATCCACGTATTCAGAAAATTGTACAAGAATTTATTGATTATCTAAGTGTAGGTATTTCTAATTTAATTAATATCTTTGAACCAGAAGTGGTTGGAATTGGAGGAAGTTTTGTATACTTTAGTGATGTGCTACTTCCTAAATTAAAGGAAAATATCATAAGTCAGCAATATCTATTTAATCCAAGAGAACAAATTACCATTGTACCAGCAGTTTTAGGAAATGATGCAGGAATGATCGGAAGCGTTTGTTAACTCTTATTGTTTAAGAAAAAAATTAAGTAGTGTAAAGAGAAAGTGAGGAATTTTTGTGAAAGAAGAAAAGAAGGCGACACGTCAAAGTTATGGAGAGGCATTATTGGCCCTAGGAAAAGAAAGAGAGGAAATCGTTGTATTAGATGCAGATTTATCATCAGCCACAAAAACGGAGTTATTTGCCAAAGAATTTCCAGACCGTTTTTTTGATATGGGAATAGCAGAGCAAAATATGATGGGAGTAGCAGCAGGAATGTCAACCTGTGGGAAAATCCCTTTTGTCAGTACATTTGCCATGTTTGCTGCAGGAAGAACTTATGATCAAATCCGAAATAGCATTTGTTATCCACAAAATAATGTCAAAATTTGTGCCACTCATGCAGGAATTACCGTAGGAGAAGATGGTGCTACTCACCAAATGATTGAAGATATATCTTTAATGAGAACCATTCCCCATATGACAGTATTATCACCAAGTGATGATACCCAAGTAAAATGGCTCATTCCCGAAATCGCCAAGCGAAAAGGTCCAGTCTATGTCAGGCTGGCAAGACTGGCAACTCCAATTATTTATGACGAAAGCAAAAACGTTCAATTTACCATAGGAAAAGCCATTCAGCATGGGGAAGGAACAGAGGCTACTATTTTTGCTACCGGAGTAACCGTAGCAGAAGCCTTAAAAGCACAAGAAAACCTAAAAAAGAGGGGAATTAGTGTAAGAGTGATTGATATGTTTTCCATCAAACCAATTGACCAAGAAATCATTATCCGTTCAGCGAAAGAAACGAAAAAATTGATTTCTATTGAAGATCATAATGTAATTGGTGGACTAGGATCAGCCATAGCCGAAGTATTGACAGAAAATTATCCAGCTAAACTTATTCGATTAGGAATGAAAGACCAATTTGGTAAATCTGGCAAGGCTCAAGATTTAATGCAAGAATATGGAATAACGGCAAGTGCTATTGAAAAACTCCTATAATGGGGACGGGGTGAATTTTGGTCATTTTACCACTTTGAGGGACAGGGTAGTTTGGTGAGTAAAAGAATGATTTAGTTAGTTTTGGCGTGATTTTTTCTTGTTGGAAGGTTGGTACGTGGAAAAAGAGAGCCCCTACTACCTAGTATTGATGTGAATTTAACCTTCCATAGCAGGATTTTAAAAAGACCCTGCTATGGAAGGTTAAATTCACTCTAAAAAAAGGATTCTCCCTCTCCTCGCCGGTCCCCAATAATAGGAAACAATTACCATCATTTTTTCCCCAAAAACTATTGCAAATTTTGTAGATTATTGTTATGATTGAGAAAGAATGGGAGAAAACTGTTAGTCATCGAAAGGAAGAAGTTAAATGATTGAATTTAGAAACGTTTCAAAGATATATGATACAGGCACAAAAGCAGTAAAAAATGCCAATTTTTTAATTGAAAAAGGAGAATTTGCTTTTTTGGTAGGATCTTCTGGAAGTGGAAAATCTACACTAATTAAGTTAATTCTAAAAGAAGAAGAACCAACGTCTGGAAATATTATCATCAATGGAAAAGACACTACTTTTCTAAAGGCAAACCGTATTCCTTTTTTAAGAAGAAGTATGGGAGTAGTATTTCAAGACTTCCGTTTACTTCCTGATAAAACTGTATACGATAACGTAGCCTATGCTATGTATATTGTTCGTGCTACACCAAGACACATTCGTAGACAAGTTCCCATGGTACTTTCTTTGGTTGGACTTAGCAATAAAGCGAAAATGTTTCCTCATGAACTATCTGGAGGAGAACAACAAAGAGTAGCCTTGGCTAGAGCTTTAGTGAATAATCCATCGATGCTAATTGCCGATGAACCTACTGGAAACTTAGACCCAGACACAGCTTGGGATATTATGACATTATTAAATGATATTAATATGAGAGGAACTACTGTAGTAGTAGCTACCCATGCAAAAGACATTGTCGATAAAATGAAAAAAAGAGTTATTCATATTCGTAAAGGCGAAATCATAAGAGATGATAAAAAAGGTGGGTATGATTGTGAAATATAATAGATTAGGATATTTAATTGGAGAAGGATTCAGCAATGTATTTAAAAATAAAAAATCGACAGGAGCTTCACTGATTATTATGTGTGCAACAATGATCATCTTTGGTGTATTTTTGGCCCTAGGGGAAAATATCAATCATTTTGTAGATGAAGTAAAATCAGAACAAGGTTTTCAAGTTTTTGTCAATACCGATGCTTCAGAAGAGGAAATTACCAAAGTAGGCGAAGAAATTCGTACATTAGAAGGAATCAGTACAGTTGATTTTGTCTCTAAAGAAGATGGCTTAAATACCTTAAAAGAAAGGTTAAAAGACACAAAAGGAGTATTAGATGGATTTAATGCTGAATTATTAAAAGCTTCATATTTAGTTACTGTTACTGATTTAACACAAAGTAAGGATATACAAAATAAAATTCTTGGCTTTGAACATGTAGCCAAAATAACAAGTAGTGATGAAACAGTTACTACATTAATTAATTTGGCTAATGGAATTCGTATCGTTACTGGTGTTATTTTACTATTACTTGTTATTATTTCCATTTTTATCATTTCCAATACGATCAAATTAACGGTTCATGCCAGAAGAAAAGAAATTTCCATTATGAAATACGTAGGAGCAACCAATGGATTTATTCGATGGCCATTTATTGTAGAAGGAATGATCATTGGTATAATTTCTAGCTTGATTTCTATAGCTATAGTGGGAGGAGCCTATAGTCTAATTGCAGAAAATATGGTAAATACTCAATTCATGCAAATGATGAATATGAGTTTAGTTACTTTCCAAGATATGATTTCATCTATTATCTTTGTATATATGTTATTAGGAATAGGAATAGGAGCATTGGGAAGCGTAATCTCAATGAGAAAATATTTAAAAGTGTAAATGAGAAAGGCTCAAAATAATTTTTATCTATTCAATCTATGTAAGTTCTCAAAGTTTACCAATAGCAAGAAAGGGGGAATATGTTGGTTTTAAAAGCTAACATATGCTAGAAACAATGCGTAAAATTTTATGTATCGTTTTCGCTTTTCTCATCTGTTTAGTCGCAACGTATGTACAGGCAGAAGATATGAATACAACGAACACGAATCAAGGAGGAACAGATTTACAAACCAAGCAAAAAGAATTGCAAGATCAAATTAATCAGGCAAATGATGAATTAAATCAAACGCAAAGTCAGCTTTCAGAAAATTTGCAACAAGTGCAAAAGTTAGATGAAAAAATTGCTGGATCTGAAACAGAACTGAGTGACTTAACAGAAAAGATAGAAAACTTAAAAACGTCAATGAATAAGGTGCAGCAAGAATTAACGGAAGTAACAGAGCGTTATGAAAGGCAAAGACAAATTTTTGAACAACGAATGGTAGCTATTTATGAGGCGGGAGATACTAATTATTTAGATATCCTTTTGCGTTCAAGAAGTGTTTCCGATTTTCTTTCTAGTTATTATGTTATTTCCGAAATAGCTGATTCAGATACAGAACTGTTAAATGATATAGCTGAAAAGAAAGACCAAATATCGCTTGCTAAACAAAAACTAGATAACGAAAAAACAGAGTTAGCACAAATGATTGAAACACAAAGTAGAACAGCTAAAATTTTGCAAAATACTAAGGTGATTCGTGAAAATTATATTGCTAAGTTATCAGAGGAAGAAAAAGCAAAACAGGCACAAATCGATGAATACAATCAAGCATTAGCACAAATCAATAGCCAAATTTTGCAATTAGCACAAGCAGGCATTGATACCCAATACATAGGAGGAGAATTAGCATGGCCAACACCAGGCTATACGAGAATTAGTTCTCCTTATGGAATGAGAGTACATCCGATTACTGGTGTTTATAAATTACATACGGGAGTTGACATAGGAGCACCAATGGGAGCAAACTTTGTAGCTGCTAACGAGGGAATTGTTGTAAAATCAGAATATAATGTAGCTTACGGTAAAATGGTACTGATTGACCATGGAGGAGGAATTTCCACCTTATATGCTCATGGATCTGAATTTTTAGTACAAGTAGGAGATTCAGTGACAAGAGGACAAGCCGTATTAAAGGTAGGATCTACTGGATATTCAACAGGTGCACATGCTCACTTTGAAGTAAGAAAAAATGGTTCACCAGTAAATCCAATGCCATACATTACGAATGGAATAGTACCAAATTCAGAGCAAGATGCACAAGGAAATACTACTGCTACTAAAGAAGAAATACAAAATACAACCAATTAACCAAAACAAAAGAAAAGCGAAAAACGAAGAAAAAATTGGTATAATTTCTTATAGGATGTTTTTCTGCCATGCGGAGAAACATCCACTAAAAGAAAAAACGGGCGAAGAAAATTCGCCTATCAAAATACTAACTAAAATTACCAAAAAGTGGAGATTTTAGTAAAAAGTAGGAGGAAACTGATGAAAAAGATAGGAATGAAATTAATCGGAATTGTATTAATGGGGATTATCTCTTTTCATGCAACTGGGGTATTGGCGATAACAGAAAATGAGTTAAATAGTCAAAAACAGCAAAATAATCAAAAGATGAACGAAGTAAAAGAAAAAGAAAAAGAAGTACAAAATATCAAAGATGAAACAGTAAGAGAAGTTGAAAAGTTGACTACGCAAATTGGTGAATATCAAAGTCAAATTAATGGATTAAATACACAAATAGAGGAAGCTAATCAAAAAATAGCCGATGCTACGGAAAAATTGACAAAAGCACAAGAAGACTATAAAAAACAAGAGGAAATTTTAAATGAGAGAATGGTTGCTTTGTATGAAGCAGGCGAAACTTCTTATTTAGATGTTTTATTATCTTCACAAAGTGTAACAGATTTCATTTCTAGTTATTATTTAATTTCAGAAGTAGCAGAATGTGATTTAGCGTTATTAGAAAAAATAGACAAACAAAAACAGGAAATTGAAAAAGCTAAAAATGATTTGGAAAATAGCAAAAACGAATTAACTAGTGCCAAAAATGAAAAGCAAAAAGTAGCTAATGATTTGCAAAGTGTTAAACAAGAAAAAGACTCTTATGTAGGTAAACTATCAGAAGAGCAAAAGAAATTACAACAACAAATTGATGAATTACAAAAAGACAATGTATCCATTGACCAAAAGATCAAACAAAAGCAAGCAGAGGCAAAAAAGAAATTAGAAGAAGAACAAAAAAAGCAAAATAGTCAATCTGGAAATAGTGGAGGTTCTTCTAACACTAGTGGAGGAGGAAGTTCATCTACTCAAAAAAATCCTTCAGGTTTTATTTATCCAGTGCCATCTGCTTATGCCAAAATAACGACAGGTTGGTATTATTCTGATGGAAGACTACACGGAGCATCAGACTTTGGAACTGGTGGAATTGCCGGTCAACCAGTGTATGCAGTTGCTGATGGAGTAGTTGTTACTACAGAACGATTGACAACTAGTTATGGAAATTACATTATTATTATGCATAACAATGGACTATATACGTTATATGCCCATGGACAAGCAGGATCTATTGCAGTTTCAGAAAATCAATACGTAAAACAGGGACAACAAATCATGAGGGTAGGAAATACAGGAAACTCTTTTGGAGCACATTTACATTTTGAAGTAAGAACTAGCCCCGGATTATATCAGAATCGTGTAAATCCAGTTAATTATTTACCATAGGTATGAAACAAAAATAAATACATAAGATAGAAATAAGAGGGGCGGAAATGAAGAATATCCGCCCGAAATTTATGTAATCATTGCTAAACACGAGAAAAACGAAAAGAAAATGCACTAATCGATAAAAATGATAAGATATACAAGGAATTTATTGTTAATTGGTTTATAGGTTAATCCTTAGAAAAACCTAAATCTGTTTGACAAGGAGATCATAGGCTAAAAGAACTACCTATGTTAGGAAATATGGAAAAAAAGAAAAGCTATCAATTGTATAAAACCATCATGATGATTGCCTTAACAGCATTCATTACATTTATGTTAACAACGATTGCAGGCTATACCTACATCACTAAAGGGGAGGGGAAAATTGCCTTTCTTAATACAGAAGAATCTAGTGATATTGATACGGCATTGAATAAATATAAGACCATCATTGATCAATATTATTTAGGAGAAATAGATGAAGAAAAGTTAAAAGAAGGAGCCATTAAAGGCTATATTGAAGGGCTTGATGATCCTTATACCCAATATATATCCAAGGAAGATATGGAACAATATATGCAAGATATCCTAGGAAATTATGTAGGAATTGGTATTTATATGGTAAAAGATGCTAAAACCGGAAAAATCAAAGTAGTATCACCCATAAAAGGATCGCCAGCTGCTAAAGCAGGAATTTTACCGGGAGACATCATTGTTTCTGTTGATGGAAATGACTATTCATCAGAAGAGGCTGATACTATTTCAAATAAAATAAAAGGTGAGGCAGGTACAACAGTAAAATTACAGTTATTAAGAGGCACGCAAACACTTGATTTAGAAGTAAAAAGAGAAAGTATTACGGTAAATCCAGTAGAAGGAAAAATGCTAGAAAACCAAATTGGTTATATCGAATTTTCATCCTTTGATGAAAATACAGCAGAAGATTTTAAGAAAGAATATGAACAATTAGCCAAACAAAACCTAAAATCATTAATTATCGATTTACGAAATAATGGAGGAGGTTTAGTTTCTCAAGCACTAAAAATTGCCGATTATATGACTGACAAAGGATCTGTATTATTATATGAAGTAGACAAAAATGGTAAAGAAGAAGTAAAAAAAGCAGAAAATAATCCAATCATTCAAATTCCTATTATTATCTTAACCAATGAAAATACAGCAAGTGCATCAGAAATTTTAGCTGGTAGCTTAAAAGATTTAGGAAAAGCGAAAATTGTAGGAACAAAATCATACGGAAAAGGGGTTATTCAAGAAGTTCTTACTCTAAAAGATGGAAGTGGACTAAAAATTACCACAGAGGAATACCAAACGCCGAACCGTAATAAAATCAATAAAGTAGGAATAGAGCCAGATGAAATGGTAGAATTACCAGATACAGTTACCAATGTTTTAGATGTACCACAAGACCAAGATACTCAGTTAAAAAAAGCAATAGAAATGCTCAAATAACAGACTTTTCTACTATCTCTATAAATCGTTTAGCTAGCAAAAAAAGAAATAAAGAAAAATCCAGTTCAAAAATTCAAAAAAGAGGTGTAGCAAATGAATTTACCCAATAAATTAACAATTATTCGTATTATTTTAGTACCCGTTATGGTAATCATACCGTTTTTTGGGTTAACCAATCAAGCTTTCGGTATTCCCTTAACGTGGTTATTAGTCGATTTAGTCTTTTTATTGGCTTCTATAACGGATAAATTAGATGGCTACCTAGCCAGAAGTAGAAATCAAGTAACTACCTTTGGCAAATTTTTAGATCCATTAGCCGATAAAATATTAGTATTGGCTGCTATGCTTATGTTAGTAGAAGTAGGAAGATTACCAGCATGGATTCCCATTATTGTTTTAGCTAGAGAATTTATGGTATCTGGCTATCGACTTATTGCCGTAGAAAAAGGGGGAAAAGTAATAGCTGCTTCAAAATGGGGAAAACTAAAAACGGTAACCCAAATGATAGCTATCATTTTAGCCTTTTTAGATATTCATGCGTTTGGGGCATGTTTTAGCGGACAGTTAATGGGAGGAGACTTTGTACTCAATTTAATTGTTACTATTTTAATGATCATACAAGTAATTGCTACAATTTTTTCCGGGTATGATTACTTAAAAGGAGGAAAAGATTTATTAAAATAGCTTGACAAATTTTTATTTCTGCCGTAATATAGTAGAAGTATTTTAAAGGCAAACAAAACAATGCCACAGGAAGGAAGAGATAAATATGGAAGAAAAAGACGTTATCCTTACCCAAGAAGGATATGAAAAGTTAGAAGAAGAATTAAATTTATTAAAAACAGATAAAAGAGCAGAGATTGCAGAAAGAATTAAAGTTGCTTTAGGGTTTGGAGATCTATCCGAAAACTCAGAATACGATGAAGCAAAAACAGCACAAGCAGAAAATGAAAACCGTATTGCTGAATTAGAAAACAAAGTAAGACACGCCAAAATTATTGATGAAAAAGACATTGATACAGACACTGTTCAAATTGGAAACATTGTTAAAGTATTAGACATGGAATTTGACGAAAAAATCGACTATACCATTGTTGGTTCAACAGAAGTAAATTTGGCTGAAAACAAAATTTCTAACGAATCACCTTTAGGATCAGCTTTATTAGGAGCAAAGAAAAATCATGTAGTAGAAGTAAAAGCACCAGCAGGAGTCATGAAATATAAAATTTTGGACATTACCAAATAAGAAAAAATAAGGGAAAAAAATTATTTTATCTTTTGAAAAGAAGGATGATTTTTAACTAAAGATAAAATAATTTTTTTCCAAAAAGTATTGACAAACAAATGAAAAAGCTTTATAATAACTACTGTTACCGAGGAAACTTAGTAACCAACTAAATATGGGTAGGTGGCCGAGTGGCTAAAGGCGGCAGACTGTGGTCTTTGGTAAAAACAAAACCTAAACTTGCAGCTCTTGTCAGTAATGATAAGATGAACACCGGGCTAATTCGGGGAACTCTAAGGGTAGAAATACTGATGACAATCCCGAGCTAGGAAGAAAACTTCCGAGTGTAGAGACTTTATACCTGGTATCTTCTAAGCAGAAGATAAAGAGAAAGTCCAGACTACAAACATGGTAAAATGGTAGTGAAAACTATAGTAGTAAGAAATCTGTTCTCATTTGAGTACGATGGTTCGAATCCATCCCTGCCCACCAAAAATACAAGGAAACTTGTATTTTATTTTTCTATTACACACGAACAAAGGTTCTAAATAAAAAGGGGAAGAATATGAATTTTGCTACTAATAAAGAAAAGGGAAATTCAGGATTAGGCATAGCCATTGCCTATTTTTCGACGAATGGATATACTGTTTCCATACCGTTAAACGACACTCAAGATTATGATTTGATTGTAGAGAAAGACGGGAAATTGAAAACGATACAAATAAAAGCAACTGGATGTAAAACTAAATGGGGAAATTATCAAGTAGCTTTAAAAAGTTGTGGTGGAACAAAGGGGAAAAGTTATAAGACAGTCATTGAGACGAGAGTAGATGAATTATTTATCGTAAATGATAGGCAAGAGATGTACCTAATTCCCATTAATGATATTAAGAATAAATCAACTTTAACCTTATGTTCAAAGTATGATAAATATAGAGTTTACTAATATTTCTGTGCTTTAAATTTTGTAGTAAATTTAAAATTGGTTTAAATAAGTCTCTAATAGAAAAATGCAAGATATGCAGTTACTCATTTCTGTAAGTAATTGTTTTTTTTGTAATTTTGTGATATAAAATTGGTAAAATAAAAATTTATACGAGGAGAAAAGTAAATGGATAATTATTTTATAATACATGGAAGCTTTGGAAGCCCGTTGTAAATTGGTTTAGTTGGTTACAAGATTTTATATCATGTGATGGAAAACAAGTATATGTACCACAATTTCCAATAGGAGTAGGTTATCAAAATTATGGAAATTGGAGTAAACTACTTAAATACTATTTAGATTTAGGTTTAATCAATAAAAATACAACAATAATCGGTCATAGTATTGCACCAGTATTTATATCAAGATTTTTAATTGAAAATGAAGTAAAGGTCAAAAAATTAATATTTGTATGTGGATTTAACAATTATTTAGGAATAGACGAAGAATATGATACAGTAAATAAAACAATGTATTTTGATAATTTGAAAGATGTAAAGAAATATGCAAATGAAATTATTTGTTTCTATTCAGAAATGATCCATATGTAAAATACGAAGTAGAAAGAGAATTTGCAGACAAGATTCGGGGCAGAGCAAGTTCTATTACCTAATGCAGGACACATAAATAGCGAAAGTGGATATGACACATTTGAAGACATAGCAAATTATATTTAAAGAGGTAAAAAATGAAAATAGTAAAATTTAGTGATGCACAAACAGTAAAAAATAGTCATACAAGTAAATTATTAGAATATTCGATAGATTTAAATGATAAAGATATTGATTTTTGTATAAATACAATTAGTGGTCAATATCCAGAAAAAGGATATTGCACTAATGAAAGATGCAAAGAAATCTGTTATATACTAGAGGGAAAGGGAACTCTTAATAAAAGAGATGAAAGTATTAATTTTGAAAAAGGTGTGTATTTTAATAGAAAAAGAAGAAATTTACTATTGGAATGGAAATTGCGAAATAATTATGATATGCACTCCTGCTTGGTATAAAGAACAATGTAAGTTATTAGATTTATAGAAAAAATTTTAAAGGAGATAAATAATATGTCAAATCAATTTCAACTATTAGATGATCACTTTATAAAAATTGTAAAAGATATTGAAAAGGATATTTTAGATACAAGATATAATATCATTTCAAGGGCAAATAAAGAGGTGGTAAATTTTTATTTAAGACTTGGAAAAATAATTAGTGATAATGCTAAATATGGGAATAATTTTATTAATAGATTATCAGTAGCATTAAAATTAGATTTTCCAGATGAGCAGGGATTTTCGGCTCGTAATCTAGCAAGAATGAGAAAAGTATATGAAGCATATAAAGATTTATCTAGTATTCCAAAAGAATTAGAAATAATATCATGGTCACAAAATTGTGTTTTAGTAGATAAAATTGAAGATATTGATAAAAGAGTTTGGTATGCTAAGCAAATTATTGAAAATGGTTGGTCTAAAACTGTATTAAGCCATCAAATTGATTTAGAATTATATGAAAGACAAGCATTACCAGATAAAATGACCAATTTTAATGATAAGCTACCTATTGCACAAAGCGAATTTGCTAGAGATATGATAAAAGATCCATATATTTTTGAATTAGCTAACATAGGAAAAAGAGCAAAAGAAAGAGATATTGAAAAGGCAATGTTAGAAAGAATAAAGAATGTGTTGCTTGAATTAGGCAAAGGTTTTAGTTTTGTTGGAAATCAATATAAAATTTCAACCAATGATAATGATTATTATATAGATTTATTATTTTATCACTTGGATTTAAGATGTTTTGTAGTTGTAGAATTAAAAAATACAGAGTTTAAACCTGAATATGTTGGACAATTAGGATTTTATGTAACAGCAGTTGATGAAACTTTGAAAAAAGAAACAGACAATGAAACGATAGGATTATTACTTTGTGAAGATAAGGATAAACTAACAGTTGAATGGTCTTTAAAAGGTGTAAATGCACCAATAGGAGTAGCTTCATATAAAGTGAAAAATGTTATTCCAAAAGAAATAATGGAGAAATTACCAACGGAAGAAGAATTAAATTTATATATAAAAAAATTACCAAATGAGGAAATTGAAGGAGAAAGTGATTAGTATTTTGAAATTTGCCACTGGTGGCAAATTTCATATATAGATTGTATGAGGAAAAAATGAAAGAATTAGATAATAAAATAAATTTAGGAAAAGTAACGGAAAATCACTTTAAAGAAAGTAAATCAATAACAATTTTAAGAGAAATTGTAGAGAAAAATAATAGAATTAAGGTAAGAGCAACTGAAGCAGATAAAATAGCAAATTTAGATGGTAAAGTAGTAATAATAGATAAAAATAGTTTCGAAAGGATTCATATTGAAATACAAGTAAAAACATTACCAGAAAAATATAATTTGAGGAAACAGTATTCATATAGTTGCGATACAAAAGCTTTCAATGTTGTTTTAGAACATATTACATTTAATTCAGTTGTATTATTTTTGGTTGATGAGCAAACAAATAGAGTATTTTGGAAATTAATTTCAAATGAATATGCAAAAAGTTTGAATATCGGAAATCAAGAAAAAAAGACAATATATTTTAATGATCAAGATTTATATAGTGAAAATAATTTTATAGAAAAGATAAGCGATTATTGTGATTCACTTTGTGAAATAATAGATAAAAAAGATGCTAATAAAAGTTTAATTTCATCAAATATAGATGAATATAGTACAGAATATATAGAGATACAAATGCAAGTTGACAGATTAAAAAATATATTCGATAATGAATTAAAACATATTAAAGATGTATTTTTTAAATATGTATGGAAATTTGGAATATCATATAATAAGTTTCAAAAGCAAACTGCAATGGGCATTTATTTTATTACATATGGAAAGAATGATACTTTAATAAAAAGATTTGACCCTAGACTAAATTATATACATATGTCTATTAATTTTCAAAAAAATATTACATTAGAAGCATATATTAATGAATGGTTAGAAGAAGTAAAAAAACAATATTATTTAAAAGAACCAATTCTTGTGAAAAATTTATCAGATGATATATTGAATGAAATTGTATTTAGTTTTTTAGATAAACTAACAATGAATATTAAAGTATTAGAAGATAAAAATAGACCATACACATACTATAAAGATGAGGAAAAAGTCAATAATATAGTTAATCTTATAAATGCTTTAGAATTATTTTATGAAGAAATAATAAAAACGAAAGATTTGTCAAATGTAAGTAGTGCTGTTGCTTTTCTTACACCTACATATAATTTGACTGGCAAATTCTTACTCTTTAACCCTCTTATACAATTTAATGCTGATGAAATAAAATTGTTAAACCAATATTTTAATCAAACTAATCCCAATGTCCCTCTAAAATTTTTGGATAATGGAGAAGATAAAAAAATACAATTAAGTTTTTTAGCAATACAAGAATTACAGAAACGTACAAGGGACAGTATAAAAAGAATATGGAATAAGAAAAATATAGTAAAATGTAAAGAAGATTTTGCAAAAGAAGTTCAATGTATTAGAACAGGGTATTCTAAAGAAGATTTAATAATAAATTCAAAGCACTTTTTTGATATTATTGCCGAAAATTATAATTTTGTGTTTAATAAGTCTAGTTATTCAGATAAATATTATTTAGATGATTTACATTTAATAGTGTTAGATGAAAACGAAATACAAACATATAATGATTATATTACCCAAAATAATGTTTTCGAAGTGAAAAGGATTTGTAATGATATAAAAATTGATGAAGAGAATATTATTTCTATAATTGAATCTAATTTAGAATGCTTATTTTTGCTAGATACTCCACTATATGAAACTGTTAGAATATTGTTATATATTGGTATTATGAAAAATAATGACTATAAAGTAAAAGATGAAAATGTAAACTATAGTGTTAAATTTGAAGAATTACCTATCATTAATTATTATATAGATTAAAATGTGAAATTTGCCGCCAGTGGCAAAATTTATTTTCAAACCAAAAATACAAGGAAACTTGTATTTTATTTTTATTTTTTATTATCGAATAAAAAATAACCCTCAATCCCAAAAAAAGTAAATAAATCACCAAACTCCATTGAAATTATCCCCAAAATGTGATAAAAATATAGTCAGCATAAATGAAGGAGGAAAAGCCAAAATGTTTAATCGAGCAGAAGAAACAAATAAAGGACCAAAAATAAAAGTAATCGGAGTAGGGGGAGCAGGAAACAATGCTGTCAACCGAATGATAGAAGATGGAGTAAAAGGAGTAGGATTTTACCTAATCAACACCGAAACAGGAACCCTAAAAAGAGCAACCACCAAAAATATATTACAGATCGGAATAGAAACAACCAAAGGACTAGGAGCAGGAGCAAACGAAAATGTAGGCGAAAAAGCAGCAAGAGAAAACAAAGAACAAATCAAGCAAATCTTACAAGGTGCAGATATGGTCTTTATTACTGCAGGAATGGGAGGCGGAACGGGAACAGGAGCAGCACCAGTAGTAGCCGAAATTGCCAAAGAAATGGGAATCCTAACCGTAGGAGTAGTAACCAAACCATTCCTATTTGAAGGAAAAGCAAGAAAAGTAAGAGCCGAATATGGAATCAAAAAACTAAGAGAACACGTAGATGACCTAATTGTCATTTTAAACGACAATTTATTAAAAATTACTGACGAAAAAGTAACCTTAAATTCAGCCTTCTTTTTAGCCGATCAAGTTTTAGAACAAGGGATCACCAGCGTAACAGACTTACTTACCTCAGTAGGAGAAGTCAACATCGACTTTGCCGACATACGAACAACCCTAAAATATCAAGGAAAAGCCTATATGGGAATAGGAAGAGCATCAGGAGAAAAGAAAATAGAAGAAGCAGTCAAACAAGCCATCAGCAGTCCATTAACAGAAAACAAAATTAATGGAGCACAAGGAGTTATCTTCAACGTAAAAGGAGACGAAAGCCTAAGCCTAATGGAAATCAATAGTGCCATTACCCTAATCAACGACCAAATTAGGGAAGATGCCAACGTTATTTTTGGAACAGTCATTGATCCAAAAATGAACGGAGAAGTAGCGGTAACCGTTATAGCAACCGGAGTAGACGAACAAAATAAAAACGTAAATCCTATGGCAAAACAACTAACAAAATAAAAAATGTCCAATTGGGGACAGGTACGTTTGGGACATATTGTCCAACAAAAGGCGTTTCTTTTCCGGATCTATTTGTCCGATGAGAAACGTTTTTTCTATTCATTTAATCTGCTGGAAATGTTCCCTTATTCCAAATAAAATCATAAACTATCATGAGGTGAAAGCTAAAAAATAATGTTTACTAGTTAATAATAAGTAAACATTCAACGTTTACTAAAAGCAAGAAGGGAGGAAAAGGTTCGTTTTTAAACTAACATAACCTAACCAAACATGATAGAAATACCCTATAATAGGCAAGAAGCCTATAACTATGCTAAAAAGTGGGCCTATCAAAGAAATCCTAACTATTATAATTTTGACCAATTAGGAGGCGACTGTACAAACTTCATTTCGCAATGTGTATACCAAGGAAGCAAAGTCATGAACTATGCAAAAGACACAGGTTGGTATTATCTAACAGCTAACAATAAAGCACCTGGATGGACAGGAGTTGAATTTTTTTATCGTTTTCTAACCAAAAATCAAGGAGTAGGCCCATATGCCAAAGAAGTCCTTATGACAGATCCTAGCCTCCAAGTAGGTGATATTGCCCAATTAGCCTTTGAAAAAGGAAAATTTGCTCATACTGTACTCATTGTCAAAATAGAAAATCAAAACGATATTCACCAGATTTATACTGCTTCACATACCTACGATACATTTGAAAAATCATTAGGTACCTATACCATCAGCCAAATTCGTTTTCTTCATATCCAAGGAATTCGAAAGTAACAATCTAACTCCTTAATAAAGAGCGAACATTAAAACCAATAACCTGTCCCTAAAACGAAAAAATCTTCCTTTTGAGAACCGTCCCCAAAAAGAAAAAAACTTCTTTTTGGGGACGGTTCTTAAAAAGAAAAAATTAAGATTTTCTCTATTTGTTCTTAAGGTTTTTTGTGGTATACTATTGATAATAAGAGGAGGAGAGTTATGGTTCAAATATTAGTTGTTGATGATGATAAAGAAATTGTAAATGCCATTGAAATTTACCTAAAAAAAGAAGGATACCAAATTTTGAAAGCCTATGATGGAAAGCAGGCTTTAGAAATGATTAAAAATCATGAGGTTCATTTAGTTATTTTAGATGTAATGATGCCAAACCAAGATGGTTTTGAAACATTACAAGAAATTCGTAAAGAGAAAACAATTCCTGTAATTATGCTGTCGGCTAAATCAGAGGATTACGATAAAATAGAGGGCTTAAATACAGGAGCAGATGATTATATTACTAAACCATTTAATCCATTAGAACTTATTGCTAGGGTAAATTCTAATGTAAGAAGATATGTTGATTTTGGTTCAATGGAAACGACTAAAGGGGAAAAGATTTATCAAACTGGCGGGCTAAAAATGAATGATGAGACAAAACAAGTAACGGTTGATGGAGAAGAAATTAAACTAACTGCTACTGAATATCATATTTTACGCTTTTTACTTCAAAATAAGGGAAAGGTGTATTCTATTCCACAAATTTATGAAAATGTGTGGAATGAGGAGAGTTATGGAGCAGAAAATATTATCGCTGTTCATATTAGGCATATTCGCGAAAAAATTGAGATTAACCCGAAAGAACCAATCTATTTAAAAGTAATATGGGGAATAGGTTATAAAATTGAAGATATTAGCCATTAACCAAAAAAAGGTTATCAAAATGGTACAAATCAAGTGGTTAATGATTAAAAATGGAGAGAGGATGTCTCCTAAGTAAGGAGGAAATAATACGATGGAAAAATTAAAAAGTTCAAGTTTACTACGAGCGATATGCTATGTAGCTATTCCTTTATTGGTGCTCATCTTAATCGTAAGTATAGCTCATGTTAGTTTAGTTTCAAAATATGGTGAGGTTAGCGAAAGAAAAGATTATTTGCAGACGGAAAATTTTGCTCATTTATATTATAATACTATTTTATCTAACGTATTAAATGTCAATAGTTATCGTAATAATGCTAATCGTCGTTATTCACCCTATAGGGAAATACAAAATGATGATAACCACCAAGCAATTTATTACGAAGATAATTCACGTTATAATAGTGTAACTTCCAAATGTATGGATTATATTATTTTAGACAAAGAAAACGGCACAATTTATACCAATATGAAAAGTAATGACTATCAAAAAGAGATGCAATCCATGAAAGATAAAAAAACGTATTGGAATTATACACAAGGACAAATTCAAACCAACATGGAATCAATTAACCAAGACAACATAAAGTTTTTATATTCTTCATCTAGTTCTCTGGAAGAATTTGAAGAAATTGAAGTATATTCAAGCTTTAATACTAAATTGATGGCCACATCAGCCTCTTTTTCGATGCAACAAAAAATTTATGACATTTTCAAAGATAACCGAAATGCAACTGCATATTTAATTCCCATGACGGTTATCGCCTTAGCTGTTATTTTTCTTTATTTGTGTTTTTCCATTGGTCATCAAAAAGGAAAAGAAGGAATTGAATTAAGCTCAATTGATCGCTTCCCATATGAAATATTAGTAACTATTTCGTTTACGATTATTGGTATTTTATGTAGTATCATGTTGGCATCATTTGAATCTAGTGCAATGGGAAATCTAATTTATTCCATTTGGCTATTATGCTACTTAGGAAGTTATGTGAGTTTAGCAGTACTTGGGATTACCACCATCAAAAGAATAAAAGCCAAAGAATTTTGGCATTCCTTTTTAGTGTATCGCATCTTCCGCTGGGTCAAAAGGCAAATAGCAAAAGTAGTTACTAAAGCAATTGATGGTTCTCATATGAGTAAAAGAATAACCTTCTTTTATCTAGGATTTGTCTTACTATCTATCTTTTTAGGACTTATGCTAGGGTCAGGGATAGCCATCATTCTTCTCCTTGTTTTTTGGATATGGGTTTACTATCAATTACTACAATATGGGAAAAAGATGGAAACCATTCAAAATGCCTTAAAAGATATCTATGAAGGGAAAAAGGAAGTATACTTAAACGAAGAAGAACTAGCTGGAATGTTAAAACGTATGGCAAGATACATCAATGACATCGCAGGAGGATTTTCTAATGCGATAGAAGAAAGCCTAAAATCAGAAAGGTTAAAAACAGAATTAATTACCAATGTATCTCATGACATCAAAACACCATTAACCTCCATCATTAACTATGTTGATTTATTAAAAGAAGAAGAACTAGAAAATCCAAAAACCAAAGAATATTTAGTCGTGTTAGACAAAAAATCCCAACAACTAAAAAAACTAATCGAAGACCTAGTAGAAGCATCCAAAGTATCATCAGGCAATGTTAAGCTAAAAATGGAAACCATAGACCTAAAAGAATTATTAAATCAAATTAGAGGGGAATTTGAAGACCGTTTCGAACAAAGGCACTTATCCATCGATATGAATCTGCCAAAAGAAGACGTCAAAATACAAGCAGATGACCGTTATTTTTACCGCATCATTGAAAACTTATTTAGTAATGTCACCAAATATGCCATGGAACATACAAGAGTCTATATAGAACTCGTGAATACTGGATATGAAATACATCTCATCATGAAAAACATCTCAAAAGAAAAACTAAACATATCGGCAGACGAACTTATGCAACGATTTGTCAGAGGAGATCGCTCTCGCTACACCGAAGGAAGTGGACTAGGACTATCCATAGCCCAAAGTTTAACCGAACTACAAGGAGGAAAATTTCAGATTTCCATTGATGGAGACTTGTTCAAAGCAGAGATAATATGGAAAAAATAGACTTTTTTCAAAATTTCTTGAACAAGCTTATCAATTGTGATAAAATAAAGAAAATCTTCTTTTTGGGGACGGTTCCGAAAACGAAAAAATTTTCTTTTTAGGGACAGGTTTCAAGTGAAGAAAACAAAGGATAAGGTAAACTTAAGGAGGCTTCTTCATGAAAAAAATGGTTGCTCTCATTTGTGTATTGTTGGTTATTTTTGTTGGTATGTTTGTCAAACAAAATTATGACCGTAATCAAAAAAACATCACAGCAGATGAAGTTCAAAAAATAGAATCGTTTATTGCCAGTGTATATGCGTGGAAAGAAATAACCGGTGAAGCATTACCAAGCTTTCAACAAATTAATGAGGCTCCTGAACGTTGGATTTGGGAAGTCGTGAAAAAAAATTTAGAAGAGTATAGTTTAACTTATGCTCAATTACAAGATAAAGCAAAAGAGATCTTTGGCCCAGACTTTACCAAACAGTTTCCTGAGCAAGGAAACGAAGCATTTACTTGGCAAGAAGAAACAGGAACTTATCTGCCTACTGAAATTCAAATTGATGAGCAAGATGATTTATTTTTAATTCACCAGATTAGTAAAAGTAAAGAAGGGTATGAAGTTGAACTAATAGAATATGTAGAAGATTATTCTTCTTATGAAAATCACCAGATTCGTATTCAAAACTTACAAGGAGAGACAATTTCTTTATTGGATTCATCAAAAAGTGAAACCGAAGTGATTGAATTAGTTAAACAAAATGCAGATAAGTTTTCCAAAAAGAAAATTAGCTTAAAAAAAGACGGAAAAGATAAATTTATCATAACGAAAGTAGAAGAAAAAAAGTAGGGAAAAGAAGGGGACGCCCTTTTTTTCCCTATTAAAAATTTCCCTACGAAAAGAAAAGGAAAAAGACAAAATAAAGGGAAAAGTGTTGCTGCCAAGAGTTAACTTAAAGGAAAAAGGTTGAAAAATTATGTTTACCCATCCACTCTAGGTAAGTTTTTAAAACCTGATTTATACGAAGAAAGGAGGAAGGGCTAGCTTCCAAAGCTAACCTATGCTAAAAATATGGAAGATTTATCACAATTAGAAATGTGTACAATTTGTCCACATACTTGCCAAGTTAATCGTTTGCAAAAGCAAAAGGGGAGATGTGGAGCAGAGGATACAGTGCGTATAGCCTTAGCATCGGTCTATCACTTTGAAGAGCCATGCCTAAGTGGAAAAAGAGGGTCAGGTACTGTATTTTTTTCTCACTGTACGATGAGGTGTGAGTATTGTCAAAATTATGAAATTAGTAGTTTAGGCAAAGGAAAAGAAATAACAGTAGAAGAATTAGCAGAAATTTTCTTAAAGCAACAAGAAAAGCAGGTTCATAATATTAATTTGGTAACCCCGACGAGTTATGTGCCACAAATCAAAAAAGCAATTGAGTTAGCTAGAAATCAGGGACTACAACTGCCAATTGTCTATAATACGAATGGCTATGAAACAGTAGAAACGATAAAGGAATTAGATGGCTATGTAGATATTTATTTACCGGATTTCAAATATGCAGAAGATGAATTGGCAAAGCGTTTATCTCATGTAGATCATTATTTTTCGACAGTGGCACAGGCCATTTTAGCCATGCAAAAACAAGTAGGAGATGCGGTTTTTGATGACGAAGGCATGATGCAAAAAGGATTGATCATTAGGCATTTGATTTTACCGAATCATATCATTAATACAAGAAAAGTACTCAAGTGGATTAATGATTATTTGCCAAATGTGTATGTAAGCATTATGGCTCAATATTTTCCTACTTACCGAGCAAAGCAAATAGAAGAGATTAATCGAAAGATAACTGATGAGGAATATCAAAAAGTGGTGCGTTATTTAGATCGTTTAGTACTAACGAATGGGTATTTACAGGAATTAGGAGAACATGAGGAGGAATATGTGCCAAAGTGGGAGGGATAAGTCCGCTCTGAACCTGAGGTATCTGTAATATTTTTTAGATAAATTTAGTCCTCTATAGCAGGGGCATTTTAAAACCCTTAAGTCCCTCACAAAGAAGCTTGTTATCGGGTTTTAAGCCTAACGTGAGTCTTAGGGAACTGTTAGACGTAAATTTATCTAAAAAATATTACAGATACCTCAGGTTCAGAGCTACTTTAGTGTAAAAGTATTATTAGCCAGTAACTCAAATTTTAGAAAAATACCCGAAAAATGTAGAAAAAAGAAATGCGGTATGGTATACTCATATTGAGTAAGAAAACAAGGAGGAAAATAAAATGACAGAAGCAGATAAGCATTTCATAGAAACATGTAGGGAGATATTAGCTCATGGTTATTCTTCAGAAGGTACGGGAGTACGTACACGTTGGGAAGATGGAGCTGAAGCAAATTATATTTCCATAGTAGGGGTGCAAAATAAATATGATGTAGGAAAAGAATTTCCTATGATTACCTTACGTAATAATAGTAAAACGGTAAAAAACGCTATTGATGAAATATTATGGATTTGGCAAAAAAAATCAAATCAAGTAAGTGAACTAAATTCTCACATTTGGGATCAATGGGCAGGGGAAGATGGAACAATTGGTAAAGCCTATGGGTATCAAATGGGAAAGAAATATGAATTTAAAACCAAAACAGGAATGCAAACTATGGATCAGGTGGATTATGTACTATATCTACTAAATAACGATCCATCAAGTCGTAGAATAATGACCAATTTATTTAATCATGAAGAATTAAAAGATATGAACCTTGAACCATGTGTATATGGCACGCAATGGCTAGTAAAAGGAGGAAAACTGCATTTAATCCTAAGCCAACGTTCTCAAGATATGTTAGCAGCAAACGGATGGAATGTTATGCAATATGCTGCTTTGCAATGTATGTTTGCCCAAGTAGCAGGACTAGAAGTAGGAACCCTAACTCATAATATCGGAGATTGTCATATCTATGACCGCCATGTTCCGTTAATAGAAAAATTAATTCAAGCAAAATCAATGGAAGTACAACCTAAATTAATCATCAAAAATCCAACGAAAGACTTTTATCAATTTAAAGTAGAAGATTTTGAAATAGAAGGGTATGAATATAATCCTGAAATAAAATTAGGAAAGATTCCAGTAGCAATTTAAAAGAAAAAAGGAGTTAACCAAAATGTTAAGTATCATAGTTGCGAAAGCAAAAAACAATATCATCGGAAAAGACAATCAATTATTATGGAAATTACCAGATGACTTACGAAGATTTCAAGCCTTAACCACAGGTCATACCATTATCATGGGAAGAAAAACATTTGAATCAATAGGTAGAGTATTGCCAAACCGCAAACACATCATTTTAAGCCAAAATCCAGATTTTAAAGTAGAAGCTGAGAACGTAGAAGTAGTACATTCTATGTTTCAAATTCAAGAATACATAGAAAGTAACGAAGAATGTTTTGTCATAGGAGGAGCAATGATTTACAATTTGCTTATGCCATACGTAACCAAAATGTACGTAACCGAAATAGACAAAGAATTTGAAGGAGATGCGTTCTTTCCCAAAATTAATCTTGATGTATGGCAAGAAGTAGCAAGAGAAAAAGGACCAGAAGATGAAGGCGTGCATTTTGATTATGACTATGTGACATATGAAAAAGTGTCTAATTAGGCATGTCCAATTGGGGACATTTTTGTCCAATTAGGGACGGTTCTTTTTTGGACATTTTTCACAAAGATAAATTAACTTTAGCTAAAAAAACCACGAGCATAAATACGTGGTTTTTTTTGTGTGTGATAAATTCTGCATTTTTGGGCAAACTAAACAAAAAGCAAGGAGGAAAAAGATGTTTAAACCACAAGCTATCTATTATGAAAAAGATATTTTAACCTATCCACTAGGAAAAGAGTTAATGCAAAAATATGAAGAAGTACCTAAATTTGAAATAGAAAATCACAATAATATAGAAGAAATGAGAAAAAAAGAAAATGCAGAATTTCCCTTTTTAAAACGCAACCTAATCATCGGAACGCGAAAAACACATAAATACGTAGAAAATCATAAAGTATCGGATTACCTAGTACCCTATACTTCATCAGGTTGTACAGCATCCTGTCTATATTGCTACTTAGTCTGCAATTATAACAAATGTGCGTACTTACGCCTGTTTGTCAATCGTGAACAAATGCTAGAAAAAATCATCAAAACAGCCGAAAAAGCAGACAAAGAATTAACGTTTGAAATAGGAAGTAATAGTGATCTAATCCTAGAAAATACAATAACCGGAAATCTAGTCTGGACGATTGAAAATTTTAGTCATACGACTCAAGGAAAATTAACCTTTCCCACTAAATTCGATATGGTAGATGACCTTCTTCCTTTAGATCATCAAGGGAAAGTAATTGTAAGAATGAGTGTAAATCCACAAGAAATAATCCAAAAAGTAGAATTTGGAACGTCTCGTTTAGCAGGAAGAATACAAGCCATCAATAAGCTAAAACAAGCAGGTTATCCACTAGGAATCTTAATTGCTCCTGTCATCTTCGTAGACAATTGGAAAGAACTGTATGGTGAGTTAATCCAAACATTAGCTGAAAAATTATCCGAGGAAGTGAAAAAAGACGTATTTTTCGAAATCATCTTTATGACCTATAGTTACATTCATACCAAAATAAATGAAGAAGCATTTCCCAATGCCATTTCCTTATACGACAAAGAAAAAATGACAGGAAGAGGTAGAGGAAAATATTGGTATAAAGAACAGTTAAGAAAAGAAGGAGAAATCTTTTTCCGTGAGAAAATGAAACAATACTTTCCAGAAAATCAGATTTTATATATTGTGTAATACAAAGAAAAAAGGAAAAAAGAAAAAAGAAAAAGAGGGAAGAAGGGGGACGCCCCTTTTTTCCCTATACAATTTTCCCTATTTTTCAATCCATTGGTTATTATTCACAGCTTGCTGAAATTGGTAACCGTGTAAAAAAGGAAGCCTAGCTAATGGTGATCATATTAATTTAACCTTCCATAGCAGGGTCAATTTAAAACCCTTAGGTCCCTCACATGGAAGCCTGTTATCGGGTTTTAAGCCTAACGTGGGTCTTAGGGAACTGTCAGGTATAAATTATAACAACTATTAATCAAAGCCAAAAATCTTACTCATAGACATCTTGCTAATCCCTACCGAATATGATAAAATAAACCCAAACAAAGGAGGGATATTTATGCCCTATATCGAATTTAACCATGTACATAAAGAGTATCAGATGGGAGAAATCGTCATCAATGCCCTTAAAGACACTAACTTTCAAATAGAAAAAGGAGAACTAGTCGTTATTGTTCGGCCCAAGTGGAGCAGGAAAAACCACCACATTAAACATATTAGGGGGAATGGACACAGCAACATCAGGAGAAGTCTGGGTAGATGGGAAAGAAGTAACCAAACTAAAAAATAAAGAATTAATTCAATATCGTAGAGAAGATATTGGGTTTGTTTTTCAATTCTATAACTTAGTCCAAAACTTAACAGCAATTGAAAATGTAGAATTGGCCACACAAATTTGTAAAGACTCACTAGATCCCAAAGAAGTAATGAAAAAAGTAGGTCTAGAGGATCGTATGAAAAATTTTCCCTCTCAATTATCAGGAGGAGAACAGCAAAGAGTTGCCATAGCAAGGGCAATCGCGAAACATCCCAAATTGTTACTATGCGACGAACCAACGGGAGCTCTAGATTATAAAACAGGTAAACAAATTTTACAATTATTGCAAGATATGGCACGAAAAGAAAACATGACAGTCTTAATTATTACCCATAATGGAGCGTTAGCCCCAATGGCAGACAAAGTCATTCACTTCAAAAATGGTACGGCCCAAGACATTCAAAAAAATGAACACCCAATTCCTATTCAAGAAATCGAATGGTAATAAAATGAAATTCGATAGCCACCCTGTCCCTAAAATGACAAAATGACCAAAATTTACCCCGTCCCCAATCTGGCAAAAGGAGGAGATACCATGAAAAAGGCATTAAGAAAAGATACCGTTAAGGAAATTAAAAATACGTTTAAGCGTTTTTTATCCATTTTGTTAATGGCTTTTTTAGGTGTTGGTTTTTTTGCAGGAATTAAAGCGACTTCTCCTGATATGGTGGAAACGATTGATGCTTTTTATCGTGAGCAAAGGGTCAATGATTTACAAGTAATTTCTACTTTAGGATTAACGAATGAAGATCTAGAAGAACTAAAGAGTATTGATGAGGTAGAAGAGGTTCAGGGGAATTTTTCAGCTGATGCTAAGATTGAGTTAGAAAATAAAGAGATTATTGCTAAAGTAATGACTTACCTACCGATGAATAAACCAATTTTATTAGAGGGAAAATACCCTGAAACAGAGAATGAGTGTGTGGTAGAAAAGAGTTTTTTGACTCATTTGCAGAAACAAATGGGAGATAGTTTGGTTATTGAAATAGAAGATACTAAAAATGACAAAGGAGAAGCGGTACCTTTTTTACAACAAAAAGAAGTGACTATTGTTGGTATAGTAAGTAGTCCAATGTATATTTCACGTGATCGTGGTACGAGTAAACTGGGAAATGGAAAGGTAGATTATTATCTTTATGTTTCTCCTCAAAATATTAGTGCATCTGAAATTTATACAGAAATGAATATTAAAATACAAGGAACAGAAGGACTCATTACTTCTGAGCAAGCTTATGAGAATCGTGTAGAGGATGTTAAGCAAAACATAGAAGCCATTAAACAGAGGCGTGAACAAGCAAGATATGAGGCTTTAGTGGGAATGGCAACAAAACAAGTAGAAGAAGCGGAAAATGAGTTTCTTAAGAAAAAGCAAGAGGCAGAAAATAAGATAGCAGAGGCTAAACAAGAGATTGAATCAGCTAAACAAGAGTTATTGCAAGGTAAACAAGAATTAGAAATACAAAAAAATAAAGCAGAGACTAGTTTTCAGCAAGCAGATAAGCAGTTAAAACAAGCAGAATTTGATTTAGCTAAAAAAGAAAAAGAACTAACGAAAAAAGAACAAGAGGCGAATTCTAGTTTTACTTCGTTAGAACAACAAAAACAAAGTTTACGAGAACAAGAGAGTGAGATTCAAACTGGGCTAGCCCAAGTAAAACAAGGAATAGCAGGTTATGAACAAGCTTTGCAGGATTCTTCTTTATCTGAGGCACAGAAACAAATAATCGAGCAGCAGAAAAAGAAATTAGAAGAACAAAAAGAACAGTTAGAGCAAAATAAATTACAGGTAACGCAGGGAATTGCCCAAATAGAAAACGGAATTACCCAAGGAAGACAAGAATTATCTCAAGGAAAAAGGCAACTAAATGAGGCAAAAAAACAATTACAAACGAAGAAACAAGAACTAACCCAAACCAAACAAAACACAAATGCTAAGTTAACTAAAGGAGAAAATGACTTAACCACGGCTAACCAAAAAATTGAGCAAGGAGAACAAGAATTAACGAAACAAGAAGAAGAGGCAAATACTGAACTAGCAAGTGCTGAGCAAAAATTGATGGAAGCTAGAGATGAAATTAGCCAGATAGAACATCCTAAATGGTACATATTAGATCGCTATGGTAATGCGGGTTACACTAGTTTTATCCAAGATACAGAAAGTGTAGCCAATATTGGAAAAGTATTTCCTGTGGTGTTTTTTGTGGTAGCTACTTTAATTTCCCTTACTTCTATGACTAGAATGGTAGAAGAACAAAGAACGCAAATAGGAACCTTAAAGGCGTTAGGGTATAATAAAATACAAATTGCAGGAAAGTATTTGTTATATGCGTCACTTGCTTGCTTAATTGGTGGATTTTTGGGCATGAGTGTTGGCTTTGTTTTATTACCTAAAATTATTTGGATGATGTATGGCATGATGTATCAAATTTCCGAAATTCACTTAAACTTTAATTGGGTATATGGAGGAACTGGTTTATTACTGATTAGCCTTTGTATTGTAGGAGCGACATTATATGCAGTGATGATGGAACTTATTCATACGCCAGCCACGCTCATGAGGCCAAAGGCTCCTAAAATGGGAAAACGAGTTTTGCTAGAGAAAATCCCGTTTATTTGGAAACATTTGCGTTTTTCCCAAAAAGTAACGGTACGCAATCTATTTCGCTATAAAAAACGATTTCTCATGACAATTATAGGAATTTTAGGTTGTACCTCTCTTATTCTAGCCGGATTTGGTTTACGTGATTCCATTCGCTCTATTTTGCCTAGTCAATACCAAAAAGTCTTTCATTATGATGAACAAATTAATTTAAAAAATAATTTACAGCAGGGGCAAAAAGAAGAATTAATTCGCTCTCTAGCAAACCTTGAGCCTGATGAAAAATCTCAAGAAAAAACTAAGGAAGAACTAAACAATCAATCACGCATGGAGGTTAAAAACGAAAAAGATAAATCAACTATCGTAGAAACACATATGACATCAGGAAAAGCAATTTCCGCTAAGGGGGAAGAAGAAGTTCAATTTATTGTTCCTAGCCAAGCACAGGAAATTGATCAAGTCATTAAATTAAATGATATCAAAACAAAAGAAACTTTAACCTTAGGCCCAAATGATGTATTCTTAAGTGATAAAGCAGCGAAATTGCTAGGTGTTAAAGAAGGAGATACCCTTACCATAGAAGACAGCAATGAAGTAAAAAAAGAAGTAAAAATCACCCATATTGTGGAAAATTACATTTATCACTTTGTTTATATGGCAAAAGATTTATACGAAACCATGTATGAAGAACCTTATGAGACCAATGTTTTATTAACAAAGGAAATCAATTTATCAGCAGAAGAAATCATGCAAATGCCACAGGTAGCCTCAGTAAGTCAAGTTTCCTCTATGGTAGAAATGATACAAGATACCATGGATTCTCTTAACTATGTAGTCATTGTATTAATTGTATCAGCCGGACTATTAGCCTTTGTGGTATTATATAATTTATCCAATGTCAATATTAGCGAAAGAATTCGTGAATTAGCTACCATTAAAGTATTAGGATTTTACGATAAAGAAGTATACTCCTATGTAACTCGAGAAACCGTTATCTTAAGCCTAATAGGAATCCTCTTTGGCTTAGTTGCAGGATATTTTTTAAATGCGTTTATCATCGGAACTTGTGAAATCAATATGTTACGATTTAGCCGAACTATACAGCCAATGAGTTATGTATATTCAGCTCTTATCACCATAGGATTTACCTTAATCGTTAACCTAGTAACCTATTTTTCGCTAAAGAAAATCGACATGATAGAAAGCCTAAAAACTGTAGAATAAATTTATACAAAACCAAGTATATACCTCATAAAAGAGGAATATCACTTAATTTAGTTTGATCAATATACCAATAAATGAAGGAGTGAAAGAAAATGAGTGGAGAAAAACGAAAAGACTATTTATCATGGGATGAATATTTTATGGCGATTGCTAAATTATCTGCCATGAGAAGTAAAGATCCATCAACACAAGTAGGAGCCTGCATAGTTAGTGATGACAATCGAATTTTATCCATAGGTTACAATGGAGCACCAAATGGATTTAGTGACGATAAATTTCCTTGGGCAAGAGAAGGGAATCATCTAGAGACTAAATATCCATACGTATGCCATGCAGAAATGAATGCTATTTTGAATTTTAGAGGAACGAAAAGAGACCTAGACAAAGCTAAAATATATGTTGATTTATTTCCTTGTAATGAATGTGCTAAAATCATCATCCAATCTGGAATAAAAGAAGTCATCTATCGATCAGACAAATATTATGACACAGAAGAAAACAAGGCATCTCGCAGATTATTAGATGAATGTAAAGTAGCCTACCACAAAATTAAACTAAAAGAAAATCGAGAAATACAAATCAACTTATTAGAAACAGAAACTTAACATTTGTCTCAATAACTTTTACAGAATAATAGTTTTGAGGAATAAGTCCGCTCCAAAGTGAGATGTTTGCTACTTCTTTTTTGATTCATTTAGTATTTCATAGCGTGGTCTTTTTAAAAACCTTCGGTCCCTCACAAGGAGCCAGTTATCGGGTTTAAAGCTTGACACGGGTCTTAGGGAACTATCATACGCAAATGAATTAAAAAAGAAGTAGCAAACACCTCACTTTGGAGCTACTTTTGTGAAAAAGCTTTATCTACTAAATACTCAAGCTTAAGTTAATTCAACAACAGTAACTCCCATTTCTCCCTCACCAAAAGTACCCATACGATACGACTTCACATGAGGATTTTTCTTCAAAAAAGAATGAATTCCTTGACGTAACTTTCCCGTTCCTTTCCCATGAACAATACGTACAGTCTGTAACTTAGCCAAACTGCAATCATCTAAGAACTTATCCACTACCATATTTGCTTCTTCAACTGTATACCCAATCACATTAATTTCCGTTTTTGCTGTTTTTGCTTTAGAACCACTAGCATAATGTGTACTGATAGGCGTAGAAGAATGAGTAGAAGAAGAAGTGAGTTTTGCCGTAGTAGACGAAGAATCCGTTGGTGCTAAATAACTAAGTGGAAGAGATAGCTTAATGTTTCCTACTTGAACCAAAGTATCTTTATTTTTACTAGATAAATTAGGAACAGAAAGAATCGTTCCCTTTTGCCCCAAGGTAGACACCCAAACTTCATCTCCTAATTTCAGTTCTTTTACCGAAAGAGGGCTGTCGAGAGAAGAAGTAGTAGAAGGAAGAGAAGGGGAAACATTTTTTATCGATTTACCTAATTCATTTCTAATCTGATTAATTGCTTTTTCCGCCTCTTTACTAGAAATGTTTTCCCATTGTTTTATTTCCTTTAAAGCCCAAGAAGCTTCCTCTTTAGCTTCAAATAAGATTTCGCGAGCTTGCTCTTTTGCTTTTTGAATTCGTTCTTGTTCCTTTTCTTCTTGAAGATGAGATTTATGTTCTAATTTTTGTTTCAAAGCAGTAATTTCTTTTAATTCTTCCTCAATTTGCCTTTTTTCCTGTTCTATTTTTTGTTTATCTTCATAAATTTGTTTCACTAAAGTTTCAAAATCCAAATCTTGTTTAGTTAAACGATTTTTTGCTTCTTCAATCAAAGTAGAAGAAAGACCCAATTTTTCACTAATCGCAAAAGCATTACTTTTTCCCGGAACGCCAATTACTAAGCGATAAGTAGGACTTAACGTTTCTAAATCAAATTCCACAGAAGCATTTTCAAAACCTTCTGTTTTCATTGCATATTTTTTTAGTTCTTGATAATGAGTAGTGGCAAGGCAAAGCAAATTACGTTTTTGTAATTCATTCAGAATACTGATTGCTAAGCTAGCACCTTCAATGGGGTCAGTTCCAGAACCCAATTCGTCTACCAAAACTAGCGAATTTTCATTACATTCGGCTAAAATAGCGATGATATTTTTCAAATGAGAAGAAAAAGTACTAAGCGAATTTCCAATACTTTGATCATCTCCAATGTCAGCAAAAATAGAATCAAAAACAGCAAAAGACGACTGACTGCTAGCAGGAACAGCAAGGCCACTAGCTACCATTGCACTTAATAAACCAACTGTTTTTAACGTAACGGTTTTTCCACCAGTATTTGGACCAGTAATCACTAAGCAAGAATAAGATTTTCCTAAAGATAAAGAAATAGGTACAGCTTGTTTAGGATCAAGTAATGGGTGAATGGCCTGTTTTAAGATGATTTCTTTTTGGTTATTTAACTGAGGAATATTTCCCTGTATTTTTTTCGCATAATGAACTTTAGCAAAAATAAAATCCAATTGACCAATGATTTTTCTATTTTGTTTTAATTCCTCTTGATAAGGATAAAAAAGTTTTGATAACTCTTGAAGGATTTTTTCTATTTCTCTTTCTTCTTCGATTTTAAGTTGTTGCAATTCATTATTCCATTCAAAAACAGACATAGGTTCGATAAAAACAGTAGAACCAGAACTGGAAATATCATGAACCAATCCTTTTACTTGGGAGCGATACTCTTCTTTGATCGGAATCACATAGCGCCCGTTTCGAGAGGTGATAACGCTTTCTTGAATATATTTGGCATATCCAGAAGAATGAATCATAGTAGTCAGTTTGTTTCTAATCGAATCAATTAAGTGGCGTTCTTTTTTACGGATCGTCTGAAGCGTTTTTGAGGCAGAGTCATCAATGGTATTTTCATCAACAATACTTCTATCAATCGTTTGAATAATGTTAGGGTTAGTATATAGCTCTTCAAACAAGATTTCTAATTGTGGGAAACGGTGATGTACATCATCTTTAGGAAAAGCGTTTTTTAACTGTCCACCTAGCTTAAAAAGTTTAGTTAATTGGAGTAATGCCTCACAGGAAAGTACGCCATAGGTTTCTAACACAAGAAGAGAATGAGAAATATCAGCAATTGGTGAAAGGCTTGGCAGGTGATGATAAAGAGAAAGATCAATTGCTTCTTGTGTTTCTGCTAAACGCTTTTCCACTTCTGTTTGATCAGAAGAGGGAAGTAGCGATAGGCACAGGTTTTTTCCTTGTTCTGTTACACAAAAAAGGGAAAGTTCTTCTAAGATTTTTGAATATTCTAATTTTAGTAAATGATGTTGTAAATACATATTATTCTCCTTATGGATAGGATTAATCAAAGTAGTGGTGGAACCGCTAACTTTGCCTATAGTAAAATTTGTAAAATCATTATACTAAGAAAAAAAACAGAAGTCAATCAAATGCGTATAAACTAAGGAAAAATGGGGATAATCATAAAAGAAAGAAGGAAAAATAACTTAAGCAAACAAAATAAAGAAAAAATTTTACTGAAAATACAAAAAAAATTTGTCAAAATAGTTGACAAATGGGGAGCAAATGAGTTAAAATATATGAGTGCCAACCAAGAAAACACGTAACCATGGTGGATGTGGCCTAGTTGGTTAAGGCGCCAGTTTGTGGCACTGGAGATCGTGGGTTCGAATCCCATCTTCCACCCCATTTTAAATTACATTGGGCTGTAGCCAAGCGGTAAGGCACCAGACTTTGACTCTGGCATGCGCTAGTTCGAATCTAGCCAGCCCAGCCATAGAAAATAGCGACTTTCAGTTTTTGAAAGTTGTTTATTTTTTTATATATCAAATTTATATAAATGATATAGAACAATAGATATATTAACATATAAACGAGGTATTACATGAATTTACAAATAGCAAATGCAATATTTGGGTATATTAAAACATTATATGACACTAATAAAAAATTAATAAGTATATGTGGAATAGATGTCTGCTATCATAATATAGGAGATGATGAAAAATTGGTATTAGATATTATTCAAAACATTCCAAGACTTGTTCCATATTCTTTTAGTGTAAAAAAAGATTTACTATTTTTTAAAGATACAGATGGATTGTTAGAATATAGTAATGAGATAGCGTACTTAAGAGATAATTATGATAAAATATTAGCTAATCATACTGAAACATTGAAGAAAATTAAAAGAATCAGAAATAAATATGAACATAAATTACACGATATTCAATATCAATCTTCTGGAAGTGGAACACATAATTTATTTAATATTGAATTTAAAGTAGAAAATTATAATGTTACCATATATGCAGGAGAATTGATTAAATTACTTAAAGATATAAACATATTATTTGCTAAAATAGTACAAGATATAAGTATATATGCATACCAAAATGATAAGACAAATTATTTATACTATCAATGTATAACAAGATTTGATTTTACAGATTTTAATGAAATTTATGAAAGTAATTTATTAAGAAAAATAGGAAAAATAATGAATAAATACTAATTGGAGGATTGAAATGACGGAAAAAGAAGTTATAGATGCAATAAAATATATGCAAAAATATCAAACTGAAACGGACAAGCTAGAAGCCAAAACAGCTGAAAAAGGTTGTCCACAAAAGTGTTATGATACAATTTCTGCCTTTGCTAATAAGTATGGCGGAATTATAATATTCGGAATAAATGAGCATAATAATTTTATAGAGCAAGATGTATATGATGTAAATGATTTACAAAAGAAGATTACTGCATTATGTACTACTTCTCTTGAGCCTAAAATTAGACCAGAATTTCTAGCTGTTACGTATAATGGTAAAAAATTATTAGCAGTACAAATAAATGAACTACCACAAAAAAAGAAACCATGCTATTATAAAAATGTAGGGATAAACAAAGGCTCATATATTAGAATTGGAGATTCAGATGAGCATATGACTGATTATGAGATTTATAGTTTGCAAAGCTATGTTGATGGAATTGAAGAAGATTTGAGACCTATAAAAAGAGCAGAATTTGAAGACTTAAATCAAGAAAAGATTTCAAGTTATTTAAGTAATATAAAGAAAGATAAACCTAATCTTTCAAAGTTTTCTGATGAGAAAATATTAAAATTAAATGGAATTATAGAAAACAGTACAGGCAAAATTAGACCTACTCTTGCAGGAATGATGGTATTTGGAGAATATCCACAAGGCTATTTACCACAACTTTTTATTGCTTGTGTAGTAGTGCCAGGAAGAAAACTTGGGGATATTGGAGAAATGGGACAAAGATTTGATGACAATAAAAGAGTTGAAGGAACTATTGAAGAAATGCTAGAAGAATCTTTATCTTTTGTTAGAAAAAATATTCCAGCAAGAGTTATTATTGATGATAATGGAAAAAGAGAAGATGTTCCTATTTATCCAATGAAAGCATTAAGAGAAGCAATAGCAAATGCACTTATTCATAGAGATTATAGTTCTAATACAGAAGGTGCATATATCTATTTAAGAATATTTGATGATAGAATAGAAATATTAAATCCTGGAGATTTGTATGGAAATAATAGATTAGAGAATTTAGGTACAGACAATATGCTTGAAGTTAGAAACAATACTATTATAAGGCTTTTAGAAGAAACTACTGATATTGTTGAAAACAGACATACAGGTATTGCTACAATGAGAGATGAAATGGAAAAAATGAATTTACCTGAGCCGGAATTTGAAGCATTAAGAGGAACTTTTAAAGTTACATTTAGAAAAGAAAAAATAGAAGTAGTTGCACAGAATATTGTAAAAAAATGCACAGATAATTTCACAGATAATTTCACAGATAATGAGATAAAATTATTGGAATTATTAAAAGTAAATCCTAATATAACTCAAGTAGAACTTTCAAATAAGTTAAATGTATCAAGAAGAACTATTTCTACTTTATTAGCTAATTTGAAGGAAAAAGGAAAAATTGAAAGAATAGGATCAGATAGAAAGGGATATTGGAATATATTAAAATAAAAATATTAATTATACATGAAATATGGTGTTAGAATTTAAAATGGCAAAAAAATTTTAAAGCAGGACTGATTGAAGAAGAAAATTTAGTGGAAGAAGATTTTTATTTATTAAGTAAATTATGTGAAAGTCAAATTAAAAGAACAAAACAATCAATATAAACCTATAAGAATTAAATCATATCCGTAAAATCCAAATTAATACAAAACAATGAATAAATAGTAAAAGGCAAGTAATCACTATTTGCCTTTTAACATGACTTATCACGATAGAATTTATACGGTTGTGTTTTTTCTCCTATTATGCTAAAATTTTATTAGATAATAATAACTAAAAGAAGACATAAAACCAATAAACGTAGTATAGATTAAGAGGAGAAGAAATGTTAAAACTATGTAGCATATCAAACAGTATAAATCGTGAAGCGGTAAAAATATTAAAAGAAAAAGAGATAAGTGTTGATGTATGGAAGGGAGAAAAGTCTCCTACAAAAGACGAACTAAAAAGATTAATTCAAATATATGATATCTTAATAATAGGAGTTAAGGAAAAAATAACAAAAGATATGATTACAGAGATAAGAAGTCCTAAAATTATTGGAACATTATCCATAGGATTAGACCATATAGACGAACAATGTTTACGATCAAATTTTATTCATGTCATTAATTGCCCAACAGCCAATACTATATCAGTTGCAGAGCATATTTTTGCTTTACTACTTGAAGCAAGCAAAAGGATACAAGAAGCTAACGAATTGGTTATACAAGGAAAAGGAAATAGAAAGTTGTTAAGTACAAAACCAAATGAAATAACAGGAAAAACAATAGGATTAATCGGTGCAGGAAATATATCGAGAAAAATAGTAGATATGGCAAATATATTTAAAATGCCAATATTGTGCTACACACAACACCCAGATAATCATTTAGACCTCAAAGAAAAAGGAGTAAAATTCATTTGTCTTGATGAAGTATTACAAAATTCAGACATAATTAATATCAGCATACCACTAACCAATCAAACAAAAAACTTAATTTCAAGAGAAAAAATTCAGTTATTAAAAAAGAAATCAATATTGATCAATACGTCTAGAACCGAAATTACAGATATACAGGCGTTAATTGAATATGCAGATGAAAATCCTAATTTTTATTTAGGATTAGACATTGATATAGATCAATATTCAGAGTTATTAGCTAAAAGAAGAAAAAATGTGATTGTAACACCACATATTGCAGGTTATACAGAAGAAGCTACACAAAGGACTTTTATCGAATGTGCAGAAAATATAGTTAATTTTATAGAAAAAACAAGACAAGAAAATGATAGGATACATTAATACCATCTAAGTGGTATTAAAAAAGAAAGATAAAAAGGGGAAACGATGAAAGAAAAACAACCAATAGGAATAGAAGAATTACTAGCCAATTTAAGGCATCAAAAAGGCTACACTTATTTAGAAGTAGCCACAAAACTAAACGATAGATCCATCACGGAAAAAACCGTTAAGAAATGGGAAAAAGGGCTAATTTATCCAGACTTAACGATAATCTATCAACTTTCCGAGTTATACCTTGTTTCTAGTGAAGAATTCTTACAAGCCAAACAAGTAAGTTTTACGCAAGGCTTTAATTCTATTCATTTAGAGGGCATCAAATGGATTTGCTATTTTCTAGACATAACGCTAAAAGCATCTATAATCATGACTTATACTATACTATTTTTGTTACTTTTAGTTAGTTTTTTGGCTTTTACTTTTTTATGTTCTCAAGTCAATAAAAGTATGTTATAACGAATTAATCAAAATCAAACTACTACCATTAAACATACCAAAACCTCCTAAATTTTTTTAAAACCTACTCTCATAGTATATCATAAAATGCTTAATATTACTATACTTTTAGGCCTAATTTATTAACCAAATGTCCTGAAATGTTACTATTCACAGCCTGCTGAAAAGGGTAACCGTGAAATAATTTATGGACAAATGAATTATTTATTGCAAGGTAAAGGTCAAAAATAAAGATGTTGATTATTAGAGAATAATATAGTAAGATGAGTTAATTTCCAAATGGTATATTCAAAAATCTTGCTACAATAACAGTAGGAATGATCATTGGTAAGGTAAAGAGGAATGTACATAAAGGAAACCAGTAAATTAAGTGCTTATTATCAATACTTATTTTTTTGTTATATTTTATCCAGATAGTAATACAACTAATAAATATAAAATGGCAAATTCCAGCTTCTACAAAGGGCACAAGTATAGCTAAAACATTAAAGTTTTTAGCTATACAGTTTTGAATGTTATTATCAAAATTACCTATTCCCAGTATTAATTCAAATATAAGCAAAGATGAAAAATAGGAAAAGATGAGTAAAATTTTGTTTCTTATTTTTGTACACATATTTATTCCTCCCAATTGTAAATATTAAATTTGATCGTAATTTTATATTCATTAACTACATTGCAGGCAGTTCCTATCATTGCCAAATTGTTAGCACTACAGCCTAAGAAATTTAGCAGAAAATCATTATTATTAACATATTCTCCGAGTTCTTTAAAATCAGTAAAATCATAAGTATCAGATAGAATTATTTCTAAATTCCACTTATTATTTTGTTTAGTTCCTAGAACCCTTATATAGGCATTGTGTAAGGCAAGAAATAGGTCTCCTTTTTCAAAGGCAAGTGATTCTTTTTTTTCTCCAGTATCAAATTTATTGTTATTACCATATTTTTTAATGATCATGGTTATACAATTTTTGAAGTTACTATCATTTTTTATTTTTTCTATTGTCTTTGTATCTGAAATAGTAAGGTCTTTAGGAGATTTATGTAATGAGTTATTCAAACATTTAGCGGAACAGTTATAATCAAAAGTATTCAAAACGAAAACAGCACTTTTTAATATACTATATTGTAATATTTGTGTCATATCAGATAAGTACGGTTTTTTATTATAATAATTACTAAAGGCAAAACGAACAACATCAAAAGAAAAATTTTGTAGTGCATCATATTTTCCATTCATGATTTCTTTGAAAATATCTTCATGTTCTTTATATTTTTGATTAATTTCAGAAGCCTGTTTTAATGTAATAAGGTTACAACTATGCAAGTTCATAATAGTAGTGGTACGATTTATTGTATTAATATCATTTTGTAGTAAATTTTTATAGGTATCATAACAACTAAGAGGTACTTCATTTAATAAATTTAACGTTAAATATCTGTCTGTTAATAATTGCTTTTGAAAGGAAGGTAAAGCTTTTTTATTAGATAGTTTTAGAATTTTCTGAGTTAAAAGGCTTTGCCCTTTTAAATTTTTTACATGATCAATATTAACTGAATGGCACATTTTTTTTAAGCACGATAATCCAAAATAAGATTTTGTATTATTCATTTTTCTTCCACATAAAATACATCTATTCATTAAATCACCTCCAAACAAAAATTCCTTATCTTAATTATAACATATGTTTCCAAAAAGTAAACAAATAAAGCTGATTTTTCCCCGCAATTCGCGAAAAAACTAGAAATATGTTGTAAAAGTAAGCAATTAATGATAAAATACAATAAAAGAAAGATGAACCAAGGGAAGTATAACTATGAATTTAACTACAATCAAACAAGCAAAAACAAAGTACTTAGGAAAACAAATTGAATATTATCCAGAACTACCTTCAACACACCTCTGGGCAAAAGAGTTAATCGGAAAAGAAAAACGAGAGCAAGGAAAAGTCATCTTAGCTGACCAGCAAACCCAAGGGATAGGAACAAAAGGCAGACAGTGGTATACGGGAAAAGCCAAAAACATTGCGATGACCATTATCCTAAAACCGAATTGTTCATTATCAGCCCTTGAAGGCTTAACGATAACTATTGCTGAAACTATGAAACAAGCCATTCAAAAATTATATGGTTATCAACTCACCAGAAAAGAGCCAAATGATTTATTATTAAACGGAAAAAAAATAGCAGGAATATTAACAGAAGTACATACCTCAGCAGGGGAACTTCATGATCTAATCATTAGTATTGGTTTTAATGTAAACGAAGAATATTTTTCCGAAGAAACCAAAAACATAGCTACATCCTTAAAACAAGAATATCATCAAGAATTTAGCCGAGAAGAAATCATTGTGTGTTTCCTAGAACTATTAGAACAGCAACTAAAAAAAGCGATGATTATTGAATAAAAAACGAGAGGAATACCAAAAAGTGGTATAATCTCTCGTTTTTTCTATACAATATACAAAAAGAGTTTACAAAGAAAGACTACTAGCTAATGCTAAACGAATCATCTTATTTAAACCAGTTTGACGTTCCTCTGGAGTAGCCACTTCTTGAATATACTTAGAATCAACAACACTCATCAAACAAGCAGCCTGTTTACCTAGTAGCTTAGCCGTATAAAATAAAGCAAAAGCCTCCATTTCTGCTCCACAAGGGTCGAAATTATCAGGAATTCTGGCCATAAACTGATCTACATCAGTCATATAAAGATCAAAACAATCGGCACAAATGGTATTTCCTACAGTCAAATCAATATGATTCTCAATTGCTGTTTTTCGTATCACATCATTTAGCTCTTGACTTGCCTCAACGATATGGCAATCGTCATTATTTAATGTCAAAGCATAATTACTCTCCGAAAAAACAGACTCAGCCAAAATAATATCAAATAACTTAAGATCTGGTAAATAACCTCCACAAGAACCAATACGAATAATCTTTTCTACGCCATAAACTTGATAAAGCTCATAACAATAAATTCCCATACTAGGCATACCCATACCAGAAGCCATAACAGAAATTTCCTTTCCTTGGTAAGTTCCGGTATACGCAAACATACCTCTAACTTTATTAACTAATCTAGCATTTTCCAAAAATTCCTCAGCAATATATTTAGCACGCAAAGGATCACCAGGCATAATCACAACTTTGGCAATATCTCCAACCTTTGCCTCATTATGTGGGGTAGACATACAAATTCCTCCTTTAACATTAATTTTCAATACTTAGTGTAAACTAATTCCCCAAAATTATACAACCTCTTTCTTGAAGGAACCGCTACACTAAATCTCCGTTACCATTCACAGAATCATAGATTGTAGAGTAGTGTAAAAAGGGAAGTTTGGTCAATGGTTCTCACATTAATTTAACCCTGACAGTTCCCGTTGACCCCGTCAGGCTTAAAACCCGATTACCAGCTTCTGTGTGAGGGACCTAAGGGTTTTAAATTGACCCTGCTATGGAAGGTTAAATTAATGTGAGAACCATTGACCAAACTTCCCTCTTTACACGGCCTCCATTTTCAGCAAGCTCTGCTAGTAACACTCCTCCACATTATACCAATAAAAATTCCCAAAATCAATTGCAAAAAACCAAAACTTATGATATAAAAGAAGAAAGAAAACGGAAAACAGCAGAAAGCAGAGGTGAAAAAATGATCAAGGCTTACGCAAAGTCTGATGTAGGAAAAGTACGAGAAATGAATCAAGACAGTTTCTCTGTTTCCGAACCATTAGACGATATCCAGCTATATTTTTTAGCCGATGGAATGGGTGGATACAATGGGGGAGAAATCGCCAGTCAACTAGCCATACAAACCGCCAAAAGTTACATTCAGAATAATTTTAGAGAAATTCCCAAAGATCGTGATAGTATCATTCAACTACTAGGCAGCAGCATGGAATACGCGAATATGGTAGTGTATGAAAAATCCAAAGAAAATCCAGAACTAGAAGGAATGGGAACCACGTTAGAAATTGCTTTAATTTACAATAATAAAGTCTATATTGGTCATATCGGAGATAGCCGAATCTACCGTATTCGTAACGAATTCATGCGTAAACTAACGCAAGATCATAGTTATGTCCAAAAATTAGTCAAAGACGGAACCATAACCAAAGAAGAAGCAGAACACCATCCACAAAAAAATATGTTAATGAAAGCCTTAGGTTGTAATGCTTTTATAGAACCAGATGTGATGGTAAAAGGATTTTTAAAAGATGATATATTAGTGATGTGCTCAGATGGCTTAACCAATATGGTTAGCCAAGAAGATATTTTTCAGTCAGCCAAAAAAAGTATAGAAAGAGCACCAAAAGAACTTATCGATTTGGCCAATGAAAAGGGTGGATTTGATAATATCACTGTTGTAGTGATCAAAAATATATAGCAGTCTACTTGAAGACAGAAAAAGGGAGAGAGGAATATGATTTTAGAAGGGAAAATATTGGGAAACCGATATGAAATCATGCAAAAAGTAGGAACTGGTGGAATGGCAGTTGTCTATAAAGCAAGAGATATTGTACTAAACAGACACGTAGCCGTAAAAGTGTTACGAGATGAGTTTACCACAGATGAAGAATTTATTCGTCGATTTGAAACAGAAGCACAATCAGCAGCACGATTAACCCATCCCAATATTGTTTCAATTTACGATGTAGGGGTAGACCAAGGTGTTTACTATATTATTATGGAGTTAATTCAAGGAAAAACCTTAAAAGAAATTATTGTAGAAGAACGAGGACCACTTCCTTGGAAATGGTCTGTTAATGTGGCCATTCAAATTGCTTCGGCGTTAGAAATGGCTCATAAAAATAACATTATCCACCGTGATATTAAACCACATAATATCATCATTACTGAAGATGGGGTAGCTAAGGTAACCGATTTTGGAATTGCTAAAGCAGTATCGAATTCCACTATCACAGCATTTGGTACAACCATAGGATCAGTACACTATTTTTCACCAGAGCACGCACGAGGAGGCTTCACTGACGCTAAATCTGATTTATATTCATTAGGAGTGGTCATTTATGAAATGGTAACAGGAAAAGTTCCCTTTGATGCAGATACTCCTGTATCAGTAGCCTTAAAGCATATGCAAGAAGAACCAGTACCACCAATTGAAATAAATCCCAATATTCCAGAAGCAGTCAATAAAATTGTGTTAAAAGCTTTGAAAAAGGACACAACACTTCGTTACCAAACAAGTACAGAAATGTTGCAAGACTTAAAACAAGCATTAAAAAATCCAGATGGAGATTTTGTTGAAGAAATAGATTATGACCCAACAGCCGCAACGCAAAAAATCTCAATTGATCAATATGGAAACGAAAATAGCCGAGGAGAAAAAAGAAGGAAAAAAGACAATAAATTTGTCGCTTGGATCAAAAGGCATAAAAAACTAAGCATCTTTTTAGGACTCATTCTATTATTCTTCCTAGCCTTTGGAGGAACTATGGCAGTCTTATCCATAACCAATCCGCCAGAAGTTAGCTTGCCAAATGTAGTAGGCATGAGCAAAGAAGAAGCACAGCAAGAAATAGAAAAAGCCAAATTAAAATTTGAAGTAGAAAAAGAAGAATATAACAAAGACACCGAAGAAGGTCATGTCATTAGTCAAGACCCATTCTACTCAGAAAAATACAATCAAGTAAAACAAGGAAGTACCGTAAAAGTAGTGATCAGCAAAGGAACCGAAAAAACAAAAGTACCGAAAGTAACCGGAATGAAACAAAACGAAGCAGAAAAAGCACTAGAAGAGGCTAAATTGAAATTTGAAGTCATGGAAGAAACAAGCAAAAAGGTCGAAGCAGGATATATCATCAGTCAAGAAATAGACCCAGAAACAGAAGTAGATGCAGGAGAAACCGTAAAAATACACGTAAGCATAGGAACAGGAATCAAACAAGTAACCATGATAAATGTAGTAGGTAATACAGAAGCAGAAGCCCAAAAAGCCTTAACAGGCATTGGCCTAAAAGTTAATGTAGGTTATACCGAAGATAGTACTAAAGAAAACGGAGCAGTTACTAAACAAAGCATAGACGTAGGAAAAGTAGTAGACGAAGGAACAACGGTAACTATAACCGTAAACAAAATAGCCGAAACCAAAACAGCCAATGTAACCATCAATGTAAAGGCAATAACAGGAGGTTACGAAGAAAACAAAGACACCAACAACACAAGCACGGGAACAGAAAACATTGATAAAAAAGTAACCATAGAATTAAAAGTAGATGACAAAACAGTATTCACCGACTCAAATGTAGACAAAAATATCACTAACCGTACAACACAAATAAGTGGAAAAGGAAGTGTAAAAGTAGAACTAATCATTACCGATTCATTAGGAGGAAAATGGTCAAGAACTACAAATCTTAACTTTAATAATCAGACCACATTAACATTCTCATAAAAAATGTCCTTTTGGGAGGTTCCCTGTCCTTTCGAGGACGTTTCTCAAAAGGACATTTCCCAATTGGGGACGGGGTAAATTTTGGTCATTTTACCCTAATTTGGGACAGGGTAATTGCCTTGTGAACAAATATAGACACAGGTACATTTAATGTTTTTCATTTGGGAAGGGGCGGGAAAAATGTATATTTTATCTTGATTACACGTAGTATATTCCTAGAATGAGCAAAATTAACCCTGTCCCCCAAATGGGTAAAATTACCCTAAATTACCCCGTCCCCAAAATGGGAAGAAAGCGAAAAAGATAAAAGGAGCAAAATGGAAGGTTTAATTCTAAAAAATAAATCTAATTTATATCAAATAGAATCAAAAACAGATCATAAATTATATGAGGCGATGGCTAGAGGAAAACTGAAACAAGGAGATATTTCTCCTGTAGTAGGCGATGTTGCCGAGTTTACAGTAACTGATGCTGAGAGTAAAAGTGCTGTGATTGAACAGATTCTACCTAGAAAAATGTATAGTAAAAGACCTAAAATGGCAAATTTAACCCAGCTTATTTTTGTGGTTTCTAGTAAAGATCCTAAACCAGATTTGTTACTTTTGGATAAGCAGTTAGCCTTTGCTGAGTTTTTATCAGTAAAAGCTGCTATTATCCTTAATAAGACAGATTTAGATAAAAAACAGCAGTTTAGGATGATTAAAGAAGTATATCAAAAGATTGGCTATCCCGTGATAGAAACAGAAGCAAAAACAAGAAAAAACATTGATCAGGTTAGGCAATTATTAAATCACGAAATTACAGCCTTTTCTGGAAATTCTGGAGTGGGTAAATCAACACTGATGAATGCTATTTTTAATCAAGAGGTAGCAGAAGAGGGAGAAATCAGTAGTAAGAATAAAAGAGGTAAAAACACCACTACTGAAACGTGTTTGTATTCAATAGGAATTGAAAGTTACCTTGCTGATACTCCTCGGTTTTTCTACTTTTGATATTAGTGAGATTCCTAGTGGGGACGTAGCTTTTTACTTTAAAGAATTTGTACAATTTATTTCTGAATGTGAATTTGTAGGTTGCACTCATCGCAAAGAACAGAATTGTGGTATAAAACAAGCTGTACAAGAAGGAATAATAGATCAAGGACGTTATGATCGTTTTTGCCAAATTGTACAAGAACTAGAAGAAAAGGAGAAAAGGAAATGGTAGAAGTTTCAACATCAGTGTTATCGGTAAAACAGGGAGAGGCATCAAGTGTGTTTTTGGCTCTTGAAAAAGCCAAAACAGATTATTTTCATATTGATGTAATGGATGGAAAATTTGTAGAAAAAAATACGTATAGCCAAATGTTATCTTACGCAGAAACCATTAAAAGGATATCCAATTTACCTTTAGATGTTCATTTTATGGTAGAAGACGTAGAACAAGCGATTCATGACTTTTCTGCTGTTTATCCTAATCAAATGACATTTCATTATGAAGCAGAAAAAGGATCAGAGGAAATCTTAACAAGAATACACCAAATCAAAGAATGTCATGCCAAAGTAGGGTTAAGCGTAAAACCAGAAACGAATGTAGAAGAAATCTACCCCTATTTGCCTTATCTACATACTGTTTTGATTATGACAGTAGAACCGGGAAAAGGTGGACAAACCTTGTTAACGGATATGGTAGAAAAGATTAAACAACTCAAAAAATATTGTTCCCAAGAAGGAATAGAAATAGATATCGAAGTAGATGGAGGAATCAACTTAAGAACAGCACCATTAGTCAAACAGGCAGGAGCCAATATTTTAGTAGCAGGGACAGCAATTTTAATGGCAAATGATTATCATACTATTATTCAAGAGCTAAAAGAGGCATAAGGCACATAAAGGGTCAGACCCTCTTGCAAGCAAAAATGTTTCAAGAGGGTCTGACCCAAGTGGAGCACAAAAAAAGGAGAGGTAAAGATAGTTACAGACAATTACAAGACTTTTTTTATAAATATATTTCAGAAAATAACTTCAACTTAGAAAGAGGTAAATCAAAAAGAACAAAACATATAGATACAGAAACTCTAAAACAAATAACTAATTTTGATAATATAAATATGAATTAACAAATAATCAAGTACAACCTATAAATACAAAAGACAATTCCTTAATATTACAACAAATAAGGAATTAATTGAATATAATAATAAATTAAAACTACAATTAAGTAAATCTTATTCTGCTATACAAAAAATAGAAAAACTACAAAATGAAAATACTAATTTAAAATATGAAAATGAAGAATTAAAAAGAGAAAATCACAGATTAAAAAACTATATTGATAAAACTTTTGAATATGTTAGTATCTTATTCGATTTTTCAAAAATCACTTTCAAAAATCTTGTAAACAATTTTGTAAAGCGTTTTGAAAAATAATATTTTTTCATTTTGAAGAATTTCTTTTTTTGAATATGATTAATTTAAATTTTCTACCAAAAATCCACTCTAATGTAATTATAATTTTACATTAAAGTGGATTTTTTCTATTTATCATATGTTACATTACTTCCGAAATGCTCAGTTAATGCTTTTTTTAAATTTGGTGATAGATTAACATTTTTAGTCAAATGAATTTTTGTATTTGGATTTAATTCTAATAGTGCACTCGCGTCTATTATTGAATTATTGCTTAAATCAATAGTTAAATTAGTATTGTTTTTTAATGCTTTTAAATTTTCTAAATCTTCACTCCATAATGTATTTCCACTTAAGTCAAGATTAGTTAAATTTGTTAATTTCGAAAAATCAATCATTTTATTGTGTAAATCACAATTTGATAAACCTAATTTTTTTAAACTTGATATTTTCGAAATATTTTCAATGTTTGCTATTTTTTTTGCATAATTAACAGAAAATTCTGTTAAATTAACAAATTTCGATAAATCTGGAATTTCTGTCAGACTATCTGATGAAATAAGTAATTTGGTTATTTTATTAATGCTACAATTTTCTATTGTCTTTAAACTTTCTGTGGATACTCTTATTGAATCCAAGTTTGAAATAATATCTTCTATTTCTACTAAGTTAACATTATTTTTCCCTAAAAATAATCGTTTTAAGTTTTTTAATTTATTTATCATACTTATGTCTTTTATATCATTATTGTCCAAATTCAACAATTTTAATTTATCCATATTTCCTAATATTTCTTTTGACTTTTCATCTTCTAATGTTATTTTATTGTTTGAAAGATTTAAGCTAGTTAATTCTGTTAGCCCTTCTAATGCCTCTAAAGTTGTTATGTTTTGATTTGATAAATCTAATGTTTTATAGTTTGTAAATAAATTTAATTTATCCAAATTAATATTTATTGTTCCACCTCTGTCTAATATTTCTCCTATCTTATTTAGTGCTTCCAATCTTTCTCCTACATAATTTTCTTTATTTCCATCTATTTCTGTATTTCCTTTTAGATTCAATGACATCAAAGAAGTATTGGCACTCAATGGTGTTATATCTGTTATATTATTGTCACTTAAATCTAATGTTGTTAGATTTACAAGATTTTTAAATCCATCAATCATTTTTATTCTATTATCTTTTAGTGATAAATTTTTTATATTTATTTTGTTATCCAATCCTTTTATTTTTTCTACGTTACATGTTCTTAATTGTAATATTTCTATATTATTGCTTAATTCTGAAATTCTTGACATTGTATCTATTGGAACATTATATAAAGTTAGCATTTTTAAATTTTCACATAATTTCAAACCATTTATTATATTTTCATAATCATTTCCGAAATACTTAGAAAAATTTTTAAAATTTTTTAGTTTTCCCAATGAACTATAGTCATCTATATTAAAAATCCCATATAAATATATTGTTTCCAATTTTGAACAATTTTCAACCCCATCCATCGACGTAATCTTAGAGTAATTTACTGTTATTGATAATTCTGTTAAATTCGGAAAAAATACCAAATCTTCTAAACTATCTATTGCTGCATCATTTATTACTAAATTTGTTTGGTTTTTCATCCATTTGAATTTCATTTCATCTTCTGTTGCACCTGATATTTTAGATACATATTCACTAAAGGCTTTACTTGAAAATCTTATTTCTGTTTCATCTTCTAATATTTTATTATCTATATTATCTCCATATTCTTTTCCATCACTTGCTATATATTTTACATTTAAATTATCATCTATTAAGAACACATCTTTTAAACTCGCTATATTTCCTTTTCCTAATCCTTGCATTCCTTCATATGCTCCATCTTTTAATGCATAATACATATAATATTTTTCATCTTCTCCTTGTTGTACTGTTCTTTGTACTTTTCCTTCTAATAGTAATATTTCTGGTGTAAATTCTTCTTCATCTATTATTTTTTCTCCTTGTTCGAGTTTAAGTGCTTCTTTTACTGTTGCAACTGCTGTTTCTATTTTTGCGTCACTTGCTCTGGTCAGTATTCCATTATCTCCTGTTAATGTTGCTATTGTTACTCCTGCTAATATTAAAAGTACTATTATTGTAAGGACTAATGCAATTAATGTAATACCTTTTCTGTTGTTTTCTAGTGTCAAATTGTATTTTTTCATAAAATTTTCTCTCCTTTTTTCTCTTGTTATAAAATCATTATATAACAATATGTTTTATATTTCAATATAACATTTTGTTTAATCAGGACAAAAACATGAAATTATTTTTTTGACTCTTGTAATTTAGCTATATCAAGACTTGCAAAAGATTTTTATTAGTAAAAACCTCAAAATTCCTTGATATAACTAGGTTTTGGGTTGTATGAAATTTTAGAGTGAAAATTCAATTGCTCAAAGTACTAATTTTATGCTATTCAATATTTTATTTTTTTATAAAGTTCTATTAACAAGAGTTAGAGGTTTTTATAATTTTAATAGCAATATGAATTGCTTATACCAATGGTTACAAGCTTTTGTGATTAAATTTCATGTTTTTGTCCTGTTGTTAATTCTATAATTTTTTTAGTTCTTCTTATAGTTTGTACAACTTTTAATATTTTTATAAGAAAGGAACTAAAAAACATGGAAACTCGCATAAAAAATCTTAGAGAAGATAATGACCTTACTCAAAAACAATTAAGCAAATTTCTTAATATTTCACAAGTTGCATATTCTTATTATGAACTTAACAAAAGAAATATTCATTTAGAATTATTGTGCAAATTAGCTGATTTTTATAATACAAGTGTTGATTATTTGTTATATAGAACTAATGAAATAACACCATATTCAAAAAATACAAAATCTAATTCTAAAGAAACTGCTACAGTATAATTACATATTGTTATTTATGGGGCTGTAAAAAAGTCCTCTAGATATAATTTATATATGCAAACTTTAAATAATACCAATAACTATTATAAAGCAAAACAATTAAAATTACCACTAGAAATTGAAAAAATTATAGAAATTTCTGATCCAGTATATAGTTTTTGTGAAATTATTGATTGTATTGACCTAAAATCATATTTTGTAAAGGAAGGTTACAAAACTGGTCGCCCAAGATATAATCGTATAAATTTACTAAAAGTTATATTGTTCTCATTTATGGAAAATGGATACTTATCTTTAAGAGGAATAGAAAAATCTTGTAAAACAGATATAAGATATATGTATTTATTGGATGATATGGATGCCCCATCTTTTGTTACTATAGGAAATTTTATAAGAGAAGATTTAACCAATACCATAAAAAATATATTTGTTGAAATAAATAAAGTTATATTTGAAAAAGAACACGTAGATATAGAACATGTATATATAGATGGTACAAAAATTGAGGCAAATGCTAATAAATATACTTGAGTATGGAAGAAATCGTGTATTACAAATAGAAATAAAGTATTTATTAAAATTTCTGAACTAATTGAAAAAATAAACAAAGATGAATTAATGTTATTTGGAGTAAAATTTGAAACAAGAACAGAATATGCGATTGAATATATAGAAGAAATACTCGAGAAATATAAAAAAATCTTAAATATCGACGAGAATAAATTTGTTTATGGAAAAGGTAAAAGAAAAACTAATACGCAAAGAAATTTAAAAAAAATAAGATTTGAGCTATAGTTATAACCCAAATCCTATTTTTTTGAAAGACTTTTTTTACAGCCCCTTTTTTTGTGCTTTTCTTATTTGTTTTCGTTTGTTTTTTCATTGCTTTTTTTGTTTTCATTTGCTAATTTTTTTTGATTTCTTTTTTCTTCTTTTTCTTTTGCTATTTGTGCCATATCTTTTTTGGCATTTTTGGTAACGATTGGTGTTAGTAATATTCCTAATCCAAGCAGAGCGGTAATCATAGATACGATTGGTCCAACATAAGGAATTAATCCGATTGCCCATAAAGCAATTCCGGTAACAATTAGCACACCAAAAATTCCCATTGGTTTATCAATTTTTAATTGATGACAAATGAAGCGGTTTAGTACAATGATGAATACTGGTTTACTGATGGCTAACAGTAGGAAGTAGATCACGAATAATAACATACCAACTGGAGCGGTAATTCCTAAGATGAGTAATAAAACAGCAACAATTGGAGTAAGGATGAATCCTAAAATACCAGACAAGATAATTGGTAATTTTCTTGTTTTAATCATTTCATTTGTTGATTCCATTAATTTAGGGGTAAGCCATAATCCAAGTAACCATACGATGATGATAAGAACGAGTAATCCACCTAAATTTAATAAGTAAGATTGGATCGTTGTTCCTTCAGCTCCTTTTGTTGCTGAATAATTGGTATTTCCTACGACAGACCCTTCTGGGATAGATAATTCTGATTTAGCAGAGTAGTTTAAGTCTCCATTGATCATTCCTTGAACAGCTTCGTTGGTGAAAGAAATTTCATTTGTATTGACATAAGCATTTCTTCCTACAGTTCCCCAAACATTTAAGGTTTGAGAACTAGCTTTTAGGTCACGGTAAATGTATCCACCTGAGATGGTTACGTTTTGGGCTAAAAGATAAGCGTCATAGACAACACCTTTAATTTCTACGGTTGGTGCACAGGTAAATAGGTTACTAAAAATATAACCTTGTTCTCCAATGGTGACTTTACTAGCCATAACAAAAGCATCACCTGCAATTTGAGAATTGATGGTTACTTCACCACTACTAATGATAAATAAATTTCCATCGATAATGTAATCAACAGTTATATTATTACCAGTAAGGTAAACATCACCTTTCTTGAAATTTTCTTCTGAGTTGTTTGATTCGGTGGCTTGATTTTCAGCACCTTCATTTTCAGGTGGGGCTGTATTTTCGGTTTGCCCTTCTGAAGTAACAACTGGTTGGTTTTCGTCATCGGCAAAAGCAAATGGGGCTAAGAAAAGAAGAATTAAGATAGCAAACATAGCAATGAATTTGGTTTTGTTTCTTAACATAAGATACCTCCTAAATGTATTTTAATGATGTAGAAATCATATCTCTTTCTTGCTTTTTTGTCAATTCTTTTGTTCGAAAAAGTAAGATAACCCCAAAATTATTTTTCTGGGGTTTCTGGAATTGATTTTTTTACAAAATAAGCACATTCTGCATTAGGGGAAATACAGCCCATATCGATGGTATGATAAGAACACTTTCCATCAATTTGATATTGGCAATTTGACGAACAATTGATATTTGTCAAAAAAATCACCTCTTGCCAATAGTATGTACAAAATTGGTTAAGTTATGCGAAAAAAAGAAATTTAATCTTCCACAGCAGGGTCTTTTTAAAACCCTTAAGTTCCTTACATAGAAGCCTGTTATCGGGTTTTAAGCCTAACGCGGGCCAAAAGGGAACTGTCAGACGTAAATTGATGAACATAAGCCTTAGAGAGATCTTCGCTTGGAGCTACTTTTGTGAAAAAGTATTATCCAGTAACGGTAAAGCAATGATTATTTAGTCATTTTAGGGGCTGATTTACCGTTAGCTAACAACTTTTTCCCATATTGGCAATAAGAAGCAACAGCACAAGTTTCACATTGTGGCTTTCTAGCGATGCACGTTTTTCGCCCATGCCAAACAAGAAGGTGATTAATATCTTTTAGTGTATCTTTAGGAAAAAATCGGATAAGATCTTGCTCAATCTTAGAAGGCTCTTTTTCTTTCGATAATCCCATTAAATTAGATATTCGTTTAGCATGAGTATCAACAGCAATACCGATTGGCAATACCAAACACTTCTAATAAAATAACATTAGCCGATTTTCTACCAACACCTGCTAAAGTCAATAATTCTTCCATTGTGTGAGGAACTTCTCCCTGAAAATTATCTAGTACTTGATTAGCACATAAAATAATATTTTTAGCTTTATTTTTATAAAATCCACAAGGGTGAATAATTTGTTCAAGTTCTTGTAGATCAATAGTAGCAAAATCTTTAATCGTAGGGCAGCGAGCAAATAAGGTAGGGGTAGTTTTATTAACACGTTCATCTGTACATTGAGCAGAAAGCATAACAGCAACTACAAGTTCAAACGGAGTGGAAAAATCTAAACTACAAGTAGCTTCAGGATAGGCTTTTTTTAAGTCATTAACGATAGCCATAGCATCGTGCTTTTTCATCACAATCAGATCCTTTCTTATTGGTTCTTTTTTCTTATTTTAGCGGAAAAAGAAAGATTCGTCAAGCAAATGCGCTAGGAGGGTCTGACCCTACCAGAGCATTTTGGGAAAAGTTACATAAAAAGGAACCAATAAATCTTCTTCCTAATATAATATATTAAGTCTAAAACGATAGGGAGGAATGGATATGTTATTTTGTGCTTTAAAGAAAACCATAGGAGTGGTTTTAATTGGACTAGGATTAGGAATTTTACTTGTACTATTGCTTCCTATCACAGGTTGGCTTTTTCTCATCGGTGTGGCTTTAGCTTGTATGGGGCTTATGTGGCTAGCTTGCTGATAAAAGATAGCTAGAGAAAAGGAGGGAGATACATATGACGATCGTCGTAAAAAAGGTTCCCAAATTCTTGAGGGGATTTGTAAAATTGATATTTGGGATTAAAGAATAAGAAAAAATCACCCAAAAAAGGAAAACTTTTTTGGGTGATTTTTTATGCTCTTTTTACTTTACCGTTTCTCAAACACTTAGCACACACATAAATTCTTTTTACTTGACCATCTATATCTGCTTTTACACTTCTTAAGTTTGGTTTCCAAGTACGTGGACTTCTTTTACTAATATGAGAACGTGTAATGCTTAATTTATTTCCACTGCTTTGAGATTTATCACAAATTGCACATTTAGCCATAATTCTTAGCACCTCCTAATTAAAAAAATAAAATTGACTACGACACAGTTTATCACAAACCAAACAAAAAAACAAGTATTTTTTGAGAATTTTCAAAATTTCCTTGCAAAATAGGAATTTTATGGTATAATATAAAGGCTATGAAATAAGCAGAGAAAAATTGTTGCGTAAAAGACAAGCTATCCATTAAAGATCAGAAAGTTGATGGCTAAGTCAAAACAGAAAGGATGAAAAGCATGAATTGTAAAGTAGAAAAAACAGAAAATGCAAATGAAGTAAAATTAGAATTAACGGTAGAGGCAGAAAAATTTGATGAGGCAATGAAAAAAGTCTATTTCAAAAGTGCCAAATATTTTAACATACCAGGATTTCGTAAAGGAAAAGCACCAATGAAAATGGTGGAAAAATATTATGGAAATGAAATTTTTTATGAAGATACCTTCAATGATGTAGCACCAGAAGCACTAGAAGAAGCAGTCAAAGAAAACAATTTAGAAGTAGTTAGCAGACCAGACATAGAAGTTTCTCAAATAGGAAAAGGGCAAGATCTTATTTTTACTGCTGTTATGCAAACAAAACCAGAAGCAAAATTAGGAAAATACAAAGGGATAGAAATCAAAAAAATAGAGTATACTGTATCAGATGAAGATGTTGAACATGAACTAACTCATCGCCAAGAACATAATGCTAGACTAGTATCTATCGAAGACCGTCCAGTAGAAAGCAAAGACACAGCTGTCATTGATTTTGAAGGATTTGTCGATGGTGTACCTTTTGACGGAGGAAAAGCAGAAGGTCATGAATTAGAAATTGGAAGCAATACTTTTATTCCAGGTTTTGAAGACCAAATTATTGGAATGAAAATCGGAGAAGAAAAAGACATAAACGTAACCTTCCCAGAAGAATATTTTTCAAAAGATCTAGCAGGAAAAGAAGCTACTTTTAAAGTAAAAGTAAACGAAATCAAAAAGAAAGAACTACCAGAACTAGACGATGAATTTGCTAAAGACGTTAGTGAATTTGACACTTTAGAAGAACTAAAAAATAGCATCAAAGAAAAATTAGAAAAAGAAAATAGTCAAAAACAAAAATATGAAACAGAAGATGAAGTCATCAAAGCAGTTTGTGAAAACGTAGAAGTCGATATTCCATCAGGAATGATTGAATCAGAAATCGATAATATGATAAAAGATATCGAAACAAGATTATCCTATCAAGGATTAAAATTAGATCAATACCTTAGCTTAGTAAACAAAACAGAAGAAGACATGAGAAAAGAATATGAACCTCAAGCACAAGAAGCAGTTAAATCAAGATTAATGTTAGAAGCAGTCATCAAAGCGGAAAACATTGAAGTAGCCGAAGAAGAAATTGAAGCAAAATTAAAAGAAATGGCAAAAAACTACGGAAAACCAGAAGATGAATTCCTAAATAATGAAAATGTTAAAAATTACATTAAACAAGGAATCGCTTCAGAAAAAGCATTAGAATTTTTAGTAGAAAATGCCAAAATGAAGAAATAAAAAGGAACAACAAAAAGGTTGGGGTGGAAACAATTAGTTAAGTTTTAATCCCAGCTTTTTTGCCTTTTTTTCAAAAATAGGTATAATAAGAAAGAAGTTCTTTTCTAAATCAATAGAAAAGACAAAGAGGAGGAAAAAGAATGTTAGAAAAAAATAGTTTAGTGCCTTACGTTATTGAGCAAACCAGTAAAGGAGAAAGATCATATGATATTTTTTCTCGTTTATTAAAAGACAGAATTATCTTTTTAGGAGAAGACGTTAATGCAACAACAGCAAGTTTAACCATTGCCCAAATGTTATTTTTAGAATCAGAAGATCCAGATAAAGAAATTGCCCTATACATCAATTCACCAGGAGGATCCATTACCGATGGAATGGGAATTGTAGACACCATGAATTACATCAAATGTCCAGTATCCACCATTTGTGTAGGATTAGCAGCAAGCTTTGGGGCTATGCTATTAGCCAATGGAGCCAAAGGAAAACGTTATGCTACTCCAAATTCAGAAATTTTAATTCACCAACCACTCATCGGTGGTGGCGGAATTTCAGGGCAAACAACTGAAATTCAAATCCAAGCAGAACATATGATACGTACTAGACAAAAATTAAATCAATTATTAAGCGAAAAAACAGGTCAACCAATTGAAGTCATCAACCGCGATACCGAAAGAGATCACTGGATGACAGCAGAAGAAGCACTAGCCTATGGATTAATTGATGGAATTATGGATAAACGCGGATAGAATTTGAAAAATGGAATAGAATAGAAGAGAAATGTCCAAAATGTACCCGTCCCCAATTGGACGCTAGGACAAAAATAAAAAATAAAGGAGAATTTTTATGGCAAAAGTGGATACACCAAAAAATGTAAGATGTTCTTTTTGTGGCAAGTCCCAAGAAAATGTAAGAAAAATTGTAGCAGGACCAGGAGTGTATATCTGTGATGAATGTGTAGATCTATGCACAAGCATTATTGAGGCTGAATTATATGATGAAGAAGAAGCAGGCTACACATTAAATGACAAAATACCAAGCCCAAAGGAAATAAAACAAGTATTAGATGATTATGTCATTGGTCAAGAAGAAGCCAAGAAAACTTTATCGGTAGCAGTATATAATCATTATAAACGAATTGCGCATGAAGAACAAAATCAAAAAGACGACGAAGTAGAAATCCAAAAAAGTAATATTTTATTACTAGGACCTACTGGTTGTGGAAAAACATTACTAGCTAGAACTCTTGCTCGTATTTTAAATGTTCCTTTTGCCATAGCTGATGCAACGACACTAACCGAAGCAGGTTATGTAGGGGAAGACGTAGAAAATATTCTCTTAAAATTAATCCAGTCAGCAGATGGAGATATACAGCAAGCGGAAAAAGGAATTATCTATATTGATGAAATTGATAAAATAACCCGAAAATCCGAAAATCCATCCATTACTAGAGATGTTAGTGGGGAAGGTGTACAACAAGCCTTACTAAAGATCATTGAAGGAACAGTAGCCTCTGTACCTCCACAAGGAGGAAGAAAACACCCTAATCAAGAATTAATTCAAATTAATACCGAAAATATCTTGTTTATTTGTGGTGGTGCATTTGAAGGGTTAGAAAATATCATCAAAGATAGAACAGGGGAAAAAGCCATCGGTTTTGGAACCAAAATCGAAAGCAAAAAAGAAATCAATAAATTCGAAATATTCAAAGAACTATTACCACAAGATTTATTAAAATTTGGATTAATTCCTGAATTTATTGGAAGACTACCAATTATTGCTACACTAAAAGATCTTGACCGAGAAGCCTTAATTCAAATTGCAACAGAACCAAAAAATTCGTTAGTAAAACAATACCAAAAATTATTAGAAATTGATGGAGTGAGCCTAGAATTTACACCAGATGCGCTAGAAGCAATTGTCGACAAGGCAATCGAACGAAAAACAGGAGCAAGGGGATTGCGTTCAATTATAGAAGATATTATGAGAGACATTATGTTTGATATTCCTTCTAACCCAGAAATTGAAACATGTACCATAACCAAAGACACGGTTTTATCAGTAGCTGGACCAGATATAATCATTAATCCAGATAAACCAAAAAAAGAATTGAAAATGAAAAAGGAACGTCAGATGCCAGAAAAGGCACAAAAGGAAACAGCATAAGAAAGAGGAAAAATGAAGTAGGGAAATAAAGGGGACGCCCCAGATTTCCCTACTTCATTTTTCTTTTTTATAGACATAGTAGAAAAAGCTTTACCTTTTTATCAAGTGATAGAATAATAATAATTCTATTTGACAGATCTAAACAAACCCATTATAATAAAGAGAGAATAACCAAAGGAGGGATCATCATGTTAATCTTAGGAAAAGTACAAGGAAAAACTTTACAAGTAGAAAAAGAAGATGGGCTATTTACCTATTATTTAGACGATGAAAAAATAGGAGTATGGGATCCAAAAGTACTCATGGACCGTATTTTATATTTACAACAATTCAAAGAAAATGATTCCATCAAGGACGAAATCAAAGACATCATCGAACAGACACCAGAAGAAACCCTAATAAATATGCCTGAACAACTAAAAAACCAAGAAATAGAAGAATTAAAACAAGTATTGAAGTTATCCGATAAAGAAAAAGTAAAACAAGTATCACTAGTTAATTTGCAAGAAAAATTAAAAGAAGAGGACAAGCCAGACAAAGAAAGAGATAATGAGCAAGAAAAAGAAGGAAAAGACAAAAAAGACGAATCAGAAGTAGTAAACCTACCAGCCAATAACAGGCTAACCATAAAACAAGAAGCCAAGCTAAATAAAAAAGTAAATGACGTAAAAACATTAGGGCAAGTCTTACAAAGAGAAGGGCTAATTCCCCAAGATGGAAAAGACTACGTAACATTAGGCGTAGTAGAAGCAAGTGACCTAAATCAATTAGCAGATGAGCAAGGAAAAAAGCACGAAAACTTAACTACACGTTATGCCATGGTAGCCATTGCCACTGATGGAACAATGACCAAATTAGATGTACCGATGGATTACGGCGAAGGAAATAACCCCGGAGAAATCAACCCACTTGTTAAACGAAATGGAGAAGTAGAACAAGATACCGTTTTATCCCAATTCCGTGTAGGAAAAGGAGCCATTTCTATTGGGAATGGAGGACCAGGTGGTGAAATTGAACTCTTTTACACCTCACAAAAAACAAGAGGAACCGAAGGAATAGAAGGAAATAAAACAGGAGTGCAAACCCAAATAACCACAAGTCAAGTTTATGATATGGAAATAGAAGAAAGAAGATTAAACGCAGAATACGAGGGGATGTACCATAGTGACGAAAAACAGAAAGAAGCCCAAATGCACGAAGACTGTGAAGAAACGAAGTTAGAAGATGTCAATGGTGACTTATCAGATAGCTCCCATCATGATTGTGTATATACCGAAAATGAAATCATTACTTCAACAGGAGAAACAATGTCTTTTCGCGAAATAGCCACAAAATGGGGATATATCGATGAAAATGGACAGCCAGATGCAGAAAGAGCAAAAGAAAAATTTACAGAAGAATGGGAACGTGATTCAGAGAGAAAACCAGAAGATGTTGTTGAAGAGGTAGAAGAAGAATTTGCCGAACAAATGCCACAACATGGTAGAATCATTTAAGAAAAATGGGGGAAAGAATACAATCATGAACATTTATCATTCCATGAACCAAATGTTAACCTATATTGAAAACCAGTTAACCTCAGAAATCAATTACGAAGAATTGGCCCATTTTTTGGGAACCAATTCTTTTACTATGCAACGTTTATTTTCTTTGTTATGTGATATTTCACTTGCTGATTATATTCGTAAAAGAAGACTTTCCAATGCAGGAGTTGACCTGTGGCAAACCAAAAGCAAAGTAATGGAAATTGCCACAAAATACCAATACGAAAATGCTACATCATTTTCTCGTGCCTTTGAAAAATTCCATGGAATTAAACCAAGCGAAGTTCGTAAAAATCCAAAATCATTAACTATATATCCCAAATTACTATTTGAAGAAAAGCAAGAAACACATAGAAATATAACGTATACCATACAAGAAAAAGAAGAATTTACGTTATATGGAACGAAAATGAAAACACATGAATCTACAGCGAAAAACGATATTCCTTTATTTCACCAAAAGATGAATAAGGTATATGGGATAAAAGACACTAAATACGGAATGACTATTTATGAAGACCGCTTTCAGTCACAAGAGCTGGAATACTGGATTTTGTTATCTGAACCTCAAAAAGGCCTTAAACCATATACTGTTCCTAAAAGCAAATGGCTTGTATTTTCTATTTCCTCTCGTCAGGCAAAAGATATTCAAAAAACAATAGAGGAATTTTACGTACATTTTTTTCCCAGTTGTCAATACCAAATCAGAAATTTACCAGAATTAGAATATTATCATGGGTCACAAACTGAATTCATGGTTCCCATCGAAGAAAACGAATGAAAAAGACTGACATTTTTTGTTGCTAAAAAGTCAGTCTTTTTTTTCGTCTTATGATAGAGTTTAAGGTAATCTTATTCTTTAAAATAGTAGAGCAATAGTTTTAGAGCAAGCTAGAAATTACTTAGGATTAAGCTATTCTTAATCAAAAAATTGTTATGATTTTTTAACCGCTTTTGTTAAGAAAAGGGTTTTTAATTATTTGTGTATATTGCTTTTGCTAGTATAAAAAGATAAAAAATGAATAAATAACAAAAAAATAAAAAAGCAACAAAGAAAAAATAACAAAGAAAGAAGGAAAAAATCATGAGAACTTCTTATCTAGCTGAAATCATTTTAACTACATCTGAAATCACCGCCCAAGATTGGCTAGCGTTTCAAGAAGAAATAGCGGTGTTAAATGGAAAATTTCGCCATTGGAGCTTGTGGATTACCATTGAGAAAAATGTAGTACGTTACTTTATCAAAACCCATTACCCATTTCCAACTACCCTGCAGTCCACGAGTTCTTTTCTCATCAAACAAATGGAAGAACCCATAAAACCGCTTAGGAAAAGAGCGAGAGGAATTTATCTTGTTTTAAATCGTGTTCAAAGTATACTTGATTTATACGATAGAAATGAAACCAGAAGAAAACAAAAACTCATCATGTCTCAAATTCGTTTTTGGCCATACCGAAAAGATCATAGTTTTACTAAGGCAAATTTCTTTTTTCAATCCCCAAAAGGCAAAGTGAAAAAAAAGAAAGCCCTTTTCCTTATTCCTCATTTATTTTGCATTGCAAACTTTGCTAAATACCAACGTTTTACGTATGCAAAAGAAGCCAATAAATATTTAGATATTCAAAAATCATTAAGTTGCTTGCAACCAGAAAATCACGAAGCTGTTTTAGCGATCGATGCTTTTCCCTATTTAGCGGGAAAACAATATTTAAACTTAGACCAATACGATTTTGATTCCCATTCTCTTATCGTAGGAGGAAGTGGAACAGGAAAATCAAAATTTATTGTTCATTTTATTGCTACACTAGCAAACGAAGAATGGCGAAACAACTATAAAGTGATTGTGATTGATCCACATGCAGCCCTAAAAGACGAAATAGGAGGTCTACCAAATACATCGGTAAGAGATTTCCAAAAAGAAGAAACAAGTGTAGATCTATTTATGAATACAGGGCAAAATCTAGTTGCTTCAACCAATTTAATTTTATCGTTATTTCAAACGTTAATGGCAGATCAATACAATTCAAAATTAGAACGAGTACTTATGCACAGTATTCACTTATTATTAACCAAACATCAATTAACATTTGGCAATTTACGAAAATTAATTTTAGAAATAAATTATCGTAATGAACTATTAGAGGGTAGAGAAAATCTACCAGATAGTATTATTAATTTTTTTTATACGGACTTTAATGAATTAAAAACAAAATCCTACCAAGAAGCCATTTCTCCTATTTTAGCTTTTATTGATGAACTTCAGCTATTACCTGCTTTTAGTAAACAAGATAACCAAAAGCACCAAACACCAATGAAACAGGTATTAGAGGACAATTTTTTGACGTTATTTTCATTAGATGAAGCAAAATTAGGAGAAAAAGTGATGAAAACCATTGCTGCCTTTTTGATGCAGCAATTATTAGAATTGCTTCAAGCACACACTTTTTCCAAGCACATCATTTTAATCATTGATGAGGTAGCCGTAGTAGAAAACCCCATGATCAAACGATTTTTAGCAGAAGCGAGAAAATATCAATTATCTATCATCCTTGCACAGCAATATTTTTCTCAAATTAGTGAAGATTTACGAAAATCAATTGCTGCCAATTGCCTTAATTATTATGTGTTTCGTGTATCCAAAGAAGATGCTTATTTGCTAGAAGGAAACTTATTGATCGAATTATCTTCCCATAATCACAGTATGATGAGGGCAAAAGTGTTAGCAGAATTAGCTAACCGAGAATGTATCGTCAGAATTAGTAAAGAAGGAAAAGTATTACGTGCGATGAAAGGAAAAACATTAACGTTTGAACCCATTCCTCTAAAACATAGAAATCAAATCTTAATCACAGAAGGAAACATAAAAAAAGAACCTAAAGAATTAAAACAAAAACTAGAAGATTTTGCTTTTTCACTGGATCAATCGTTTGACTTAGTGGAATTAATGCGTTCACAATCAACTTCCAGAAAGAAGGTAACCAATCATGGATAAAGAGCAGGTAAAACAATGCTTAGACCAACTTTTAAGCAAATTTTTGGTCAAGTATGCCCTTTTACGTTAGAAGAAATTAAGCAAAAATTTGCCTTTGATGTTAGGCTTCCCGAAGCAGTTAAAGACACGACAACTGGTGAACCAACTTGGGCAAGTTCTATAAATCCAAAACATTTTATTACCCAAAATAATATGCGTAAATATAGTGAAGATAATACATGGATGCGCCCCAAAACACCATTAACAGGAATAAAAGACGTTATCGAAGCATGGCAAAAAATTAATTATATGACAACAGAGCGACAATTTGATTCTCTTAATGTTTCAGAAAGTGATACCATCTATAGTTCAGAAAATGTTTTTCGTAGTTTAGACTGTACTGATTGCAAAAATGTTGTGTTTTCAGAAGGATGTGTCACTTCTGAAAACATCATTGCTTGCCAACGATCTTCTGATTGTCACTATGCTTTAAAAGTAGACGATTCAGCTACCTGCATTAATTGCTATCAGGTGATTGCTTCAAGCAAAATTAGTCAATCGTATTTTATTCAAGATGCTAAAAATTTGCGTGAGTGTATGTTTTGTTCTCACATCAGTAATCGAAAATATTGTATAGCCAATATGCAATGTGAAGAAAAGGAATATTTTTTCATTAAACAGCAAATCATAAAATGGATACTAAAAGGCAATTAAAGAATTGCCCCTAATACCAAAATACCTAGATTATCTTGATAGATCTCATCAAACTGAGAAAGAGGAAGAGGATTTTCACCAATCCCTGCTTCAATGGTGTATCCAGGTTTACGATAGTTTTGAATAAACCAATCTTTAAAACCGGCAAAACTAGAATTGTAGGGAACATCTTCTAAAGAATAGCCACTAACGCGGGCAAATTCTTGCCCAATGCGGTAACCATCTGGTGGATTAATGTTTTGAAAATTCCAATAAATTTCTTGCCCTTGAGTATGGTAAGCAATCACTAAGCGAAAATCATGAGACAAAGTAAATTGATAGATAGCCAGTGCTTCTGGTTCAGTTAAAGGACCAAAGCCAACAAAATCACGCGGAGCAGGAGAAGTAAAACCTTGCTCATATTTTATTTCTCTCGCCTTTTCCCAACCAGCAGGAAATTGTAGATTGAGGTCAACGCCTGTGGTATTTCAAATATACCAACCACTATCAAAATTTAATAAAATGCAGTAATCATCTATATTACAGAGTATTTCGATATTAAAGAAATATTCTGTATTTTTTTGTGATTATTACTGTTAGATTTGGAGTGGAAAAATGGAAGAAAAACAAAGAAATAAAGTAGGATATTATTCAGTAATACCATCAAAAATACTATATAATAAAGAGTTAAAAGCGAATGAGAAATTACTATATGCAATGATAACTTCTCTTGCATGTAAGGAAGGATATTGTTTTGCTGATGTTAGAATAGATATATGGACACATTTTATGAGAGAGTGTATAATAAATTATGTACACTAACTTGAAAGGAGTGTGTCAAGAAATGGCAAGCAAAAAATATGATGAAGATTAT